>NZ_JACOII010000026.1 GCF_016306625.1 Xenorhabdus lircayensis | reverse complement strand
CGGATGGCTTTTTTGCGTTTGGGATTTGAAAAGATTATAGAGCGAAAAATCACTTCATAGATTGATACAGACTATAACCTGCGATAGTTCCAGCTATGTCATAAACAATATCATGCCAACTCCAGCCTGTTCCAGATGGGCGACTATCATAAAGTTCTTTTGTTGCTCCTAGACTGATCGACAGTAACACACTAAATTGTGAACTTTCACGATATCCCCAATTTTGACGATCTCCATAAGCATTTCCAGCAGCAGCTACAACCGCAGAGAATAGGAAATGTTGAGCTTTATCTTTGCCAGACCAGTTATCATTGGCTTGACGGATATTAGAGCAAGATGTATTCAATAGGAGAGGGAAGATTATTAATATATTTTTTATCTTATTGTTGACGGTTTTTCTCATTGTGATTTACGCTATGATTTATCTTTCAATAAATCATAGCTGTTTGATAAATAAGATACAAAAAATCCCCTCTGGCAATAGCGAGAGGGGATTTAAAAATTGATAATTATTTATCTATTTTACAGTATTCTACTGATTAACCGATCAACTCGAATACGGCGTAAACGGCGTATCAGCTTGCGAACTTTAACCGGATAGAGCTGGATACTCTCTATTTCCTGATAATCATTGATAATCTTCGTATGAGTACGAATGCAATCCAACTCCATTGAACGTTGTTCTTGCATTTCTTGCTGGGGATCATGAATAAGAATAGCATTTTCCAGATCCAGCCCCCATGCGCGAGGGTTGAGGTTATTACCTGTAATTAATTGCCATTTATCATCAATCCAGATCCCTTTTAAGTGATAAGTATTATCCTGATCTTTCCATAATCGAATGGTTAATTGCTGGCTATCGATAAACTTTTGCAGCCGGTTGGTAAAACGGCGTAAGTTAATTTCATACAGATAAGGTAATGCTCCGATGATCTTAAAGGGCTCTTCCGGTGGAATATAAAAATCATTGGCTGTTTTGTCTCCAATGATGATCTCAACTTGTTTTCCTTGACGAAGCAGCCGTGATATTGCACGTACCAGCACTGCGGGTAAATTGAAATAAGGTGTACAGATAATCAACTTATTTTCAGTACAGGACATCAGATGGCAGATTGTTTTATTCAGCGGATTCTTTTTACCCAGACCCACAAGAGGTGTTACGGCTAATTCCTCATTTGATGCTTGATTTTCAAAGAGATACTCAAAGTTTCGCAATGAAGCACGAAATTGGCGGATCAAAGTTTTAATTTCAAGATTACGAGGACGATTGTGGCTGGCTAAATTTTTTACGGCTTCAGCGGTAAGAATACTGTCATCGATAAATTGCTTCATAATTGCTGCGAGTTTTGCATTATTCAGCAAATGATAACGGTCATAGCGATATTTTTCATGGCGATGCAAATAGACATTATTAATGCTGGCTCCGCTATAAATTACCGTATCATCAAAGATAAAGCCTTTTAGATGTAAAATTCCCAAAGCTTCACGAGTGTTCACCGGAACGCCCAGAATGGGAATGCTGACGTCAGGGTAGCTTTCGGCCATGGAACAGTACCAATCTGCGTTTGTTGCCGCTGCTTCTACGCCAATACGACCACGTTGAGCACGATGCCAGTCAACGAGGATTTTGATGTCCAATTCAGGACGTTTTTGCTTGGCAATATATAATGCAGTCAGAATATCTCGCCCAGCATCATCGTTTTCTAAATACAGTGCTGCGATATAAATATGTTTTTGGGCGTTTGCAATGCGTTCTAGTAAGGTGCTGTAGAACACTTTAGATTGATAAAGTGTCTCTATGTCAGCAACTGACTGCGGTAGTTTAGGCAGTTGTGCAAGGTGTTGTTGGTGTTTTGCTTGTTTAAATTTGGACAACATCACAGTGCGTTTTTTCTCTTAGTTTAGATGGAATAAGTTCCATCATAAGGTGTATGAATCAAAATGATCTGGCGATGATACCATTAGTTTGGTTCATTGTGAGTATGAATTAACTCTTCAGAGCTGATTGCTTTAAGTCTGTGCGATCCATCACGAAGTGAAGACCTTTACTCTTACGAGGTATATGCTGAATTGCTCTTTACTAGAGCTTTAATATCAGATTAACAATGCCATCTTCTAACTGGATATCAGTGGAAAAACCAAGCTTCTTGGCAAGTTGAATCATATTACGGTTTTCCGGCATGGTAATGGCAGCCAGAGTCTGAATACCATGTTCTCTTGTGTAATGAATCAACTTAGTCATAAGCTGATAGCCTAACGTAATACCCTTTAGGTCTGATCGTACTAATATTGCAAATTCTGCTTCGATATTATCGGGATCGACCATAGCACGGGCGACACCAATAATCTCAGGGGTAGTTGTCGGATGACGTATCGCGACGAATGCCATTTCCCGGTCATAGTCAATCTGGGTCATATTAGCGAGATCGTCATGGGTAAACTCACTGATTTCACTGAAATATCGGTAATAAAGATCTTCTTTTGTCACCTGACCGATAAATGCCTTCAACAGAGGTTCATCTTCCGGCAAGATTGGGCGTAGCAGACACTCAACATCGTTTTTTATATAGATAGTTTCTTCCAGCTCATTGGGATAAGGCCGAATAGCAAGTCTTTTGCGAGGATCGCCTGTTACTGGTGTTAACTCCATCGCCACATCCAATAGAGTGAACTCATTACCTGATGCAAGGAGTGGATGAATATTCATGCGAACAATTTGAGGACAATCGATAAGAAGATTGGATACTCTGACCAACAACTGACTGAGTGCAGGGATATCCAGAGGCAGCAGTGAACCGCCAGATTTTATTTTGCCACTCTTAATTGCCTGAATAACCAGATAACGGGCTAATGCCATATTCAGGGGAGGAAGAGCGACGGCCGCCTGTGTTTCATGAATCCAATCAATACCGCCTTCTCCCAGCATGATTAAAGGGCCAAATATCTCATCTTGCTCAATAGAAATCCTCAGTTCTTGCGCACCCGCTCGGTTCGCCATGCTCTGTACTAACAGACCATGAATTCTGGCTTGTGGAAAGTTTTGTTTAACACGTTCAATAATCGCTTGAGCGGCTGTTTTGACTTCATCAGCATTACGCAAATACAGCATTACTCCCTGAACTTCTGATTTATGTGGAATATCAGGGGAGCGGAGCTTCAGGGCAACGGGATAGCCAATTTTCTCTGCGATATTGACCGCATCATCACTGGTATGAGCGATCCAGGTTGGTAAGGTATTTAACCCGTAGGCTTCAAGAATCGGTTGTACTTCATGGGTATCCAGTTGGACATTCCCGTTATCAAGAGCTTGTTGTATACATTCATGGGCTCGAGCTGTATTCGATGTAATGCCAATTGGCAGGGATGGCGTTTCTTTGAGTTGTTTTTGGTTACGTTGATATTCCACCATATGCATAAACGCGGTAATTGCGCCTTCTGGTGTGCGGTAAGTCGGGATACCAGCTTCACTGAATAAACGTCGAGCCTCCAATGAGGAATATTCTCCGCACCAATTAGTGAAAATGGTGAGCCATTTTCCGCGTGGATGCTCCTTAATGGTCTGGATGGCCCGAATCGCCGTAGTTTTGCTGTGAGATATAGCGCAGGGGGAATGAATTAGCAGTAAGGCATCATAGTCATGGCTATCCAAAAGCATTTTGAGCGCAGCAATATACTGCTCGGTTGAGGAATCATCACCGATATCCAAAGGATTGCGCAGAAGAAGCGTTTCGGGAAGTATGCCTGACAACGCACTGATTGTTTCCTCTCCTAACACGGCGAGTTTGCCGGCTCTCCTGAGCAGTTCATCCAGTGCCATTGCTGCAGGTGCTGTGCCATTACTGACGATCAACAATCGATCCCCGCGCAATGGTCGCATAAAACTCAATGTTTCCACCGCAGAAAACATTTCATGCGTGTCCTGTACGCGCAGTAATCCGGCACGTTGAATTGCAGCATCATAGGCAGTATCGAAATTCTGTTGTTCCCCTAATAATTGCTGAGCCTTTCGGGTGCGGCTGCTTTTCACGACCAGAATGGGTTTATTGCGTGAAGCGCTTCGAGAGGCCGAAAGAAAACGTCGGGCATCGCTGATATGTTCGAGATGTAACAAAATGGCACTTGTCTTACTGTCCCTTGCTAGAAAATCGAGTAGATCATCAATGTCGATATCAACACTGTCACCCAAAGCAATGAAATACGAAAAACCGATATTGCGATGATTAGCCCAGTCCAGAATCGTATTTGATATTGCTGCTGACTGTGAAATAAAAGCCAGTTTACCTTTCAGAATAGGTATCGGAGAAAAACTGGCATTCAGCCCGATCCAAGGTGCCAGAATGCCAAGGCTATTAGGCCCCAGGATTCGAATATGATGTTTTTGGCCACATTGCTTTAGTTCAGTAAATTGTGACGGTGGCGAGGATAAAATAATAACGGTTTTGCATCCGTATTGAGCCAGTTGTTCCAGCAAAGACAAATTGCGGCGGTGATGAGTACAGATCACAGCAAGATCGGGGGTTAATGGTAACTTATCGATAGAAGGATAGGCCAACACACCCAGAACGGCGCATTTGTTTGGTGTTACGGGAAGAATGGGCCCCGTAAACCCCCCCATCAACAAATTTTTCATCAACATTGAGCTGGCTTTTTCTGGTTTTTCAGAAGCACCAATCACGGCGATAGATTTAGGGCGTAGCAATGCTTCAAGTCCGCGCTGGCTCATTTCTGGGGTTCCTTATCAGTTATCACATTAATAAACAATCACCGTTGATTAAACAATTACCATGAATAACTTTAGCCACCATCAGTTACTTTAGCGCGGATTGTCAAGCATTACTGTGATTGATTCCTCCAGACGATTAGATTTTCCAGCCAGATATTGTTCACGAAAATGATTGAAATGACGTAGCAATGATTGTGACGCGTCAAGGTCTCCTGCCAATTCTAGTGCCGCAGCCGCGACTTCGGCAGTACAATGCTGTTCTTTTTTGGATGGTACTCGCAGTAAATAATCCATTTTGGCGAGACTGTTAATAGATAATAGGGGAATATTATCCAAATATGGGCTTTTGCGAAACATTTTTCTTGCTTCAGGCCAAGTACCATCCAATATAATGAACAGCGGTGGTTTCTGGTTATTAGGAAGCTGTTGATACACAATACGGGGAGGCGTGGCGTAACTGTCTGGGAAGATCAAATAGGGCTGGCGGGTTGAATCGCGCAACATTTCAAGCATTTGTTGATCAGGCTCGGTTCTAGACCAGAGAAAAGCGTGTGTATCAGGTAGAATATCTGCAATCAACTTTCCGGTATTGCTGGGCTTCATAGGCTCAGTATCAAACATGATGAGACAGAAGCGGCTTGCTGCATTTGCTGGTGAAATCATTTCACACAGGCAGCTTTTTTGGGGTAATAAACAATGCAGGCAACGCTGCACTCGGCAACCCCTAGCCTGAAAAGGACGGGTAGAGCGGGCAAGGCGGCGTTGGCGAAGCTGATAAACGGCGTTGTTATTTCTCATTTAAGAACTCAAACATGTTCGTGGATAAAGTCAGTAAAAAAATTAGCGGATATTTTAAAGGATTGTCGTTGCCAGAGGTAGCTTCGGGCGCGTACATCGGGTAATCTTCGCGCCATAGCGCAGTTGGAGAAATAAATGAACGATTCCTATAGTGGTAAGAACGGCAAAGTTAAAGTGATGTATGTCCGCAATGAGGACAACAACGATAATCGTAAAGACAATGATCGTCGTAAAAACAGCGACAGCCGTAAAAATAATAAACGTCCGTTTGGTCAAGGGCGTGAGCAGGGTGACCGCCGTCGTGGTGATAGTGAGCGCCCAGTGCGTTCAGGCGATTCTCCTTGGAAAACTATCTCCCGTCCGGAGGGAGAGTCTCTTAAACCAGAGCATAGCGGGATCAGTGGCAAAAGTCATATCGATCCTGAACAGCTTCGTCGCCAGCGTTTGGAAGAAACCCGTATTTATGGGGAAAATGCTTGCCAGGCCATGTTCCAGAACCGTCCTGATGCGATTGTTCGGGCTTGGTTTGTCCAATCAGTCACTCCACGTTTCCGTGAGGCTCTGAAATGGATGGCAGCAAATCGCAAGGCTTACCATGTGGTTGATGATGAAGAATTGACTAAGGCGTCAGGTACTGAGCACCACGGTGGCGTATGCTTTCTGATCAAGAAACGTAATGGTCTGGAAGTAGAAACCTATTTGCAGCAGGCACCAGCAAAAGATTGTGTGTTGGCATTGGAAAACGTAGGTAATCCACATAATCTTGGCGCAATAATGCGTAGTTGTGCGCACTTTGGCGTGCAGGGTGTGATTTTGCAGGATACGGCGATGCTGGAATCAGGTGCGGCTGTTCGTACCGCTGAAGGAGGTGCTGAACACATCAAAGGCATCGATGCAGATGGTTTCACAACTACGCTGAATAAATTCCGCAATGAAGGCTACACCATTGTAACCACATCAAGCCATAAGGGCAGCACAACACTGGCGCAAGCAACACTGCCAGAAAAAATGGTCTTGGTATTGGGTCAGGAAAGTGACGGATTAAGCGACAGCACCTGGGAAGATGGTGATATTCGTCTTTCCATCGGTGGAACCGGTCGGGTGGAAAGCCTGAATGTTTCTGTCGCAACAGGTATTATGCTGGCGGAATGGTGGCGTCAGAATAAAGCCTGATTGAGATACCTAATAGGCTTAAGTTTCTGCATAGTCAAAAAGCAGTGACTTGAAAGCAAAAAGGAATAGATTAACTTCCTTTATAAATAAGGCTCTGGCTGTTTAGTCAGAGCCTTTATTTTATCTCCAACTCTAATGAGTCTGCTTTTATTTCAATGATAAAAAATGTTTTGCCAAATTAAATAAAAACATTTGTTATTATTTTAATTGTAAATCACTTTATTTGCACTTTTATAATTAATAGGGATTTTAAATAACACACATAAAATTCATGTCATTTATTGTTTTTCCATTATTAGATCACTTCTATTAAACGCTCAGGCCGATTTTACGGAATAATTTACTTTTTTATGGTTGTTAATAGTAATGATTTTAATTATCATTTGTGAAAGCAAAAAAAGAAAGACCATAAATTTAGTGAGCCAGAATTAATACCCACTGATTGGATAGTGATATCCAGAAATTTATATAGAAATGTATCACCCTGTCAGTCATGTTTATACATGCAAGCAGGTGTGTGCAGAATATGAATGAAGGGCTTTATTTAATGCGTTCGTTGAATACTAATTTGAATCATCAAACCTCCCATTTAACTAGGGAAAATTGGTTACATGCCAATCAGCATCTCGTAGCAAAAATATTGCGCGAACTTTGCCACGAGAAACTCATCAAACCAGTACATCATGAAGAAGGACAATCCTACTCCATTGAAATCGATAAATTTCAATACCATTTTCAAGCACAAGCCTACCAGCTTGATCATTTGGATATTGATGCTGCGTCAATATCCAAATGCGGTCATAACCAACCGCAACGTTTAGATGCCATTGAGTTGATTATTGAATTACGGCCATTACTGGATATTTCTGAGAAGCTACTGCCAATTTATCTCGATGAAATATCCAGCACGCTTTATGGTCATTCCTTTAAATATCAAAATAATCGACTGACTGCACAGGATTTGGTTCAAGCAGATTATCAGACGGTAGAAACATCGATGAGCGAAGGGCATCCTGTCTTTATCGCTAATAATGGCCGCATTGGTTTTGATGCCGATGATTATTTGGATTATGCGCCAGAAAGCGCCCATCCAGTGACATTAATTTGGATTGCTGTACATCGGAATAAAGCGGTTTTCTCTGCACTGTCTTCGCTTTCTTACTCACAGTTAGTGGCAGAAGAATTGGAAAAATATTTGCTTGCCCAGTTTGAACGGCAAATGCAGTCATTGGGATTAAACCTGTCAGATTATTACCTGATGCCCTTACATCCCTGGCAATGGAAACACCGAATCGCCATTAGTTTTGCAGCGGATATTGCCAAACAAGAAATTATTTATCTTGGTGAAGGCCATGATCGCTATTTGGCTCAACAATCTATCCGCACATTTTTTAATATTAGCCAGCCTGAGAAAAACTATGTGAAAACTGCGCTATCAGTCCTCAACATGGGATTTATGCGTGGATTGGATCCACATAGTATGGTGACGACGCCACAAATCAATGAATGGCTTAACAACTTGGTTGAAGCTGATGCGTTCTTTCAGAAAAAGGGATTCACTATATTGAGGGAGCGAGCTGCGATAGGTTATTTCAACCACTACTTTGAATCAGCCATCAAGAAAGATAATCCGCACAAAAAAATGCTGTCCGCATTGTGGCGTGAAAGCCCAATGACGATTCTGAAAGAGAACCAGCGCCTGATGACTATGGCCTCACTGTTGCATATTGACCGAGAAGGCAATGCGGTGGTTGCTGCTTTGGTTCAGGATTCAGGTCTATCCGCTGAAGATTGGGTAGCACGCTATCTGGATGCTTACCTTTCTCCATTGCTACGCTCTTTCTTCACCTACGATTTGGTCTTTATGCCACATGGCGAAAACCTGATGCTGGTACTGGAAAACAATGTACCGGTAAAAATGCTGATGAAAGACATTGGTGAAGAAATTGCTATTTTGAATGGCGATCTTCAACTTCCTGAAGAGATTAATTTCCTACATGTCACCATCAAGGATGAGATGAAAATCAATTATATTTTCCTCGATATTTTTGATTGCTTCTTCCGCTATTTGATCCCGTTGTTGCAAAAACATCTCGCATTGCCAGAGGTGCGTTTTTGGGAATTGGTTGCCCACTGTGTTTACAGTTATCAATCACAGCATCTGCATCAGATAGAGAAATTCCGCAAATATGATCTATTTAAGCATGATTTTGTGCGTACCTGTCTGAATCGTCTGCAAATGGCAAATAACCAACAGATGATCGATCTTGATGATCGTGAGAAGAACCTGAAATTTGCTGGAACGTTAGTGAACCCGCTTCACGCTTTGCGCGAAAAATACGCTGTCACTGTTGAGACAGACGAGTGATGGAAACATCAAGGTAAACATAACAAGAAATCATTTTGGTAACGGGATGAATAGAGTGATAAATCCAATTTTGCAACCGAATCATTTAACCAAGAAAACCGTGCTTTCTCTGATGATCCCGCTGATTATGGCGGGAAACAGTATGGCGATGGCAGAAGAAGCACAGGGCAAAAACGATAAAATTATCGTAACGGCCGCACCAGCGGGGCATGAAGGTGTAACGGAAGACACGGGCATGTATAACACCTCCTCAATGGTGACATCGACGGGGTTGAACCTATCTGCACGCGAGACACCACAAAGCGTCAGCGTGATGACCAAACAGCGCATGGTGGATGAAAATCTGGATAGCGTTAAGAGTGCCATCGACAGCATCACAGGTATGACAGTCCGTCAGGCTGACAGCGATCGTTTTACTTTTTCTTCAAGAGGGATGACAGTCAGGAATATGCTGCGTGATGGTGTACCGACTTTTTATGACATTCGCTTTAACTATGGTGATAACCTGCTGGATACTGCCATTCTTGATCGTCTTGAAGTGGTTCGTGGTGCGGCGGGGTTGATGGTGGGGCCGGGCACACCATCAGCAGCAGTTAACGTGATCCGTAAACGTCCAACCAGAGATTTTCGTGGTGAAGTCACATTGGGTGGTGGGTCTTGGGATAAATGGCGAACTGGCCTTGATCTGTCAGGCCCATTAAATGAAAACGGTACAGTCAGAGGGCGTTTTGTCACCGCTTATGAGCGTTCCAACTCGTTTATTGATCGTGATAAACATGAGAGATATCCTTTTTACGGCATTCTTGAAGCAGATCTGACAGAAAATACCTTGTTGACCATCGGTGCTGATTATCAAATCAACCATACCCGTGGGGGGATGTTTGGTGGTTTGCCAATTTATTTTAAAGATGGCAGCAAAACCGATTACAAACGTAGTAACAGTTATGCGCCTGATTGGGCATTCTCCAAAGTTCGCTCGTTCTCGACCTTTACCAGCTTGCAACACAACTTCGATAATGGCTGGAGCGTTAAAGGCACCTTTACCTATGATAATAACACCCTTGATCAAAAAGTACTGTGGGCGACAGGGTTCCCTAATCGTGCAACTAACGAGGGAATGTATCCGGGTAATATGACGTTGATTGATGGTTCTCGCCGTCAGCGTAACTTTGATTTACAGGTCAATGGTAATTATGGACTCCTTGGTCGCTCGCATCACGCTAGCTTTGGCTTGAACTATCAAAAGCAAAATTTCCAGAATGATTATTACTGGGCTCCATGTATGAAGTCACGTAATTGTTCAGATTTTCCAATAGGTGATTTTACTCAGCCTTCATGGGGTTACCCAGAGCCAACGTGGAATAAAATGAGAGATAGCGGATCTCATGGCTATATTGAACAAACCGCAGGTTATGCCGTCACTCAGCTTTCTTTGGCAGATCCTGTGACATTGATTCTCGGCGGACGTGTCACCAGTTGGAAAACCCGTGGTGATAATTTTGGTACACCGCAAAATGCCGACTATAAACATGAAGTTGTGCCATATGGTGGATTGGTCTACAACATCACACCGGATTTCTCCGTTTATGGCAGTTATACCAAAATTTTTGATCCAGAAAGCCGCATTGACCGTAATAACCAACTCCTTAAACCTGTCTCCGGTGAAAACTATGAGCTGGGTCTGAAAGGTGTTGCCTTAGATAACGGTCTTGATTATTCATTGGCAGTTTTCGAGATCCGTCAGAATAATTACACGGTTGACGATAATTCTGGAAAACCGAAAGCCCCTGAAATACCAAAGAATGCCAGAGTTTATTATGCAATCAATGGCATAAAAACCCGTGGTTTTGAAGCTGAAGTCAGCGGCCAGATTACGGATGACTGGCGCATTTTTGTGGGTTACACCCAATTCCGCACTACAATGCCAGGTGGTAAGCGTACTAATACGGATCACCCAAATCGTTTATTTAAATTGTTTACAACTTATACCTTACCGGGTGTGATGGATGATTTGACGTTGGGTGGTGGTGTTAACTGGCAGGACAAAACATGGCAGGAGTTTACAGGGCCTGATGGGAAAAAACGCCAAGATGGTCAAGGCAGCTTTGCCACGGTTAACCTGATGGGACGTTATCAATTCACACCAGATCTCTCTCTGACAGTGAACCTGAATAACCTGTTCGACAAGAAATACTACACCTCGTTTGGTAGCTATACCCAGTACTACTACGGTGCTCCACGTAATGTCGAAGCAACACTGCGTTACAAGTTCTAACTAAGATCACGGACGGCGACGATGTATTTTTATCCATTTAAACAACAAGCTGTAAAAGGTCGTAAGTAATGGTACTGACACGAATAGTACTGACACGAATAGTACTGAAACGTTGCAAAATGCTGGTCGCCGTACCGTTGATACTGCTGGCAAGTTTGTTGGTAGGTTGCGATAAACCGACAACGCCAAAACATTTACCCGCGGGCACCGCTGGTTATCCTAAAACAATCACTACCGCGCTGGGCACGGCGGTGATTAACCAACTACCGCAACGGATTGTGGCGTTGGGAACGGGTACTGAAGATATTCTATTGGAGCTGGGCATTATTCCTGTTGGCATTGAGTCACATCGTTGGGGCGGCGATGCAGAGGGATATTTGCCGTGGTTCAGGGAAGAGATAGAACGGCGTGGCGAAAAGTTGCCCGCCATTATCGAAATGTACCCTGAATTGGATGTTGAAAAGATCATCAATCTGAAACCGGATTTAATTCTGGCTACACAATCAGGTATTACACGGGAAAATTACGAGCACTTAACCCATTTTGTACCCGTGGTTGCTTACCCGGAAAAACCATGGCAGGCAACACCACGACAACAAATTGCGCTGGTGGCGCGCGCGCTGGATAAAACAGAACAGGGTGAAAAGCTCATTATTGAACTGGATAGCTTGCTGACTCAGGCGGGTAGTTCCATCCCCAATCTTGCACGTTATCATTTTGCTTATATTAAAGCGGGAACGACCGGTAATACTTTATCAATTTACGTCAAAAACGATCCCCGTGTTGATACGTTGGTACATATTGGTTTGTCCTTGTTGCCGTTGGCTGACACCTTAACCGCGCCTTTCGGCAGTTTTGCCGCTAATATCGGTTTGGAAAACGCTGATTTGCTGAATGGAGCAGACATTCTGGTTACGTGGTATACCAGCGAAAAAGAGCGTAAGGAGACAGAATCCCAGCCTTTATTTCGCTCGATCCGGTCTGTTCGACAAGGCGGATATATTCCGTTGACCGATCAGTCAATTGTGATGTCCATGTCCTATGGTTCGTCACTTAGCCTACGCTGGGGATTACCAAGATTTATGCCGTTATTGAAGCGGGAATTGCTGAAGCAGGAGATAGCAAAACATGATGAACCCTAAACGGCGAACTGTCCTTATTTTGGGGCTGGTGTTCATGGTCGTACTGACCTGTGTTTGCATTGCTGCTAGTTTAAGTCTGGGTTCAAAACCCCTGCCATTGTCAGCGGTCTGGCAACATTATTGGTCAGGGGATAGTGGCAGTTATTACGATTTAGTTATCAATGCCCGTGAGCCGCGCACACTGATTGGTTTAATGGCTGGTGCAGCATTGGCTTTAGCGGGAGCAGTAACACAGGGATTATTGCGCAATCCACTGGGCGATCCCGGTTTACTGGGCGTAAATGCAGGAGCGGCAGCTACTGTGGTCTGTTTCTCTTTCATTCCTGTTTTGGACGGCATGCCACGGTTCTGGACAGCGTTTATTGGCGCAAGCCTGTCTACGCTTTTATTCTACCTGCTCAGTGGTGGGTCACGTAATACCAATCCGACTCGGTTGGTGTTGACGGGAGCCTCCATCAATATCTGCCTATTTGCGCTTGTGCAAGGCATTACACTGCTGAACCCACAGGTAATGGATAGCTATCGTTTCTGGACGATTGGTTCATTAAGTGCCATGTCATTAAGTGAAGCCAGCTTGTTGATTCCTTATTTGCTGGTGGCTGTGGTATTGGCGCTTTCCTTGAGTGCTTCCCTGAATGTGATGGTCTTTGGCGAAGGGATCGCAGGTTCACTGGGGATCAACGTTGCCCGAACCCGAATATTGTCCTTACTGAGCGCTACAATGCTGGCGGCTTCCGCGACGGCAATGGCTGGCCCGATTGCGTTTGTGGGTCTGGCAGCACCCCACTTGATGCGAGCATTAGTTGGCAGTGATTTTCGCTGGCTGTTGCCTTACTGCCTGTTTACCGGCTCTTGCTTGCTGCTGATATCGGATGTCGTTGCTCGATCGCTGATAGCACCAGAAGAAATCATGGTTGGTATTATTACGGCGAGTATTGGTGCGCCTCTACTTTATCTGGTCGCAAAAAGCCGCTCACCAAAAATGATAGCAGAATAAACTATGACATTAATTCATTCGTCGGTTAGACAGCCAAAAATTAAAACATTCAAGCTGGGAAATGCAGTTTTGATCGTACCTTCATGGCCGGTGAGCAGGGTGATTTTTTCCGTGTTACTACTGCTTATCGTATTCTTTTACCTGTCTTTAGCATTGGGCAGAGAAGGTATGGATAATCCCTTTCTGCTGACGGAAACGTCTTATCAAGAATTTATCCTCATGGATATCCGCTTACCGAGAGCGTTAGTGGCAATCGGCGCGGGCATGACATTGGCACTTTCTGGTTCCCTTTTTCAGCTTACGACCCGTAATGCACTTGGCAGCCCGGATATCATCGGAGTTAACGGTGGGGCGGCAGTGGGTATCGTGGTGGCGATGGTTGTTTGGCCTAATGTGTTACCTGTTCCATTGGGAGCATTATTAGGTGCTACCCTTGCTGTATTGTTGGTCTATCTCGGTAATGGTGCAGGCATTGGAAACATGCAGGCTAACAAGATCATTATTTCGGGAATTGCGATCGCTGCACTGTGCATGGCATTTGTCGATTTTGCTTCCTCAAATATTCGTCTTGAGCAGGCTCAGCAACTGAAATCATTACTAAGAGGCAGCCTTGCCAGTCAAAGCTGGCAAAATGTAGCACTGATCAGTGGAATGGTGATTTTCATTCCTGTTTTGTTTTGGCTGGGGAGGCAATTGAACTACACCCATTTTGGCGATGATATTGCCAATACACTTGGCGTACCTGTGCGCCTTATTCAGATTGCCAGCGTATTACTGGCAGTGACGTTTGCCACCATGTCGGTATTGGTTGTAGGGCCAGTTGCGTTCATTGCTTTGTCTGCCCCGCAAATTGCTCGACGGTTGGTACGGAATAAGGGTTCTGCACTATTTTGTACCGCATTGGTAGGGGCTTTGCTGATGCTGGTTTCCGATTTAATTACGTTGATATTACCTACTTCAGCCCGTTTGCCGGTGGGTGTGATTACGGCCGTGGTTGGTGGAGTCTATTTGATGTATTTACTGTATGCTGAATTAAGGAGAACGCGATAATGTCATCGGATGCTTATTCCTCAGTGGTCACTTCACGGCTGAAAGCCCATGATCTATCACTGGCATACGGTAAAAGAACCATTATTAACGGAGTGAACCTTGCTATTCACGATGGTGAATTCAGTGTCATTATTGGCCCGAACGGATGTGGTAAATCGACACTGTTGCGTGCTATCAGTCGCAGTATGCAGCCTCAAAATGGCGAAGTTCTGCTGGATGGAGCCAATATTCACCGCCATAAGCCTAAAGCGGTCGCACGCGAGCTGTCATTACTGACACAAGGGGCTGCTGTCACTGAGGCACTGACAATCTATGATCTGGTTTCCCGTGGACGTTATCCCTATCAATCTTTCCTTCGTCAATGGTCGGCAGAAGATGAGTGTGTGGTCGATGAGGCATTGAAGGCAGTGGATTTATGGGACATATCGCAGAAATTGGTGAGTGAATTGTCAGGAGGTCAGCGTCAACGTGCTTGGTTTGCCATGACATTGGCACAGCAGACCCCGATTATTCTGTTGGATGAACCAACCACTTATTTGGATATTTCTCACCAGATTGAATTACTTGATCTTTGTCAGAGCTTGCATCGGCAAGGTAAAACACTGGTGCTGGTTTTGCATGATATCAATCTGGCTCTGCGTTATGCCTCGCGCCTGGTCATGATGAAAGAGGGGCAGGTTTATGCTGAAGGCGTCCCGGAGGAGATAGTGACAGTACAGAATATTGCGGATGTATTTGGTTTGGCATGCCGGATTATTTGTGATCCTGAATCTAACAAACCATTGATTATCCCTAAATATAAAATCAATGAATAATGCGTGGCATTTTAGGGTTGGTAATAGATAATAGGAGAGTGTGGAATGAAAAATAAAAATAATCACGATTCCATTAAATGGGTATCTGAAATATCTATTGAAGATATTACAAATTTATTTGATAGTGCATTTAGCCATTTTAATTCATCAATGAAAATAAATGCAGAGAAGATACCATCAGAAAGCATGAGGTTTTATCAATGGTCAAATGAAGAAGAATTTTCATTATTGATGAAAAACTACCAAGATTCATATTATAGTAACAATGAATTAAAACCAAACCAGAAAGGGCTTTATTCTTTATGGGCGCAATGGTATTTTGGTTTAATTATTCCGCCAATGATGTTAATGTTGTTGGAATATCCTCAGGCTGTTGATACAGATTATAATCTTTTTCAAGTGGATTTTCATGAAACGGGTAGGCCAAATATTGTTTATTACCAGTTAACATGGATAGACGAATCAACATCCTTGTTGGAGCGTTATCATACTATGCTGGAGCGGCATATTATTCCTGTATGTGAGAAAATTGAATCCTATCGAGGTATAAATGGACGCTTATTGTGGAATAATATTGGTTATATCATACATTGGTACTTAAATAATTTTAAGGAAAGAATGGATGCAGAGCAATACGATGTATTAATACAGCATCTTTTCTTTGAACAAAAGCTCCCAGATGGTAGGGATAACCCGCTTTATCGCACAGTGATTATAAAAAACAATACCATACAGCGTCGTTGTTGCTGCCAGAGAAATAAACTACCAGGAGTGGGGAATTGTCACGATTGTCCGTTGGAATCTACAGCGTAAATAGTAGAAATTAAATTTATCTATTTATTAAAAAAACAAAAAATCATCATGGATTGACGATATTGCATTTCATTAACTTCATTAGATAATGAAGTTATTTTCTATTTTTAAAAATAATGTCGAGCAAGTGTTTCAGATAATTTATATATAAAGGTTAAGGATATATAATGCCTGACAAAGCTCAATCTATTGCCGAATCGTTGACTAAAACAACACTTTTAATGGGGAATGGATATTTAGAAAATAGCTGTTTTTATCAACATTTATTTAATGGGAATAATGTAGGGCGTTATTTAGAAAACGCAGATGAGACTATTGTTAAGATAAATAGAACATTACAGCAGACCGATAAACCGTTTAGTGAAATATTAACCAATGAACTATCGCTATTATTTTTAAGTATAAATCTAGATAGTCCATTGAATTCTTGGGGGGTTGTGTATTCCGGCGATGAATTCACCAGAAAACAATAATCGTTATTTCCCAAGTAAGTCGCATTTATTAGGAGTGATTATGACGACCAAGATTTATGATTTTATCGCGATTGGAATCGGCCCATTTAATCTGGGATTAGCTTGTTTGGCTCAACCGATACAAGAAGTCAGCAGCCTGTTTATTGACCAAAAACCCGCCTTTGACTGGCATCCGGGCATGATGTTGGAGAATTCCACCATGCAGACACCGTTTATGGCGGATTTAGTCACATTGGCATCTCCTACTCATCCATTGAGCTTTCTCAACTATATCAAGCAAAAAGGCCGTATTTACTCATTCTATATTCGGGAAAGCTTTTTCCTGATGCGTAAAGAATATAACCAATACTGCCAGTGGGCAGCGGAACAATTATCCAACCTGCGTTTTAATACGCGAGTTGAGAATATTACTTATGATGCAGCTTCCTCGCGTTATACCTTGTTCTGCTCAGATACACTGACGGGGGAGAAGCACCAATTTTCCTGCAAAAAATTGGTATTGGGAACTGGGCCTTCCTCTTATATCCCAAAATGTTGCAGACCCTTTACCAAGCAGATGGTGACATCGGGGAATTATTTAAAAAATAAAGTCGCTTTACAGCAGAAGAAATCCATCACTGTGCTGGGGAGTGGGCAAAGTGCCGCAGAAATTTTTTACGATTTGCTTGAGGACGTCGATATCCACGGTTATCAACTCAATTGGGTAACGCGTTCTCCGCGCTTTTTCCCCCTTGAATATACCAAGCTAACACTGGAAATGACGTCACCTGAATATGTTGATTACTTCTATGGCTTGGCAGAAAACAAGCGTGACGCACTGAATCGTACGCAAAAATCGCTTTATAAAGGCATTAACAGCTCACTCATCAATAAAATTTTCGATTTGATGTACTCCAAGCGATTGAGTGGAGAATTGGATGTTGCGTTGTACACCAATAGCGAATTACGGCAAGTACGTCACATAGCAAAAGAACAGGGAGCAGCAGAGAAATTGGTACTGGATCTATTTCAGCAAGAGCAGGAAACCGCGTTTTCTCTGGCAACTGAAGGCGTGGTGCTTGCTACGGGCTATCAATATCAAATTCCTGGCTTTATCGAAGGCATACAGCACCTGATCCGCTGGGATAAGCAGGGGCGTTATGATGTTCAGCGTAATTACAGCATCGATCATAACAAGGAAATTTTTGTACAGAATGTTGAGCTTCATACCCACGGTTTTGTGACACCTGATTTGGGAATGGCGAGCTACCGTAATTCCCGTCTGATTCAGGAAATCACGGGAACCGAACATTATGTAATAGAGAAAAGCATTGCGTTCCAACAATTTGGTGTTGCTGGCGAAGAGGTTTTCTGATGTCTACTGTTGCGACTGTATTATTTGAAAAAACGTTTTCTGAGTTGGGAACATTTTCCTTGCGTCCGCTGATTTTGGCTGACGATATTGCGGTTATTACTCATTGGGTGAATCAAGACCATGCCTACTACTGGGGAATGCAAGGGCAGACTGCACAGCAGGTAGGCTATTTTTATCAAGACCTGCTCATTCGCGAGCCTGATTCAGTCTTTATCGGAACATATCAAAGGCAACCTGCTTTTTTGTTGGAATGCTATCGCGCTCAAGCGGATCTGATAGGGAAATATTATCCAGCTTGCCCGGATGACATGGGAATGCATATTCTCGTTGCTCCGTCAGAACAGAAAATAAGGCAATTCACTTGGGGCGTTTTCCAAGCAGTAATTGCGTTCATTTTCAGCGATCCTGCTATCAACCGAATTGTGGTTGAACCGGATATACGGAATAAAAAAATTCATCGTCTTAACTTGCGGGCGGGGTTTGTTTACGAAAGAACGGTACAGTTGCCACACAAAACCGCAGGGCTGGCATTTTGCACAAGGGAGCAGCATCAAATGGCATTGCAGACAGACGTATTATCGAAACTGACCAATCAAAATCATCCCTTTGTCAGCCACTTGCATCCGGCTATTTGGCAGAAAGTTAATCAGTTGCATTTGAGGAAAGCCATTTCGGAATTTGCCCATGAATGTCTATTGGCTCCTGAACAATTGACGGAAAAAATCGATCAAGAGGGCTATCACGGTTATCGTTTAGATAATCATGAATATTCCGTTAATTACCACTTTCGGGCGCGTCGGCTGGCATTGGATCACTGGTTGATTGATGCTGACTCACTACGCAAAATGCAGGCAGGTGACTGGGTTGAGCTGGATCTTATCCATTTTGTCATTGAATTCAAAAAGCAATTGAGCATCAGTGATAGCGTGATGCCGACTTATCTGGAAGAGCTGACCAGCACATTACATAGCAGTGCATTTAAGTATCACCGCGACGGCATCAATGTGGAAGATCTGGTCAATGCCGATTTTCAGACGATAGAAGCAGAAATGATGGAAGGACATCCCATTTTTGTCGCTAACAATGGGCGTATCGGCTTTGATGCGGAAGACTTCCAGAATTTTAGCCCTGAATCCGCCTCTGATATGCGTTTGGTGTGGTTGGCTGCGCATAAGAGCAAAGCGCATTTTGCCTGCATTGAACAACTCAGTTACCAACAATTGTTGGAACAAGAATTGGGGCTAGCTGCGGTTGCCAAGTTTAACCATCAGCTCATCCTCTTGGGGCTTAACCCTGAAGAGTATTTGTTCATGCCTTTCCATCCGTGGCAATGGCAAAATAAATTGCCTTCTGTATTTGCTCATGACCTTGCCAGTCGGAAATTGGTGTATTTGGGCAAGGGAACTGATGTCTATCAGGCGCAGCAATCAATACGAACCCTGTTTAATCGCAGTCATCCTCAGCGTTATTATGTAAAAGTGGCGCTCTCCATCCTTAATATGGGATTTATGCGAGGTTTATCGCCTTATTATATGGCGACAACGCCCGGCATTAATGATTGGCTGTTTGATTTGGTGCAAAAGGATGAAGTTTTACAAAGCTATGGTTTCCGGATTTTGCGGGAAGTCGCCAGCATGGGTTTCAGAAATAGTTATTATGAGCAAGCTATTCAGGGGGATACTCCTTATAAGAAAATGATGGCGGCATTGTGGAGGGAAAATCCATTGCAATTGATTGAGCCTAACCAAAAGCTCATGACGATGGCCGCGTTATTGCATCATGACCAATATGGCAAAGCGTTTTTACCTGCGTTGATATCTGCGTCGGGGTTGCAGGTTGAGGAATGGATACACCGCTATCTGAGTTGCTATTTTGTGCCATTGCTGCATTGCCTGTACGCTTACGATTTGATGTTTATGCCACATGGGGAAAACATTATTATGGTGCTGGAAAACCATATTCCACAATATATCTTTATGAAAGATTTGGCAGAAGAAATTCTGGTGATAAACCCTGATGCCGAGTTGCCAGAAAAAGCTAGCCGAGTGAAAGTTAACATGCCGGAAGAGATGAAAACATTGACTATTTTATCTGATGTTTTCGATGGAGTTTTTCGCTATCTGGCGGCTATCCTTGATGAACAGGCAGGATATGCGCAGGAACAATTTTGGCAGGCCGTGGCGGATTGTATTTTGGATTATCAATCTCAGCATCCGGAATTTAGCCAGCAATTTGAGCGTTATGAACTGTTTACACCAGAAATTAAGCGCTGTTGCTTGAATCGTCTGCAAATTGCCAACAATCGTCAGATGCTCGATTTATCTGACCCTTCCCAGAGTTTAAAGTTTGCAGATAATCTGCTTAACCCAATTGCTCAGTTTGCTAATCGCTTTGCAAATATGATCTAATTAAAAAATTTCTTTTATCTGAAATGATTAAACCTCACTGTCAAAAGTGAGGTTTTCTTTTTGTCCTATATTGCCCATCAGAACAGGGTAAATCGGGAGAATGTTGGAGGACTACCCTCGAAATTTATCATAACGGGAGCAAATGCTCCCGTTACTACCGGTAAATGCAATAAATTTAATGCGATCCTCCTTGGTTTTTACCTCCGGCAGAAAAGGGCGGTTTTGCCAACCAGACCAATAATGTCAGTACCAGAAACACACCTGCGGAGAGCCAAAATATTTCATTGGCAGAGATAATTAAGCCTTGATGGGTGATCTGTTTCGCCAGATAAGCTGAAATCTGCCCGTCATTCATACCTAATTGAGCCAGTTGATGGTGAATTTGCTGATAGTTAGGATTGTATGGATTGATGTACTCTGCGAAGTTGGAATGGTGCAGAGCTTCACGTTGTGTCCACATGGTGGTTGTGATGGATGTCCCGATTGAACCTGACAATATACGGGTAAAATTTGACAGGCTAGAAGCCGAAGCCATTCGTTCTGGTGCTAGCCCCGACAACGTAATGGTTGTCAGCGGCATAAAGAAACACGCCATGGCAAACCCCTGAACAAATTGAGGCCATGCTGCGGTAGCGAAACTCATGCCTGGCTCAAAGGTATATGCCCGCCAATAGAAACAGGCAGTATAAGTGATGAAACTGCATGTCACTATATAGCGCATATCTATTTTATGCCCAAACTTACCAATGATTGGGGATAGTAACAATGGCATCAATCCTACAGGTGCCGCTGCGAAGCCAGCCCAAGTTGCGGTATAGCCGAAAACTTCTTGCAATAGTTGCGGCAGCAAGATAATCGAACCGAAGTACAGCATGTAGGAGAGGCTGATACTTAGCGTTCCAATAGAAAAATTGCGTTCTTTAAACAGTGACAAATCGATAATCGGGTGATCGTCAGTCAGTTCCCATATAATTAAGAAAGTGAGCGCAATAACAGCAATAATAGTAAAGACAATAATCTCGGTGGAGTTAAACCAGTCAAGTTCCTTACCTTGGTCGAGCATAATTTGTAGACAACCTATGCCGGCCACCAGTAGAAACAATCCAACAATATCAATCGGAGTGATTTCTGTTTTTGTTTCCCGACCGCGCAATATTTGCATTACGGCAAAGATAATCGCGATACCAAGGGGGATGTTAATGAAGAAAATCCATCCCCAGTGATAATTGTCACTGATATATCCTCCGAGGATAGGCCCACAAATGGGGGCAACAACGATCACTACCGACCAAAGCGCCAGTGCCATGTTTCGCTTGGCAGGTGGATAGTTATTTAGCAACAAACTTTGACAGAGGGGAAGTACGGGGCCTGCGGCCACGCCTTGGATAATACGGAAGAAAATCAGCATACCGAGACTATTGGAAATGCCACATAGCCAAGATGCAAGAGTAAAAATCGCGGTAGACCAGAGGAACAGTTTGACTTCACCAATACGTTTTGCCAGCCAACCAGTAATTGGAATAGCGATTGCGTTTGCGACACCAAAGGAGGTGATAACCCATGTTCCCTGTGAGATTGAAGAACCTAGATTACCTGCAATCGTAGGTATGGCGACGTTGGCAATGGTAGAATCGAGAACGAGCATAAAAGTCGCCATTGCAAGTGAAATGGTCAGAAGAGCCCGTTTCGCGCCTGTAAGTGGTTCTCTTGTTACCATAATCCCCCCTTAAATCTGGTTTCCTGAGTTACTATTAATGATGTCAGTAACTATTTTGTTGGCAGGAACCATATCTATCGTCAGAGCATTTGTGTGATAGGCAGGGTAGGGACGTTCAGTGGTTGCCAGCGCAATTCCATCGGTGTTTGCTGTATCGACTGTGACTTTTGTTGATAATCCAATCCGCAGGGGATGTTGTTTTAATTGTTCAGGATCAAGGTCAATACGGACTGACAGACGCTGAACAATCTTAATCCAGTTACCAGTGGCATTTTGTGCTGGTAATAGAGAAAAGGCACTACCGGTTCCCATATCAATACCTGCGACTTTGCCAGTATAAACAACATCATCACCATAGAAATCGCTGATAATTTTGGCGGGTTGCCCGATACGCATGTTTGCGAGTTGAGTTTCTTTGAAATTGGCCTCAATCCACATATTGTTGGCCGGCACGATCGCCATCAATGGTGTTCCTGAATTGATACGGGAACCCACTTGAACACTACGGCGCGCAACATAACCATCAACAGGACTGACAATTTTGGTTCTCTGTAAGGCGAGCCAGGCATCACGAACACCAGAGGCTGCTTTTTCGACAGCAGGTTGTTTTTCCAGCGGGGTATCTAGGATAATGGCTTGGTTACTTTTGTATTGAGCTATTGCGACATCCAGATCTGCTTGAGCAGTAGCAACAGTTTCGCGTATATGCTGTAACTCTTCTTTACCGATCAAATCCTTAGCACCCAGTACTTCCCTCCGGCTGAGATCATTTTGGGCTTTTCTGAGCGCAATTTTTTTCAGTTCAATGGCCGCTTGATATCTTTTGCTGTCGATTATGTGCTGATGTGTGGCTCGGACAGTGTTGGCTAATTCATTTTCGGCTTTTTTAAAGGCCAATTCAGCGTCACGGAGATCGAGCTGTACTAAGGCATGACCACTTTTCACAAAATCAGTATTGTCAGAATTGACAGTAATGACGCTTCCCGCAACTTGCGACATGATTTGTACCTGATTGCCTGTCACATAGGCATTGTCGGTTTCTTGATGGGAACGTAAAACGAGAAACCAGTAAACGGTATAAATCGCGCCAAGGATAAGGAAGATCAACGTCAGGAATACGATGATATTTCGGCGCTGTTGTTTCTTATCACTATTTTTTACGCTCGACGGAAGTTGCGTTTTCTCACTAGTACTCATAGAGAATCTCCGTATTTGTTCTTAGCTTATATTGCTTGCTGTATGTGGTAATTATTGGATAAAACACGCCTCCAGTAGTGAGTGCTTACACTACTGGAAGGGCGAACGATATGGGTTTAAATATTATCTGAAGATAATAGTCAGCCATATGAAGTATCTGATGATACTGGCTAGCAGAAAAGTTTTTTTAGGTCATGTTGCCATAACATGTTTTCTTGACTCAAAACTGCCTAGGGTAAGAAACAATCACTTGTTGAAACAATCTCCGATGTTATCTAATCGATTCAATACTTTTCTCATCAATTTCTCTAACTGTTTTTGCTCTTCCTGCTCAAGAACAGACCAAAGTTTAATCAGGCACTCATGTTGCGGCGGGAGTAAACTATTCAAGAAACTTGAACCTTTATCTGTTAAATGAAGATGGAGACAGCGACGATCGTTATGGCTCTCCTTTCTCTCTATCCAGCCTTGCTTTTCTAATTCATCTGCAATTCGGGTTGCATTTGTACGGGAAGAGCCTAATGCTGCACTGAGTTCTGATGGCTGAATACTACGACTTTCTTTGGTATCCAGAATCATCAGAGCCATAAACAAGGTTTCATTGATTCCTTGTGCTTTCAGCATGTTGTTACGATTTTCCAGAATTTTGCTCTGGACATGCATCGATAAGCGAGTGAGTAATATCTCTTGATAGGGTAAACTTTTTTGCTGTGCTACACGGCAATTAAGCAACTCTTCTGTGGGAGTGAATGAACTTTCCATTGTTTAGATACCTTATTAGTTTCAACCGGTAAAGTAACTTCTGTTAAAAACCATACAAATACTATATTAAAAGCTAAATTTAGCAATTATAGTTATTTATTATCATCATATTTCTTTAAATATTGATACCTAATTCATAAATACCTTGAATATTATTCCAAAAACAGCAGCACCAGATAGTGTTGCAATGATGATGCTTCGTGTTTTATAGAAGAACAAACAGATAGTCAGGCACCCGATTAGGCTGGGAAAAATTTTAGGGTGCTCTTTCATCACGTCAGGAATGCTTGAAACGATGAGAAGTGAGCAAATCGATGCAATACCAATGCTGTCGAGTATGATTCCCATTTTTCCCGCTTTTCCAGAAGGTAAGCGATTGGCATCCAAACGCAGAGGAAGATAGCGGAATAAAAAATTAGCCGCGCCCACAACAAGGCCGATAAAGAGTATTTTATTATCAATCATGTGATGTATTGTTATTCAACTGTGTGTTTTTCGCTGGCAGAAGTGCGGCTAAACATCCGCCCATAATTCCTGCAAGAATGGCAATGGGTATTGAAAAAAATGTAATACCTATCAGGGCTCCCAATAAGGCAGCAGTAACACAGTAGGTGTTTTGTTTTTTGAAAGACGCTAATAAAAAGCTTAAGAACAGAGCCGGAAGCATAAACGTCATTGCGGCTTCAACGGCTGGGTATGAATCCAGATAACCATTGCCTAATATCGTTCCTGCCACGGTACCGAATACCCAAGAGAGCCAAGAACATATGGCAATGGCGACCATCCAGTTTTCACTCCAACTACGCTGGTCTTTAATCAGTTTAGTTGTTGCTGCGGCAAAAACTTCATCTGTCAGGCTAAAAGCCCAAATCGCGGTTTTCTTTTTCGATAAAGTTTGTTTAATGCGATAGCGTAAGGCTGGGCCATACAGGATATGGCGGATATCCATCGCCATCACGGTTAAGGCAGAAACCCACAATGACATGCCGGCGCTAAGTAAGGCGGTGATGACAAACTGACTGGCTCCTGCATAAATGATGCAGGAAAAAAATATAGCTTCTAAGGGAGTAAATCCCAGTTTGACTGCGCTGAGGCCAAATGCAAAAGAGATGGGAATATAGCCAATGGCAATAGGAAGACTATCAACAATACCTTCTTTAAATGAAGAAACCTTGTTTGGCGGAGGCATTTTGGGTAGCGATGCATCAGATATTGGTATATCAGGTGCAGATTTATCAGGTGTTTGCATGGAGCATTTTGTTTTTTTATTAATAGATAAAACAACATTAACAAAATATGAGGAAAGTGAAAATATGAAATGTCTAAATTATTTAATTAATATCATTAAGAACAAAGGGTTTGGTGGGGGCTGGGGCTAGGAAGGTAGAAAGCCGTGAATTTTTGTTAATATTTTCACGGCTAGGCTATGTATATAGGGTAAGTGAAAGGTTAGTCTATGCTTTGATGAGCTGCTTTTCTGGCAGTTCTGAGCCAGCTGTCTACGGTTTTCTGATGTGCTTTGATCCAGCCTTCAGCATGACGTTCAATATCCGCTTCAGAAATTTTAGCATTGTGCATAAGCTGATTTTGCGCATTAATATCATCAACAGGTAATCTCATGACAGCAAAAAGTGTTGCAGCAGCGGGATTCTTTTCTGCCCATGTTTTGTTTGCCACGATGTGCATAGTATTGGGTGGGAAGCCATAGTTATGTCCATTGGACAATTGGGTATCAATTGTCTCGTCATCGCCGAGAGTAGAGAAGGACACTTGAAGCCAGATTACATCTTTACCGGGTTTCAGCACATCGCTGACCCAGTAAGGCGTCCAAGTATAATAGAAAATAGGTTTGCCTTCCTGATAACGGGCGATGGTATCAGCCATCATGGCAGCGTAATTTCCTTGGTTGTGTTCCACAGTATTTTTCAACCCATAAGATTTTAACTGGTGGTTAATTGCTTTTTCACATCCCCACCCAGGATTACAGCCGGTTAAATCTGCTTTGCCATCTCCATTGCTGTCAAACAGCTTGGCAAGTTTAGGATCTTTGAGTTGGGCAATATTGGTGATTTGGTATTTTTCTGCCGTTTTTTTATCGATGAGATACCCTTGAACCGCACCTTCGACATATTTTCCCTTGCGATAGAATATTTCATCACCTCCCGCAGCTTTGTATTGGGCGTCATGAAGCGGCTCCCAATTGACGGCCATAAATGTGGCATCACCGGAAGCAATGGAAGTATAGGCGACGTTATAATCGACCTCTTTGATTGGTTTGACGTCATAGCCGAGTTTTTCTAATGCCTTGCAGACAATCAATGTCTGGAATGTTTCTTCGCTGATTGTACTTTGGAGTGGTAGTACGCTGATGCCCTTGCCCGGAAGTTCAGTAGCAGATGAGGGAAAGCTCATGAATGCTGATAGGGCTACTCCGAAAATCATCCCCTTATTCATGATCTTTTTGCATAAGACGATTATTTGCATGATTATCTCCTCCGTTATGTGTCTGATCGGATATCGTTTCTTGGGTATTGTTGTGATGGGTATCGTTTTCATTTTGATGAGAGGTTTTTTGTCTTACTACTAGGGATAAAAGCAGGATAAGTACCCCTATTGGCCCAGAGTGATACCAGTGGCCTCCTCTGGTTCGCTTGTTGTTTCCCAGCGATTGAGTTAGACGATCAAGGATAATGGCAAGAATGACGATTCCTGCGCCACCAACAGATGCCAAGCCTATATCAAGACGACCAATACCACGTAGGACCATCTGCCCCAAACCGCCAACAGCGATCATAGAGGCAATGACAACCATGGAAAGTGCCAACATCAATGTTTGGTTCACACCTGCCATAATCGTGGGCATGGCCAGAGGAAGCTGCACTTTGAATAACATCTGCCGCGGGCTTGCGCCAAATGATCTAGCGGCCTCAATCAAATCAGATGGAACTTGTTTAATCCCCAGAATTGTCAGGCGAATAATGGGGGGTAAAGCAAAAATGATCGTGACCATGACGCCAGGCACATTACCGATGCCGAATAACATCACGATCGGGACTAGATAAACAAAAGCGGGTGTGGTCTGCATGGCGTCCAGCAAGGGACGAACAATTTTGGCGCTTCGATCATTGCGGGCTAACCAGATCCCGAGAGGCAGCCCAATCAGAATACAGAACAGTAGAGCGGTGAGCACCAATGCCATTGTTATCATGGCTTCTGACCATGCTCCAATCGCACCGATCAGGATCAGTGAAATAAAGGAGATTAATCCCATTCCAGATCCGGCAAGTTGCCATGCCAGTAATGCAAAAAATAGAATAGTGATGGGGGCAGGCATTGTGGTGAGGAACTGTTCAAAGCCATTGAGGATAAAATCTACGGGGACACGGATTATTTGAAACACAGGCCGGAAATGCACGACAACCCAATCAACAATATTGGTCATCCATGAATCAAATGGAATCAGCTTTTGCTGAAAAGGAGACATGATATTAAAGTGTTCTGGTGGGATATCGGTTGTCGGTGTATTTAGCCAATCATAATTTGATGATGGAGAGGTGGTGGCACTATCCATCCAGAGATCACTGGCGGTTGCCGAATCAGAGCCTGATTGTGGAAGATTATTGCTCATTGGGTGCTTCCTTATCTAAAGCCTGTAACAGAATTCCTTTGGAAATAACACCTAAGTAACGGCCATTATCACCCACGACAGGAATAGCACAGGGAGATTGTGCCACGGTGGATATCAATTCATTCAGTGGTATATCAGCTGAGACGGCAATTGGTTCTTCCAATATGGCATGTTCAATAGATTTTCTTTCTGCTAGCGCTTGTTGCAGGGAGTTGACAGATACCACACCAATAAACTTCTGACCCTTTTCAATCAAATATCCATAGCTTCTATCCTCATTATCCAGCACTTTCAGGGCAGAACGAGGGCCAAAACCTGCGGCGACATGGAGCAGAGATTCTGGTCGACGGCGGGCAATATCTTTTGCTGAGAAGACATGGCTGATATCCACGCCGCGGAAGAATGTCCTGACATAATTATTAGCCGGATTATTCAGGATATCATCAGGTGTGCCCACCTGAACAACAATGCCGCCCTGCATGATGGCAATGTGATCGCCAATACGCATTGCTTCATCTAAGTCGTGGGAAATAAAAACAATGGTACGTTGATGTTCTCCTTGTAGACGCAGTAGTTCATCTTGCATTTCAGTGCGGATTAGAGGATCGAGAGCAGAGAAAGCTTCATCCATTAATAGAATGTCGGGATCATTGGAGAGTGCTCTGGCTAATCCAATTCGTTGTTGCATGCCACCGGAAAGTTCATTGGGATATGATAGGGCGTAATGTTCCAGATTCACTTGTTTCAGAGTTTCAAGTGCTTTTTGATGGCGCACTTCTTTGGAAATACCCGCAAGTTCCATCCCAAACGCAGTGTTCTCCAAAATATTCAAATGTGGCATGAGCGCAAATGACTGGAAAACCATGCTGATTTTACTGCGGCGAACACTCCGTAACTGGATTTCTGAAATAGTGGAAATATCTTCGCCATCGATGAGTACCTGACCTTTGGTCGGTTCTATCAGACGATTGAGAAGACGTACTAGCGTGGATTTACCTGAACCAGATAACCCCATGATCACAAATATTTCGCCTTCTTCAATGGCCAGATTGGCATCTTGCACGCCGACGGTTAGCCCTGTTTTTTCAAATATTTGCTCTTTACTGAGACCCGATCCTAATAACTTAAATGCCGGTTCAGGATTATCGCCAAATATTTTATAAAGGTTTTTAACTTCAAGTTTAATAGCCATGAAATAAATATTTTCCTGTGGTCGATGATATATTGTCTTTGATTGCTCCAATACTATTTCTGCCAACATATACCCTAACATACTGTAATACACTGACAACCCCTTATTTAGAATGATTAATAAAAAATTGATGTTTTTTTCTAGTATGCAACTGGAGTGATGGATGATGTTTTTGGAAATAATTCAACGAAAATTAACTTGTTAAATAATAATGATATAGAAATGATCGTTTTATTTATCTCTTTGTTTTTATTGATTTTTAAATTAATTTTTTAATCAGGGATATGTTTTCCAGAATTGAAGAGAGAACAATAATAATGAAATAATAGTTTTAACTTTTCATAACAATGTGAGTTATAGGATTTATTCAATATAATTATAGTATAAAGTTATAAATGGTGTTTTTCTCCATATAAATATTGCGATAACAATGAGATGAGTATTTTGATCGCTTGTTGTTGGTTATATTTTCTTGTCTCTTGAGTTTGAAAGATGAAGTTAACATCCAACAACTATTTTATTACTGTCATTTGGTTGATTATCGTCAGTAAATGAGTGATTTTTTATATTAAACAATTGGTTAGGTAAAATAAAACTCAATGACGAAGGTTTTAGAAAAATAGTGAAAGTAGTAAGTGATTTCTTTGTCAATGTTTCATTATATGCCCAATGGACTTCACGTTGCAGCGCGACGTTAAGGGATCGTATCTCCCAGAATGGAGTAAATGCTGGATATTAACAATTACGAAAGGAAGACGGGCATTCGTTTCATTGATTAATGATCTTCATCACAGTTTGCGGTGAAAGCCTTTAATGACTGGGTATAACAGGGTTTTTCGCATCATTGATTCACTGTCAGCAGTGTAGTGTATATCCTTCATCTTCCAATTTGATGCTTTATTAGCTGAATTCTATTGTAGGTATACACCACAGTGTTTGCCATAAATGATAACGCTTCTGGTAAAATTTCTTTGTGGTATATATTATTAACAATAATAAAAATTAACAATTGTGTATTATATTGAGATAATTTATTTTTGAAATTAATGCTATATCTGGTTGTAATTAATGGTGTTTTATCTATATATGGTATTTTTATCTTTTTTAAATGGACGTCATTAAAAATAAGGTGTCATAACTTATTGGCAGAAGCATAATTTTAATTGTCAGAGGGCGCGATGGTTTCTTTATCAAATTGTCAGATGTGTAACCGAATTCATCATTGCAAATTGATGAACGAGGGATTTAGGCTAGTACAGAAATTTTTAATAATAAATTAAATGGAGGTAGTTTATGTATCATCATTACCTGAATACCCCAGAAGGATTTCCTAAGCCTTATGTGCATATCACTGCGGACGATGAAGGAGTAACCAGCATTTATTTCGTCAACGAAAAGAAAGAATCAGAATCCAAAAGCGCGATTACTAAGCAGTGTGTAAAAGAGTTGCAGGAATATTTCAAAGGGAAGCGGCTGACGTTTACAGTTCCTTTAAGCATGCTGGGAACTGAATTCCAGAAGCGCGTCTGGCAGCGGCTCTGCAACATCCCTTATGGTGAAATGTGGAGTTATAAACAATTGGCATTAACGTTGGGATCGGTAAATTATTGTCGTGCGGTGGGTATGGCAAATTCACGCAATCCCATTTCATTGATTGTGCCCTGTCATCGAGTAATTGGTCATGATGGTAAGTTAGTTGGTTATACCGGCGGGCTCGATATCAAAGGATGGTTGCTGGAGCACGAAAAGAAGAGTAGTAAGGCAAAAAGTAAACAAAGTTAAAATAGAACGCTAATTTATTGGTGAAATCACTATTGGCGTATAAAATTTTTCTTAAACGAAACGTGCGTTTTTTTACATTTTGTTATATATTTCGTGATCTATGTTGCAGACAGTGGGCTATATTATTTGTTGTACTGTACGCGACGCTGAGTTAGTGTCTTTTTATTAAAGGTAAGTTTGATGTCAAAAATTAAAGGTAACGTTAAGTGGTTTAATGAATCCAAAGGATTCGGTTTTATCACTCCAGAAGATGGTAGTAAAGATGTTTTTGTGCACTTTTCCGCCATTAGCTCTAACGGATTCAAAACTCTAGCTGAAGGCCAAAGAGTAGAGTTTGAAATTACTGAGGGTGCGAAAGGTCCATCTGCTGCGAACGTTGTCGCAATCTAATTTCGAATCTCGTATTCTAAAAACCCGTCCTTGGTGGCGGGTTTTTTATTTTGTCAGTCTTTAATCTTTTGTCAGTCTTTAATCTGGGGAAGGTTATTGAAGTTTGTTCATAATTGCAAAAGCAAGTACTGTCATCACTAACGAACCTATCACATTCGCCAGAATACCGCACAATGCCCAACCCATTTTTCCTGCATGTAATAGATAAACTACTTCAGCAGAAAAGGTGGAAAAGGTGGTCAGCCCGCCGCAGAAACCTGTGGTGAGCATGAGTTTCCAAACTGGACCAAGGTGTGTGGTTTTATTGAAATAAGCCAATCCCAACCCAATGATGAATGCGCCGATACAATTTGCCGTCAGCGTACCAACGGCAATCGGGGAAGCGGGGCTATTTAGGCGGAGGCTGATGAGCCAGCGTAACACGCTACCCAAGCCACCACCGATAAATACAGCAAAAATAATATTCATCATGATGGTGGCGACAGATTATTTGACTTCCATACCTTTAGCTTGCAAGTCAGCATGGTAAGAAGAACGAACAAACGGGCCGCAGGCAGCATGGGTAAAGCCCATTTCCAATGCGGCTTCTTTCATTTCTTCAAACTCAGCAGGGCTAACATAACGCTGGACTGGCAGGTGATGACGGCTTGGCTGTAAATATTGCCCCAAGGTCAGCATAGTGACACCATGACGACGCAAATCACGCATAACTTCTAAAATCTCTTCGTTGGTTTCGCCCAATCCCACCATCAAACCCGACTTGGTTGGGATATTAGGATGAGCTTCCTTGAATTTTTCCAGCAGTTTTAATGACCAGTCATAGTTAGCACCCGGACGAACCTGACGATAAACTCGTGGTACGTTTTCCAGATTGTGGTTGAACACATCGGGTGGTGTTGCGGTCAGAATTTCCAGCGCACGATCCATGCGGCCACGGAAATCCGGCACCAAAGTTTCGATCTTAATCGATGGATTTTTTTCACGAATCGTAGTGATACAGTCAGCGAAGTGCTGTGCACCGCCATCACGCAGGTCATCACGGTCAACAGAAGTGATAACGACATAACGCAGCCCCATATCTTGAATGGTTTGCGCGAGCTTGATGGGTTCATCTGCATCAGGTGTATTCGGACGGCCATGTGCTACGTCACAGAATGGGCAGCGACGGGTACAGATGGCGCCAAGGATCATAAAGGTGGCGGTTCCGTGGTTAAAACACTCAGCAAGGTTAGGGCAGGAGGCTTCTTCACAAACGGAATGCAACCCATTTTTGCGCATTGCAGCTTTGATGCCCTGAATGCGGCTGGAATCCGCAGGAAGTTTGATTTTCATCCACTCAGGTTTACGCAAGAGTGCTTCACGTTCTGTGGCGACTGTCTTCACAGGGATCAAAGCCATCTTGTCTGCGTCGCGGTATTTGACTCCACGTTCCATCTGAATTGGTTTACTCATAATCGTGCTGGTTCCAGTTATATTCTTCAGATTTTGACTTACTGCCTGATGGTTATGACAGAGATATCGAGGCAATAGATCCATTCAAATTTTTTTGAAAAATGTTAAAAAATTATATCATCTTTCATCGAGTAGTTGGAATCCCAAGATCTGACAGAATTTTTCCACCAGAATGGGTTGTACATCTTCAATGGTCACTCCGGTGACGAGGTCACTGAGTTGGATCATTTGCATGCCCGCATAACCACATGGATTAATACGTAAAAACGGCTGTAAGTCCATTGCAATATTTAGTGCCAGACCGTGGAAAGAGCATCCTTTGCGGATACGCAACCCAAGGGAACATATTTTGTCGCCTGAGACATAAACGCCGGGGGCATCTGGACGGGCATTCGCTTCCACGCCAAAATGAGCCAGAGTTTCGATCACGGTATTTTCGATTGAAGTTACCAACTGGCGAACCCCAATTTTTGACCGTTTCAAATCAATCAAGGCATACATGACCTGCTGTCCGGGGCCATGATAGGTGACCTGACCACCTCTATCCGATTGGATGACGGGGATATCACCTGCTGCAAGTACATGCTCAGCTTTACCGGCCTGGCCTTGCGTAAACACTTTTTCATGTTGGACAAGCCAGATTTCATCCGGTGTTTCCGCAGTACGCTGCTCGGTGAACTGGTGCATGGCATCAGAAACCGGCTCGTAAGGCTGAATACCTAACTGGCGTAAAATAACGGTGTTATGTTGCAATGGGAACTTCATCATTCGTTAACAAAAAGTGCCCGCCAGTATAACGTCCTAAGATGATTCCCACCAGTTTGAGAATGCCTTAACGCAATAATATTGTTAATTAGACGAATATATTTTTATTTTATATTATCATGGTTATATATTTTGATGATTTTCCCTTTAATCTCTGTTTGAGCTAACAGATGGTCAAAAAAAACCAACTCCTGATTGTTGGGCATCTTTGCAGTTTTCTGGTGCTCCTTTACAGCGTCTCAATGTTGCTGCCTATTTTTGTGGCTCTATTTTATAAAGAAAAAAGCGTTTTTGCTTTTTTTGAGACATTTATCATTGGGTTAGTTGCCGGAGGAGCAGGCTGGTATTTTACCCGCAAAACCAAAGCACAACCCAGTACGCAAGATGGATTTCTTATCATTGTGCTATTCTGGCTGTTGTTCTCGTTGCTCAGTGCATTGCCTTTCGTGCTCGACAAAAGCCTGAATATCAACCTAGTGGATGCAATGTTTGAAGGCGTGTCGGGTATCACGACTACAGGAGCAACTGTCCTAAATGATGTGTCTGCACTGCCTAATTCTGTACTCTATTATCGCGCCCAACTCAATTTTATCGGTGGATTGGGGGTGATTGTTCTTGCTGTTGCCATCCTGCCATTACTGGGGATTGGTGGAGCAAAACTCTATCAATCAGAAATGCCCGGCCCTTTTAAAGAAGAACGATTGACTCCGCGCCTTGCGGACAGTGCCAAAAGCCTCTGGGTCGTTTATCTGCTACTGGGCGGATTATGTTCGGTAAGTTTCTGGGCTGCGGGAATGTCGTGGTTTGATGCCATCTGTCATGGTATCTCAACCGTCTCCTTGGGGGGATTTTCGACTCGCAATGAAAGCCTTGGTTATTATGACAGCGTATCCATTGAAATGGTGGGAGGGATTTTTTCGATACTGTCGGCAGTCAACTTCACGCTCTATTTTGTTGCTCTAACACGCAGAAGTCTAAAACCATTACTAAAAAATGCCGAACTGCAATTTTTCTTGCTGGTACTTGCAGTGGTAGTTGGCATTATCTGGCTGGAATTATACCGTTCAGGCATGTATGGGATGAAAGATGCCTTTGTTCACGGCTTTTTCATGACCAGCTCTATGATGACCGATAACGGTCTGGCGACTTCTGATTATGCCCAATGGCCGCCCCATACTATCTTGATGCTGCTGGCGGTCAGTTTTTTTGGTGGCTGCGTGGGATCAACCTGTGGTGGGATTAAAGCACTTCGCTTTATGATTCTGGCAAAACAGAGCTTCAGTGAAATTAACCAGCTTATTCATCCGAATGCCATTTCCACGATTAAAATAGGCAAATCCGCAGTTCAGGAAAGAGTGCTGCGTTCTGTCTGGGGCTTCTTCTTTCTCTATGTCTTTTTTAGTTGTTTCTTTATCTGGGCATTGAACTTACTCGGTTATGACTTGGTGACTTCTTTTGCCACTGTTGCGGCTTGTATCAATAACATGGGGATCGGATATGGGGCCACGGCACAAGGCTTTGGTGATCTTGATCCTGTAGCGAAGTGGATGATGTGTGCCGCGATGTTATTGGGGCGACTGGAAATTTACCCAATACTGATTCTGTGTTCGAAAGCGTTTTGGCGTTTTTGACCGGGAGGTGAATGGATAGTCAAACCCGGTTTTCCTGCATTCTACTATCCATCATTCTACTATCCATATTAATATTTAATGTTAGAAGGTAACGGAATAGCTTAGCCCAAATTTGTCGGCCACGTCCCTTATAGCTATCCCATTGACATAGGCGGTTATTTTAGGTGGGCTGGTTGTCACGCAGCAGCGACTTTGATGGCTGGCCTACTGAGCCTTTGTTGGTCTAATGGCGCCGTATATGGCCCGTATGATGGAAATAGTTTACTCAGTCCGTTTTGTGGTTGGTAATTGTTCAGATCACAAAAAACGGGCTGAGTTGCTGAGTTCCCTTCAAATGAGCGATCATCTCAAGAAGTCATTTAGCATAAATGGCTATTATCAATAATGTTGGTAATAATTATCATTATTACATTTATTTGCATTATTATTTGATCTAGATTGAGTAACATTTTATCAATAAAGAGAATAACAAATCCGTTTGTTAATATAATAATATGTCTTCAACTTACTCTATTTTTAACCTGTTCTTGAAAGAACGGATCACAGTAGAGGCAGTACGTGACTTTTCCAGAATCAGCGTTTATTGAGGAACAGTCTTTAGCTGAAACGACCTCACCAGATGGGACATTATGGGAGAGGGCTGAAAATGAGAATAAGGCCAGTCATTTTTATGCTTGGGTCGCAGCGGAATCATCTGCTGTAAAAAATCTACGTCGTTATCTGCTCCAAGAACGTCATTTGGATCGAATGTTGATTAATTTCATGGCGTACTGGGCCAAAGCTCCTAGAGATAATCACGCTTGAATTGAACCAATTCACGAACAAACTATTAGCTGCTGCTGTTTTATCCGATAGCAGCTCATGAGTTTGAGTCACTTGGTCAAAATCAACAGAATGGATGAGGATTGAAGGAACGGAATCTAACTTAGAAGAAAACGCTGACTTAAAAATCAGCGTCTTGTCAAAAGAGTTATATCAGATATGCAAAACCTTTCAATAAAGGTCACATTACGATTGCACCATCACAACACAACGCGCACCAGCTCCAGTGCTCCTAATTCTTCATACAGTGTTTCAACTTGCTCAATATGTGTAGCGTTGATGGTAATGGAGACAGAGTGGTAATTGCCTTTGCTGCTTGGTTTCACTACTGGAGAGTAATCGCCCGGCGCATGGCGCTGAACCACTTCAACGACTTGATCCACCAGCTCAGGTTGAGCTAGACCCATCACTTTGTAAGTGAATGAGCAGGGGAACTCAAGCAGTTCATTTAATTTCGTTTTCATGGGCGCTCCTCATGTATTTGCCACGGCAGAATAGTTAATAATTTGCTGTGGCGTGATCATTTTCTAACGATGTGTAACTAATATAAGGCTCAATACCTGGCTTTCAAGCGATCAACCAAACCAGTGATGGAACATCAGTCGGATATAATCGATCATACGGCTGAAGAAGCCTCCTTCTTTCACTTCCTGCATCACGACTAATGGACGTTGTTCAATTGTTTTACCATCAAGTTGGAAGTTGATAGTGCCAACAACTTGATTTTTGGCGAACGGTGCATGCAGTTCGGTATTGTTCAATACATAGCTGGCTTTCAGGTCTTTTAAACGGCCACGAGGGATCGTCAGGTAAACATTTTTGTCAACACCCAGTTGGACTTTATCGGTGTCACCAAACCAAATTGGTTCTGATGCGAATTCCTTACCTACTTGCAGTGGTGAAACAGTTTCGAAGAAACGGAAGCCCCAAGTCAGCAATTTTTTGCTATCGGTTTCACGTCCCTTGAAAGTTGGGCTGCCCATTACAGCCGAAATCAGGCGCATATTACCTTCGGTAGCAGAAGCAACGAGGTTATAGCCCGCACCGTTAGTATGACCGGTTTTAATGCCATCGACGTTCAGGCTTTTATCCCACAACAAGCCATTACGGTTAGGCTGCCGAATATTGTTGTAAGTAAACTCTTTCTCTTTGTAGATAGAATATTCATCCGGTACATCGCGGATTAGTGCCTGACCAATCAGTGCCATATCACGGGCAGAGCTGTATTGGCCGTGGGCATCCAGACCATGAACGGTTTGAAAATGTGTATTTTGCAGTCCTAAATTCTGTACGTATTTATTCATCAAGCTGACGAACGCATCTTGACTGCCTGCTACGTAGTCTGCCATTGCGACACAAGCATCATTGCCGGATTGCAGGTTGATACCACGGGACAGCATGGTAACCGAAACTTGATCACCGGGTTTTAAAAACATCAAAGAGGAACCTTTAAATATCGGGTTACCCGTTGCCCAAGCATCTTTGCCTACGGTAACGATGTCATTCTGGCCGATTTTTCCTGATTTGATGGCCTGACCAATGACGTAGCTGGTCATCATTTTTGTCAGACTGGCGGGGTCGCGGCGGATATCCGCATTTTTTTCAGCTAATACCTTTCCTGAGTTGTAATCAATCAGAATATAGGCTTCTGAATCTAGTTCGGGAACACCGGGGATCATGGTCTTGAAATTATCATCCGTGTTGGCGAACGCAGAAACGCTGATAGCCAGCGTGATGCCTAAGGTGGCACTTTTAATAAAACGGGGAGTAACTATGTATTTCATGATTGATTAGATAACATCCGTGAGAGAAGGATTAATAATAAGCGACATAATAACAAATGAAAAAAAAGCTGACATTAAACAAAATTGAGCGAGTTGAAGGTTTACACTTTTTTACCCGAATTCTGTTCACAGCGATTTTACCTGCCTGCTGATAAGAGTGAGATAATCCAATATCAGCAGGCGATGATGCTATTCATCTCGATTGGTATAGCGAATCGGTATAGCAATCAGGGAGCAACAATAAAAGAAGATTGATGCATCTGATCCGTTAATTTTTTTTGTAGCTCCATAGCTTTCTGGCGGCTGTCGAATGGCCCCAATTGGACTCGATAGACATTACCAAATTGAGTTATACGGCCTTGCACATTAAAATGTTGGCTCAATGATTGTTGCCACTCTTTAGCTTTTTGTTCAGCGCTGACAGCACCTACCTGTATCATGTAACTGCCCGTTGATATTGCAGCAGATGATATTGAAGCAGATGATGTTGTCGCAGGAGGTGGGGTAGCAGGCTGCTCTTCTGTATTTACAGGCAGATTTTGTTCAGCAGGCGACTGCTCCACGGTATTTTGTTCAGTAGAATTGCCTAACATTGTTGGTTTAGGCGATGGCTGGGAACCAATATTAGGTCTGTCAGGTAAAGCATAACTCTGTTTGACGATCGTCGATCCTTTTGTTCCCAAACCCGAAAGCGAGCCATCAGGTGCAATTTGAATACCATCCAGTTTCACTCTGCTTTGTGGCATCAAATTTAGCCGTTCTGCCGTTGCACGCGATAATTCAATGATTTTCCCTGGTTTATTGTCAGGGCCTCGATCATTGATCCTGACAATCATCATGCGTCCGTTGCTTAGATTAGTGACGCGCACATAACTTGGAATAGGTAATGTCGGGTGAGCAGCTGTTAAGGCATAAGGACTAGCTCGTTCACCAATTGCGGTCAGTTTTCCATTGGATTCTTCACCGAACCAACTAGCATAACCTGTTTGGGTGAAGTGAGCGGGGTCTTGCACAATACGATACGTTTGCCCATCCCGCTGATAATCTTGATTGGCGCTTGGATGATAAGGCTCATATTGAGGCTCTGCCCCCAAAATGTCACGAGTTGGGACAGAGGGAAGAGAAGATGCCCGCTCATTGCCTGTTGTTGTACAACCTGATATCAGTACCGCTACGATGCCAAATATAAGCCATTGTTGACGCATGAAACTTCTTCCTCATAAACTTTTGGACAATAACTTACGATGCGTATGTATCGACATGATAATGCCGAACCCCGCCATTAAGACAATCAATGCTGAACCCCCATAACTAATCAGCGGCAGGGGTACACCGACTACTGGCAGGATACCGCTCACCATGCCGATATTTACGAAGACATAGACAAATAAAATCAGTATCAGCCCTCCGGCCATCACCCGGCCGAAGGTATTCTGTGCCTTGGCAGCAATAACCAAGCCACGCATAATGATCAGCAGATAAAGCCCGAGTAAAACAAGAATGCCTATCATCCCCAGCTCTTCAGATAGAACGGCGAAAATAAAGTCGGTATGTCGTTCGGGCAGGAATTCCAATTGTGACTGTGTGCCTTGTAGCCAGCCTTTTCCAAACAAACCGCCTGAGCCAATGGCAATCTTGGATTGTATGATGTGGTAGCCTTTGCCCAGCGGGTCACTTTCAGGATCCAGCAGCATCATAACGCGGTCGCGCTGATAATCATGCATCAGGAAAAACCACAATATCGGGATGAAACAGGCAACCAATAAAACGGCAATGCCGATTAATCTCCAGTTCATTCCCGCCAGAAACAGGATGAATAAGCCAGAGGCAGCAATCAGAATGGAAGTGCCCAAATCTGGTTGGGCAGCAACCAGAAGAGTCGGTAAAAAGGTCAGGAACAACGCTATGCCTGTGTTCTTCAACGAGGGTGGACAAAGGTCACGGTTCATAAAACGAGCCACCATCAAAGGGACGGCAATTTTGGCAATTTCTGACGGCTGGAACCGCACGATACCTAGATCTAGCCAGCGTTGCGCTCCCTTACTGATTTGTCCAAAAATATCAACTAGGATCAGCAGTATTACACACACAATATAGAAGTAAGGTGCCCAACTCTCGTATAGGCGTGGGGGAACTTGAGCCAAGACGATCATCACTATGAGGCCTATGATAACCTGCCCGACTTTACGTTCCATCATATCGATGTCTTGTCCACTGGCGCTCCACATAATGAAAAGACTGTAGGCCAGTAGTGCCAGAACGCACAGCAGCAGTGGAATATCTATATGTATTCGGGTCCAGAAAGGAACCTTGTTTTGAAAGTCTGTCATGGCTTTACTCAATTAGCTTGTATTCCGGTCGCTTGTGTTCTGGTGGCCTGTGCTCCTGTCGTAGCCGGAGCAGCGGCAGGAGAGGCGGTATTGTCATCCCTGAGTAAGATATGATCCAGAATTTGGCGAACGATAGTGCCGACTGGCGGCCCAGAGCCACCATTTTCCAGAATGATGGAAATGGCAGCTGTCGGATTGTCATAGGGTGCAAAGGCGATCATCAGCTTATGGTCACGCAGGTGTTCAGCAAGTTTGCTTGCATTATAGGTTTCATAGCTGAAAACCTGAGCAGTACCTGACTTAACGGCGGCTTTGTACGGTGTACCGGCGAAGAATCTGCGTGCAGTGCCATTGGGGGCATTGGCAACGCCATACATGCCATCTTTGGCAATTTCCCAGTACCCAGAGTGAATATCTCCAATAGGAGCACTGACGGGAGGCTGATAAGGGTGGATTTCGCCATTTATCCGAGTGTTCATCAAGAAATGCGGAGTTTTCACCTCTCCATCATTAATCAACGTCATTAGGGATTTTACCATCTGCATGGGAGTCGCAGTCCAGTATCCCTGACCGATGCCAACAGAAATAGTATCGCCTTGATACCACGGTTTTTTATAGCGTTTGACCTTCCATTCTCGGGTTGGCATGTTACCCGGATTTTCTTCTTTCAAGTCAATGCCTGTAAATTGACCATAGCCAAATTTTGACATCCATTCGGATAGCCTATCGATACCCATATCATAGGCAACTTGATAGAAAAAAGTATCCGATGATTCAACAATCGATTTATGTACATTCAGTTTGCCATGCCCCCAGCGTATCCAGTCACGGTAACGCTTTTCTGAGCCTGGGAGTTGCCACCAGCCGGGATCGTTTATTGTGGTGTTTTTTGTGATGACCTCACTACTGAGGGCAGAAACAGCAACAAAAGGCTTCACCGTTGATGCGGGTGGATAAGCTCCTTGTGTCGCCCGGTTAATCAGGGGGCGGTTAGGATCGCTAAGCAGGGATTTATAGTCCTTGCTGGAAATGCCATCGACAAATAGATTCGGATCATAGCTTGGGTTGGACACCATGGCCAAAACCTCCCCAGTACGGGGATCGGTGACAACAACACCGGCACGGCTGGTTGTCAGTGTCTTTTCAATATAGGTTTGCAGTTCTAGATCGATTGACAGGTAAATATCTTTACCTGCCTGTGGAGGTTGTTCATGTAACTGGCGGATGACTCTGCCACGGTTGTTGACTTCCACTTCCTCATAACCCGGTTTGCCATGCAGAACGGATTCATAGTAACGCTCAATGCCTAGTTTTCCGATATCATGGGTGGCCGCGTAGTCTGGCAAAATACCGTCTTTATCGAGCCGCTCTATGTCTTTGTCGTTGATTTTGGCAACATAGCCGATCACATGGGTCAGGGCGGAGCCATAAGGATAATAACGACGCTGGTAGCCTTTGATTTCCAGCCCCGGAAAGCGATATTGGTTGACAGAAAACCGAGCTACCTGAACTTGGGTCAGCGGGGTTTTCAGGGGAATAGGGGTAAAACGACGTGCGCGTTGACGTTCTTTTCTGAAAACTTCGATATCTTCATCAGTCAGCCCAACAACGGAACGTAGTTCCTCCAGTGTCTTATCAAGGTTAGCGATTTTTTGTGGCACAACTTCTAACTGGTAAATGGTTCGGTTAGTCGCCAGTGGTGTGCCATTGCGGTCATAAATGATACCCCGGCTTGGGGCGATGGGAACGAGCTTAATGCGGTTCCCATTTGAGCGGGTCTGGTAATCTTCGTGGCGTGTGATCTGGAGATTATAGAGATTGGCAATCAGGGTGCCCGTTAAAATAATAATACCTATAAACGCCACAAGTGCGCGGCGTATAAATAGGGCTGATTCAGCCGAATGATCGCGAAAAGGGGGGCGTTTATTCTTCATCCCATTGCCAGAATTCACGGTGATAGATTACCCAATTTATTCCCGATGATAAGGGTGGTTAGTTGTGATGCTCCACGCTCGATAAAGGCTCTCCGCAACCAGAACCCGTACAAGAGGATGTGGCATGGTCAAGGGAGAAAGTGACCAGCTTTGCTCCGCCGTCGCTTTGCAGGCAGGGGCCAAACCTTCTGGGCCACCAATCAGTAAGCTGACATTTCTGCCATCCTGCTTCCAGCGTTCAAGCTGCTGTGCCAATTGTGGCGTATCCCAGCGAGAGCCTGGAATATCTAGCGTCACAATGCGGTTGCCTTTACCAACAGCGGCTAGCATCTGTTCGCCTTCTTTTTCTAGAATGCGTTTGATGTCAGCATTTTTGCCCCGTTTTCCCGCTGGAATTTCAATTAGCTCAAAAGGCATGTCTTTGGGAAAACGGTTCAAGTAATCCATGAAGCCGGTCTGAACCCAGTCCGGCATTTTTGTTCCTACAGCGACCAGTTGTAACTTCAAACTAGCTCCAGAGTTTTTCCAGTTCGTACATGCGACGGCTGTCTTCCTGCATGACATGGACCATGATTTCTCCGAGATCCACGACTATCCAGTCTGAAATACCTTGCCCTTCAACACCCATAGGCATGATTCCTGCCTGACGGCAGTCATCAACTAGATTATCTGCCACAGACATCAGATGGCGGTTTGATGTTCCTGTGCAGATAACCATGCAATCAGTAATACTGGATTTTCCGCGAACGTCTATAGAAACAATATCTTGTGCTTTGGAGTCTTCAAGTTTATCAATAACAAATTGTTGTAGTTCTGTGCCTTGCAAAAGGATCACCTTTATTTCATAAAATAGGTTGAGTAGCGCGGAATAATAGCATGCCAATCTCTGTAAAAGTAAGCGACTTAGCGGCAAATCACCGCATGATTTCGCTATTGTCTATATAGCCCCCGCGAATCGATATAATTTTGTATCGATGGAGGAAGCAGATCACCACAGCTTAGACCTTGATGGTGACGTTGGCGAATATCAGTTGCAGAGATGTTTAATAACGGAGTGGCAGCCAAATAAATATAACCATGTGTTTTTTGACTCAATGAGAACGGAGTGTCAACTTGATGTTTTTCAAGCCATTGTTGCATTTCTGGGGTTGAAAGCTGGCTTTGATAACCCGGCCGGGAACAGACCAACAAATGGCAGACATCGAGCAGTTCTTCCCATTGATACCATGTATGGATGGTTTGTAATGAATCCTGCCCGATAATGAATGCCAATGGGCGTTGTTCGCCGACTTCCTGACGAAAGGATTTCAATGTTTCTATCGTATAAGACGGCGTTTGGCGCTCCAGCTCGCGGGTATCCACGATAAAAAGTGGATTATCCTGCACAGCCAGACGAACCATTTCCAGCCGTTGCTGGGAGGTTGCCTCTGGCTGAGGGCGATGCGGTGGAACGTGATTAGGCAATAAAATAACCTGCTTGAGCCCCACTAGTTGTGCCAGTGCTTCCACAGGGCGCAAATGACCATAATGGATGGGATCGAATGTGCCACCAAATAGTGCCTGAATCACTGGGGAACCCGCATCAATTGTTGAACCCAGAGTATCTGTCGAATCAATGGTATTTATTGGGTCAATGTTATTTATTGGGTCAATAGAATCAAGCATTCAAGAAGCTCTCTGGTAATGGTTTTCCGCATAACAGCATGGAAAGCGTTTCCAGGTCAGCCCAAATGGATTGGCTATAATCCTGTTTGACACGCAGTTCCATCTGGGTCAACAAATGTATGGCGGATTGCAAATCTTGCTGTGATAGGCGCTGTAATGCGGCTGTCAGCAATGATCGGCGATTTTGCCAAACTTTGTGCTGATCAAACAATGTCTTCAAGGGAACTTGCGTACCCTGACGCTTAAGTACCAGTAGCAGCATCAGCTCCCGCTGTATAGTACGAAGCAGAATGACAGCCTCGGTATCTTCTTGCCGAAGTTGTTTCAATATATGCCATGCCCGTTTGATTTTTCCTGCCAGCAGGGCATCAACCCAATGATAGGGGGCAAAGTGAGCTGCATCGTTGACGGCTTCTTCAACGCGAGGAAGTGTCAGTCGATTATCGGGATGAAGCAGGGAAAGACGTTCCAGTGCTTGAGCCAGCGCCAATAAGTTTCCTTCATAGCAATAGCACAGTAGCTGATTGGCTTCATCTTCCAGTGATAACCCCATGTTTTTGGCACGTTGTGCCACCCATTGGGGCAAACGATTTTGCTCCGGTGTCAGGCAACTGACGTATACGCCATTTTGCCCAATGGCTTTGAACCACGGACTGTTTTCCTGCGCTTTGGTGAGTTTGTGCCCACGGAGTATCAGCAGAATATCTGAATGGAGTAACTCCGACAGCTTGGTCAGCCGTTCTGCCATGGCGGCATTTGGGCCATTTTCCGGAAGCAGCAGGATGAGTGACTGACGGCTGGCAAACAGACTGAGTGACTGACATTGGCTGAATATTTCATCCCAATCGGTATGGTTATCCAACGCGAAGGTGAAATGCTCCAAAAAGCCATGTTGTTCAGCCACTCCTCGGATGCTGTCCTGACTTTCCTGTAATAGCAATGGTTCGTTGCCCCATAACAGGTAGCTGTTTCGCAGCCCTTCATTGAGCTGCGAAAGAAGTTGTTCAGGATAAAGTCTGATCATTGTTTTTGTGCAGTCGCGGCTTTCTGTTTTTCTTCAGCCTTCAGCAATTCTGCACTATGAACGGTCAACAATTGACGCATAAGCTGGTGGGCAGCCTGTTCACGCATTTCCTGCTGAACCAGTTCATTTTCTGCATCTTTTGCCAGTGCTTCCAACGGGTTATCGAAGAAAGAACGATCAACCCTTGCCTGCAATGGGTAGATGCTGCCATCAGGCATCAACACCTGAGCGTCAACATACAGCACGAGCTGCCGTTCAGCCGATTTACCATCCTGAAAAACAGAAACAGTCTCTTTGTTTTCATTAGAGCCCAGAAGTTTCAGTATAGGTGCTGAAGCATCACCCCGTTCAACAATTTTGACATCATTCAGACGAAGCTGCTGACGTACTGCCCGTGCTAGCGGCCCGTAAGGATCACCTGAACTCAATTGCAACGTTTGAAGCTCTTTTGGTACTTGTGTTGTGCCACGGAGGTGAAAACCGCAGCCAGCGGTGACGAGCACCGCTAACCCGAGCAACAACGTGAAAATACGATGTCGCAGATTATTTCCTACCACATTTCTTACCACATTTTTTACCACAAACAGGGTCTCCTGTTATCAGCCAACAACCAGGTTCAGTAATTTACCTGGAACATAGATGACCTTACGAATACTGACGCCTTCAAGATATTTCGTCACGCTGTATTCTTGTGTCGCCATCTCCTGAACATACTCTTTTGTCGCATCTGCCGGTACGGTAATGCGACCACGAACTTTACCGTTAATCTGGATGATGACCAGTTTAGTATCGTCCACCATTGCCTGCTCATCGGCTTGTGGCCATGCCGCAGTGTCAATGTCGTTTTCGTTACCAAGTTCTTTCCACATTACGAAGCAAGCATGTGGAGTGATAGGTGAAAGCATACGTACAACTGAGGCCAGCGCTTCCTGCATCAGAGAGCGATCCTGTTCAGTTTCCTGTGGAGCACGAGTCAGTTTATTCATCAGCTCCATGATTGCAGCAACAGCGGTATTGAATGCCTGACGGCGGCCAATATCATCGGTGACTTTTGCAATGGTTTTGTGCAGGTCACGGCGCAGATCTTTCTGTTCAGTGGTCAGGTTGCTGATATCCAGCGGCTGGGTTGCCCCTTTGTTGCTGTGTTCATAAATCAGACGCCAAACGCGTTTAAGGAAGCGGTTAGCGCCTTCTACGCCAGTTTCCTGCCATTCCAAAGTCAGTTCTGGTGGTGCAGCGAACATCATGAACAGGCGAACGGTGTCAGCACCGTATTTATCGACCATAACTTGTGGGTCAATGCCGTTATTCTTGGATTTCGACATTTTGCTCATGCCGGTATAAACCAGTTCATGACCTTCTTCATCTGTCGCTTTCACAATGCGGCCTTTCTCATCACGCTCAACAATAGCGTCAGCTGGGGATACCCAGACTTTTTCGCCGCTGTTGCCGGTGTAATAGAAAGCATCAGCCAGAACCATGCCTTGACACAGCAGGCGTTTGGCTGGTTCATCGGAATTGACCATGCCTGAATCGCGCATCAATTTGTGGAAGAAACGGAAGTACATCAGATGCATGATCGCGTGTTCAATACCACCAATGTATTGATCCACAGGCAGCCAGTAGTTGGCCGCAGCTGGATCCAGCATGCCTTTATCATAATCTGGGCAGGTATAACGTGCGTAATACCATGAGGATTCCATAAAGGTATCGAAGGTATCAGTTTCAAGCAGCGCAGATTGACCGTTAATGGTTGTTTTTGCCCATTCTGGATCGGCTTTGATTGGGCTGGTGATACCGTCCATTACGACATCTTCTGGCAGAATGACTGGCAGTTGATCTTCTGGAACGGAAACGACTGTACCATCTTCCAATGTTGCCATTGGAATTGGAGCACCCCAGTAACGTTGACGGGAAACACCCCAATCGCGCAGGCGGTAATTGATTTTGCGTTGGCCAGCCCCCATCGCAACCAGCTTGTCTGCAATGGCATTAAAGCCTTCTTCATGGCTCAGGCCACTGAATTCACCGGAATTGACCAGTACATTTTTATCTGTGGCTGCCGCATCCTGAACGTTTGGCACATTGCCGTCGTTGTCCAGAATAACTGCTTTCATGGGCAGATTGTATTTGGTAGCAAATTCCCAATCGCGTTGATCGTGGGCTGGAACAGCCATAACAGCGCCAGTGCCGTATTCCATCAGAACAAAGTTAGCGACCCAGATAGCAATTTTTTCGTTGGTCAATGGATGAATAACAAACATGCCTGTTGGCATGCCTTTTTTCTCCATAGTTGCCATATCAGCTTCGGCAACTTTAGTATTGCGGCATTCGTTGATGAATTCTGCCAGCTCTGGATTATTTTCCTTTGCTTGTTTTGCCAGAGGATGACCTGCCGCCACTGCGACATAGGTTGCTCCCAGAAACGTATCTGGGCGAGTGGTATAAACGGTGAGCTTTTCTTGGCTATCAGCGACATCAAAAGTGATTTCGACACCTTCAGAACGGCCAATCCAGTTACGTTGCATGGTTTTGACCTGCTCAGGCCAATCTTCCAGTTTATCCAGGTCGTTCAGCAACTCTTCAGCATAATCAGTGATCTTGATGAACCACTGTGGGATCTCTTTACGCTCAACTTGGCTATCACAACGCCAGCAGCAGCCGTCAATAACCTGCTCATTTGCCAGAACGGTCAGGTCATGTGGACACCAGTTAACTGCGGAGGTTTTTTTGTACACCAGACCTTTTTCGTACAATTTAGTGAAGAACCACTGCTCCCAGCGATAGTATTCGGGTGTACAAGTAGTGACTTCACGATCCCAGTCATAACCAAAACCCAGTATCTTCAACTGGTTTTTCATATACTCGATGTTGGAATAAGTCCACGGAGCAGGGGCGGTATTATTTTTGACCGCGGCACCTTCTGCTGGCAGACCGAATGCATCCCACCCGATAGGTTGCAGTACGTTTTTGCCCAGCATGCGCTGATAACGTGAAATTACATCACCAATGGTGTAGTTACGGACGTGGCCCATATGTAGTCGTCCAGAAGGGTAAGGTAGCATGGACAAGCAATAGTATTTTTCTTTGTTGCTGTCTTCTGTCACTTTGAAAGTTTGCTTCTCTTGCCAATGAAGCTGGACTTGTTGCTCTATGTCTTCTGGACGATATTGTTCTTGCATGGCACCGATAATCCTATGGTGAGTAATAAAGCTACGCCTTTTAGTGTGCGTGGTTTGTTTATGAAATCTAAGATTCCATAGCATAGCTGATAAGGGATAGGCGCAACAACTCTTGTTACAGGAGGAATGCCGAAAATTACTTATTTATGAGGGGGAATTTAAGATCGGCGGTAGCGTTGCCATCCGCCGACGAGGAAAAATCAGTGTAGAATTTTGGCTAGAAAATCGCGGGCACGATCTGATTTAGGGTTGGCAAAGAAATCTTCTTTTTTACTGTCTTCGACAATTTTGCCTTCATCCATGAAAATAACACGGTGTGCCACTTTTTTGGCAAATCCCATTTCATGGGTCACGACCATCATGGTCATGCCTTCATTTGCCAACTCAACCATGACATCCAGCACTTCATTGATCATTTCGGGATCGAGTGCAGAAGTGGGTTCATCAAACAGCATAGCAACCGGATCCATGCAGAGTGCACGGGCGATGGCGACACGTTGTTGTTGACCACCGGAAAGTTGCGAGGGGAATTTATTGGCATGACTGGTTAATCCAACACGTTCCAGTAGTTTTAAGCCTTTTTCAGTAGCGGCTTTCTTATTGCGCTTTAACACCTTAACCTGAGCCAGTGTCAGGTTCTCAATGATAGAGAGGTGAGGAAACAGTTCAAAGTGTTGGAACACCATACCCACTTTGGAACGCAATTGTGCCAGATTGGTGCCTTTACAATTGACTTTCGTTGCGTTTACCAGAATTTCACCCTGCTGGACAGGTTCAAGGCCATTGACCGTTTTTATCAGTGTGGATTTACCGGAACCAGAAGGCCCGCAGACCACGACTACTTCGCCTTTTTTGACTTCAGTCGAGCAATCAGTAAGAACCTGAAATTGGCCATACCACTTGGATACATTTTTCAGGGAAATCATCAAACAGTCCTTTTCTTCAAATAGTTAACCAGCATGGAAGCGGCAAAACTAATCACAAAATAAACAAAGCCGGCAAACAGAATCATCTCAACCTGAGTACCGTCGCGCTCGCCAATATTCGTTGCCGTACGGAAAAAGTCCGCCAGACTCAGTACATATACCAGAGAAGTATCTTGGAATAATACAATGCCCTGCGTTAGCAGTAATGGGATCATCGCCCGGAATGCCTGTGGCAGGATGACCAGACGCATGCTTTGCATATGTGTCATACCCAGAGCCAGAGCAGCAGAAGATTGCCCACGGGATATACTCTGAATCCCCGCTCGAATGATTTCGGAGTAGTAAGCGGCTTCAAAGATCGAAAACGCTACCATCGCAGAAATTAAACGGATATCGGTTTTTGGTGATATGCCTAGAACATTTTGTAATAAGTTAGGCACAATCAGATAGAACCATAGCAATACCATTACCAGTGGAACTGAGCGAAAGAGATTAACATACAGAGTGGCAAACCAACTCAATACCTTGATGGATGAGAGGCGCATCATTGCCAGAATGGTTCCCCAGACAATGCCAATGATAATGGCTGTCACGGTGATTTTGGCCGTTATCAGCAGCCCATTCAGGAGAAAGGGCAAGCTAGGAATAATCGAACTCCAGTCAAACTGATACATTTCTTTATCGCACTCCTATATTGCCCGGCAAACGCACTTTTTTCTCAAGTATGGTCATGGCAAGCATGATCACGAGATTGATACCCACATAAGCCAACGTGATCGCTGTGAATGATTCATAAGCATGAGCGGAGTAATCCAACAATTTGCCAGCTTGTGCAGCCATATCAACTAGCCCGATCGTGGAGGCAATAGCAGAGTTCTTCACTAGGTTGAGCATTTCCGAAGTCATTGGAGGAATAATCACTCGGTAAGCATTTGGCAGCAGAATATAACGGTAGGTTTGTGGCAGAGTTAAGCCCATTGCCAATCCTGCGGCTTCTTGCCCTCTTGGGAGTGATTGAATTGCGGCTCTAACCTGTTCGCATACACGGGCGGCAGTGAATAATCCCAGACAGATGACTGAGGAAATAAAAAATTGAATATTGGGATCCAGTTCCATTTTGAACCAATCGCCCAAGTTTTTGGGCAAGAATTCGGGTACCACCAGATACCACGTAAAAAATTGAACAATGAGGGGAACGTTGCGAAAAAGTTCGACATAGCAAGTTCCCACTCCAGCAAGAAATTTATTCGGGACAGTGCGGAGGATGCCGAACAGTGACCCAACAAAAAATGCAATGATCCAAGCGCAGATGGAAAGTGCGAGCGTTACTTGAAACCCAGAAATGAGCCACCCCAAGTAGGTGGTATTACCAAAAGGGGCAGCTTGTAAAAAGATGCTCCAATTCCAATCAACAGACATAATCGAACTCCCTGATATGGGGTGGGCTGTCATTCATCGCGTTAAGACGAGAAAAAAATGAGGTAGGGAACGACTACCTCACACCCGTCGTGCCAATGAAATCAAAGTATTCAGCTTCTTTTTTAATTCAGCGCCTTATCGTTCGGTGACTTAAACAAGGCTTTCATATCATCTGACAGGGAAAAATTCATGTTCAGTTGCTTAGGTGGAATTGGCTCTTGGAACCAGCGATTAAACATCTTTTCTGCCTTGCCGGAGGTTTGTGTTTTCACAATTACGTCATCAATCAGTTTCTTGAACTGTAGATCGTCTTTGCGCATCAAACAGCCATAGCCTTCTTTGGATTGTGGTTCACCAACGATGATCCATTGATCAGGTTTTTTTGCTTTTGCCCGTTCACCTGCAAGCAACGCGTCATCGACCATGAAGGCGACTGCACGACCTGATTCCAGAGTACGGAATGAATCACCGTGATCTTTTGCGCTAATAATGCGCATCTTCATTTTCTTCTCGTCATTGAGTTTGTTCAGCAGTATCTCTGAGGTTGTACCAGAACTGACGACAACATTTTTTCCAGCCAAATCATCAAAGCCTTTGATACCTGAATCTTTGTTAGTCAGCAGGCGTGTGCTAACGATAAAGATGGTATCAGAAAAAGTGGCTTGTTTTTGGCGTTCAAGGTTATTGGTGGTGGAACCACACTCAAAGTCATAAGTGCCGTTTTGCAGTAGAGGAATACGATTTTGGGATGTAATGGGGATCAACTTGACTTGCAGGTTGGGCATATCGAGCTTTTTCTTTATGGCGTCAACAATCATGTTGGAATAATCCTGAGCATAGCCAATAACATTTTGATGGCTATCATAATAAGCAAATGGAACAGAGGACTCCCTGTGTCCAACAGCGATCATGCCCGCATCTTTAATTTTTTTCAGTGTTCCAGTTAATTCCTCCGCATGGGCCGTTCCTACCACGCTGAGTAACATCATGGTTAACATCAAATTACGCATATACAGCTCCTTTATCCGGTTATTTTTTTGCGAAATCGGGTTTGCTTGCAGATACTTGTGTTTCTACGCTGATAGATAAGACTGTTATAGAAACGATTTTTTGAATTGTTTTGTTTATGTTCTGTAAAAAAATAATTCATAATGTTAGTTTTTTGAAACCATAATGTTTTGATTTCGCGACCTGTATCGCACTATAAATAAACAATTTTACTTATGCGGGGTAAAAAGAGAATAATATTGAATGTTGTTCACAGTTTGCACTATTTGGTGTGATATTTTATTTTTTTATGATATTTATAGCTTATATTTTTAATATTTCGGTTATCTTGGAGTGAAATGTGGTTGTGGTTTTGCGGAAATTATTTATGGAAGTGTGTAAAAGATATATAAAATCAGAGCATGAATATATGCCCTGATTTTTTGTTAGAGATTCCGCTAATACATATAGGAAATTAAATTCTGCGACGGTTTTTCATTACAGCAAAGATGAGGAACAGTGCGGTTGCCCCCCACATTGGCCAATTGCCGAAACGAAAATAAGGTGTCACTCCTGTGGTCGGTGTGACTTTGGCTTCCAATACCTGTTGGGCAAATTGTGGGATTTCAGCCTGAATAGAGCCATCTGAGTTGACTACTGCCGTAACACCGTTATTTGTTCCTCTCAGCAGAGGACGGCCCAGTTCAAGGGCGCGCATTCGAGCCATCTGGAAGTGCTGCCACGGGCCAATGGAACGCCCAAACCAGGCATCATTAGAAACGGTTAGCAGAAATTCTGTATCAGGTTTGAAGTTATCACGTACTTGTTCACCCAAAATAATTTCATAGCAGATAGCAGCAGTAATATTGTGCCCTGCAACAGAAAGTTGGGGTTGCATGTAATCACCACGGCTGAAGGAAGACATTGGCAAATTGAATAAAGGTGCCAGTGGACGCAATATCGATTCCAGTGGAACAAATTCACCAAACGGTACGAGATGATGTTTGTCGTAGCGGGTAGGGGCTGGATATTGATAAGGTGTTTTATCCCCTAATACGATAATGCTGTTATAGAATTTATAACCTTCCGGTGTCGGTCGAGCATCAACAATACCGGTAATTAAACTAGTATTATGCTGTCTGAGGAGAGTATCCAACTTGGTCAGGAACTCACTCTGGTTATATTCGTAATCGGGAATGGCAGATTCCGGCCAGATGATGATTGGCACCTTACCAATAAAAGGGCGGCTGTTATCTAGATAGATATCCAGTGTTTTCCCAAGAACAGCGGAGTCCCATTTTATGGCTTGGGGGATGTTACCTTGAACCAGTGCGATATTGGTGGTTTTTTCCGGTTGTAGGGTGTACCACTGATAGTGTCTCATTGGCCACGGTAACAGCAGCAGGATAATGGCGATGATAGCCGATGAGAATTTTTTGTGGACGGCGGTAAAAACCAGCAGCCCGCTGATCACCATAAGCATGAAGGTAATGCCTTCTACACCCAGAATAGGGGCAATGGCTTTCATGGGGCCATCAATCTGGCTGTAGCCGAATTGTAACCACGGAAACCCCGTTAATACCCAGCCGCGCAAGAATTCTGTTAATTGCCATAGCGCTGGGCTGGCAATCATTAGCCTAATACCACCGGAAGTCGGAAAAAAGCGGTTCAGTACACCAGCAAATAGCGCGGGATAAAGGGCAAGATAGGCAGATAGCAGGATCACCAAAAAGAGATTAATGGCGGTTGGCATACCTCCAAAATCGGCGATACTCACATAAACCCAGTTTGCACCGCTGCCAAATAAGCCAAGACCCCAGCATAAGCCGATAAAGAAAGCCTGACGGGTAGTTCTGCTTAAGGTAAGAATTTGCAGGCCGAAAAGAGAAACAAGTGCAGCAGGCCAGAAATCAAAAGGTGAAAAAGCCAGTGTTCCACTGGCTCCGAAAAAAAGCGCCAGAACAGCACGTAGCCGCTGGCAACTCATTAATGAGGCTTTGTTCATCCAGATCCTATTATTGTTTATCAAGGCTAGGAACTTCAGCATCATTCGGTATCTTTACATGGACCTGAATGATTTTACGGCTATCAGACATTGCCACTTTGAAAAGATAGCCATTGATGGTGATGGATTCTCCACGGGCAGGCAGATGACCAAATGCTTGCATGACCAGCCCACCAATGGTATCTACCTCTTCATCGCTGAAATTAGTACCGAAAACGTCGTTAAAATCCTCGATTTGAGTCAATGCCCGAACTGAATAGGAATGGCGACTTAAAGCACGAATATCGTTATCTTCATCATCATCGTATTCGTCTTCTATTTCACCCACAATCAGTTCAAGAATATCCTCAATTGTGACCAGCCCGGAAACACCGCCAAATTCATCGATCACAATCGCCATATGGTAGCGTTGAGAACGAAATTCTTTTAGCAGACGGTCAACACGTTTACTTTCCGGCACCACAACAGCCTGACGAAGCACTTTATCAATGCTGAAAGGTTCTGCGTTGGTACGCATGAATGGCAGCAGATCTTTCGCCATTAGTATGCCTTCGATGTGATCTTTGTCTTCGCTGATCACAGGAAAGCGTGAATGGGCCGAGTCGATAATAACATCCAGACATTCGTCCAGAGATTGATTGCGTTTTAAGGTAACGATTTGTGAGCGTGGGATCATAATGTCACGCACGCGTTGGTCAGCAATATCCATGACCCCTTCGAGCATCTCTCGGGTATCGGGATCGATCAGGTCGTTCTGCTCAGAATCACGGATCAGTTCAACCAAATCATCACGGTTTTTCGGTTCACCGTGAAAAAGCTGATTAAGAAGTGCAAAGAAGCCTTTCTTAGGGCCAGGGCTATCGTTACTTGAAGGATGGTCGTCGCTCATGGCGTTTTAATGAAAATTCCCCATTAATAAAAATCGTAGATGTAGATTGTAATGTTTAACATAAAAATGTTGGTGACGGTTATTCTTTTTCCATTAGGTAGGGATCAGAATAACCCATTTTTTCTAGAATTTCTGTTTCCAGAGATTCCATTTCTTCTGCTTCATCGTCTTCGATATGGTCATATCCCAGAAGATGGAGACTGCCGTGAACAACCATGTGTGCCCAGTGTTCCTCGACAGTTTTTTGTTGCTCTTCTGACTCTTTTTCAACAAGTTGACGGCAAATGATTAAATCACCGAGCAAGGGTAATTCAACTTCGGGTGGTGCTTCAAATGGGAAGGATAGCACATTGGTTGGCTTATCTTTCCCACGATAAGTGAGGTTTAAATCGTGGCTTTCTGCCTCATCGACCAAACGAATTGTTACTTCACTTTCTGCCTGAAATTGTGGCAGGACACCTTCCAGCCAGCGTTGGAAAAGGGCTTCATCAGGAAGCCCTTCTGGATTTTCACATGCAATTTGCAAATCTAATATGACTGAACTCATTGTGCTTCCTGTTTGCGTTTTTCATTGAGCGCTTTTTTACGCTCCTGCTCTGCGGCTTCCCATGCTTCATAGGCGATAACAACTTTTGCAACCACCGGATGGCGGACAACGTCTTCACTATGTAAGAAGTTAAAGCTCAGATCATCAACATCAGATAAAACTTCTACTGCGTGGCTCAGACCTGATTTCTGGCCTCTCGGCAGGTCAATCTGGGTTACGTCACCTGTAATGACCGCCTTGGAATTAAAGCCAATGCGGGTCAGAAACATTTTCATCTGTTCGATGGTGGTATTCTGGCTTTCGTCGAGAATAATAAAGGCGTCATTGAGGGTACGTCCACGCATATAAGCCAGTGGTGCCACTTCAATAACGTTTCTTTCGATCAGTTTCTCAACTTTTTCAAATCCCAGCATTTCAAACAAGGCATCATAAAGCGGGCGCAGATAAGGATCGACTTTCTGGCTCAGGTCACCTGGCAGGAAGCCCAATTTTTCACCGGCTTCAACCGCAGGACGAGTCAGCAGAATACGGCGGATTTCTTGCCGCTCCAATGCATCAACCGCCGCTGCGACGGCCAAATATGTTTTCCCTGTTCCCGCAGGCCCGATCCCGAAGGTGATATCGTGAGCAAGGATATTGGCAATATATTGCGCCTGATTGGGAGTACGGGGCTTTACAACACCCCGCTTGGTTTTGATATTCACGGCCTTACCATAGTCAGGCACGCTTTCTGCTGCTTGCTCCAGCACACGGCTCTCTGTGATAGCCAGATGAACCTGTTCAGGCTCAAGATCGGGTATTACACCGCGTACAGGGGCGGTTGCAATATAAAGGTGACGCAGAATTCCTGTTGCCGCACTAACATACAGTGGCTTACCTACCAGTTTGAAACGATTGTCGCGGCGGTTGATCTCTATACCTAAACGACGCTCAAGTTGTTTCAGATTATCATCAAGCGGTCCACACAGGCTCATCAGACGTTGATTGTCTGCGGGTTCCAGAAAGATTTCTTGTGTTGCTACTTGTGGGTTTATCTGTGTCACTGATTATCTCTATGTTAGGGCCTGTTAGGGCTGATAAAATCCAACGCCGATTTCATCTTCCTTGCGGGTACGGGCAATGACTGATGCAGGTGACTCATGGATGCGCAGATCCATCTCATCTTCAGTAAGGATAACTTTACCACGCAGGGAGTTAGAGTATACGTCAACAATTTCGACATCAACGAATTTGCCAATCATGTCAGGCGTTCCCTCAAAGTTAACCACGCGGTTATTTTCAGTACGGCCGGAAAGTTCCATGATATTTTTGCGGGATGGGCCTTCAACCAGAATGCGCTGTGTGCTGTCAAGCATTGCGCGGCTGAAGCTCATGGCTTGTTGATTAATGCGTTGTTGGAGCAAGTACAGACGCTGTTTTTTCTCTTCTTCACTCACATCATCTGGCAAATCAGCAGCAGGTGTCCCCGGGCGTGCTGAATAGATGAAGCTAAAACTCATGTCGAAATTAACATCGGCAATCAGTTTCATGGTTTTTTCAAAATCATCCTGAGTTTCACCCGGGAAGCCGATGATGAAGTCAGAACTGATGAGAATGTCAGGACGAGCCTTGCGCAGACGGCGAATGATACCTTTGTATTCGAGCGCAGTGTGAGCACGTTTCATCTGGGTCAGAATGCGGTCAGAACCACTCTGGACTGGCAGATGCAGGAAGCTGACCAGCTCCGGTGTATCTTCGTAGACAGCGATAATATCGTCAGTAAATTCAATCGGATGGCTGGTAGTGAAACGGATGCGGTCGATACCATCAATAGCCGCAACCAGACGCAGCAGTTCTGCAAATGTACAGATATCTCCATCAAATGTGGCACCACGGTAGGCATTGACGTTCTGGCCGAGCAGGTTAACTTCGCGCACACCTTGCGCAGCAAGCTGGGCAATTTCAAACAGAATATCATCACAAGGGCGGCTGACTTCTTCCCCACGGGTGTAAGGAACAACGCAGAATGTGCAGTATTTATTACAGCCTTCCATGATGGAAACGAATGCACTTGGACCGTCCGCGCGAGGTTCTGGCAGACGGTCGAATTTTTCGATTTCAGGGAAACTGATATCAACGATTGGGCTGCGAGTGCCTTTTACATGGTTAATCATTTCAGGCAGACGGTGCAGGGTTTGTGGCCCGAAGATAATATCGACGCTAGGCGCACGCTGGCGAATAAAATCCCCTTCCTGAGAGGCAACGCAGCCACCAACACCAATAATGATTTCAGGCTTTTTGTCTTTCAGGCCTTTCCAACGACCGAGTTGGTGAAAGACTTTTTCCTGGGCCTTTTCACGGATTGAACACGTATTCAGGAGTAAGATATCAGCTTCTTCGGCGACTTCGGTTAACTGATAACCATGAGTGGTTTCCAGCAGGTCGGCCATCTTGGATGAATCGTATTCATTCATCTGACAGCCCCAGGTTTTGATGTACAGTTTTTTTATCGTCGACATTTTTGTATCCGGTGTTTCCAGTGGAATGATGCTTCAACACTGAAAAGCGCAATGTATTGCACATAGTGTATTTAGCATAATATTGTTAGCTATTGTAGTCATTTGAGGCACCAGTGACCAGACTGTAACACCGGATATTCACAGCCGGAAAGGGAAAATTCCGGTACACTAGTTTAATCAATAAGTTAACGACGTAATGAGTATGAATAATCCACAACCAAAATTTGATATCGTTGTCGTGGGAGCGGGCATGATTGGTGCCGCGACGGCACTGGGATTGGCTCAGGAAGGCTGGCGTGTTGCGTTATTGGAGCACCAGCTACCAGAGCCTTATGATGCGGACAGTGAACCAGATGTTCGCGTATCTGCGATTAGCTGTTCTTCCATGGATTTATTGAAACAATTGGGAGCTTGGGAAAACGTATTGCAAATGCGTAGCGCTCCTTATCGGAAACTGGAAACGTGGGAACAGAATGATTCCAACGTTATTTTCGATGCCAAAAATCTGGGACTGCCAGAGTTAGGTTACATGGTGGAGAATCGTATCCTGCAACTGGCATTGTGGCAGGAGTTTGAGCGTTATCCCAATCTGACACTGTTTTGTCCTGTCGTTCTGAAATCGATGCAGCGTCAGCATGAGCATAAAGCGTGGTTGGTAACATTGGCAGATGGTACAGAAATCGACACGCGTTTGATTATTGGTGCAGATGGTGCCCGTTCTCAGGTGCGGCAATGGGCAGGTATTGGCAGCAGTGGGTGGCAATATCGTCAGTCGTGTATGTTGATAACGGTCAAGACTGAGCAGCCTCAACAAGATACAACATGGCAGCAGTTTTTCCCTTCTGGCCCCAGAGCTTTTTTGCCACTGTTTGATCAGTGGGCTTCATTGGTTTGGTACGACTCTCCCGCCCGTATTCGTCAATTGCAATCGATGACAATGGCGCAACTTGAGCGAGAGATTTCTCAGACGTTTCCCACCCGCTTGGGTAAAGTTACTCCGATTGCAGCAGGTTCGTTTCCTCTGGTTCGTCATCATGCCAGCCACTATGTGCAAGAAGGGCTAGCTTTACTGGGTGATGCGGCCCATACCATCAACCCATTGGCGGGGCAGGGTGTGAATTTGGGATATCGAGATGTTGATGTTCTGCTCAAAGTGCTGGCCAATGCCAAAGAATTGTTGGAAGAGTGGGATTCTTTGACGGTCTTGATGCGTTATCAACGTTGCAGAATGCCAGATAATTTAGTGATGCAGGCAGGGATGGATCTTTTCCACACAGCATTCAGCAATGATTTGCCGGGATTGAAAACAGTGCGCAATCTGGCACTGATGGCGGCACAACGTTCAGGTGCCATGAAAAATCTTGCACTGAAATATGCGTTGGGATTGTGATTGATGTTATCCTCCTGATAATACGATGAAAATTTGTCGATTGATATCAGGAGGATATTACGAATCCATTAATAACCTAATTCTCGTTGATGTTTCATATTTATAATGGTGACTTGTTTTGCCATCATAGCAGCACAAAATCACTGACCTAGAGAGATTGTTATAGGGAAGGTGTGGTTTAGCGGATTGATATTTTGGTGACAGATAAACAAAAAAACCACCTTTTGGTGGCCTTGTGCATCAAAGAATATTCTTACTGTATATTCTTTTTCTGCCTTTTTTCAATATGTTAATTTATATAACGCATTGATAAATATGGCTGGGGTACCAGGATTCGAACCTGGGATGCCGGAATCAGAATCCGGTGCCTTACCGCTTGGCGATACCCCAACTTTATTGTAAATGGTGGCTACGACGGGAATCGAACCTGTGACCCCAGCATTATGAGTGCTGTGCTCTAACCAGCTGAGCTACGTAGCCATTTACAAAAATTTTAAAACTTGCGACAACTTTCAGTGATATGGCTGGGGTACCTGGATTCGAACCAGGGCATGCCAGGATCAAAACCTGGTGCCTTACCGCTTGGCGATACCCCACCTGAAAGTTATCACGGCAACCTTTTGTTATGCTTAGACAGTGTGAATCTAACTTTTTATTGTTTTGAGTATTTGCTTCAGTTGTATGGCTGGGGTACCTGGATTCGAACCAGGGCATGCCAGGATCAAAACCTGGTGCCTTACCGCTTGGCGATACCCCACCTGAAACAACATACTAAAACTTAAAATTGCTACTAAAACACATTCTAAGTACAACCCGACAAAGAAATGGTGCGGGAGGCGAGACTTGAACTCGCACACCTTGCGGCGCCAGAACCTAAATCTGGTGCGTCTACCAATTTCGCCACTCCCGCAAAGATGGTGGCTACGACGGGAATCGAACCTGTGACCCCAGCATTATGAGTGCTGTGCTCTAACCAGCTGAGCTACGTAGCCATCTTTTTTCGCTTTGCCTTCATCGGCGGTGCGGGGCGCATTATGCGTATATCAAACAAATGCGTCAACTGCTTTTTTAAAGAAATATGCACAAAATCGTTTATTTGCTTGTCCTGTAATCGCTTTGCTGACTTTGTCGGCAAAACGGGTCGAAATTATCCCTCAAGAAGATGTTGTAACAGTACACCATTAAGCATAGCGCGTTTTGTTAGTGCGAATGCGCCAATTGCAGAGCAGTGATTTAGTTCAGAAACTACAACGGGGAGATCTTCTCGGAATGCTTTTAGTACCTGCGTATTGATACAGCTCTGAATAGCGGGGAGTAAAACCTGCTCTGCTTCAGTGAGTTCTCCCGCAATAACCACTTTCTGGGGATTAAATAAGTTAATCGTCATCGAGATAGCTTTGCCAAGATAGTGCCCTACCTGCCTGATGACTTCTGTTGCCAGCGGATCACCTGCATTGGCTGCGAGGCAGATCGCATGAATGTTGCAGTTATTCAAGGTAAGCTGGCTTGGGAAACCCTGCCGCAACTGATGCTGTACTCTGGCTTCTATCGCTGAGTTAGAAGAAATGGTTTCCAGACAGCCAAAATTACCACAATGACAGAGTTCACCCAGTGGCTCAATTTGGATATGGCCTATTTCGCCCAGACTACCGCGTTTATTGAGCAGTATATTGTTGTTAACGATGACACCAGCACCTGTCCCCCGGTGGATACGGACTAGAATGGAGTCCTCACAATCGCGGGTTGCCCCAAAATAACTTTCAGCTAATGCCAGACTGCGAATGTCATGTCCAATAAAGCAGAAGGTATTGAAATGATCTCTAAGATTCGTAACCAGAGGCCAGTTATCTACCTTGATATGTGGCATATAGCGAACAATACCCTCATCGGAGTCAACCAGGCCGGGAAGAATGACTGAAATTGCGATCAACTCACGGATCCGGCGCTGGTTTTTATCGATGAAATTCTCAATCGCAGAAATAATCCGCTTTTCGACAGCCTGCTGAGTATTTTCCGGTACAGGATAACGTTCTTCCACTAACGTTTTGCCGTTCATGTCGAACAGTGCCACACTTGCATCATGGCGCCCAAGTCGAATCCCAATCGTATGGAAATGGCGGGTTTCGGTAATAATGGAGATCGCGCGCCTTCCTCCGGTGGAGGCTTGGTGCTCGACTTCTTTTATCAGGCCACGTTCCAATAGCTGACGAGTAATTTTAGTTACGCTAGCGGGAGCAAGCTGGCTTTCTTCTGCAATTTGGATACGTGATATTGGCCCATGCTGATCAATCAGGCGATAGACCACCGCACCATTTAGCTGTTTGATAAGATCAATATTACCGATTTGCTTCTGTGCATTCTCATTACTCATCAGTCTTTATACTCACGATAGTTTGACTTCACTTCCGTTAACAATGGTTTTGCAAATGTTGAAATCGTGAGTAAACGCGGTCAGATTCGCTACCTTGCCGGATTCAATCGTGCCGAAGTCTTTATCAACACCGATTGCTCGGGCTGGGTAAAGCGTCACCATCCGCAACGTTTCATCCAAAGCAATACCAACATGTTCAACACTATTTTTGACGCTACCAATCATTGTGATTGATGAACCACTCAGTGTCCCATTTTCATCAACACATAACCCATTTCGATAATATATTGTTTTGCTGGCAAAGGTAAATTGCTCCATGGCGTCGGGAGCAAGTCCAGCAGGAGTGATCGCATCCGTTACCAAGATAAGTTTTTCATTTTTTAATCTCTTGGAATTGCGAACATTTGGCCATGAAACATGCATCCCATCACAAATAATGCCAGCATAGACTTCTGATGAATCATAAATGGCACTGACTAGCCCAGGCTGGCGCCCGGAAATCGGGGGCATTGCATTATATAAGTGGGTAGAGAAAGTAATGCCATTTTGGAAACCATGACGTGCTTCTTCATAGGTGGCATTGGAATGACCCGCAGAAACAATAATGCCGGCTTCGACCAATTGTTGAATATATTTGCTTTCCACCATTTCAGGAGCGAGGGTGACTTTAGTGATGACATCAGCATTAAGGCACAGGTAGTTAACCATTTCCGGTGTTGGCTTACGGATATAAACCGGATTGTGAGTCCCTTTTTTTATTGGGTTGATATAAGGCCCTTCTATATGCAGCCCTAGTGCTTGATTGGGATTTTTTTTCAGATAAGAGCGCATTACTTCAATCGCTTTTATCATCAATTCATCAGGACTAGTGATAAGGGTGGGCAGGAAACTGGTACAACCATAGAGCTGGTTGGTTTTTTGCATGATATGCAGAGTATCCTCTGAAATATCTTCCAATCGCTCATTAAACTGGACACCACCACAGCCGTTGACTTGCAGATCAATAAATCCAGGTGCGAGGTTTGCGCCCTGTAAATCGTGTTTTTCAATCTCTTCTGGTAACTCATTTGCCGGACAAACTTGTTTAATCAAACCGTCCGCAATGATAATCGCATGGTTATCAAGCCTGTCATATCCGGTATAAATAATGCCGTTGGTTAATGCGTACATATTGGTTTTTTAACTCCTAAATAAGTCCTAGCTGGCGAATTCATTGATAATGTCAGCTTCTAACTGGCAGAAATACTTCACTGTTTTCACCTTCAGTTCCATTGTTGCAGGCTCATCACAGACGATGAGTGATTTTGGGTGTATTTGGAGGCAACTCACTGTCCACATATGGTTGATATTTCCCTCTATCGCGGCTTGCAGAGCCTGTGCCTTATTCATGCCGGTTGCCAGGATCATGATTTCTTCGGCATCCATTAAAGTTCCTACACCAACGGTCAATGCATATTTGGGGACTTGTTCCACATCATTATTGAAAAAACGGGAATTTGCTGTCCGTGTTTCAATGGTGAGTGTCTTGATACGTGTACGTGAAGAGAGGGAAGACGCAGGTTCATTAAAGGCAATGTGCCCATCATTACCGACCCCTCCCATGAATAAATGGATCTTGCCATAGGCTTTGATCTTATTTTCGTAACGCTGGCACTCAACATCAATCTCTGTCGCATTTCCGTTTAACAAATTGATATTTTCTTTTGGAATATCAATTTGGCTAAAGAAATTTTGGTGCATAAATGAGTGGTAGCTTTGGGGATGATCTTCCGGCAGGCCGACGTATTCATCCATATTAAATGTCACAACGTGCTTGAAGCTTACTTTTCTGGCTTGATACAGGGAAATAAGCTCCCTGTAAGTAGTGAGTGGCGTGCTACCGGTGGGAAGCCCAAGCAAGAAAGGACGTTCGGCAGTTGGATTGAATTCATTGATTTTACATGCAATATAGTGAGCAGACCATCGACCGACATCACTTGCCATAGTTAGGGGGATTAGCCTCATGATTACCTCTTAAAATTATTCGTTAGTTTAATTATGAGAGCTATGCACGATATACGCGATATGTGAGATATCAATGTCATGCGTGATAGCCGTAGGATAAAACTGCACATCATACCTGTTCTGAGTGGAGCCTTGTCCCATTCAATTCGATAAAAGATATTTTTAATAATAAAATAAGATGGATTTATTGGCTAGCATTTAAGTATGAATGGTATGAATGTTGACTGATTAATGGGTTTTTAAAAGATGTTTTTTTTTAATGATAAATAAGTAATTTTGAGTATTTTATTGATTTAATACAATGTATTAGGTTTATTGTTTGTAACGAAAAGGAACGCCATTGCGTTCCTTTTTGACGTTAAGTATACAATATCATTCGGTTTTATTAACGTGACTTAATTTCAACTGGACTTTGACTTGTTCAGCGATGCTTTCAGCTTGTGGGCCAAGAATGACTTGAATATTCTGTTTACCTATTTTTAATATCCCCTTAGCACCTAGTTTCTTCAATTGAGCTTCATCTAATCGAGTATTATCTTCCACTGTTAAACGGAGTCGAGTGATGCAGGCATCAACGGTACGGATATTGCCACTTCCGCCGAGGGCATTGATGTAATGTGTGATAGCTTCTTTATCTTGGGATGCAGAAATGGCTGTATCCGAATTTGCCTCTTCCCTACCTAATGTATTTAGGTTGAAAATGCGGATCATTAAGGTAAAAGAAACAAAATAGATTAGGAAGAAGAGGGCAATAAGTGGGACGAGTATCCATGGTTTTGTTGCCAATCCCCAATTCAATCCAAAATCAATGAGTCCAGCAGAGAAACCGAAACCGTGCAATACACCCAAAGAGTTAGTAATTACCATGCTCACGCCCGCAAGAACTGCATGTAAAACATATAGAGCAGGAGCTAAGAACAAGAATGAAAACTCTATTGGTTCAGTAATACCTGTAAGGAATGATGTTAAGGCGACGGAAAATAACATTCCCCCAATCTGAGGACGACGTGATTTCGGGGCGGCCAAGTACATGGCCAAAGCAGCACCCGGCAAACCCCCCATAAAGATTGGATAGGCCCATGCCATATAAATACCCGCTTTGGGATCACCTGCAAAGAAGCGATTGAGATCACCACGGGCGAGATCATTAGCTATTTGTGTGATGCTTGAACCTTCTATTCCTGGTATAGCTGTTCCCATAGTGAGTGAGCGTGCTACATCTGGAGCCAAACAAATATTGTGTATCGAACCTGCTAGGTCGTAAGTGATTTTTATACAATCGCCTAAGCTAAACCAGAAAACGGAATGAAGGATATAGTGTAGGCCAAATGGAATTAGTGCGCGGTTAAGAACACCATAAGTAAACCATCCCGCTATACCACTTTTTGATACTAAAAGGCTAAAGTTATCAATACCATGTTGTACATATGGCCAAATATTTCCGCAGACCCATGCAAGGAAAAGACAAATAACTCCGGCTATAATTGGCACTAAACGTTTGCCAGCAAAAAATGCTAAAAACTCCGGTAATTGAGTTTCAGAAAAGCGGTTATAACAATGACCGGCAACGATACCTGCAATAATACCCGCAAAAAATGACATATTGATTGTGGGATCAATAACGGCTGTTGCTTTTGTCAGAATAAAAAACCCCACGACACCCGCTAGCGCCGCCGCTCCGCTATTATCTTTCGCTAGACCGACAGAAATACCTAATGCGAATAACAAAGGCAAATTTTCAAAAATTCCGCCACCTGCACTGGCGATAAAAGCAATGTTGAATACATCTGGTTGACCGAGACGCAGTAGTAATGCGGCTACTGGAAGCGAAGCGATCGGAAGCATTAGTGCCTTCCCCAAACGCTGTAAGTAACTAAATATACCCATGGTGCTCACCTTAATTGTAGTAAATATTATTGGAGACTTGTCTCGATTAATATGACTTATTTTTAATTGAAAAATAACAAAAAGCCACAGATAAATAAGTAATTGTGATCTTTGTAACGATATTGGTGAGAAGTGAGAAATTTAGTGGAAAGAATATAAAATAAACTATTTTTATCCGATTGAATTAAAATGTTATATGTAAATTTACAGCGTTTAATTTCTTACAAATGTTTTTTTTGATATTTAATGTTGTTTTTTAGTGTATTAACGTATTTTTTTTGAAGTAAATTGAGATGAGCACCTTATTGTGCTCATTATTAGTAATTATTTATTTATGTTATTATAAAGCATGTTTAGCGATGAAGTTTGGATTAAAGATACAACTAATTGAAATTTCATCATAAATCTTACTTATGCTCTCTTCAAAGATATTTCTTGATAGTAAAGAATTGAGATGTTGTTGCTGCTCATTGGATATAAATGATTTTTGTGCATATATGGATGTGATTTTTTCTGTAAGTGATATTATGTTGTATTCATACTTATATTTCGAAGAGAAATAAGTTGAGGCTTCCACGATATTTAGATTTGGAACAATTGTGTAGACACCATTTAATCCCGCTTCTAAAGGGGTAATACCTAAAGTTTCATAACGAGATGAACATACAAAAACAGCTCTTTTCTTTATTACATTAAATATACTTAATAACTCTACTTGCGGTAGCTTATGTGAGATCAAAAAATACTTCCTATATTGTATAGGGATCATAGATTGTAATATTTCTCTTCTAATATTATATTTTTCCTCATCACCCAAAATCAATGTTTTTACTGGAACACCTGCTTCTAATAAACGAAGAGAGGAATTAATTAATAATTCGATATTTTTAAAATAATCTAATCTAGCAACGGCTGTGAATAACAGAATTTCATCTTTATTTGTTTTTATAAAATCATTGGTATTTTGATTTAGTAATCTGTATTCATAATTTTCGCTGAGGAACATAGGTGGGTTTACCTGTTTTATTTTTTCTTGGTGAACGCCTTTGCTCATTAGATAATTACCTTGTAGCTTGGAGTGCTGTATAACAAAATATTCTCTGTCAACTAAAGTTTTAATACCTATGGCTTGTTGTTTATAAAGATGAATTGCTTTATTTTTGTTTTCAAATGCTTGATAAGATTCTTCTTGTGAATAATTTTTCTGAAAATCTTCCACAAAAGGCCCATGATGTGTTACACCACATGGTATACTTGTTGGATGATAGGTAAGAAGAGTATCTGTTTGATAATAAGCAAAAACATTCGATTTTTGGGCATTGTCTTTGGAAAGAAATGATACACATTTATCTAAGGCGTCCCTGATATCTTCTGGATTCATTGAAAAATTAAAAAACATATTTATATATTTTATGCCATTTTTTTCTAATCGAGTGATTCTAGGAACCAACAGTGACTCGTCTCTTTTATAAAGAATAAATCCAGCAAACAACTGTTTTTTCATAAAATAATCGGCCATTTTTAATGTGAATGACGTAGCTCCTACTTTAAATCCATCTGTATAATTATTTGATATGTATTTTTTATTAATGACTATTGCTATAGTCATTTTTTTATTGCTTGATGATAGACTATTCATTTTCATTCTCTATTAATATATACGTGATTCTTTGGGTATTGAGGTGGTAACAATAGCAAAGGCGAAATTCCCAGTTACGCGGATCTGCTGAAAGGTATAAAAATCAAGCGTCAATTCACTTGTTTTCTGAAGTTAAAACAGATTAATAGCGATAATGATCTTTTATTTTAAATCAACTCATCAATACTATTAATTATGTATCTTAGTAGTCGATGTCTCTAAGGTATACTTATGTAACCAGTGAAATTAAATAATATTATATATTAATACTGTATTTTATTTTGTTATTGCTTTATTTTAAATGCTCTCATATGTTACTTTTCAGATATATAATAATTTTTATATTAAATAATGCCATAGATGACTTTATTTGAATTGTTCAGTGTGTGATTTATTTTTTAAATTTTTTAGTTTAATTTCATTTAGATTAAGTTAATTTATTTTTAGTCTATCTGGTATGAATGCATTGATATTTTAAACTCTGATTTAATTAGTGTTATTATTGATTTTGTTTATATATAAATAATTAAATTGCATGCGGGGTTTGGTTATATATGGACTAAATAGTGTTTTCTAAACTATTAGATAGGTTAAAACTTACAAAATTACGGTAAGAAAGTTAATTTTGGATATTTTTCATAATAATATGTTATATAATGTTTTTTGGTGAGTATCGATCGGGTTAATATAAAACCACTTGTAACAGATAACTGGAAATATGAAACATTTATCCATTGAGATATTAATATATCAACGTGGCCATTAGAAACCAACATACAAGGTTTATTAAGCTTGATAGATGATAACGACACTTCTGATGGATTTCAGTACGTACCTAGTTTTCATAAAGTGATTGATAAATGGTTAGCAGAACAACCTGAAGGTTGCAATAGCCGATTCCCTGATACGGCAGGAATGAAAATAGAGTCAATCCCATTGCAGGCAGGGGAATACTTTATTTTTCATAGCTCATTACCTCATGGAAATAGGCCGAATGTTTCTAACCAGCTTAGATTAACTCAATATTTTGCTGTTTCTCGTGTATTGAGCTGAATGAGCAACAAACAAATTGAAGAGCGTATCTTGGCGTATAAACGTATAAACAAAGATTACCGACTACATCGACATAGATAAGGCCTTTCCTATAAAGAAAGATAAAGGAAAATCAGTCGGTACAATTGGGGATATTGGAACCTTTAGTTTTTGCCAGTCAAAACATTTTACGACAGGTGGAGAAGGGGGCATCGAATTGGTTGATTTTGTAGCGGGAAGCGCTTCAGCTTCCCGCTTTTCCGCACTAACTTTACCCATTCCAGCATTTCCCACTAGCAAAGTATTGTTTCTCGGTTCAGCTTATTAGATTATAGGGAGTTATGTTAACGCGCTTTTTGCATTGAGGAAAAAAACGATGAGTGAGGCAGATGCCCGCCCGACAAACTTTATTCGTCAGATTATTGACGGAGATTTGGCAACTGGTAAACATATATCCGTACATACCCGTTTCCCGCCTGAACCCAACGGTTATCTGCATATCGGCCATGCCAAGTCGATCTGCCTGAATTTCGGCATCGCTCAAGACTATCAAGGACAATGCAACCTACGTTTTGACGATACAAACCCAGTCAAAGAAGATATTGAGTATGTTGAGTCGATCAAAACTGACGTACAGTGGCTAGGTTTCCAGTGGAGTGGGGATATTCGCTATTCTTCTGACTATTTCGATACTCTGTATCAATATGCCATTGAGCTGATCAACAAAGGCCTGGCGTATGTGGATGAGTTGAATGCTGAAGAAATCCGTGAATATCGCGGGACTTTGAAAGAGCCTGGTAAAAACAGCCCATATCGTGAGCGTAGCGTAGAAGAAAACCTTGCCCTGTTTGAAAAAATGCGTGCTGGTGAATTTGCTGAAGGCAAGGCGTGTCTGCGTGCCAAAATTGATATGGCATCTCCATTCATTGTCATGCGTGATCCGGTAATCTACCGCATCAAATTTGCAGAGCATCATCAATCAGGCAATAAATGGTGCATCTATCCGATGTACGATTTTACTCACTGTATTTCCGATGCGCTGGAAGGGATCACTCATTCCATCTGTACGCTGGAATTCCAAGATAACCGTCGTTTGTATGACTGGGTATTGGATAACATTACGATTGATTGCCATCCGCGTCAGTACGAATTTTCTCGTCTGAATCTGGAATATGCCGTGATGTCGAAGCGTAAGCTTAACCAGCTGGTGACAGAAAACATCGTTGATGGTTGGGATGATCCACGTATGCCAACTCTCTCTGGTTTACGTCGTCGTGGTTATACTTCGGGTTCTATCCGTGAATTCTGTCGTCGCATTGGTGTGACCAAACAGGATAACAACGTTGAAATGGCCGCATTGGAATCCTGTATCCGTGATGATCTGAATGAAAATGCACCGCGTGCGATGGCAGTTCTTGATCCGGTGAAACTGGTAATTGAGAACATGCCGGAAGGTGAAGTCATCCTGACGATGCCTAACCATCCAAACAAGCCAGAAATGGGTAGCCGTGAAGTACCGTTCAGCCGTGAACTTTACATTGACCGTGCAGATTTCCGCGAAGAAGCCAACCGTCAATATAAGCGTTTGGTGCTGGGTAAAGAAGTGCGTCTGCGTAATGCGTATGTGATTCAGGCAGAGCGTGTTGAGAAAGATGCGGAAGGCAATATCACTACGATTTATTGTCAGTACGACGAACAGACCCTGAACAAAGATCCGGCCGATGGTCGCAAGGTCAAGGGCGTCATTCACTGGGTAAGTGCTGCACATGGCGTACCAGCGGAATTCTACCTGTATGACCGTCTGTTCAGCGTAGCAAACCCAGGGGCAGAAGATGACTTCCTGTCTACTATCAACCCGGAATCATTGGTGGTTCGTAAAGGGTTTGTGGAGCCAGGGTTGGCAAATGCACTGCCAGAAAAAACCTATCAGTTTGAGCGTGAAGGTTATTTTTGTGCTGATAGCCGTCTCTCAGGTGCTGAACACCTGGTCTTTAACCGTACGGTTGGGCTGCGTGATACTTGGGCAAAAATCTCACAGGGCTAATGTAGCCTAAGTTATCTAGCTCATACACTAAAAAGCGTGATTATTTTCACGCTTTTTTTATGCTTAATAGCATTGTAATGAAAATTAACTCCTCCAGCTAAGATTAAAAATTGCCTTATAGTCACATATTGTATAGGGTTATTGCCTAGTCAGATTTGTATATTATTTGCCCAGTGAAAAGAATAATAAATTCGGACGAGGTAATTTATGAAAATCGTTAAATTACGTACCTTGGCAGCAGTCATTACGGCAGTTGGATTTATGGGCAATGCCCATGCAGAAATGACATCAACAATGTCACCACTGATGTCACCGCTGATGTCACCACAACAGGTAGTGGATTCACTGAGCCAGTTAAAAGTCAATTTCAAAGTCATTGATAATCAGGCTGGATCACATGGCACAAATTGCGCCATTCTTGGTGCGGATTCGGCTGTCTGTAATCGAGTCAATATCATTTTGAGCAATGCCAGTCAGGTGATCGACTCTTCTGATTGGGCGATCTATTTTCACAGCATTCGCCAAATTCTGAAACTCGATAATGACCAATACAAAATCACCCATATTACGGGTGATTTGCATAAACTGGAACCGACAGAGAAATTCACGGGCATCAAGGCTAATGAAAAGATCGTTTTACCGATTATTGGGGAATACTGGCAGATTTACAGCACGGACTTTATGCCTCGCTGGTATGCCACTTCCGGCGATGCTACGCCTAAGATATTGGTGAATACTGATACTGAAAATATCAGTGAATTTTTATCTGATCTGGAAGGTGAGCAATGGAAACGCACTACGACGGATAACAATATCTTGATGACACCTGAAAATCGCTTTGTTAAAAATCAGCAGGTGGCAAAAATCAGCGAGGATAAACTGCGCGGGCAGATTATTCCGACACCGAAAGAATTATCCATTCATTCACAGGATGTCGATTTATCCCGTGGAGTCAAATTGGCACTGGGAGGATTGAGCGACGCATCTATTAAGGTGATCATGGAACGTTTCAAAGCCCATAATATCGAATTAATGGATAGCGGCTATATGATCGCGACTCAGGTCAATGCAAATAAATTCACGGGTCATTGGCGAGTCAAGGGGGCGTATTCGTTGGAGATTACCACCAAAGGAGCACAAATTGTCGCTTTTGATCAATCTGGCGTATTTTACGGTCTGCAATCACTATTCTCCTTACTTTCCTCCAACGGCATACCGAAGATTGCTACATTGACGGCAAAAGATGCACCGAGATTTGAATATCGTGGTGTGTTCCTCGATGTTGGGCGGAATTTTCATAGCAAAGAGGCTGTTCTGCGTCTGCTCGATCAAATGTCCAACTATAAGCTGAACAAATTCCATTTCCATTTGAGTGATGATGAAGGCTGGCGTCTGGAAATTCCCGGTTTACCGGAACTGACAGAAATTGGCAGTCAACGTTGCCATGACTTGAGTGAGACTCAATGCTTGTTGCCACAACTGGGATCAGGGCCGAATAACAATAATATGGGCAGTGGTTATTTTAGCCGTCAGGATTACATTGATATTTTAAACTATGCCAAAGCTCGTCAGATAGAAGTGATCCCAGAAATCGATGTTCCTGCTCATGCTCATGCTGCAGTTGTGTCGATGGAAGCGCGTTATAAGAAACTAATGGATCAGGGAAAAGAGCAGGAAGCTAATGAATATCGCTTGCTTGATCCGACAGATACCTCAAATACAACCTCCGTGCAGTTCTACGATCACCGAAGTTACCTTAATCCGTGCATGGATTCCTCCAAGCGGTTTATTGACAAAGTTATTGGTGAAATTGTTTCCATGCACAAGGAAGCCGGGCTACCGTTGAATACGTGGCATTTTGGGGGCGATGAGGCGAAGAATATCCGTTTGGGTGCAGGATATCAGGATAAAGACGAGCCAATTGTGCCGGGCAAGGGGATTATCAATCAGAAAATCGAAAACAAGCCTTGGGCTAAATCTCAGGTTTGCCAGAAGATGATAGCGCAAGGTGTCATTAAAGATGTTGATGAACTTTCCAGTTACTTTGCCATTGAGGTCAGTAAGATCGTCAATACCCACGGTATCGATACGATGCAGGCTTGGCAGGATGGTTTGAAACATGCCAAATCAGCAGAAGACTTTGCTACTAAACATGTTGCGGTGAACTTCTGGGATACCCTCTATTGGGGAGGTTATGATTCCGTGAATGACTGGGCGAATAAGGGTTATCGAGTTGTTGTCTCCAGTCCTGATTATGTCTACCTCGATATGCCGTATGAAGTGGGCCCGAAAGAGCGGGGCTACTATTGGGCAACTCGGTTTAATGATGAGGCTAAAATTTTCAGTTTTGCCCCGAACAACATGCCACAAAACGCCGAAACTTCGGTGGATCGTGATGGTAATCGCTTCAATACCCACAGCAATAAACGCTGGCCGGGGGCTTATGGAATGTCGGGTCAATCATGGAGTGAAACTGTGCGTACCGATGACCAAATGGAATATATGATCTACCCGCGTTTACTACCATTGGCGGAACGAGCATGGCACCAAGCTGATTGGGAACAAAATTATCAGCAGGGCAGGGAATATAAAGGTGGAATAACGCATTATGTCGATACGGATGCACTTAGCCATGATTGGGAGCGTTTTGCCAATCTGATGGGGCAGCGTGAACTAGCTAAACTGGATAAGGCCAAAGTTTCATATCGTTTGCCAGTACCGGGTGGCAGAATTGTTTCTGAAACATTCGAAGCCAATATTGCCTTGCCGGGAGTTATTATCCAGTATTCACTGGATAATGGTAAAACATGGCAGATTTATGATGACAGACAGCGGCCTCATGTTAGCGGTAATGTGAAAATTCGCTCTGCCAGTACCGATGGGAAGCGTTTTAGCCGGATAAATGAAGTTAAATTTTAACGTTTAAAGCAACCTGCCGATTAGTGCAAAACTAATCGGCAGTAGCTTATTCAGACTAAATCAGATATCCAAATTGGATGATTTTAATTACTTCTTACCTATCATGCTTTTTCATCATGAAGCAAGCTATCTTTGCGACAATCACCAACAGTGCAGTGACCATATAAATAGAGGCTGTGGTTTGAGAGTTTAATCCCATAACGTTCAGCGATATTCCTCTGACGCTCTTCAATGAATTCGTCACTGAATTCAATGACTTTACCGCAGTCGAGGCAAATCAGATGGTCATGGTGATGTTGCTGAGTGAGTTCAAAAACCGATTTACCGCCTTCAAAATTGTGGCGTGTGACAATGCCGGCATCATCGAACTGGTTCAGCACGCGATAGACAGTGGCGAGGCCAATCTCTTCACCGATATCAATCAGTTTTTTGTAGAGATCTTCCGCACTGACATGATGGCATTCTGGGTCCTGTAACACTTCCAGAATTTTCAATCGTGGAAGTGTTACTTTAAGTCCAGCATTTTTCAATGCTTTATTGTTGTCGGTCATGCGGATTCAGTCCTGTAACTTGAGTTAAGTGAACTTATGATACTTGGGGTATCGTGAGGGAATCATGATTCTGTTTCACGTTGATGATTATAGGCATGGATATTCAAAATGAAAACCATGCCAGCCCCGATATCATGACACATTATGCAAGAATAATCCTGCGTGAAAGGGAACTTTATCCTTATGCACCCAGAATTTCTGACAGGCTCATCTCGGTTTTGATCTGTTGTACCCAAGCTTCAACGCGCTCATCCGTCAATTCTGGTTGACGATCTTCATCGATAGCGAGGCCGATAAAGTGGTTATCATCGGCCATACCTTTAGAGGCTTCAAAGTGATACCCTTCGGTTGGCCAGTGGCCTACGATAATCGCGCCATGAGGTTCAATAATGTCGCGAATGGTGCCCATAGCATCACAGAAGTACTCTGCATAATCTTCCTGATCACCACAGCCGAACAGAGCAACCAGTTTACCTTCGAAGTTGATCTCTTCCAGTGTAGGGAAGAAATCATCCCAATCACACTGAGCTTCGCCGTAATACCAAGTTGGGATGCCAAGTAGCAGGATATCAAAGGATTCAATGTCTTCTTTGCTACTTTTGGCAATATCGTGGACTTCAGCAACATCAGCACCACCCAATTTTTTTTGGAGCATTTTGGCGATGTTCTCTGTGTTGCCTGTATCGCTGCCGAAGAATATACCTATTATTGCCATAAAATGGGTTAACCTCTTATTTTATATGTGTATTAAGGCTATACACATCACGCTGAAATCAGCAGGAAAAATGTCAGTTTTAGTAACATGAAAAGCGTTATTTTGACCAAACATCAGTGACAAGTCTGTCAGATTTGTGTGGTAATGCCGCTTCATTGCTGTTGAGTAAAAGCCGTTAATCGGCAAGGTGATTTTTTTCTACCAGTTGGGCTAACAACATTTGTTCAATCAGTTCACTGCGACTGATATTGCGCTGCTTTGCCAGATGATTCAGTGCATCGACGGCATCTTCATTGAGTTTGAGTTCCACTCGACGCAGTCCCTTGACTTTATCTCTTCGCAACTGGTTGCGTTTATTGATCCTAAGCTGTTCATCCCTGGACAGTGGGTTTGTTTTAGGTCGCCCTGGCCTGCGTTCATCTGCGAACAAATCCAGCGTGGTGCGATCAGTTTGTTCTTTTGCCATAAATTCAATTGATAAAGGGCGTGTACCAATAATATAGCGGGCAATAATACCTTAGCTAGACGCGCGTCGCTACTGGTTGATGGGAGAGATTGTTGGAATCCACGTTTACGGTGCAAACGTTTTTCGTATCATATAGGTAAGAAAATCAAGATTCTCAACGCAATCAAAGTCTACCTCCATTCCTTTTCTTCCTACCGCGCCGTCGATGGTGGCCATTAACCAAGATGCCGCTTGTTCTGCATTAATCTGTTGATCAATCTCACCGTTTTCAATGCCTGTGTGAATTAATAACGCTAAACGTTCCCTGACTTTTTTTTCGTTTTCGATAAATATTTTATTAATGGCGGGATTGCGGCTGGCTTCAGCAATAATTTCGATACTAAGGCGTGCATAGCCGGGTTCATTATATAGATGGATCAAAGCGGACATCATGTTTTCTATTGTTACGATAGCCGATGTTGTGATGACCGAGCTTTCATCATTACAGTCAGACAAAATGTCATCATAGTCATGACTGTCTTCTTCTGCGATAGCTTCAATAATGGCATTTTTGGTTGGGTAATAGTGAAACAGGTTTCCGGGACTCATACTTGCTGCCTTGCAGATTTCTGCCGTTGACGTCGCATGGAACCCTTTTTCTATAAAACAGGAAATGGCAGCATCAAGAATATGCTTGCGCTTGGCTCGCTGTTTTTCTGTCTGTTTTTTCACTTTATCTTCCTCCAAAATTTTGGATATAAAATTAAATTAATTAATTTTTATAATATAAAAACGTTATAAGTATTTATTTTTCTGATTCAACCGCTGGGAAAAATCTATTTATGATTTATGTCCGGCATCTATTTATGCCGGACATAAAATAATCTGTCAGTGAAAATTGAGGTCGTCTTTCGTTACTGATGACAATTTTTTAAGATATGGAGTAATAAAATTTTTAAAATCATCCATATAACTGTAAACAACGGGGACAAACAGCAAACTTAGTAACGTTGAACTGAGTAGCCCGCCAATAACTGCAATGGCCATGGGAGCCCGGAAACTGGCATCTGCTCCACTGGTTATGACGAGAGGAACCATTCCCGCAATCATGGCAATCGTTGTCATGATAATCGGCCTGACACGTTCTCTGCCGGCCTGAATAATCGCTTCATTCCGTGACATACCAGAACGAGCTCTTTCGAGAATAAATTCAACCAGCAAGATAGAGTTTTTGGTGACGATCCCCATCAACATTAATATGCCGATAATAACAGGCATATCAATTGCGGCATTATAGAGAAGCAGAGCGATGATAGCACCACCAATAGCAAAGGGCAGGGCAATTAAAATTGTCAATGGTTGTAAAAAGTCTTTAAACAGAACAATCAGAATGGCCAGTACCATCAGAACACTCAATATCATGGTGGTGGAGAAACGGTCAAACATTTCATTCATGTATTCAACATCGCCATACACGATTCTTTTGACTTCTGGTGGCAAGTTTTTCAATGATGGCAATTCATTGATTTGATCTAATGCTGTTCCAATTGCAATACCATCAAGATCGGCTTCAATTATTGCCTTACGTTGTCTGGATATCCGTTCTATTTTGTCAGGGCCTGAAGCAAAAGAGACACCGGCGACAGATCTGACCTGCACATTGGTGCCAGATGTACTGTTGACATAGAGGTCGTTTAATACGGTCAGATTATCTCTGCTTTCTTTGGATAATAAGACGCGAATCGGAATTTGCCTGTCTGATAAATTGAATTTAGAGACATTGGCATTAATCTCACCAATTGTTGCTGTTTTGATCACCGACCCAATAGCGTCTGTTGTTACCCCCGCTCTGGCAGCTTCGGCTATATTCGGCGTGATGATAATTTCCCGTCTTGGTAATGGTTGTGAAATCTGGATATTTTTCAATCCATTCAACTTCATCATCTCTCGACGTAACTGTTTTGTTGTCTGAGACAAAATTTTGGGATTATCACTGGCGAGAACAATCGAAACGTCACGATTCCCTTCACTATTGCCAAAGTTATATCGAATATCTGGAATTTCATTCAAAACAGGCGTCAATGATTGCTCAAATTCTTTTTGTGACACTTTACGTTCATCGATGGGGACTAAATTGATAAGAATATTGCTTTTATTTTGACTGATAGTGCCGGATGAACCCTCAACGCCGGCAACAGAAAAGATATCGACAACTTCTGGGCGATCTTGCAGCTTCTTAATAATCTTCTGCAAAATTTCATCACTTCGTGTTGCCTGTGTTCCGGGTGGGGTTTCAACTTCTATTTTGGCGATGCTGACATCCGATTTAGGCAAAAAGCCGGATGGCAATAGATCAACCAGACCCAATGAACCAAAAAGAAAGACAACAGCGAGAGCTAAGGCAGTTTTGCGAAATTTTAATGTCTTATCCAGAATGGATATATATTTCTGGATCCATTTGGGGGTTTCAGTTTCATCCACTTTTATATGTTTTTTTGGCAGCAACAGATAAGCGGACATCAGAGGCGTGACTAATCTGGCAACCAACAATGAAGATAATACGGCGGCGGATACGGTAATGCCAAACGGGACAAAATATTTACCTACGAAGCCACCAACAAAACTGACGGGAAGAAAAACTGCAACAATCGTGATAGTAATGGCAATGATGGCAAACCCGATGGCATTTGAAGCCTTGATGGCTGCAATATAAGGTCTTTCACCTCGTTCAATATATTTTTCTATATTCTCTATTTCGACTATCGCATCATCAACCAAGATGCCGATAACCAATGTTAATGCCAGTAACGTAATGCTATTTAACGTGTAATCAAATATATGCAGAATAATAAAGGTCGGCAATATAGATAATGGTAAGGCAACTGCGGCAATCAGTGTCGCACGCCAGCTTTTCAGGAAGAAAAATACCACAATGACGGTCAATATTGCGCCCTCGATGAGGGTCTGCATGGTCAAGTTATAACCTGATACTGTGTATTTCACGTTTGATGTGACCAATTTGATATCGATATTAGGATACTCTTTCTCAATATCGTTCAATGTTTGTGTAACGCCTTTTTCTACTACAGTATCACTGGAACCTTTAGCCCGAAATACAGCGAAACCAATCACTGGTTTACTATTCAAACGGGCAATAGTGATTGTTTCTTTATGTGAGTCACTGACGGTGGCAATATTCCCCAAAGTGACCCAATTATTTTTTTCTAAAGGAAGTTTTAATTGGCGCAGATAATCCACTTCATTCTTGGCACCTAATATACGTATCGTGTGGCTTTGCCCGGCAACCGTCATTTTTCCGCCAGGGATATTGACATTATTCTGAAGTAATAACTGGTTAATATCCGCCACGCTAATCTTTAAAGCAGCCAGTTTTACCGGATCCGGCTCAATCAAAATTTCCCGACTTGTGCCACCTAATCGCGCTATTTTCTGGACACCCGGCACCATCAATAACTTTTTACTTAACGTGTCATCCACAAACCACGATAATTCGGTCAAATCTTTATCTTTTGACTGAACGGCATAATTCAGAATCGCCCCACCTTCGACATCAATGCGGTTTATCATGGGTTCATCTATTGTCTGGGGTAGTTCCGCACGAATCTGGGTAATCTGCTCACGAATATCACTAATGGCAACGTTAGGGTCAACTTTTAAATTAAATTCAACAATCGTGATAGATACGCCATCGGTTATTGTTGAGTTAATATGCCGAATTCCGGGTAATCCAGAAACGGCGCGCTCGATAGGTTGTGTAACCGCATTTTCCAATTCAGAGGGGGATGAACCATCTTGCGTGACAGTGACAGTCACCACAGGAAAGTTAATCACTGGGTTGGCATTGATGGGTAATTTAAAGAAGGAAAATAGCCCTGCCACAGTGAGAGCCAGAAAAATAACAATCGTGGGAATTGGCTTTCTAATCGCCCATTCTGATAATTGGAATTTCATCTTATTTTTCCTGTGATGTCATAGAAACAGTATCCATTTCCTGTAGGAATGGCGATGCGGAAACAATGACTTTATCTTTTGATGATAATCCTGACTTTATTTCAATCCAGTTATCAAAAACACGCCCGGTGGTAATTTGCTTTTTCTCGACAACATTGTTTTTACCGACAACAAAGACATACGCTTTATTTTTATCAGTTATTGTGGCGGCACTATAAGGAATGGCATTGATTTTTTCGGGTTTTAATTGAAAGAGGGCATAGCCGAAGTCACCCAGCTTGATATCTTTGGGCGAATTTTCAAGGGCGATTCTTATTTTTCCTATTTGGGTAATAGGATCAATTTTCGGTGATACATATCTCACATTGCCGGTTATTTTATCTCTCTCAGTAAGAGAAATAACCGCAGATGAACCCACCTGTACCTGTTTTAAATTAGAAATATAGGCTTCGGCTGAGAATTCATATTGATTGTTTTCAATCAATTTAAACAGGTAATTATCATCAGTAATCATACCGCTCATGGCGACGCGTTCACTGATAACCCCTTCTTTGGGGGCGAGTATCGTAGTTTTTGCCCGTTGGGTCTTTTCCTCTTGTAGTTGGGCCTGTAACTGCCTATATTCTGCTTTTGCTGCATTTAAGGCAGATAATGATGAATTTGCCTCCATTTTGTATTTTCCAAATTCACTAACAGAAATAACCCCCGTATTGATCAGCGGTTTTGCCCGTTGAAGCTCAGACTGGGCCTGATTATTCATCGCTTCATTCTGTTTTATCAACGCCAGTGCTTTTTCCAGTTCTGCCTTGGCCCTTTTGACTTTTTCATCTTGAATGGGTGTTTCAAGCGTTGCTAAAACTTCGCCTTGTTTTACATAGTCGCCTTCTTCGACTAAAACATCAGTAATGATATGTTGGGTAAGCGTTGGGCTTATCACAATCTCATTCCTTGCAACGACAGATCCCAAAATTTCAATGGTAGGAACGTAGGGAACTGCCTGCATCGTTGTGGTTGAGACACGCATCTGCTCTTGGGGTAACTGGGCATTTGTATTAAAAATGAACATAGAAAAACTAAAGCCAAGAAGGGAGAGTAGGTTTCTTGCCATTTATCGTCCTTACTGACTGATGAACACTTAAGTGAGTGGTGAGTTTTTTAGATAGATTAGTCTATCTATAATTTAAGCGCAACTGTGTTTTGTAGGGATATCTGGTGCGCTTAACCGATTTCTAAGCCAGAGGAGACAGGCGATTGTGTCCTACCTGAACGGCGATAATTCACTGCAAGCCGTGGCGATAAAATATTACCGCCACTCAATTACTCATAATTATCCTTACGAATTAACGTAAGGAAAATCTCCATTAAACAGAATAAAAAGTACATAATCTATTGAAATAGATGATTAAAAATAATTTACCACCTATCTATTTCGTTTATTTCGATTTCACTTATCATGAATACTAACACATTAGGTATATAACCCGAATTCTGGATAAAGAACTGGCGAAGTGCCTGTTCCAAGAGCAAAGTTTTAGTGCACACCAAAAAATGCTCTAAAAAGGAACAGGCAATGAACAAACTAATTGAAATTTTCTGCGATGTCGATGACTTTTGTCGTTTTTTCATTCCTCAATGGGCTCAGTTTTGTCTCACTAAGGGGCATCGTCTGCGCCGCAGACAAGGTCACATGTATCCCAGCGAAATTATGACCATCCTGATCCTCTTTCACATGTCGCATTACCGTGATTTTAAACATTTTTATCTGGAGCATATTTGGACATATCATCATCACGATTTTCCAACCTTGCTCAGTTATACCCGCTTTGTCAGTGTCGCCCCTTCCGTTTTAGTTCCACTGTGCAGTTATCTGACTCAATTAAAAGGAAAACCCACGGGAATTGCTTTTATTGATTCCACAAGTTTGCACGTGTGCCCTAACATCCGTATTCCTCGCCATAAAGTGTTTAAGGAGGTGGCGCAGCGAGGGAAGAACTCGATGGGAGGGTTTTACGGTTTCAAATTACACTTGATGGTTAACCTGAACTCTGGATAAGGAAGAAAAGAAAAAAAGGAACTAAGTGCCTGAGGCACGATCAAAGTTTTTGCTTAGAAAACAAAATCGTGGGGATCCTCAGGCTATGATGACTTTAGAAGAACTTTATTGCTGTGTCGATGATTTTTGCCAAAAATTTATTCCGATTTGGGAACAACAGATTATCGAAAACAATCTGCTTAAACGTCATCGCACAACCTCCTTGTCCCTCAGTGAAGTGATGACCATCCTGATTTTATTTCACATGAGCCATTATCGTCATTTCAAAGCCTTTTATGCAGAACACGTGCAACCATTCCTTACCACTGATTTTCCCGGATTGGTGAGCTATAACCGAATAATTACATTGACGAAAAGAGCCATTA
>NZ_JACOII010000025.1 GCF_016306625.1 Xenorhabdus lircayensis | reverse complement strand
ACTTTATGGGGTCAGTTCAGAAACGGGTTAAATTGATGGATGTTAATAATCAATATATGAAGATTATAGCGAGGATAATACTTTATGCCTCCTCCGCATTAATAGATGTCTGGAATTCTAAAAAATATTCTTCTTACCACCCACATGATTTTCTTAATGGTGTAATCTGATCTGACAATCCAGTTATATTGAATGTAGTGCTGATGGTGTTCTCTCCATAAGGGGTGGCTTGTACAAATAATGTATTTTTATCAAGAAGAGACTTGATGAATTTGATATTTCCGCCAGGGTGGAAAGATGATTTATTATCTGTAGATATATTCCACCACTTACTAATAGCTTTTTCCTTATCAATTCTTATTGTTATTTTTGCGCTATCAATTCCTAAATAAGCGCCCCATGTTATATATACCTCCGTCTTATTATTCTGACACCTTAGGACTAAATCAGGCACGGTTCTTCCCAGTAGCTCTGTGTGTATTGGACGCGTAGCTTCTGCCCTCAAGAGTATAGTCTGTGAATCATCTATTTCAGATTTTCGTTTCGATATATGCCAATCATTTTTCTCTTTATTGACAGTGCTATTTTCTGAACTCAGTGTTTCGTAACAATCCAATTTTTTACTAGACTCTGTTAGTTTTTTACATTTATGATATTCATCTACCGATATAACGTTCGCCATTGATGTATTTATAAAAAACGAACCTAATAAAAAAAATATTTTTTTCATAAGTCTTCATCCAGCTAGTTATTAGTTTAACATTTAGTTTACTTATAACTGAATGAAAATGCACCCTTTTTACTGCTCAAGTTAGCCTAGTTTTACCGCCTTAATAACGCAGAACCGGGGAAACCGCCGAACGGCAATTGCTCAGTCTCACCAAATCGTTTTTTGCAATCATTCATCAGCCCACCACAGGCATCTTGCGAAGGATCATCGGTCGGGTTGCCCTCTTCATCAAAATACCGCGTGCCCGTGTAGCTACACGGTGACTTGCGATACAACCCCCGCATACACCACGTGCACAGGCTATGAATCTGGCGGGTAGGAATTTGAATCCCCTGCAAGTCAGCGGGAGAAGACAAGGCAAAATGAATCTCCGTATTGTCTTCATGCGTCTTGCTGTCAATATAGAAGACGTCGATTTTCTCCTGTGCAGGATCAGCGTCTGGATTACCCTCGGGAAAATTTCGCGCATCCAGATAGTGCGCAAAAGTCATATGAATAGTGACGCGTGCCTGAACCATATTCTGATAGGCCAGACACAGGGCGCTGAGGGTGCCGTCCAGATTGGCCACACTGAGCGTCGGTGATACCGCTCTGCCATCACCGTTGACTTCCAAGCCCTCAATCTTGACCGGCCACGGTTTATATTCCACGCCCTGCCACCAGACAGACTTGATCGGAAGCTCGTCTGAGCTTTCCAGTTCCGCTTCCGTGTAAGGAATGGGGTGATTATGAAAGTACAGCTCCGGCCCACCAAAGGCCGAGCCATCAACTGAAAATAACAGAATTTTACTCCCCGGCTCAAGACGCTGGAGAGAGGCATTGATGGTCATAATGAAGTCTCTTACGGATGGTAAACGCGGGTAAAGGTCACGGAGAGGGTAAAGTAAGCACCGTGAGCCTGTAGGGTAAATTTTCCGGCCTGATACAGCCCTAACTGAGATAACGGGTTGCGCCACTTGAACGAACGCCAGCCCTGATGCTCCCTTAAAAAAGTCATGATGGGTTCCATTTCAGACAGGACACCAACAAAGGACAGGGGCCAGCTTTCCCGCTGTGAGTTGATCCCCTCTCCTGATGTTTGCTTATATCCGTCGCCGAACTGAACAGAGCGCACCACGGGTTCAAACTCACCCGCAGCCCCCACCCTTGCGGGAAAATCAAATGTCTTTATCATCGTCTGCCTCCTTTAATCGCCGTACTTAACTCACCGCCCTGACCCAGACTCTTATGCAGCAATGACCTGAATCGCTGATCGACAAACTTCGCAATATCATTGCCCGCAGACTCAAATCCGCTGGTTGTCTGTACTTCGCTGCCCTTATCCGGGTGGATCACAATATCAACATTGATGACGGTTTGGTTGCCCGCCCCCCCTGTTGCCTCAACCCCCAGTTTGCCATTTGACCCGCGTTTTAGTGGCAGAATAGCTTCCGCCCCTGCTTCACCCATTAATCCGTCGCCTTCGGCAAATTTAAACAATGTCGGACTGCTGACAACTTGTCCGCTGTAAGCACTCAAACTCGGTGAGCTATACACACCCCCTTTCGCATTGGCTACATACCCCTGCCAGCTCGTTGGCATGCCCATTGCGCCGGTATTGGCGGCAGACATTCCACTCCCTGTCGAGGCTAAAGGGCTGCTTCCTGCGCCTGACATGCCGCCGAAGAATCCAGAGAGTGCCTTGGTGATCAATGCCTGCATGGCAATACGTACCAAATCCTGAATGATGGACTGGGCCAGTGACGCAGACAGCTCCTTCATGGATTCCGAGAATGATTTGGTGCCCATCAGCATCCCGGTTAAGGCGTTGCTTGACCGCTGCTCCACGACATCCAGCAGGTTCATTTGCATTTTCTGGAAATTGCCCTGCGCGCCATACAGATCCTTCGCGGCTGCAAATTGGGCATCCTTGGAACGCGTACCAGCGGCGGCAACCAATTGCTCATAACGCTCTTTTTTGATGATGCCGTTTTGGTAATAAGCATCATAAAGTGCCGTTTGCTCTGATAGCTGATTTTTCAGTTGGGCTAACGGATCAACTTCACCCGCCATATCAAGACGCGGGGCCGCCATCTGCCTTGCCTGTTCTGCCAGTTTATCTTTGACGGAAGTCTGATAGAGCGACTTGCTGGCTGACAGGTACTCCTGCTCGGTCAGTAACCGCTCAGAATATAATGCCTTAAGTTCCTGACTGGCTTCTTTTTCCTGACGGACAAGGGCTTTTGCCGGCGCATACTTTTCGGCCAGCTCCATCCGTTGCTTTTGGTGGTTTTCAGCATTAAGGGTTGCCAGACGTGAAATTTCAGTTTGGGAAACCAGGCCGGATTTACCAACCATAACCAGCTTTTTCTGAATCTCCTGTTCGCTGAGGATAATGCGCCCTAAGCTGGTCGCGTGGACTTGCTCAATTTCCTTGCGTAATTGGTGATATTGATTAAGGGTTTGTTTCCCTTTCTTATCACTCTTATCACTGCCACCGGTTCCTTCTCCTGTCCATGGATTAAGATCATCAGATTGTGAAGGTGTAGGATCTGGTGTGTTAGCATTAAATTTACCTATGGACAGAGTATCCTGATGTCGCTGCAATTTTTTGTTACGCACATCAACTTCTTTATCCAGGTCTTCTAGTTGACTCAAAAACCCGCGTTTTTCTTTGAGTAACTTGTCTCTATTCGGGGCAAAAAAATAGCCTCTTTTCAAATCATCAAGATAGAGGTCTGAATATTTTTTTTGATTTAATTTATTGCGAATTTCTTGCCGTTGTTCTCCCAGTTCCTCTAATTCATCCTTGATATTATCCATTTGAATTTCAATTTTCACTTTGGATAATTTTTGCAGCTCTGCAACCGTTTCAATAGCTTCATCTTTTAGTTGTTGCAAACCATCTTTAGCTAAGACACTGTTATTATACAAAGCAAACAAAGCAGAGCCTGCCAGCATCGCAGCACCAAATGGCCCTCCTATCATGGCAAGTGCCCCACGGGCAAATCCTGCGGTGGCAGATAATGCGCGGTACGAGTATGAAAGCCGACGATTGGCAGCTTCAAGCTGCCTTGTTGCCCGCACCTTCTGTCTGAGCGCTTCGGTTTCCTGCCGATACAGCGCCCTTGATTCCTTGGCGTAATTAACAAAAACCCCATGCTGGGCATTCACGGTCCGCATTCTTTCGATATGCTCACCCTGACGCTGGGTCAACCGAACGGTGGCGTTAGCCTGCTCAAGGGTGCGCTTGGCGGTTTCTACTTTCTGTTTGGCGGTATCCCGGGTCGCTTTTTCGGTCGCTCGCCACGCGCTGACATTTTCACGCAAGCCTGCTGTCATTTTGACCGCCATGACCGGGAGCAGGGTATGCAGGGCAATATTAGCAACCGTGTTAAAGTTCTCCGACAGGCCATTGATGGCACTGGTTGCGCCCTGAACACCTGAACGCAAAGGGCCGTCGGCACTCTGCCCGACTTTAACCGCCAGCCCCTCGAACGCGCTGCTCAGTACATCCAGATCCGCGCTGAGGTTCTTCGCCCTGTCCCCCGCCTGCTCATAGGCGACCTGCGTTCCGGTCAGGGATTGTTTTAACTCGTCTAACTTCCCCCGTCCGGTCACTAACTGGGAGGCGGCGCTTACATTGGCCCGCCCGAATAACTTCGCCGCCTCCGCCGTGGACAGCTGCTTGCTTTTGAGGTGATCCAGTGCCGCCCCCAGCCCCGCGACCGAAGGCTTGAGTTTTTTATCGGTGGATTTCTCCAGCGCCAGAATCACGTTGCGAATGGCCGTCCCCGCTTCTGCGCCTTTGATCCCGCCGGCGGCCAGTATCTGGATCACCGCATTGAGTTCTTCAAAGCTGATCGCCGCCTGTGCGGCCATCGTACCGCCGTTTTTAATGGCCTGTGCCGTTTCGTTGATTTCGGACGAGCCGTATTTTGCCCCGGCCGCCAGTACGTTGATATAGCGGTCGGCCTGTGCAGCGGACGCCCCGAACTGGTTTAACGACAGGGCCAGTGCCTTGGTGGCGTCAGGCAATTCAATGCCGGACGCTTGTGCCAGAATGACCGCTTTCTGGGTCGCTTGTGTCAATGCTGCCGTGCTTTTCAGTAACTCCGGTTTGGCTGACGCCATGAGTTTCAGGGCACCGGCAATCCGGGTGGCCCCAAACTCGGTGGTCCGGCCCAGTTGTTGCGCTGCGTCATCCAGTTGCTTTAACTGTGCGCCCGTTGCCCCGGTAATGGCGGACAGATCAGACAATGCCTGCCCGTATTTACGGGTCGCCGTCAGAATAGACCCCAGTGAAAAGCCCACCCCTGCCAGCAGCGCCAGCTGACCGGACACCGATTTAATCTGCTTGCCCATTGACTGGTAAGCCGACTCGACCTTTTTCGCGTCGGATTTGGCCTGACCGGAAAATTTTTCCGATGCGCGCCCGGCGTGGCGGTACGCCTCCGTGAGCTGCGACTTGAACGAGGTGGCATTGACCAGCAACCCCACGGTTAATGTAGATAAATTTGCCATGTGTTTAACCTAGCAATTTCACGACGGCCGCACACTGCGCCTGCACCGAGTGACCGGACGCAGGAACAGGCGGGGCAGAAGGCGTATCCTCAGCCGGCTGGCTGTTTTTCAGGCTGTAATACGCCTGCCACTCATTGAGCGTGGCGGCCGGCAGGGACAGGATACGGTAGGGGTCTGTCTCGCCGAGCTGCTCCGCGAGGGTAAACGCAAAATGCAGCAGCGGCGTGTGGGTCAGTTTTTTTTGGCGTCTTCCAGCGTGCCGATGGCGTGGCGTTTCACCGTATTAATCGCCGCAATGATCGTGGCGTTATCGTGAATGTCCATCAGCTCACCGGCGGTCGGCAGATCCGCTTTGTCGAGCGGCTTGCCTTTGTCGTCCACCAGGCAGTCCAGCACCATCTGGATATTGAGCCGGGAGGCTTCCCGGGGCTGGTCGTCACTGAGTGCGTACACGGCCTCTTCCAAATCCATCAGTTCAGAGGCGGTCATACGACGCAGGTTCACGTGGGTGCCAAACAGTTCCACTTCTTTCACATGGGAACGCGGGGTAAGTAATGCGGCTTTTAAACCTTTCATGCGGGGGTGACTCCTGTTTTCGGGGTGGCGATACCCCAGACGAGGTTGTTTTGTTTGCCCTTGACCGTGATTTGGATCACTTCACTGGCCGGGGCGTTAATGTCGTTCATCTCCCAGCCGGAGAGCGCCAGCACCATCGTGGCCGTGCGCTTGTTCGGCAATCCAATGTAGAACTGGACGGTGGCGCGTTGCTCGGCGGCGTTCAGGAAGGCGGTAAAATCGGCGTTTTCCGGGTCATCAATAAAGCCGAGGGATTTCTCCGGCCCTTCCGGCATATCGGAAATAAACTGCTTGTTGGTATCGATCAGGGTGGTGCAGTCGATAAAACTGCCGGACAGTCCGGTCGCCCCCAGCGCCTTACAGTTAATCAGGGATTTCATCTGATCAACGGTGTCGCCGGGTTTGCCGAATTTTACCACTGTGCCCGCAGGCAGGACGGCATATTCGGGTGATGATGTTGCCATGATGTGTGACTCCAGATGAGGGTTATTGGCTGTAGGCCGACAGGGCGTCACGGATGGACTGCGTGAGCGCCTTTAAGACGGCGGTTTTGTTGTAATCCAGTGCCGGACGGATAAAGGGGTCCGGCACCTGTTTGATAGTGCCCATTTCCTGCGCCAGCGCTTTCATGCGATGGGCTTTGGCGGGGCCGACGGTGATCATCACCCCGCCCTTGTATTTCCAGGATTTTGCCGAGCGGATTTTGATATTGTCCCGCAGATGGGGGCCTTCGCTTTTCTTGTCATATCCGGCATGAGTTTCCATATCTTCCCTGACAATCTCCATTGCGGCCTTGCCGGCTTTGCGCAGGATTTGGGTCTGGAGATCGGTTTCCAGTGCCTGTAACTTGCGCCCCAGTTCTTCCAGACCGGAGAGGCTGGCGCTAATCATTGAGCACCTCCGCATAAGTGATAATAAAGTCACGGGTGATGCGATAGCGCTTGCGGTTTTCGGTCAGCTCTTCGGCGTCCTGATGCAGTGCCCCGCGCGAGACGGTCTGCACCGGAGTACGCCCAAGATAGCCATGCTGCACCGACTCCCACGCGGCACGTATCCTTTGCTCCAGCCGGAGGGCTTTGGTGTAATCATTCAGCAGGATAATGCTGATTTGAAAACGGGCTTCGATTAAGCGGGTGGCCGCCAGTCCGGTATTGAACTTCGGGTCACTGATACACTGATAAGTCACGCCTTCCAGCACCGTGGAGGGCAATATCAATGGGTAGACTGCCAGTGTTGTTAACCTTTCCAGCGCGGCTTTGATGTCAGACTCTATCATGGCGCACATCCGCTTCGGTGGTGACAACGGCGCGGTCGGGACGGTTGCGGTCTACTGTGCGCACGGTAAACAACCGCCCCTGATGCTCAACCAGCCAGCTGACGGTAATTTCTGCCCGGGGCCGGATTGTGAATTGCTGCACTTCAATCACCTGTTGCTGGTCAGCCGTGCGGATCTTGCGGTGGGACATCGCTTCGGCCTTGGCCCAGACCGTGGTCACGTATTCGGGGGTGAGGGTTTCCGACCCCAGTTCATCGCGGATGATGACGGGGCGGAACAGTTTAACCCGGTGACGCAATGAACCGGCTTTCATGGGTAACCTCCTATAAAGGAATGTAACGGTAGGGTTCCAGCAGCGCCTTAAACCCCGTCGGGATGGACTGGGCCTCCCGGTTTTCGTACCAGTAGCCCACCGTCAGCATGAGCGCCAGTGTCACATCGTCCGAGACCAGCAATCCGTCCGGGTCAGTATCCGGCACGGCGGTTTCATACAAACGGCGGTTCAGGTAGTTTTCGGCCCGCCTGATGGCCGCCCGGCTGTAGGTGCCCAATAACTCATCTTCGGTGTTGTCATCACCGTCGAGACGGCATTGTTGTCGCAGTTGTTCGAGGGTGGGAAAAGACACGGGACCTCCTGAAATCCTGCGACCCGCCCGGATCGCAGACACAAAAAAACCGCGTTACGCGGCAGGGAGTGGATGAGGCAGCATTACCCCGCTGACGCGGCGCCCTTGCCGACCAGCGCCTTGATGGCCGCCACATCTTCCAGAATGCAGTCAAAGCGGTGGAAGGCCAGAAACGCGACCTGAT
>NZ_JACOII010000024.1:106814-106986 GCF_016306625.1 Xenorhabdus lircayensis | reverse complement strand
TCACCGCCCCGGTTGAGCCGATGACGCTGATTTTTCCCTGAAGACACAGGAACCGGGCTGACTCCACATAAGGCAGCCAAAGCCTGATTCTGAGTGGAAACGTTCTGGATTATCGCCCGCGGTAATGAGTAACTGGGCGGCACATTCATAGCCTATCGCGCCCCGACTTTGG
>NZ_JACOII010000024.1:0-106607 GCF_016306625.1 Xenorhabdus lircayensis | reverse complement strand
CGAACCCATTTTCCCGGGGTGCGGGTATCGACCCCCAGTGAACGGGCAACATTGACAACCCGTTGCTGATGGAGAACAACCTGTTGAACGGCTTCCAGCTTAAATTCAGCGGAATATTGGCGTTTGGCGGGTTTCAATTTCATCATCATACCTCATCATCATCTTAATAAGATTAGCAGGCTTTTGAGGTGGTAAGTCTCCTGCGATCCATGACCATATGGATTTGATTTTTGTTAAAGACGCTGTATTGTCGACTAACCTCCAGAAACGGGTATAGAAGACAAAAAATCATGCCGTATTTATTTAATAAAACATCAATATAAGAGAGGAATAATGGACATATGCAACAAAATTCAACTGTTTGTTGTTGGGGGCTGATGGCTGGCTCTGTTGTAGCCGCTTCTGAGGCTCTCAATGACGAAGTGAAACTCAAGAACCTGGAAGAAGCTTGTCCTGAATGTACGCTGGTGGCCCATGATTTGTTGTAGCTACGAGTTCAGAATTGCCAGTTCAAGGATACATCGTTCCCGATGATGATTGAGACTATGAAAAATAACTCGATGTATGCATTCATGTTGGCGGTTCATACTATTACTGGCACGGAAGCCTACAAGACCGTGAAAACAGCGGCGACGACGCATGTTGACTGTGAGAATTCGCAAAACTGGATTAAGCTAACCAAGCAAATACTTAAGGGAGACAAGGCCTGATGAAAAAGAAAGACTTCCTTTTTTGTGATGCTGAGTTACGGCAGAAAATGCGGGCTTTGGCAGCGCAGCAATGTGGAAAATGTTCCGGTGACGGAATGCAGCTTCTCTGGTGAGGCTGCCTGTTGGAATACGTTGGGCTGGCATGAAGTAAAATTGCAATTGTGATGGTGTGACATGTCACGAAGTTTGATTAATCCCGCCTTGTAGATAGGCGGGATATTTGTAACGCGTTAAGATTACACATGTTAGGAGCCTTTCTACCAAAATTGTCTGATGCTTTCAGTGGCTGCTATTAGCTCCGGGCGATTAAGAAGAGCAAGTCTATCCATATTATGATTAAGCCGGTTATTATTAGCATATAAATAAAACGCATTATCGCGATAAAATAAACAACGTAGTTCAGTTAGTCCATTATGATTAAATCGAAGACCAAGGCGTGAATATCCATGCTGTCCAGTTCCTGAGGGGGAAAAAAATAATTCAGGATGGATATATTTCCAACGCCTTTCTTGATTCTCTTCAAATGTAATCGGTATGCGAAAGAGAAGGAACTCTGTCACTAAGTTTATAAAGACTATGTTTTGTCATGTTAATAAGATCAACAAGCTTTTTAGGTGTCCGAGATTCTTATACCGCTACAATTGGGTATCGCGGCGTACGGCGCGGGCGAATCGGCTCCGGAACAATACACCCACATGTAATTTTCACCTTATCCGAGCTCACCACTTTCACGGGTGTTTCATTGGCATGCAGCATCGGTTGTTGCACGACACAATTTGAGCGACAGCCGCAACAGTCATGTTGTAAGGTGGCAATAATTTAGCCAGCGTTGCGGATTTACGTTCTGGTGAAATACGTGTCATGATGATTTATCTCCACCGCCCCATGAATGTTTTTAATGAGGGTGACAACTATCCTGACAGAGGGGGATCCTCGTAAACTAATGAGTGAGAACACAGTCAATAATGCTTTGCGTGTAATAAGCTAACATTTTGTAAATAACAATTTTGTACAATATTTAACATATGGGTAGGGGTATCGTTAATTAAAATTTAACATAAGGAACAATGGAATGATTTTTAACAACGATAATTTTTGGATTAGACACCCACCAGAAATTGCTTCAATCGCTACTCTTGGACCTGAAGGAACAAGCAGTCAATCTGCAGCGAAACATCTGTCCAACTTAATAGGAAAGCCCTTAGATATACTTCTTTTTGATACTTTTGAACTTGCTTTTGAGTATGTGGAAAAGAACGAGTCGTGCATTCTTCTAGTTGCCAATGCATATCAACGAGTAGATAACTTTTATATGAACGAAAATACCCTTCTGCTTGGGTCGTTTTTCTATTCACCTCCCAATTATTACCTTGGTTGTAATACTCTCCTGGCATTAGAGAAAAAGATAGCTGAGCAACAAACCATAAAAATAGCTACGCATCATGCACCGCTATCTCGTTTAAGGGGTCTAATTGAATCAACTGAAGACAAGATCCTTGGAATATCTGACGCTCATTTAGAAATAGAGGTTACGAGCTCTACAAGCAATGGAGCGAGACTAGTCGCAAACGGCGATGTTGATTGTTGCTTAGCAAATGCTGATGCAATTAAGCATTATGGGCTTACAGCAATATCTCAGCCGCTACATATTGAAATGACATGGGTAGTATTTTCTAACAGTCAAATTTATAAAAGGCACGTTGCATAATGAATGACAAAAAATGTGTGCTAGTGATCGATAAAGACCTTCCTCTTGGAGTAATTGCAAACACAGTTGCAGTGCTAACTCTTAGCCTTGGCAAAGCTCATCCTGAGCTCGTCGGTGATAATATCAAGAACCGTGATGGAGGGGAGCATTTTGGTATCACTCGTATACCAATCCCAATCCTCGCGGGAACTGCAAGAGAGATAAAAGAAATTCGAACTCAATTACAATCACACGTTACGATAATTGATTTCTCGAACGTGGCAAAAAGTACTAAGAGCTATGAGGATTACTCAAATATGTTAGAGGCTGCCAGTGAAGACAGCATCGAATATTTAGGCATAGCTATGTACGGCGACAAAAAAATCATCATTAAGCAAACTGGAAATATGAAATTAATACGATGAACAATCTAATTGATATGATTTTAGTGACAGGATCCCCTTATCTACGCGGTTCAGAATTGAGCCCTGATGAACAGCCTGTGACCGTAGTTACCCTTAGTGATTTCTTCATTGATGTCCACCCTGTAACTAACGCCGAGTTTGCAGTGTTCATAGAGCAGGGAGGCTATAGAAGTAAGAAATATTGGTCAGAAGAAGGCTTCAAGTTTATTCAAGATAACGGGATTTCAGAACCTTTATACTGGCATGATTCTAATTGGAACCAACCAAAGCAGCCTGTAACAGGCATTAGTTGGTATGAAGCTGTCGCATACGCAACATTTGTAGGTAAGGAATTACCAACTGAAGCGCAGTGGGAGTTTGCTGCGAAGGGGAACGATAGTCGACTCTATCCATGGGGAAATAGCGAGCCATCTATTACAATTGCAAACTATGCCCCAGACTGTGAGCCAGCTGAATTAAACCGAAAATCAACGGATTGGGATGCACATCCACAGAATCGCTCCCCATTTGGTTGTATTGATATGGCTGGTAATCTAGCTGAGTGGTGTCTAGACAATTACTACCAAGATTACAGCTGGGACAAAACTCATATTGATCCCGTTTATCTTAGTATCCCCACTGACGATCATATAGTTCGAGGTGGTTCAGGGCTACATGATGAAGATTATATGCGCTGTACATGCAGAGATAACTACCCGCCAACAGTACGAGACAACATCGTAGGTTTACGCTGTGTCAAAACTCTATAATAGATACATAAGAAAGGAAAATATGAGAACTCCGTATATTGACAAGAAACCTTCTTCTTTACGGTACTACCAGGAAGGGCCACCAGAATCACATGATTCTATTGATATGAATGAATGGGCGCTCAAGATATTTTTGCCTCATGAGTCAACGCCAATTCTTGTAGCATTCGAAGATCTTAAAAACATAGCGCCAATAACAGAAAGCCGCCGAGTTGTATGTGTTTGCAATTGGAGTATCAGAAGAAACTGGACAGGAGTTTTACTAGAAGATCTATTGGAATATCTAGGGATAAATTCAGCCAAGTATCGCTCAGGCAATTTGAAGCAGATAAGTTTAGGTACGAGTAAGGGGGGGTACGATTCTACAATATCCCTTAATACTGCATTAGAAAATAGAGCGATGATTGTTTGGGCGGTGGACGGTGAACCCCTATCTTTGGAGGAAGGTTACCCTATCCGTCTAGTCGATTTTTCGCTATATCGGTACAAAGGGGTTAAGTGCTTGTCTGAATTGCACTTTACTGATGAGTTCGAACAAGGATTTTGGGAAAGCAAAGCGGGTTATTGTAAAGAGGGAAAAATCAAGGCAAAACGGTACCGCATTGTTGATTTGCAAGAGCATCGTTTTATTAATGGCTCTGGAGAAGTAACTGATTTCTAGGAGGTATAAGCTTATGACGCAATTATTTGCAATGGCAGTTTTTGCCTTTGTAACTTCTATATCGCCAGGACCTGTAAACATAATAGCGACAGTTACCGGAGCCAATTGTGGATATATTCGAACTATCCCACATATAACCGGTGCTACAATTGGTTTTGTATCGATTCTATTTTTACTAGGTTTTGGATTGGCTCAACTTATAAATGGGGTGCCATATCTAACCGAAGTGCTTACCTATATAGGAGGTGGTTTCTTGTTATACTTGGCATACAAAGTTGCCATGCAAAACCCAATGAGCGTTGATGATAGCGGACTAGAAACCAGTGCTCCATCGTTTATACAAGGAATGTTGTGCCAATGGCTTAATCCGAAAGCATGGATTGTGTCTTTAGCAGGCATATCCGTATTCTTTAGTAGTCGCGATGCAGAGATTACTGCACTACTACTTTTTTGTGGGATTTTTTTTATTGTCTGTTATGTATCAATTTCAGTATGGGCTGTTTTGGGAATAACGATTAGAACAGTTTTGGATACACCTAAACATTATAAGCTCTTCAATCTCACTATGGGGCTATTGTTAGCAATTACGGTCGTATATACTTTTTTCATGTCAGGTTAAAATAGTACGTACACAGATGACCAAGCAACAATTCTACCGTTCGAGCGCAGTACCCATTGAGCTGCGCTCTTCTAAAAACTCGAAAGCCTGTTACGGGAAACACACTCACGAAGAGTTTTCCATTGGCGCTGTAGATAGTGGTTATAGTGATTACTTCAATAGTAATATTAAGCGTAGAATCCAAAAGGGTTCTCTTGTCATAGTTAACCCTCTAGAGGTTCATTCATGCAATCCAGTACCAGACACAAACTGGTGCTATAAAATGTTGTATGTGTGCCCTAAATGGTTAGGCTATGTGCAATCGATGGTTACCGGTGGAAGAATAACGAATTTTATCCCGTTCTCAATTAATTATACCGATGCTCCGGAACTTTATGTCCAGTTCCAAGAATTAGCCAATACAATCATCCTTGATAAAGATAAAATAAAAACGGAAGAAGAGAGCATCTCTTTTTTTTCCCGTCTATTTTCACTGTCCAACTCCATACCTTTAGAGAAATCTGTGCCAAAGAATAATGTATCTAAGGCGTATGAATATATTTGTGAAAATTTTCGAGGCAATATATCGGTAAAGGATATTGCTATTCATTCTCAATTGAGTGAATTCCACATTATCCATGCATTTCGAAAGACATATGGTATTACTCCACATGCTATGCAAATCGCAATGCGCATAAATGAAGCAAAAGTACTTTTGAAACAAGGAATGAAGATAGCATCTGTAGCAACTGAGTTAGGTTTTAATGACCAAAGCCACTTTCATCGGAACTTTAAAAAGTTGGTTGCGGCGACTCCTGCGGAGTATAAAAAACATCAGTAGTGTTTTAAAAATCGCGGACATCAAATTAGATAATTTTTATATTTCCTTGTTCAAGAATAGATTAGACGGAAAATGTTCGACCAGTGACTTTGCAGGAATGTAAGTCAATAATCATATATTGGATCTTAATAATTAATCTTTTCAAGGCATCCATCCAATGTCCTGTTTTTTCTTATTTTTCTTTGTGGTGTCTTGAAAGCATTTGGATATGTGCAATGCTGTCTATATTAAAGCCTATTTTATCAGGGTGTTTTATTTGTTATTTTGTAAGCGTCAGAGAATGATCACCTTGCTTTCCGCCCTTTTCTAGGGCAGGGGTTCGACCTGAACAAAGGTCGTGATGACACGGTAAAGCGGATTTTTCCGATGCCGACAGCGCGTGCTTACGGCGGTAGTAGAAGCGTTTGGGTGAAATTCCTTGTTGTTGGCAAAAAGACTGACCGACAGGGATGAATTTTTTTGTTGCTCAAATAGAGCTAACCATTCTGACTGGCTGAATCGGGATCGACCCATGAGGACTCCACAATAATAAGAAGATGTCGAGCCAGTGTAATGGCGTGATGACGTTTAGCCAGGTGGGGTTTGGCGGACGGATACGTTATTACGCATAAAAACCTCGAAATTATATGGATAAGTCTTGCATAAATTGTTCCACTCTCTGCCACAATCCGCAAGATCAAACAAGGATCTCACACCCCACTAAGTGCCAGTATTGGCGCGGTTTCAACGACCCCGTGCATGTGCATAAAAAGCACTACATTTAGTGGGCAGTAATCTGATTGCGGCATTTAAGATGGAAGACAGGGTTGAATCCTCTTGGTCAATGTTCTGTATTGTTTTTTCCTCGCCATTCATTATTTTTTCCTTTTTACGCTGTCACTAAACAGCCAGAAAAACCAAAAAAAAGAAAAAAAATGAAAAGATTGGCAACGCTGAACGATCGCCTCATTGTTATTTGTCTCGGCATTGCCTTAATCGGGTTTGTCATTAGTTTTCCCCTGTTTTGATATATGCATTTTAAGTTGATAGGGGCTGGGAGAGAAGGAGCTCTGTCACTAAGTCTATAAAGACTACGCTTTGTCATGTTAATAAGATTAGCAAGCTTTCGAGGTGTCTGGGATTCTTATACCGCTACAAATCCCTAGTTGATTATATACGACGGACATCATTACAACGTAGTCTCTAAAAGCGATAGCAGAGTACGGATGCCAATTGGAGTGGTTACCTTCTTACAGTCCGGATTTGAATCCCATTGAACACAAATGGGCCGAAGCAAAAGCGATAAGAAGGCGAGAAAGAGGTTCAATTGATGAGTTGTTTATGTGTACTAGTCGCAACTTGATCTAACAGTTACCGGTTATTTATACAGGTGTCTGTCAGATTAAACCTGGTTCAGATTCTTTTCTGCCCAGACCCGTTTACCATCGAGTAATGTCTCCATCGGAGTACGTCCGCAACATATTTTACCCTGATGAGTTCGTTCATTATTGTAGTGCCACAGCTAGTTGTCCAGATCCGTTTGCAAGCTCTCCAGATCGCCATACAACTTTTTGCGGAACGTAACCTGATAAAATTCCTGCAAAATGGTTTTGTGGAAGCGTTCAAAGATACCGTTCGTTTGCGGTGACATCGCCTTTGTTTTCGTATGGTCGATATCGTTGATAGTCAGGTAAAGCTGATAATCATGCTGGTCTACACGATCACAGAACTCGGTTCCCCGGTCTGTCAGTATTCTCAGCATTGGCAGGCCCTGAGACTCATAGAACGGCAACACACGGGCGGGTGGCATTTTTGTTTCCCTTGCGGCGGGTTATCGCCGTCTGCCTGTATTAGTCATGACATGATTCCTTTCACATCTAGCGTACAGGTCAGAATCAAAAATAATCCATGTCCCCGAATAGAACGGGTTATTGGCTCGGCGCAATCAGCCAAAATGATGAGTGATGATCACCTCAGCCAGATAGTCCGCGAAGAGATACGCCAGTTCGCTACGCGTGAGAGTGGGTGTGGCGGACTGTTCTCCAATTCAATCTGTAAAACAAAAAAACCTCGTTGGTGAGGCGAGATTTTTTTGTACGGTAAAGCTAGCGTTATATTGACAAGGTATTCTCAGATGCTCCTGTTAACCTAGTGTCGTGTAGGAATAGTCTGACCACCATATTTATTCAGCCTTGGAAACCCATGTTATGCCAAAAATTAGTTATTGCAATGCCCTTCCTTTGCAAGATGAACATCCGCCTTAGATATCACGTTTTTTCCTTCGCCCTCTGTTGACTCACTCAGACCGGCACCGCCAACAAAAAAACCCATTTTTATGTATTGCCTTACGAAGTAATTTTTTCCAGATTCGGTGAAAATGGATAGGTCATTAGGGGAGAACTCTGATTCGGTTGATATTTTGTGGTTTTGACCGCCTGATACTTGTGTGTAGAAAAACGTTTTATCCGCTGTTTCTCCAATACACTTCCCATCAACATAAATGTCTTTTTTTAGCGCCTTACCGACAAAGCTGTCGCGGTAGATATATAAGCCAGATTTGCTCTCATCTGGAGCAGGGAAGCTTTTAGCTTTTGCTGATTCTTGTTCAGTTGCAAGAGGTACGCTGGCACAACCACTGAGAAGCAAAGCACCTAAAAGAGAAGCTGATAAAAGTAATCTTTTGGTATTCATCATAAAAACAGAACCTTTTGTATAAAAGTAAAAACAACGTTACTCCAATATTTTAAATTTTAGCCCTTGATCGTTTCATCAATTGCCTAGCAAATTCACCCAAGGCATCAGGTCGTTCATAAGCTGCTCGTATAAGTAACCTGAGTTTCATATTTTAGAAGAGAACTAAATACCTGAAGTTTTGCTAAAGAAAACAAAATAGTGGAGATCATCAAGTATATATAATTTAGAAGAACTTTACTGTGGCGTCGATGTTTCTTGCCAAAAATTTATTCCTCTCTGGCACGAAGACGGATGACTCACTCAAGCGTTATTGCCAAGCTTCTTTTTCTTTCAGTGAGGACATGACGATCCTCATTTTATTTCATAGGAGCCATTATCGGGATTTTAAAATGTTTTATATTGAACAGGCTAAACACTATCTTATTGCCGATTTCCCGAATGAGTCAGCTACACCCGAATGTTAACCTTGAAGAAAAGCGCTCTCATTCCTCTATATGCATTGTGCTTAACTGGGCAACGTGTGTTTTCCACTGAATTGCACTGGCTTGAGTATTATTGTTATTTCGGTAACAGAAATCCGGTGATGGAATCAGCTACCTGATTCAGTAAAGGGAGTTGCATGATGGTATGGTGTGTTCCCCCGATGTGATGGATCATGAAGGAGCCACTGGCAATAACATCTCGCCAGCCAAGCCATTCGTCGTCATTCAGAGACTGCTCTGCTAGATAAAGGTGGATCGGTAACCATGAAACCGATGGAACATAGTTTTCCCCAAGCTGCATTAGAGCCTCAATGGTATAAAGACGGAGGAATAAATCTTCGCGAGTGATATTTGTGGGTAGCCACTGACGTTCAACACAACGTTCAAGGACCTGAGCTACAGTATCAAGGCAGCGAAGCTCCTCTAACTCTTTCTTATTAGTTGTTTTTATGGACGCTTGCAGATGGTTAATAATCCTATCGATGCGTTGTTGCGTCTTGTCCACCGAATCATCAAGAGGAATTTTCTGCTTATTGGGATTCCGCGAATCGATCATACCTATAAATGCTATTTCCTCGTTGCAGTTGGTTAATTGCAGAGCTATTTCGTAGGCGATAACGCCTCCCATTGACCATCCAGTAAGATGATAAGGGCCATGGGGCTGAACACGACGAATAGCTTGAATATGGCAAGCCGCGAGTTCTTCAATGGATGTCGGAAGATTGGGTAATGTATGAATTCCAAGCGCTGGTAAGGCATAAACAGGCAGTTCAGGGGGAAGTAAAGTCGCTATAGGTGAATAAACCAAAGGATCGCCCGAAGGTTCATGCACGAAGAACAGAAGCAACAAATTTTCTGTTAGACTTAATGGCACAGGGTTGGCATCGAAAACGGAAACAGATGAGGGATTGCGTTCACGAAAGGCGTTTTCACCCACAGCTAAAGTGTATTAGTCACAACTCAATCTGACACATCAACTTGAAAAGATGAAAGTTACCCGCTTTGATTAACTGGAATCCTGGATGAAAATCGAACTTCTCACCTAGTTCAAAATAAGAATATTCGACCCAAAATCGCTCTCATAGCGAATAGGTGTTAATAGTAAACTATCGAAACTATTCTACTGTGTCGATACTTTTGTTTTCCCCATCCAGTAATGGGAATAATAGTGTGATGACATTAAAAAATTACTTATTGCCTCAAAGCGAAAAACCGTCACTGAATATCTCCTGTTCTTGAATAGAGACTGACGGCTTCACCAGAGTTTCAGGTTAGATTAATAGACTTACAGCGAGGCTGGAATTGTTATTCCACTCAACGGTCGGGCCGTAGTGATTGTCTGGCATGAGCCGGCATGCTGTAGGGCAATGAGTCGGGAAGACACCCTGTCAATTTGTTGTTGCCCAATAAGCCTGAGAAGCTGCGAAGGCTCCCGACGTATGGCTTCATTCATTAAGACTCAGCATCCACCTTCGCACAGGGTTGTAAAAATTTATTAGAAGGTGACCTCGAATCCCAGCGCAGCAAATGGTAATGTTTTGCCAGAGACAGTTTTTGGGCACCAAGTACACAGTGGAGAGGGCGACGGACACGGCTCTGTCTAGTATATCGGTGGGTGTAATCTGGATGAGTAAGGCTGGCGGTAGATCTCCCCCTAGTGAGTGATCGAAGTGGGGCTATCACCTTAACGCCAATTAACAGTGGTTAATGAGATATCGTACTGTTTTCACAGTTAGGTGATGGTAAGCAGTATGTGGTAGTGCACTCCAACGCTATCTGGACTCATCTTTTGCATAGCAAAAAGCACTCCCGCCGATAATCGGTGGCGAGAGCATTGGCAAATGGATGTGCTTTTTGCTAGAGGAAGTAGGGTAAAGTGCCTTTTAATTAGAGCTATTTGATGAGAGAAAGTAGTGCATGTGCATGGGTGTTTGCAGCATCGGAAGTAAGGTGTACTAAGCCTCTATTTAGCAAACGTAAATCTAGATGGCTGTTGTCCCATATGAGCGGGTCAACATAATTATCAGTCAGAATATCAGGGGCATAATATGTCGTGCCTTTTAGTGGTGGTTTTCTTTCCGGTACGGGAACATCCCATTCACCAATACGAATGATTTGGGGGCTGGGTTTAAGTCTATATTCCCAATCATGATTGAAGACAAGGGGCTTAGTGCAATCCTGCCAGTTTACGAAAACGTTTTTACGGTATTGGAACCAACGCCACGGTTCATCGTTTTCAGCAGCAAGTTTTGCGTATTCCGCTATTAAAATTGCGTGTGGGTGCGGGTATGCAGCTACTACAGTGTCGGAGTGAACAAAGACCCCATTAATTAGATACTTACCGTCATCATGGTTCATGAGTTTATAAATTTTGTTTTTAACTAAATTGTGCCGGGGGTCATCTTCCCCGATATATTTGACGTGCATGTGTATTCCTCGGCTTTTGTAATGTTTAACTCACCATAGTTCACTCGGAAATGAGCCGGAGATGAGTTAATCTGTGGTAGTCCAAACTTGCTCTGACAGTTATCCACGTTGCTTCGTATTTTCAAACAAGTCCCTTTTATTTCTAAAGAGATTTTTCCATCAATGAGTGTTTTCATCGGTGCATGTCCACAACACATTTATCCCTGATATGCCCGATGATTGTTGCAGTCGTCTAAGCGCATCCCTTAAAACGCCCATAAATTTACAGACGTGGGAAATATTACCTGAGGTTTCAGCAAGATTTAATAAACCGACTCTGTGTTTTATGGTGATATTGACTAATTTTCCTACCGATCGGTGCGTGTCCGATTATATATCGCATTTAGTGCGTAGGTGACTAAATAGGAGGCTAATAACCCACCTTCCACCCGGACATCCCAGCCATTGGCGGGTCGTACATCATAATCGGTGACTTGCCGGGAAGCTTTCCAGCCAGATAAGCGCTGGTAAAGGTTGGCAGAGAGTTTGAGGTTATCGCGCCACGCTTCTATCCATGACAATCACTGCCCGTCTTGGGCGCTTTGGCAGCAAATCTTGTGTCATCCATGCATGAAAAACATCAGCATTAAAATCACCAAAAATGGTAATCGATACTTGCGCTGTATTTTAATTCATGGAGCCAGAGCAGCCATACAACGCAGAGCGTTACGGCATGATGCACTTGGTGATTGGATGCAGTCTTTGGTTAACCGGCGTGGATTTAATAAGGAGTGTGTCGCTTACGCTAATAAATGCGCCAGAATATGCTGGTCAATCATGGTTAATAAAGACGTGTCCCAGATGAGCAAAGCCTTTGCCTAAATAAACTTGTTTCACTTTCAATAAAGTTGACTGCAGTTGATGAGCTAAACGGTTAAACAAGCAGTCTGGTTACGTTACAAAAGATGTTTTGTTATCAGAGTGGGAATATCTTCAATAATGTTATTAGAGCCGAGACTCTTAGATTGACTCATTTAAAACTTCCCCTTTCTCAACACACTTTTGCATTGCCTTAGCATGATGAACAATATGGTTTTCAATGAAACTGGCGATAAAGTAATAGCTATGATCATACTCTGGACGAAGGTTTATGGTCACTGGATAACTGATTTCATCACAAATATGTTGTAACAAATGAGGACGTAGCTGCTCATCCAGAAAATTATCATTGAGCCCTTGATCAATCAGAATTGGGAGTCGCTCTTTTACGCTCTTGATCAGTTCTACAGTGTCATACTGTTTCCATTCAGATATGTCTTCGCCAAGATAAGCGGAAAATGCTTTTATTCCCCACGGAACTTGGCTGGGGGCCACGATTGGTGAAAACGCCGATATGCTGCAATAACGCCCCGGATTTTTCAGTGCAATAACCATTGCGCCATGACCTCCCATAGAGTGCCCGCTGATTGCTCGTATATTAGTCACCTCAAAATTTGCTTCAACCAGCTCGGGTAGTTCCGAAATAACATAATCGTACATGCGGTAATGTGAAGACCAAGGTTGTTTTGAAGCATTGAGATAAAACCCTGCACCTTTTCCAAGGTCATAAGACGGCTCATCAGCGACACCATCACCTCGCGGACTGGTATCCGGAGCAACAACGACGATACCATGTTCAGCCGCGTAACGTTGAGCTCCCGCTTTTGTGATGAAATTTTGTTCGGTGCAGGTCAGTCCAGAGAGCCAGTACAGTACAGGCAGTCTTCTTTCTTTAATCTGGGGAGGCAGAAAAACTGAAAAACGCATCTGGCAGCCCAAAACCTTTGATTCATGCTGATAGACATCCTGCCATCCACCAAAACAGGCGTGATGCTCGATTCTTTTCATTATCTTTCTCTCTAAGGTCATCTGTTGCGGTAATTATCTGGTTACTTGTCAGATACCGCGTTGGCTTGCAACACGGTTTTCTGTCTATGATAAAGATTGAATCAGTAGTGAATCACTGTTCGGATCGACTTACCTTCATGCATCAGGTCGAAAGCCTCATTAATCTCTTCCAGAGGCATGGTGTGGGTGACGAAAGGTGCAAGCTCAATGTCACCTTTCATGGCATCTTCCACCATTCCCGGCAATTGACTGCGTCCTTTTACCCCACCGAAAGCCGTGCCTTTCCATGTACGCCCCGTAACAAGCTGGAACGGGCGTGTAGAAATCTCCTGTCCAGCCCCAGCCACGCCGATTATCACTGATTGTCCCCAGCCCCGATGCGCACTTTCGAGAGCGGCACGCATCACGTTGACGTTACCGATACATTCGAAAGTATGATCAACACCCCACTTTGTCATATCCAGAATGATCTGTTGAATAGGTCTGTCATGATCATTTGGATTGATGCAGTCAGTTGCGCCAAATTGTCTGGCCAGTTCGAATTTATCCGGATTTGTATCAATGGCAATAATGCGGCCGGCCTTGGCTTGACGAGCACCCTGAATAACGGCAAGCCCGATTCCGCCAAGACCGAAAACTGCCACTGAATCTCCCGGTTGCACTTTGGCTGTATTATGTACGGCACCAATACCGGTAGTGACCCCACAGCCTAACAGACAAACATGTTCATGATTTGCCGCAGGGTTGATTTTCGCCAGTGAGACTTCAGCTACGACAGTGTATTCACTGAATGTGGAACATCCCATGTAATGATAGATAGGTTGTCCATTATAAGAAAAACGTGTTGTACCATCCGGCATGAGGCCCTTACCCTGAGTGTCACGGACTGAGATACAAAGGTTAGTTTTACCAGACTGGCAGAACTCACATTTGCCACATTCTGCCGTATATAATGGAATGACATGGTCACCCGGTTTTACACTCGTGACGCCTTCGCCAACCTCGACGACCACACCGGCACCTTCATGTCCCAGAACAACAGGGAATATACCTTCAGGATCATTGCCTGAAAGGGTAAAGGCATCTGTATGGCAAACACCGGTATGACTGATTTTTATCATTACTTCACCCGCTTTCGGCGGAGCAACGTCAATTTCGATAATTTCGAGTGGTTTGTTTGGCCCAAAGGCAACGGCAGCACGTGATTTCATATAACCCTTCTTTTCGTCGATATAAACAGTGAGTGCTAAATAATGTTTTTATTTTGTTCGTCCGTCTGCTCGGCTGACAACAGATCCAGTAGTTGTATCGCAGATTTAACAATTGGTGATTTATACTTGAGGTAACTGTGATCGATGTTCCATTTTGCTTGGTAGTTTTCCTGAAAAAGAAGAGTATGCATAAATAGAATTTTCTCGTGATCTACAGTGTATGAGTTTGAAAATCACCGCCAGTGAACTGACGATGATTATGAGCAGGCTGAACTTTATAACAATTCAAATGCCCGCGTAATGATTGCATCGGAATAGGGCTGCTGGCCGTTTTCCATCTGGATGATGGCTTTAACCAGTCGGCTCATTGTGACGGCATTTTCTACATCTACTACGGTACTGCTGGGTATTCCGACTGATTTACAAACATAAGCAATGTAACCCTCAGTATCATTTTCGTTCGGTGGTGCCCAGCGGGAAATAAACTGGCGAATAGTGTTATCTCCATATTTGCGTTCGTAATTGCGCAGGATTTTCAGCATTGCACGTATGCCATATTCCGGTGCTACAAACTGACAAAATGATTTGTCTGTCTGTGTATCGCGTAAGCCCTGCCATTTATCACGGTGGCGAATATTGCCCGGGTTGTGGTTACGAATCCCTCTTGTCATTATTTATCTCCTAAACGTTTATTGATGGCACGGATAGCAAATTCTCGAATTTTTTCTACGCCAATAAAGCCAACGGCACCGCCGAGTGCAGGTGAAACACTGCTTGGAATGCCAAATAGTTCCAGTCCGCTGGAAAACCCCCACGACAGCGCTCCGCACAGCAGCGGCTCGACCCAGCGATTTTTCCGCTCCACACCGTCATAAATCAGTCGGCCATAACAAATCATGATGGCCAAAATAGAGCCAGATATCTGCGGCCATGCGTTTTTCAGACCGTTCAGTACTTCGGCCCATAAATCAGGATGTTCTTTCATTATTAATTCCATAATTGAATGATGGGCTTCACGGAAGCAGGAGCTTTCAGGTAGTTCAATCTCGGAGGCATAAGACAAAATTGCTCTCAACTCGGCTCAATCGGGATTGGTTTCCAGCCCCTACTTAATGATGTCCCGTACTCTTCCATGGTAACGTCAGTAAAGAAAATCCACATTGTCATGCGATTGTGTCCTGACTCTGACTAAATCAACGTGATAATCGCGTGATTTTGTTCCTGTATCTGAGGGTATTATTGGTTTCGATATCAAATTATTTGATGAAGACTGATTTTCCGAAATCGGAAGGAAGGTTTCATTAGAGAAAACCTATAACTAATGGCCAGACACAGTTAATAAATGAGTCTATTCTTTTTGTGCCTTGCTTTGGAAAGTAAACCTAAGGGTTAAAAAAAATTTACACGACAGATTTTTTATACAAAAAACAAATAAAATCAAAAAAAGTAATCAAAAAACTAATTACCGTTGAGTGTTAAAACAACATTTTCTAACTATTTTTCCTACTATTTCAATACGAATAACATTGTCTCTGTGTAGCAGCATCAATTTTCGGCCAGTTAACTGAATTGCACAAATTAAAATAGATACTATATTTATCAATGTTATTTTAAATGTAAAAATTATATTTTAACAAATAGTTAACCATTATAATTATATCGTAGATATTAGTGCTATGACTCATACGGCATCGTTAAACATATTTTTATCCGGCATAAACGAAATGAAAACCGTCCAATTCTCCTGACTGTGTCCACCATTCTATGGTCATTGCCAAGTAACTTTGAATTTATCTTGTCGGTTCAAGTAGAGATAGTGTAAGGAAAAATGTCATGAAAGTATTGATAGCAAAAAACGAAGTAGGTACACGATATCATAGTCGCTATATCGAAAATGCGGTGCAAAGGTTGGCAGATAAATTAATCGAGAAAGATGTTGAAGTTGTTATTGCAGATTCTCTTGATGATAGCTATACGATAATTTCATCCAATGAGCCGTTCGATTGTTTAATGGTAAGTTGTGCGCTTATGGATGATGATTTATATCTTAGTATACAGCGATTATTGAATAAATTATTTGAGCGTCAGGAAAATGTTCCCGTCTTTTTATTAAGCGATCGGGAAAAAACGGTATTTTTACTGAATCATGAATTGTTGGAGCAGTTGGCTGAATTTGCTTGGATACTGGAAGATTCTGCGGATTTTATAGCCGGTCGGGCCATAGCAGCAATGCATCGTTATCGCCAACAATTGTTACCTCCTTTAATGTCAGCTTTAATGAAATACAGCCAAGCCTATGAATATTCTTGGGCTGCGCCGGGGCATCAGGGCGGAGTGGGATTTAATAAAACACCCGTTGGTCGTTTTTATCATGATTATTATGGGGAAAATCTCTTCCGTACCGATATGGGGATTGAACGAGCTTCATTGGGTTCGCTGCTGGATCACTCCGGTGCATTTGGTGAAAGTGAAAGAAATGCAGCCAGAGTATTTGGTGCCGACCATTCTTACTCGGTCGTGGTAGGCACATCTGGATCTAACCGCACGATTATGCAGGCTTGCATGACCGAAGATGATGTGGTCATCATTGACCGCAATTGCCATAAATCCATTGAGCAGGGGCTGATCCTGACCGGCGCGAAACCTGTTTATATGCTGCCAAGCCGTAACCGCTATGGCATCATCGGCCCTATCTACCCGCAAGAAATGCAAACAAAAACACTACAGAAAAAGCTGAAACAAAATCCATTGACTCAGAGCATGGCCAACCATAAACCAGTCTATAGCGTAGTGACAAACTGTACCTATGATGGTGTCTGCTATAACGCTAAATATGTACAGGAATTGCTGGATAAAAGTGTCGATAGGATACATTTTGATGAAGCATGGTACGGCTATGCACGTTTTAACCCGATTTATCATGATCATTACGCAATGCGTGGAGAACCTAAAAACCATTCGGGGCCGACGGTTTTTGCGACGCATTCATCTCACAAGTTACTGAATGCGCTTTCACAAGCCTCTTTCATTCATGTACGGGATGGGCGTAATTCCGTGGACTTTTCAAGATTCAATCAAGCCTACATGATGCATGCGACAACTTCTCCCCTATATGCGATTTGTGCCTCAAACGATATCGCGGTTTCCATGATGGATGGCAATAGTGGCTATTCTTTGACTCAGGAAGTCATTGAAGAAGCGGTAGACTTTCGTCAGGCACTAGCGCGTTTGAATCGGGATTTCAGTAAAAAGGGAAGCTGGTTTTTTAAACCGTGGAATCAGGAAAAAGTGACTGATCCTGTAACTGGCAAGAAAATTGCCTTTGAAGATGCCCCAAGGGAATTACTGACGAAAGAGCAAAGTTGCTGGGTGATGCGTCCGGGAGAGAGTTGGCATGGATTCGAAGATTTGCCTGACGAGTGGAGTATGCTCGATCCGATTAAAGTCAGCATATTGGCACCGGGCATGGGAGAGAATGGCAAGTTGCAGAAACAAGGCGTACCGGCAGCATTGGTAACGGCATGGTTAAGTCAGCATGGCATCGTACCCACCCGCACCACGGATTTCCAAATTATGTTCCTGTTTTCAATGGGAATTACCAAAGGAAAATGGGGAACATTGCTCAACACCTTATTGTCTTTCAAACACCATTATGATGCTAATACACCTTTAAGTAAGGTCTTGCCGGATTTGGCGAACCAGTATCCAGAGATATACGGTGATTTAGGATTGAAAGATTTAGGCGATAAAATGTTCGATTATTTACGGCAGAATAATCCGGGCGAAAAATTGAACCGGGCGTATGCGGGCTTACCTGAAATGGCGATGATTCCGCGAGCCGCTTATCAAGCGATTGTGACCAATAATGTAGAAAGGGTAGCACTCAAAGATCTACCACATCGCATCGCAGCGAACTCAATTATCCCTTATCCACCCGGTATTCCGATGCTACTTTCAGGAGAAAGTTTTGGTGATAAAACCTGCCCACAGATTGGATATTTGCAGGCACTGCAAAAATGGGATCACGAATTCCCCGGTTTTGAACACGAAACGGAAGGCACGGAGATTATCAACGGTATTTATCACGTCATGTGTATAAAAAAAGTGAAAACGGGAAAATAAATTATGGCTACAATTTCAGAGATGAAAAAAGTCGGATTGATCCCCGTTACACTGATGGTGGCGGGTAACATCATGGGATCAGGCGTTTTTCTTCTGCCCGCCAGTCTGGCTTCAACCGGAGGCATTGCCATCCTTGGGTGGCTGGTGACTATCATTGGGGCCGTGGGACTATCGATCGTTTATGCCAAAATATCCTCACTGGATGACAGTCCCGGTGGTTCTTATGCTTACGCACGACGGGCCTTTGGGCCCTTTTTGGGCTACCAGACGAACGTCCTGTATTGGCTGGCATGTTGGATCGGAAATATCGCGATGGTCGTGATCGGGGTTGGCTATCTGAGTTATTTCTTCCCAATCCTGAAAGATCCGATTGTATTAACCATTACTTGCACGGCAATACTGTGGATATTCGTCTTTTTGAACATCATTGGGCCGCATGTCATTACCCGTGTGCAGGCTGTAGCGACCACACTGGCGTTGGTTCCGATTGTGGCTACTGCGGTATTTGGTTGGTTCTGGTTCAGCGGTAAAACTTACATGGATGCGTGGAACGTGAGTGGATTGAATACCTTTGGTGCGATCCAAAGTATTTTGAACGTCACATTATGGTCTTTTATTGGTGTTGAAAGTGCTTCGGTTGCTGCCGGTGTGGTTAAAAATCCTAAGCGTAACGTACCGATTGCAACCATTGGTGGCGTACTTATCGCGGCTGTCTGTTATGTTCTGTCCAGTAGTGTGATTATGGGTATGATCCCCAACGCGGCATTGAAAATCTCATCTTCGCCTTTTGGGGATGCGGCCAGACTGGCGCTGGGAGATACCGCAGGGGCGGTGGTAGCATTTTGTGCAGCGGCGGGCTGTTTGGGATCACTGGGAGGTTGGACGTTGCTTGCTGGACAAACGGCTAAAGCTGCCGCAGATGATGGGCTGTTTCCTTCGATCTTTGCCAAAGTGAATAAGGCGGGAACGCCGGTTGCTGGTCTGTTGATCCTCGGCCTCTTAATGACGATTTTCCAACTCAGCAGCATGTCCCCGAATGCAGCGAAGGAATTTGGGTTAGTTTCTTCTGTCTCGGTTATTTTTACCCTGATACCTTATCTGTATACCTGTGCGGCCTTGCTGCTCATTGGTCATGGTCATCTTGGACAAGAGAAGACACGATATATCGTCATCACCTTTATTGCCTTTGCTTATTGTATCTGGGCGGTTCTGGGGACGGGGGCAAAAGAAGTGGTATGGACGTTGGTTGTGATGATGATAATCACGGCTATGTATACTTTTAACTACAACACTAAACATCCTATACCTTTCCCATTGGATGAAAAGGGCTAACGTTTCCGAAGGAAGCCGTACAGTGGAACGGTCCTGGTGGCGTTCCTTCATTGTTTCGCTCTTCAGACTATTCTAGCCGTGCTTTTTGTCCACAATGTGGTAGTTCTTCAGGGACAATAGATGATGGTCCAACTATCGGGCTACTGTTAGGAAGCTTTGATCGTAAAGGCCAGAAAAATCTTCGCCCAGTTTCACACTCATACAAATCATCAAGCCCACGTTGGTGGGTGATCGATGTTCAATCTTAATAATAATGGAGTTCAAATATTGAATTCACCCACTTTGTATAAAACGGCGATGATTATCGCCCACGGCTCTTTCTCAAAAATGGAGGTTGGATAAGAGAGTCCCCGGCTTTTTCGCTTCGCTTCAATCTCCAGTGTTCTGATCGTATTTATGAGATAGGCCCCAGTTTCCGACCTGATGCAGTGGATGATACACATCTATCGGAATTTACAATGCTCGATTTATATTAAAGGGATTCTACTCTTGATGAAATGCTGCAACTTGTTCAGTCAATAGTAAAAATATTTTATAAAGGGGGCGTATAATTTCATTTGCAGATCATCTTAAACAACATCTTTCTATTGATTTATTTTTAGTAATATCAGTAAAATGCACCGTCCATTTCCCTGGGCAAATTGAATTGTGAGATAACTCATCTTTTAATGTAACAAACAAATCCCATTCGTTCAAAAAAACCACACTTATAGAAAAACAAACAAATGTTAGTTTGATTCTGTATTTTATTTATCTGATTGTTTTTATTGTGATTATTACAAATTAAATCATTATCAATTCGGTTAACTTGCATAAAATACTGACATAATAAAAATTTTTGCACTATAAATAGTGATTAATATCACATTTTTTAACTGTAAAAGTTTTTTCATGCGGCCTACGATCCCTTTCTCACAATGACAATAAACTGCATAAATGAACTTTACTGTTGAGCAGTGATGAAATAGAAAGCTTTCATGTTCAAAACATCAGCAAGGACATGACATGGCAAATCGAGGAAAACAGATATTACAGCTCCTCAGGCGAGATCCTTTTATTCAGCAGCAGGAAATTGCCGATATTCTTGGAATTAGCCGTTCATGTGTCGCGGGACATATTATGAATCTGAGCAAGAAAGGATATATAAAAGGTAAGGGCTATATTCTTTCAGAAAACAGGTATGCCGTCACGGTAGGTGCAGCCAATATGGATGTGGCCAGCTACGTGTTTTCTCAAATAATCTATGAAGACTCTAATCCAGGAAAAAATAAATCCACCGCAGGGGGAGTGGGGCGAAACATTGCTCATAATATTGCTTTATTAGGTAATGAAAGTTATCTGATTTCTGTTGTTGGTGATGATTTTTATGGAAAAGTCTTATTGGAGAAAACAAAGTTAGCCGGTGTTTCCACGGATTACTTCCATAAATTATCAGGTGAAAATACATCAACTTACAATTCATTAATTGATGAGCAAGGTGAAATGCGGGTTGCTGTCAATGATATGAATATATTGGAAAAACTCACTCCTGCTTTATTGTCTCAATCCAAGGCACTAATCCAGAATTCGGGGATATTGATTGTTGACTGTAATTTAACAGAAGATGCATTAGAGTGGTTATTCAGCCATGCAGGAAATATTCCGATTTTTGTTGATACAGTATCAACATTTAAAGCGACTAAAATCCGCCATTGGTTGCCTCATATTCATACTTTGAAACCTAATCGGCTTGAAGCTGAAATACTCAGCGGAATAAAAATAATAACCTTGGCGGATGCGGCTGATGCGGCATCGTGGTTCCATCAGCAAGGCGTTCAACGTCTGGCCTTGAGCATGGGAACAGAAGGGGTGTATTACAGTGAAATAGGGGGTGTTGCGGGGTGTTCGCCAGCTATTCCCATCAATATTGTCAATGCCAATGGTGCTGGTGATGCGATGATGGCTGGTCTTGCTCATTGTTGGCTAGACAATATGACATTGGCAGAGAGTATTCGTTTTGCACAAGGCTGTTCTGCACTGACTTTATCTTCAGAATTTACCAATCATCCGAATTTATCCTGTAATAGAGTAAAAAAACTGTTGGAATTGAAATCATGAATAAAGATATAGCGTTAAATGAGTATTTGGATATTTCTCCAGAAGTGGCACTCGCATTGGTAGAAAATCGTCCGGTCGTCGCGTTGGAATCTACCATTATTTCCCATGGTATGCCTTACCCGAAAAATAGGGAAACTGCCTTGGAGGTTGAGCAGTGTATTCGGGAAAATGGGGCAGTTCCCGCGACTATTGCCATTATTGAAGGACGAATAAAAGTTGGGTTATCCGATGATGAAATTGAGTTATTGGCGAAAGAAAGGCATTTGGTGACAAAAGTCAGCCGCCGTGATTTACCTTTTGTCATCGCAGCGGGAAAACATGGGGCAACCACCGTCGCCTCAACCATGATTATTGCAGCAATGGCGGGCATTGCCGTATTTGCGACGGGAGGGATTGGTGGAGTTCATCGTGGTGCTGAACATACCTTTGATATTTCAGCTGATTTGCAAGAATTAGCCATGACTAATGTAGCTGTCGTGTGCGCTGGTGCCAAATCCATCCTCGATTTGGGATTGACGGTAGAATATCTGGAAACTCATGGCGTGCCGCTGGTGGGTTACCAGACAGAAAAACTGCCTGCATTTTTCTGCCGTACCAGTCAATTTCCGGTGAGTGTGAGGCTTGATGATCCTCAACAAATTGCCCATGCCATGAAAGTAAAATGGCATTCGGGGCTGAAAGGAGGCGTTGTGATCGCCAATCCTATTCCAGAGCCATTTGCTATGCCGGAAGATCAAATCAATGATGCTATTGAACAGGCGATCTGCGAAGCAGAAGATCAGGGCATCTATGGCAAAGAAAGTACCCCATTCTTGCTATCTAGAGTCACAGAGCTGACGGGAGGTGAAAGTTTGCAGGCGAATATTGAATTGGTTTTCAATAATGCTAAATTGGCAGCGCAAATTGCCATTGCTTATAAAGAAATAAATAAAACCCAGTAATTTTAATCCAATCTTTTTTATCCAAAGTCATAATATAATAATGCCGGCCTGAAACAATACAGGGGAATACCCCTTGGGGATTTTCGGCCGGTTAAAAATAATGGGAATATAATCATGGATATTTTACGCAGCTTACTGGGTGTGGTAATACTGCTTTTGATTGGCTATCTATTTTCTATTAATAAAAAAAGAATTCGTTTACGGACTGTGGGGGCTGCATTATTGCTTCAAATAAGCCTTGGTGCGATTATGCTTTATATTCCTGCGGGAAAATGGCTGATTAATAACATGGCCAGTGGCGTCAATAGCGTTATTGCTTACAGCTCATCAGGAAGTTCATTTATCTTTGGTAGTTTGGTTGGCCCCAAAATGAATGAATTGTTTGACGGTGCTGGGTTTATTTTCGCATTTCAGGTATTGCCCGCCATTATTTTCATAACTTCATTGATATCTATTCTTTACTATCTTGGCATCATGAAATGGGTCATCAATATCTTGGGATACGCGTTCCAGAAATCGATGAAAATTAGCAAAGTAGAAGCCTTTGCAGCGGTAACAACTATCTTTTTGGGACAAAATGAACTTCCTGCGGTTTTAAAACCTTTTGTCAATAAGATGAACCGCAATGAGCTTTTCACCGTGATGTGCAGTGGCATGGCCTCCATTGCAGGGTCGATGCTGGTCGGATATGCCGGATTAGGTGTTCCGGTAGAGTATCTTCTGGCTGCGTCATTGATGGCAATTCCGGGAGGCATTTTGTTTGCCCGTTTGTTAAGCCCGGCGACGGAGCCTTCACAAGTTCAATTTGAGTATATTTCATTCAGCGAAAAACGTCCTGCCAGCATTATTGAAGCTGCTGCGGGGGGCGCTATGCTGGGATTGAAAATCGCTGTAGGTGTAGCAACAGTAGTAATGACTTTTGTTGCTTTGATAGCGTTAATCAATGGTTTTATTGGTGGAATCGGTGGGTTGTTTGGTCTGAAAGAAGTCAGTTTGGAAAGCCTGCTGGGTTATCTTTTTTCACCTTTAGCCTACATTATGGGAGTTAGCTGGGAACATGCTGATTTGGCTGGAAGTTTGATTGGGCAAAAGTTGGCAATTAACGAATTCGTGGCTTATGTGAATTTTTCTCCTTATTTAGACGATCCCGCAGTAATTTTAGATACTAAAACAATCGCGGTCATCTCGTTCGCTCTTTGTGGTTTTGCTAACTTTGGCTCGATTGCGGTTATAGTCGGGGCATTCATAACGGTAGTTCCTGAACGAACATCAGACATTGCACGGCTTGGCATTAGGGCATTGTTGGCAGCGACTTTGTCCAACCTGATGAGTGCAACGATTGCGGGGTTGTTTATGAGTTTATCAGGTTAGTCCCTATCTATGAACTTGGATAGGCGCTAACATGTTTAGGTGTTAGATAACTCACAGTAAGTTGCCCGAATTTCAATATAATAAAGAAATCAGGATAACTGGGTATTTCAGTAATAGGAGCGTGCATATGTACAACACTATTTTAGTACCAGTAGATATTTCAGAAGAAGATCTAACCAATAAGGCAATTGATTGCGCGCTTAAGATCGCCAGAGAAACAGGGGCTAAATTACATTTTCTACATGTATTACCTATTTCATCGGCGATTATTAATGCTTATGCATTAGGTTATATGGAAATTAAAGACAAGGCGACTATCAAGGCGGAGCAAGACTTGAAAGTGCTAGTTGATTCCATTGACTTACCGAATGATCACCTCTCCTATTCAATCGCGTTTGGTTCACCAAGAGACGAAATCACTTCTACGGCGGATGAAATTGAAGCTGATTTGATCGTCATTGGTTCAAGGCGGCCTAACATTACCACACACTTATTGGGATCCAACTCTTCTGGGGTTGTAAGATACGCAAAAACATCTGTATTAGTAGTGCGATAACGATTGCCGTTGGGAATGACGGATTAATGATAGTGATAGGTTTTTTGTGACGGTATTACGGTTGATACTCAATAGCTAGCGGTTATATCCGATTACAGGGGAGTATGTATGTATAACACGATTTTAGTTCCAATTGATATTTCAGAAGACGAATTAACTGACAATGCAATTAAACATGCAGAGTATTTGGCAAAAATATCTAATGCAAACATTCACCTGTTTCACTCAGTGCCAGATATATCAAGATTTTCAGTGAGCTATAGCTATCACTATGATTTACTGAGTGCTTTTGCTAAAAAAGCAATTGCGAATTCTGAAGAGGAACTTAAGAAAGTCGTAGAAAGAATTGATTTACCTAAAGACAGAATATCGCTCTCTGTTGCCTTTGGCTCTCCACGAGACAAAGTACTGTCTACAGCCCGTGAGATTGGTGCAGATTTGATTATTGTCGGCTCACGTCGGCCTGATATTTCAACTCATTTACTGGGTTCAAATGCGTCGGGTATTGTAGGATATGCCAATATTTCTGTTTTGGTTGTGCGATAACTGACTTTATTTGGTTTAATTTGATCATCATTTCTAAAAACCGTGCAAAAAATGGCACGGTTATTTTTTGAAAGTTTTACTTCTATCTATTCGAATAATTTATAAGTTTTTATTAAAATTTTTCTGTTTTCTGCATGAGGGGAACGTCCATTTTGGTCATTGAGTGAGTACAGAGAGAATTTTGGTTAATCAGAAAACGAATTTAGTGTAATATCTAACTGATTTTTACCAGCAATAATAACCTGAATCTGTGAATTATTCTCTGAACTGTGAGTAGTAATGACAGTCACGTCTTCATTCCCTGAATATTTCTTTACAACTTCCAGCAACTCTTGCTCAAGTTGTTCGATTTTAGTGCTAATAGTCATTTATCCTAATAAATTCAATTGAATATTTCAAAATTGATTTAATATTACCCAAATAAATAGTGTTCAATAGTTTAATAAGCGTGATGTTTTAGTGTTTAACATCCCAATAAAATGAGCTATTTCGTGCATTAAGTCATATTAATATTAATTAATTCAAATAATGAATTGTTTCCATCGCTATCGTTAAAAAACTCGACGAATAATATTTGTCATTGCAGGGTGTTATCAGGCAGGATAATAGATGGACATTATGCACAATAAGTAAATAGGTATTATTTTGAATAGTAAAATTGGCCTGTGGGCCCGTTATCTTTTGGTTTTCGGACTAACCATATCTTTTAATGCATGGAGTGCTCCAACCAGTTTTGAGCAAGCTAAAGTTGAGTCAAGAAAAAATGTCTATGAAGGGCAAACCAAATCAGGCATAGGAACACTGTATTGCGGCTGTGATTGGCAGTGGGTTGGAAAAAGCGGTGGGCGTGTTGATTTGGCTTCTTGTGGCTATCATGTAAGGTCACAGCAAACAAGGGCAGAACGCACTGAATGGGAACATATGGTGCCGGCTTGGGTATTTGGGCATCAACGTCAATGTTGGCAAAATGGTGGGCGAAAGAACTGCGTTGATACTGATCCGGTATTTCGCATGATGGAGTCGGATATGCATAACTTGGCTCCTGCGATTGGTGAGGTGAATGGTGATCGCAGTAATTTCGGTTACGGAATGGTTGCCAGAAACACACCTAATATGTATGGAGCATGCAGCAGCAAGGTGGATTTTAAATCACGTTTGTTTGAGCCGCGCGATAGAGTAAAAGGCATGGTCGCCCGAGTCTACTTTTATATGCATGACCGTTATAATTTGGCTATGTCACGCCAACAGCAACAACTGATGATGTCTTGGGATCGCCAGTATCCAGTGGATGCTTGGGAGCGTGAAAGAGATCATCGGATTGCCCGGATCATGGGACACCATAATCCATTTGTGACCGGCAGCCAGAAGTGGGCGCTGGGGCACAAAAATTCAGGTCAAGGATTAGTGGCGCAAGGTAGTAAGCCAAAACAGAATAATCTGCATGCTGGAAACAATCAGGCACCGAGTCAAAAAGCCACATCAAAAACGGCGCCAAATGGCATGATTAAAGGAAATAAAAATAGTCAGATTTATCATTTTACACACTGCTCTAGCTATAAGACGGTGTCAGATAAAAATGCCATTTATTTTCGCTCAGAAGCAGAAGCCAAAAAAGCAGGATATCATTTGGCGGGTAACTGTAAAAAATAATGGGGAAAGCAGAATTGTTGGCTTATAGCTGATATTCAATAGATCTCAAATTGCAGCGCGGTCGCAAAGTAACAAACCCCCAGTTAACTATATGGCTGGGGGGACATGATTTTGCTTTTACTGATGACTCGATGCACGTCGGGATGTTCTGCACTTGCCGCTTCATGAAAGATATATTAGTAAGCTACATCTATGCTGCCAATCCGCATAATGTCCTTTACGGTAAAATTAAGCATCTTCAATGATTACTGGTATATGGTTTATTTCTGAGTAAGATATTTTTACACCATAAAAATTACCATGTTATTTGTTTTAAGTTTATTTAATAGTTCAATTTTTATTGAGGGTATAAACATGAACCAAAATGAAAAAAGAGCATTAGAATTGCAAAGAAAATATTGGGATAAATACAGAGAAGAGGTGCGTAGACGTTGGAACGAAAGAGCCGTAGATAGAATGATGGAGCAAGGAAGTGCCTCACGGATGTATGGATTTCAAGTGAATATACATGATCGCATGCGCAAAAATATAGGTAAGTTAGTGGAGGAGGTAGGTCAACTTTCAAATGAGGAGAAACAATTTGCAGATGTTTTTATGAAAAAAGACTTTTTCATTGTCCATGCAAGTGATGCTCATCTGACAGATAACGCTGAAAGGAATTTGGTTATTTATTCAAGAGTTTGTCTTCAGGAGAAAGGTATTGAATTTCCATCTCATCATTCCTCGGTGCTGGATATAGGAAGACTCGGTAATGACGATTATGTGTTTTTTTCATTGGAAGTCGGTAATACTTTGCAAAAACCGTGGAGTCTATTCGGAAAAGATTTCTATCGCATCGCCTATAAGAAGGAGAATATGGCACTTCGTCATTCCTCAATGGTGCTGGTTGATCAACTTCAACCTGGGCCTCCGAATAGTAGAATGATTAAAAATATTAGTAAAAGGGCACATGACTGCTTGAAATTAAGGGTTTTCATGGAATATAGCATTTGTTTTTCAGGTATTGATGATTGTCTCCGAGGTCTCCTTTACTCAATTATTCTTGAAATAAGAAATTTAACAAGATCGCTGGAAGGGGATGCAAAAGTGCTTTTATCTGCGCGTAGTGATGATGAAATAAACCGGATTATCAATGGATTATTCCGCCCAGAGGTTAGAGTACCAAGAATGATTGGTATTACCAGAGGTGATTATCAAACAATAATGTGGAGAAAAAATTAATAAAATAAATTTTGTGAACAATGAATTTCAGATTGTAATATAACGACAAAAAGCAACTCACCAGTCAAATTTCTAATTATTGGAGTCGAACTTTTTAATGATGAAATTTATGAAGATAAGAGTTATATTTATGTCATATTAAAAATTTATAAATGTAACTCTTACTTTTTGATTCCATGAAGTTTATCCGCTTGTAGCGGAAACTGAATTTCAATTTCTGTACCGCTTTTCCTGCGTTTTTTAATTTTCATCTGGCCTGAAATCAAAGAGACGCGTTCCCGCATAATTGCCAGCCCGAATTGTTCTTGTTCCGTTAATGTCTGGGGCATACCACGACCATTGTCGCTAATAACGGTAATGATTTTTTTTCCAACAGGGTAAATGCGAATGCTGATCCAGCTTGCGGAGGCATGTTTATAACAATTATTTAAGGCCTCCCGAATAATCTGCACCAAATGCCGACCGTGACCAATAGGAATAATTTGATGGGTTATCCGGTAATGAAATTCAATATTGAATCCTAGCCGATGATTGAACTCTTTGATCAGGGCTTTCAATGACTCATGTAAATCATGATGGTTCTTCTCTGTTCGCAGTGAAACCAGCATGTCTCTAAATTGCTGACCTGCGATATCGAGCTCTTCCTTGATCATTCTCAAGGAGATTAATCCTTGTCGCGAGAATTTATCCGTGCGGAAGTGCAGACTATTAATCTGAATTTTCAGGAATAGGAATGATTGCGCTACTGTATCGTGCAGCTCTCTGGAAATGGTTTTTCGATCATCACTGATGCTCTGTTTAATTTGCTGGCGCACTGTATTCTTGGTTGACAGATGTTTTGCGAGTGCATCGGCGACGGATTGAATCATATTTCGTTCATAAACTGACAGGACTTGATCCTGATGAATGAGGATTTGAATCATACCGTGAAAAGTATGCTTGTCATATAAATCCCATTTCAGCTTCCGTGGAAGATGAGGAACTAAGGTATTATCTGGATACTCAAAATGGTATTTCCTTTGTGGATGATAAAGCATGATTCTGACTTCATTAAAAGGAACTAATTGATTAAGTCGGTAAAATACCATATGAAAATTATCAGATAGTGAGGTATTAAGATTAAGTTGAGAATGAACGGATATGAGAAAACGCAGGTACTGTTTTTCTTGTTTCAAAATCGTTACTTTTCTCTGCTCCTTTGTAGAAAACAATGTTATGCGGAACGAAATTATGCTCGCTCTATGAAGTAAGAAAAATAAACAGATAATATTTAAAACGTTAAAGGTTGCCCAGAGTTTATCAATCAATGTGAGTGGGGTATTGAATCCCAGAAACAGAAGCACAAACAAATTGATAGCGATAGCCGTACCACACAACCAGCCTGTTGCTGTCACTGGATTGTCAGAGAAGGTTTTCATCAGTTAAACAATCCTCTTGTTGTCCTGATCAAAACCTTAGCTCAATTAATTAAAAAAGGTTAGTTATCACTGAATTTTCATCCCAGCCGTTGTCATTAAGGCGCGAAACAGCGTGGATACGGCGTATAACGCCAGTACACTGCAAAGCCAAATTGTTACCATCCAGCCTAATCGTTTCCATAGCGAAGGGGGTTGTGGATTTGTTTCAGTGATAGCCTTGTTCATGGGTAATTTTTCCTCGGAAGACATAATAACTCCAAAAGGTATAAGTCAAAATGATCGGGATGATGAACAGTGCGCCAACCAGCATAAAGCCCAATGATTGAGGCGGGGAAGCGGCTTCTTCATAGCTAATAAAAGGGGGAATGATGTTTGGCCAAATGCTGATCCCCAATCCACTGAATCCCATGAAAATCAGTAACAGTGCTGTCAGAAATGGGGTGTAATGGTTTGAGTTTTGGTTAGCTTTCAATAGACGCCAGCTTGACCACAATACCAGTAATGGGACGGGCATGAAGAAAAACAGGTTTGGCAGGCTGAACCAGCGTTCAGCAATCGTTGAATGCGAGAGTGGTGTCCAAATACTGATAATGGCAATGATCGTTAGCATCAGCAGCGCCAGGGGTCGCAGAACGCGATACATCTGTTGTTGCAGATGACCTTCGGTCTTCATCACCAGCCAGCCACATCCCAATAAGGCGTAAGCGATGACGAGGCCAAGCCCACAAAATAGAGGGAAAGGAGCCAGCCAATCAAAATAACTACCGGTATAGACACGATTTTCGACAGGAAAACCTTCAATAACTGCTCCAACGACCGTACCTTGCATAAAAGTGGCAAGTATTGAACCAACAATGAAAGCCTTATCCCAGAGATGTTGATGTTTTGGTGCGGCTTTGAAACGAAATTCAAAAGCGACTCCACGGAATATCAGGCCTAATAGCATGATAGTTAGCGGGATTGTCAGTGCATCTAGAATCACGGCATAAGCCAGTGGAAACGCACCAAATAACCCAGCTCCTCCCAGCACCAGCCAAGTTTCATTACCATCCCAGACGGGAGCGACAGAATTCATCATTAAATCACGATCGGATTGTTCCTTAACCACCGGATACAAAATGCCGATGCCGAGGTCAAAACCATCCATCACGATATACATCATGGTGCTGAATACGATGATCAGAAACCAAATGAGGGGAAGATCAATGCCCATTTGCTAACTCCTTATTTGGGTCTTGATGGAGGCCTTTACGGATAAGTTTCATCATATAGGCGTAACCGACGCCGAAAACGGCTGCGTAGACGACAAAGAAAATCAGCAGACTGATACTCATGTGGATATCGCCATGTGCTGATACCGCATCTTTGGTGCGCATCAGGCCATAAACGACCCACGGCTGGCGGCCGATTTCTGTGGTGAACCAACCGGCCAGAATCGCAATAAGGCCAGAAGGTGCCATCAAGAGTATAAAGCGGAGAAAGAGCCGATTTTCATATAGGCGTTTTTTATGACGCAGCCACAGCCCCCAGATTCCGGCCCCAATCATCAAAATCCCCAGCCCCACCATGACCCGAAATGACCAGAACACCATAAAGACATTTGGGCGATCTTCCGGCGCAAATTCTTTCAGTGCCGGAACTTGTTTATCCAGACTGTGTGTCAGAATCAGGCTGGCAAGGTATGGGATTTTGACGGTATAACGCGTTTCCTCAGCTTCTTGATTGGGAATGCCAAACAGAATCAATGGCGTGGCTTCACCGAGATGATTTTCCCAATGACCTTCCATTGCGGCAACTTTAGCAGGCTGGTATTTCAACGTATTTATCCCGTGCATATCGCCAATCATGGCTTGTAACGGCGCAATGATCAGGATCATCCACATTGCCATTGACAGCATTTTCCGTATGGCTGATGAATCATTGCCTTTTAGCAGATGCCAGGCGGCGGAAGCAGCAATAAAAAATGCCGAGGCGAGGAATGCCGCAGTGCCCATATGCAGTAGACGATAAGGAAAGGAAGGATTGAAAATCACCGCCAGCCAGTCAACGGGAACAACTTGATTATTAATAATTTCATGACCTTGTGGCGTTTGCATCCAACTATTGGAGGCCAATATCCAGAATGTTGAAATAATCGTTCCGAGAGCTACCATGCAGGTAGCAAAAAAGTGTAGTCTTTCGCCAACCCGATGCCAGCCAAACAACATGACGCCAAGAAATCCAGCCTCAAGGAAAAACGCCGTCAGTACCTCATAAACCAGCAGAGGACCTGTGATAGAACCAGCAAAATCAGAGAAGAAGCTCCAGTTGGTGCCGAACTGATAGGCCATCACCAAGCCAGAAACTACTCCCATACCGAAATTAACTGCGAAAATTTTTGACCAGAAGTGGTATAACGTTTTGTAGTCCGTATTGCGTGTTTTAAGCCATAAGCCTTCCAATACCGCTAGAAAGCTGGCTAAGCCTATCGTGATAGCGGGGAAGATGATGTGAAAAGAAACCGTAAATGCAAATTGTATCCTTGCAAGTTCAAGGGCATTTAACCCGAACATAGTGACCTCTTATTGAAATCTATTAGGTATATGGGGAAACGAAGCTAGAAGGTGCTGACAAGTAAAACATAGAGATTTAAGGTATAATAGTTACAATTTTTTATTTATTGGCTATAACAGTTTGAGCGAAGGCCAGGCATATGACGCGTTACGAACAATTGGCTGGAATGATCCGCCAACAGATAGAAGATGATATTTGGCAGGTTGGTGACCGATTGCCATCACTGCGGGAGTCGGTGAAATCGTCGGGTTTGAGCTTGATGACTGTGCTGCAAGCCTACCAATTGTTGGAAAGCCAGGGGTGGATAGTAGCTCGTCCTCAATCAGGATATTATGTTGCAACCCGATTAAAACCCTTTGCGGCGGCAAAAGGAGGAAAGGGGCTGAATTTAAGTGAAAGTGTGGAGATTAGCGCTTCTATCTTCGATGTTTTGCAGGCGTGCAAAGATCCGCAGATTATTCCTTTCGGCTCGGCATTTCCTGATTTTTCTTTGCTGGTAGAACCCAAATTGTCAAAAATACTGGCTTCTGTCGCCCGCCGCTTCGTTCCACACAGTTCTCTGTCCAATTTGCCGCCAGGTAATGTAAAGTTACGGCGTAACATATCCCGTCGCTATGCTTTACACGGTATCCACGTTTCACCAGATGAAATTGTCATTACTGCGGGGGCAATGGAATCATTAAGTTTCAGTCTGCAATCCGTAACTTCACCGGGTGATTGGGTGGTGATTGAGTCCCCCGCTTTTTATGGGGCATTACAGGCGATAGAGCGATTACGCTTGAAAGCCATCGCCATTAAAACAGATCCGCATACAGGCATTGATTTGGATGCACTGGAAGAGATTGTGCAGAAATATCCGATAAAAGCCTGTTGGTTGATGTCGCGTTTCCAAAACCCACTGTGCAGCACAATGCCTCCTGAAAATAAACAGCGGTTGGTGGAGATTTTGAATCAGAACCAGATAGCCCTGATTGAAGATGACGTATATGGAGAATTGTATTTCGAACAAGAGCCTCCAGCGCCAATAAAAGCATGGGATAAAGAGAATAATTTCATGCACTGCTCATCATTTTCAAAATGTCTGGCACCCGGCTATCGAGTGGGTTGGGTGGCAGCGGGAAAACATGCGAAGAAAATCCAACAATTACAGATGATGAGCACGGTGTCTGCCAGTACACCAACACAACTGGCGATTGCGGATTATTTGGCCCTAGGGGGGTATGACAATCACCTGCGGCGGTTACGACGCCAGTTAGAACAACGACAAAGCCAGATGTTACGGGCAATTGGTGAGTATTTTCCTCAATCGGTGAAAGTGAACAGTGCCCGTGGTGGTTATTTTCTCTGGTTAGAGTTTGAACCACCTTTCAATACCAATCGGCTGTATCAACTGGCATTGGCCAAGAATATCAGCATTGCGCCGGGTAGCATGTTTTCCACCAGTTCCCAGTTTGATCATGCTTTCCGTCTGAATACTTCGTTTGTATGGAACGAAACGCAGGCTTCGGCAATGAAAAATTTGGGAAATATATGTCACACACTTTTAAGGGAATGCGGGTAATCAATCACACTTCAACTATCTCGATATTGTCGTAGGAAGAATTATTTGCGAATGTTTCCGTTAACAATTCGATATTAATCATCTTTTGGCGCTGTATACAGAATATAAAAGTGGTGAGGGAGTGGCATGAAAATGAAATGTTTCGATTATGCAACGTTACCAAGAGAACAATGGTCTGAAGGGAAAGGCGAAACAAGGGACATTGTTTGCTGGCCAGTTTCTGATGATTTCGCCTGGCGAGCTTGTTTTACGACCATTCATCAAAGTGGGGTATTGGGTCAGTTTCCTGATATTGAACGCTCAATTGTCTTATTGAAAGGAAAAGGAGTCCGCTTGACCAGTCCGGGTTTTTTGGAGCACGAACTGGTGAAAAAGATGACACCAGTTCATTTCTCAGGTGATATTCGGGGACACGCTGAATTGCTTGATGGCCCCGTTCAGTGTTTCAATATTATGACTCGTCGTTCGTGTTGGGCTACCGAGATCTCGGTAGTTTCTGATGAACGTTTACTGCCGACATCGCACAGTGGTGTGCTTTATGTTTTAAAAGGCCGTTGGGAAATGACTGGGGCGAACTGTGCCCAGCTTGCTTTTGGCCAAGGAGCATGGTGGTTGCCGGATATACGGGAAGGAGTAATTAAGCCATTGGTTGCGGATAGCCAGTTATTGTGGGTTGATTTACGTCCTGTTGGGTAAATTGGATATCCGGTTATCTTCTAAGAGCACCTTTGTTGGTTGCGTTCACTCATCCCCCAGTCACATAGTTATCTATGTTCTGGGGATTTGCTCCTTTGTTGCCGGATATAACCTGAAATCTATTGGGTATAGATAGTACGAGTCTTACAGCAAATGGATCGATTGATACCATTTCTGCCGTTTATCGAATTTATTTTTTTATTTCATGAAAACTCCACCATATCCCAAATTTTTTTTCTCTTTTTTCTTTGTGTATAACGGAATACTTTTTAAGTGTTTTGTAGAATGCCTCTATTGGGCCAAATTCTGCGAATGTCATAAACATTACCCCTTCATCTGTCAGATAGTTACGATACTGGCTAAAAAGAGTTTCTCCGTAACTTGATATGGTATGTCCTGAAAGGCTTTTTTCTGACCAAGATTCAGGAGAAATTGGCCCATTAGCAAATATGTAATCATATTTACCTTCGACAGACTCAAAGAGATTACTATTCATAAAATGGATGTCAGTAACCTTATTCAGATAAGCATTACTTTTAGCATGGTATAATATATGGTCATCGATATCTGTTGCTATTATCAAAGATGCGCCATTAAGGGCAGAATAAATAGCAAGAACACCACTGCCAGTTCCTATATCAAGAACTTTTTTCCCCGTAAAATTATGATGTCTAATATTTTTTATAAGTAATGGTGTAGAATGCGTTTGTAATGGGGATGGAAGGAATGCTTGAGGAGTAACAGATAACTTAATTCCTGCCAGTGTTATTTTTACAGGGGTTACATTATTCGTTCTTAATCTTTCCTGCTCCAACCACCATTTTATATAATTTTTGCTGTTCTTATTCATGGTAAACTCTTTTTGTTAGGATTATTTTCAATTATTAAGAATAGATACAGCCGAGAGTTTTTTATTTCACGTACTCCACCATACAAAGATTGGCATTTATCGCTTTATAATAAAGGTCTATGACTAATAGAAATCTGTAAAGGTTAAAACAGTTTCATTTCAGATGGTGGAAATAACGCTGAAAGTTTTTTTGCAATCTCTGAACATTGCTGTTTCTATGGATAAGCCTGTCTTTTGGGATATTTCTGCCACCAAGTCTATCAGCATGCTGTTAATTTACGCTATTACAGATTTTGTTACGGGAGGATTTTCTGAGGGGCATTCAGTTGCTATTCTTCAGGTAATTCTGTGTCGATAAAAATAAAATAGAAATCTATTGGTATATATTTTTTGAGAATTATCTTAATAAGTCTTAAATCATTATAATGATTTATTGTATCAATCGGTGAAATTGAATAATCGTTAGATACTGATAAAAGAGACTGAGTTATAACATAAGACGATAAATCACTTGGACAATAACTGAATAGTGAAGATGATATTCAATACGAAGATAAATTGATTCGAACTAATTAAGGCTATTCTAATTAATCTAAACTGACAGTGACCATTTTTTCGGTATCTGTCAGTTTAAAGTGTATAAATCCTCAAAGTTCCATAAAATACCGCTTTACAATCTCCCTGCCAATCTCCATCGAAGCTGTAGCCGCTGGTGAAGGTGCATTGCAAACATGCAGTGAACGGCGGCCCTTGACAAAGTAAAAATCATCCACCAATTTGCCATCGGCGGTTAGCGCTTGGGCACGAACGCCGGCTGGCCCCGGTGTGATATCTTCCGGCTGCAAATCAGGAATAAGCTGGCGGGCATTTTCGGTAAAAAGCTGGCGAGAAAAGGAACGACGCATTTCTGCCACGCCTTCGCAAAAATAGCGTGTGGCAATCTTCCAAAACCCTTTGTAAGTCAGTACTTCTGCTAAATCCCGTGGATTGAAATCCGTCTTGCGATACCCCTCGCGTTTAAACGCCAGTACCGCATTCGGGCCAACATCCCGCTTTCCATTGTGCATTCGCGTAAAATGGACGCCGAGGAAAGGAAAATCGGGATTGGGTACGGGATAAATCAGATGATTAACCAGATGGTTTTTACTGCTATCCAGTACATAATATTCACCGCGGAAGGGGACGATTTTCATACCGGTCTCATAGCCCGCCAGCTTGGCAACTCTGTCACTGTGCAATCCGGCACAATTTACCAGCCATTTTGTCTGATAGAGGGCTTGCTGAGTTTGTATTTCAACGTAGTCACTGTGTTCACGAATATCTTGAACTTGTTGCTGATAATGAATATCTCCACCTCTGGCTTGAATTATCTCAGCCAATTTTACAGCAATTTCTGGATAATTCACGATCCCGGCATCTGGTACTAAAATTGCCTCGAGACCGTTGACATAAGGCTCGCGCTCTTTCAATTGGGCTTGCGATAGTCGGCTGACTTCAAGGCCATTTTGCAATCCTCGCTGATAGATATTTTCTAGCAAGGAAAGCTCTTTTAGTTGCGTAGCAACAATCACCTTACCGCAACGGTCGTAATATAATCCGTGTTGCTGACAAAACTGATATATCGTGCGGTTTCCCTGTTTTGCCAGTTGTGCTTTCAAACTACCGGGCGTGTAGTAAATGCCGGAATGAACAACGTTGCTGTTATGGCCGCTTTGATGGGCAGCCGCGCCATTTTCTTTATCCAACACCAGCAAGCGCAAGTGCGGATTATGCTCTTGCAGGGCATTGGTAGTACCAAGCCCGACCAATCCTGCACCAATGATAATCACATCATACATTTTTAGCATGTTCCTTATCGGCTTCTATATCTTTCATCTTTTAAGTTGCTGCTTGTAGCGTAAGAAATGCATGGCTCCTGCGGCAACAATTAATCCTATTCCCATGAGATCGGTCAGCATTCCAGGTTTAATTAAAAGAATGGCGGCGATAGCGAAGAGAATTCTTTCCAACCAATGAGTTTTGCACATCCAGAAATTGGCGCTAGAGATGGAAAGCGAATAGATGCCAATCAGGGCGGTCAGGATCATATAACTGATGGACAGGACATTTAAATTATTGCCTTGCATCAATAGTGCTGGGTTGTACACCAAAATAAATGGAATGATAAAACCAGGTAAAGCCAATCGTACTGCGTTCCATGAAGTCTGCATCGGATCAGCGCGGGCGATGCTGGCAGCTGTGTAACTGGCAAGTGCCACAGGCGGCGTAATATTGGAAAGTGCGCCAAACCAGAAAACAAAGAAATGGGCAGCTAATGGTAAGACACCTGCTTTGATTAATATGGGTGACACTGTCACGGCAACAACGATATACAAGGCAGTTGAAGGCAATCCCATGCTGAGAACGATGCACACGACCATCACGACAAGCAGGATCATCCACAGCGTATTGTCGGTGAGGGACACAATATTGAAAGCGAGGGTCGAACCAATGCCAGTCATGGTAACAACACAGATAATGACCCCGATGGCGGCGCAGGCGACAGTGACTTGAATGGCTCCACGAGCCGCTTCATTCAGTGCATCGGCAATTTTCTTTGGTGTCATGCGCACGGACGTGTCTGGGGTGATCCAGCTTGCGATGATAATTGTGATAATACCGAGGAAACCAGCATAAATCGGTGTTTTCCCTGTCAATAGAGTTCCGATCACGATAAATAGCGGTAGCAATAGTAGACCACGGGCTTTCAGTACTACTTTGACTTGGGGGATATTTTCCTTGCTAATACCTTTTAGCCCCTGTTTTTTGGCTTCCAGATCAATGGCGATAATCAGGGCAGCGTAATAGAGCAGTGCTGGAATAATGGCCGCAATCACAATAGTGGTGTAGGAGATACCGAGAAAACCCGCCATGATAAATGCGGCAGCCCCCATGATAGGCGGCATGATCATGCCGCCTGTTGATGCCGCCGCTTCGACAGCACCGGCAAAACACGAGGACAGGCCGATATTTTTCATCAGGGGAATGGTGAAGGTGCCTGTTGTGGCAACGTTCGCAACAGCACTGCCACTGAGTGATCCCGTCAGGGCGGAAGAAATAACAGCAACCTGTGCTGGCCCACCACGCCGCCGCCCGGCAATTGACAGAGCAAGGTCATTGAACAATGCAGTCGCGCCGCTCACACTTAAAAATGAGCCAAACAGGATAAAGATGATGATTGCCGTTGATGCGGTGGATAGAGTAATGCCAAAAATGCCTTCGCTGGTCATGAATAGGCGAAATAGCAGGCGCTCAAGTGAAAATCCGGCATGTCCAAAGATCCCCATAAAGTACTGGCCGAATAGGGCATAGATGATGGCAAAAATGGATAAACCTGGTATGAAATAGCCCGTTGTTCGTCTTGCTGCCTCAAATAAGACACTCATGCCGATGACGGACATCACGTAATCCGTGGTATTCGGAACACTGTTGCGCACGACATGTAATTCAATATAAGTAAAGTAAAAATACCCGTAGCTGATCAATGTGAGCAGAATGAAAAGATAATCCCAATAATTGAATGTCGGCGTTGAATAGCGTTTGGAAATGGGAAACAGAATAAAACCTAAAACCAGAATGCCACCGAGGAATGTTGCATTGCGGTAAAACTCCTGCGTATTGGATAACGCATTAGAATAAATAGCATACAGGGAAAGGGTGATGGCCAGTATTGTCGTCAATTTCAGGGAGAAGCCAATCAAATGGCGGCTACCTGAACCCGCTTCTTTATCCAGCTCAACAGCAGAAGATGACGTTACATTGTCAGTGTTCATGGTGTCTCCATAATATTATGGTCAATTTTGAGTTCTGGTGGCGCAAGGGAATCAGGGATATCCAGACCAATTTCGCGATAATATTGATATGCTCCGAGATGTAATGGCACGGAGACACCTTTGAGCGCGTTTTCGGGCAAAATGTATTTTGCGGAGCTGTGGATTTGATGAACTTCCTGCTGATTTTCAAACATCGTCTTTGTTAACTCATAGATTATTTTTTCATCTATTTCGCGAGTTGTCATTAGAATATTGGGTTGCGCAATAGTTTGAACGGGCTGTTTCTGGCGTGGATAAGTTTCTGGTTTGATGACAAAACGAAACCATGAGTTGGCAATGGCATTAATCTTCTCCAGTTGTTCGTCTGTCACATTTAGAATACGGGCAGAAACGCCACTGGCATACATATCTGTGACAGCTGATGCCGGTACACCAGCGGGCAGAGCACCACCATCAAGACGACCATCCCGCATGGCAGAAACCGTATCACCATAGCCAAGATATTCTGGATGAATATCTTGCTTGCTGAGATTGACACCTTTCAGAATAATCAGTGTGGATTGTTCGGTGCCGCTGGCTTGCGGCCCAACAGAAAAACGGGTGCCTGCAATATCATTCAACGTACCATCTTTGACTTTCTCGTCTAATAAAACAAAGTGCTCAACATTTGGCCAAAGCACCGAAATTGAACGCAGATCTTGATAAGGACGGTTTTCGAAATTCCGGACACCTTGATAAGCTTCGACGGCGATCAAACTCTGTAAAATAGCGAGCTGTGCTTCATCTTTCTGGAGCAGGTCAATATTCTCAATCGAACCAGCTGAAGATTGCCCTGTGACTTGAATATTTTCCTGCTTCAGATGGTTACTCCAGACATTAGCTAACCCCACGCCCATTGGATAATAAGTTCCGCCTGTGGAAGCTGTAGCTACGGAAAGAAAGCGTTTATTGGCATTTTCTACTTTTCCTGCAATGGCCATGATAACCAGAGTCATGGCGGCGAGCGTTGCTAATAGGAGTTTTACTTTTTTTATTGTCATAACGTAATTACCGGATGTTGTGTAACAAATATTTAAGATTTGCATTAACTTGTATACAACATTACCTACCTAGCCCAGAGCTTAATGTTGTAAATTTGTGATAAATATTCGGTAAATGTTAGAGTGTAAACAAAAAATATGCAGTACTGATAGATTTTGAGTAAGAAAAGCATGGAATAGTCTTTCAAGGGATAAGCATTTTAGGTTTTATCAATAAATTTCATCTCAACGTGCGGGGGATCTCAATTCAGTAAAAGTCTCTATCGTTTATGATGATCCAATGCTGGCAGCTCGTGATACCAATAAACCGATAGGTTTCCTTTATTAATGAGGAGTAGAACAATGACTACTACACACGATGATATTAATCACTATGATATTCAAACCCGTTATGCTGGTATTTCAGTAATCGATACTGGTGGGAATGGGTTACCTGTTCTTTTGATACATGGCAATTCAAGTTGTAAAGAAATATTTCGTCACCAAATTAATTACCTAAAAGGGAAGTATCGGGTTTTGGCGTTAGATTTGCCTGGACATGGTGCTTCATCAAACGCCAGCGAACCACGACAAGTGTATTCCATGTCTGGTTATGCACACACTGTCATTGAGGTATTGGAAAAAATAGGTATTAACCGATTAGTCGTTTTTGGCTGGTCATTAGGGGGGCATATTGGGTTGGAAATGTTGGCTTTGTTTCCTAAAATGATTGGGTTAATGATTAGTGGTACTCCGCCAGTATCAGTTGGTGCAGATAACGTGGCTCGTGGTTTTCTTCCTAGCGAGCATATGGGGCTTGCTGGTAAAGCGGAGTTTACTGAGGAAGATATCAAGAATTTTGCTTCTGAAACTTGTGGGATTAATGCTCCTCATGAGTCTTTTCTCATTGAAGCGGTAGCAAGAACAGATGGATTGTCACGGCAGTATATGTTTGAAGCCTTTCTTTCTTCTCACGCAGCTGATCAAAAATTATTGGCTGAAAACAGTGAAATACCGTTAGCGATTGTTAATGGTATTGGTGATCCATTTATCAACATTGACTACATTAATGGATTGAACTACCAAAGTCTTTGGAAGGGACAGGTTGTCAATTTAGCTGGCATTGACCATGCGCCTTTCTGGGAAGCGCCCGAATTATTTAATCCAATCTTGGCTGAGTTCCTTAAGAGTTTTCAATGAAATACTTTGAATAAATAGATTAATAGCAGGAGTATGAGAATGCTAATATCATGTAATGAGACAGAAAGGACAATAGGAGTAATTACAAGATAAATATGATAAATAATAGTGGGAGCTTTTTCTTACATGTTTATTCAATAAATCATCAAAAAGAGCTTCCCACCATTATGAATTAATAAATCCTAATTCATTATTATTAATGAAACTCAAGCCTATTTATTCATTGTGAAAATTTAAATTAGTTCACAGAGAATTTTGTATTTTTCTGGAATAAGTTTCAAACACAGCTCATGAAGGAAGCCTGAGTCGTTGGTAGGATTAGATTTTACATTTGTGGTCGTCATTGGTGTGGTGTTTTCTGCGTTTGCGGTGTTAACAGAGAATCCACCAATAATTGTTGCAGCGAGACACATTGCAATTATTTTTTTCATGATTAGATACCTCAGATGTGATGTTAATGTGAGTAATTGTATTTACTGTTCAGTGAATGTTGTCACTGAAATTTTATTTTACAGTTAATTTTTATTTTTTGTTCTGGTTTTTGTATTTGGTTTACATAATATTTATTTGATGATTTTGTTATGTATTAAATAATTGATTATTACAATATACTTTCATTTTTTATTGATGAAGTATGGAGTAAAGTTGATGTTTACTGCCGTCATCACCCTAAATTAGGAGATATAAAAGGGTATGAGTTAAAATCCCGATTTGTGAACATGACGATGGGTAACACCGATATATTTGTGATCTAATTATTTTAATACACAGCCCAGAGTCATAACTACACCAAGAGTTATAACTACAAGATAAATATAATAAATAATCGTGGGAGCCTTTTATTGCATGTTTATTCAATAAATCATCAAAAAGAGCCACCCACCATTATTATTAATGAAAACCAAACTTATTTATTCAAAGTATTCACATAAAAATCTATACTCTTGTGATAGAAGTTTAAGACATATATTTTTAAGGAAGTTATTCTCATTTTGAGAATTAGCATCAGATTTTACATGTGTAGAAACAGGTGTGGTGTTTTCTGCGTTTGCTGCATTAACAGAGAATCCGCCAATAATTGTTGCAGCAAGACACATTGCAATTATTTTTTTCATGATTAGATACCTCAGGTGTTAATGTGATTGAATGTATTTGAAGTTCAGTGGGTCTTATCACTGATAACTTTATTTTACAGTTAATTTTTTATATTGTGTTCTGGTTTTCTTATTTGGTTTACATAATATTTATTTGATAAGTCTAGCTGTAGCTACTTTATGTAATAACTATGTGTTTTTATAATAAATTATGTGAATGCAAGTTTATTTATTGGAGGTTCGTTAATAGAATATTTTATTTCTTGTGTAATAATTAATGGCGTTATTTTTTGTTAGTGCGGTGTTTAATGCTGGTATATTGAAACGATTGTAGAGGGAGATAAAAATCCACCTGATAAACAAGTGGATATACATATATACTCTTTATCTTCTAAGCTGCTGTTTGAAATCTATTGAGTATAGATAATAAATCAACTCTTAGAAAAAGGCTGATAAATGAGTTTTCAATCGCTTAATATCCTGCAAAATTTGTGGATTTTTCATCACATCATGGCAAGCAAATGTCGGTAATGGAGACATACCTAAAAATTGGTTTGCTTTATGAAAAGGGTAGTAAACACTGTCGATACCTTTTCCTTCAAAAAATTGATTAGGATCTTCAAATGATTCCAGTGGCGCATTCCAAGTCACTGAGAACATATAATTCTTGCCTTGTATTAGACCGCCTGAGCCATATTTTTTGGCAGGATTGTTGCGGGTTCGTCCATCATCCTTAAATAATGTACTGTGACCGGCACTAAAAACCTCATCGACATATTTTTTCAAAATCCATGGCGCTTCCATCCACCAGCCCGGCATTTGGTAAATAATGCTATCTGCCCAAAAAAATTTATCAACCTCTGCGGCAATGTCATAGTCTTTATCTACATGCGTCACCTGAACAGCATGCCCCATTTCTGTCAGGTGCTCCTTGATAACTTCTGTTAAGGTATTATTTAATTCTCCTCTTGATTCACCAAAATCTTTTGCTGAATTGATAACTAAAATACGGCCCATAATAATCCTCTGTTTTATTTTTTTGATAAATCACGGATTATCTTAGAACTGATTTTGATTGAAAGTGTGCCTATTCATTGCCAATCATTGCCTGATTCTCCAGTAATATCTATTTTCTGCATTCATTGTTTTTGTGACACACGTAATCGTTTGATATCTCGGCAAGGAGGCTCACCAAAAAGGCGATTATATTCACGGTTGAATTGGGAAGTGCTTTCATAACCAACCTGAAATGCGGTGGTTGATACGTTGTAGTGTTGTGTCAACAATATTCGCCTTGCTTCGTGCAAACGTAGCCACTTTTGGTACTGTAACGGACTCATTGAGGTAACAGCTTTAAAGTGGTGATGAAAAGAAGAGGGACTCATTTTGGCGATTTGAGCAAGCTGTTCGACTTTAACCGGATCGGAAAAATTTTCCTTTAACCATTTAATCGCCTGACTGATTTGATGGCTTGGGCTTTCTTGAGAGGCCATTTGCTGCAAACGTCCCCCCAACTCACTTTTTAGCAGTCGATAAATGATCTCTTTATGTATTAGGGGGGAGAGGACGGGAATATCTTCCGGCGTGTTCAATATATCCAATAAACGATTAAAACAGCTCAGCAGATCCGCAGTGGCCGAGGTCACTGCCAATGCGCATGTATCCTGCGTTTGATGCTTTATCATAACCTTATCTTCAACCATTAACTTTGACGCTTCCTGAATATCTAGCCGCAACATCAGGGCAAAAAAGGGTTTTTCCTTAGATGCGGTACAAATCTGGGTAATGGTGGGGATATTTGTCGAAGTTACTAAAAGCTGCTGGGAATCACAGCAATAAGAGCGATCACCAATTGTCACTCGTTTTGCCCCTTGGGCAATGACCATAATACTGGGCTCGTATAGCCAGCCTATCGGATCTGTCGGCTGTTCCAAATGGCAAAGTGTCAATTGAGGAATCGCTGTTTTTACAGCGTGTGTATTGGGGCGCGTTAATTTAGCTACTTTTCCAGCTAATTGCCGTAACTGGATTTCGGTTTCTGTTGTATCGGACGGATGATGCAATGCACTCATTTCTTGCTCCCTTGCTCATACAAAATGACTAATTATTCGTGCGTTATTAAGCATATCGCCTGAAGGTAGAAATTTGTATCAGTAACAATGCTTAGCCTTTTTAAGGCAATAAGCAATCAGTCCGCCCAAAACAGTTAATATGAAACCCTTTACGCTACGGTGAAGCGAGTGTTCTATCTGAGAAATATTTTTTAATTGATCATTGATAGTTTCTATAATAAAACGCTTTGATAACATAAAGTTGTCCCATGCGGCGAGAATTTGTGCCTTCATATTATTGCCTTCTCCTTCTACGTAGCAGTTCAAATTTGATCTGATAGTTGCCCAACTTGTAGCCAACCAAAGTACAGTCAAAGCCAAGAAGATATAAGGTTAAATAAGAAAAGCCAGCAGAAACAGAAGAGCTTCCATTGGCTTTATAAAATTAATATGCAAGGATATGAAAGATTACTTTTTATTTTTCTCTAACCATTTTTGCATTTGCTTAATCTCAGCATCCTGTGCCTTGACAATATTTTCTGCAAGTTGCCTCATTTCTGGATCTTTGCCGTACTTAAGCTCTATTGTTGCCATTTCAACAGCTCCGATATGATGGGCTAACATGCCTTTAGCAAAGGCTTGATCAGCATTATCAGCCATCATACTTTTATGCATATCATCATTCATTTTTGTCATTGAGGCATTAAGCTCTTCTTTCATCGTATCGGTATTCGCTATAGCACTGAAAGCAAATGTGTTGGCAATTATTGATGCAAAAATTAAAGTTTTTTTCATGCTGTTCTCCTTAGGTTCTTCTTAAGAAGATAAAGCTTCCCCTTAGGGCAAGGTCAATGATATGGAGAGAAATTTTAGTATATTTACAATACATACATCGAATTTTTAATCATTAATAGCCTAATGGGATAGGTTCTAAGTTCATATTATTCATCAAATTAATTGAGTTTCTTTTCATGGGATAGAGTATTAACCAGAATTCAGGTTAAATAGTTATATGGACACCAACTCAATTAAAATTGGTGTCCATATAACTATTTAGACCACGGCATTTAGTGAAATGCAGTGAGATGGGCACGCATATTGTTAACGTCTGGAAAGGGAGAAAACATGAACGAAAATAAAAACCGTCGTGAGTTCTTAAGTCAGAGCGGCAAAATGGTCACTGCCTGCGCGCTGTTTGGTGCCATCAGCCCCGTCGCGTATGCTACTCAGTCAGCTACAGCGAACTGTGAAGCGGATAATTCCATGAAAATAACCGATAAGCACTACTATTTGGATAACGTTTTGCTGGAGTCCGGGTTTGTGTTTGAGGAGCAGACGGCAGTCAGCACTCTGACTGAATTGGGAACTCTGGAAATCAACAATGGAAAAATTGTTGCCATGCACGGGAACAAGCAGCGCCCGGACAGCACGTTGCCACGTTACGATGCGGGTGGCAAACTGATGCTTCCGGCGATGCGGGATATGCACATCCATCTGGATAAAACATTTTATGGCGGTCCGTGGCGTGCCCTCAATCGACCGGCAGAGACCACCATTCAAGATATGATCAAATTTGAGCAGAAACTACTGCCAGAGTTGCAATCGTACACCCAAGAGCGCGCGGAAAAGCTGATTGATCTTATCCAGTCGAAAGGCTCCACTATCGCTCGCAGCCACTGCAATGTTGAGCCAACCTCAGGCCTGAAAAATCTCGAAAATCTGCAAGCGGTACTGGCGCGTCGTCAGTCTGGTTTCAGCTGTGAGATTGTGGCTTTCCCGCAGCACGGTTTGCTGCTCTCGAAATCGGAACCGTTGATGCGTGAAGCGATGCAGATGGGGGCGCACTACGTGGGCGGTCTCGATCCGACCAATGTAGACGGCTCGATGGAAAAATCCCTCGATACGATGTTCCAGATTGCGTTGGATTATGGCAAAGGGGTGGATATTCATCTGCATGAAACCAGCCCAGAAGGTATGGCGGCGATTAACTACATGGTAGAAACCGTAGAAAAAACGCCACAGCTGAAAGGCAAACTGACCATCAGCCACGCCTTTGCGCTGGCGACGCTTGACGAACAGCAGGTGGATGAAATAGCTGCTCGAATGGCAGCACAGCAGGTGGCTATTGCTTCGACTGTGCCTATTGGTACGCTGCATATGCCGCTCAGACAGTTACGCGATAAAGGTGTGTTTGTGATGACTGGCACCGATAGCGTGATTGATCACTGGTCGCCGTATGGTTTGGGTGACATGCTGGAGAAAGCCAACCTGTACGCACAGCTATACATTCGTCCTAACGAGCAAACGTTATCTCGTGCGCTGGCGATTGCTACCGGCGACGTGCTGCCGCTCAACGATAAAGGTGAGCGCGTATGGCCTAAAGTGCAGGATGATGCCAGCTTTGTGCTGGTGGATGCCTCCTGTTCCGCCGAGGCGGTGGCGCGTATTTCGCCACGAACTGCGACGTTCCATAACGGGGAAATGGTGTGGGGGAGTGTGAGGAAAACGGGATAAGTCAGCTCAAAAATCCACGCAACAGCGTGGATTTTATAGGCTTTATCAGTCTTAATAAGACATTCTGAAATGTCGTAAGATAAAAAATATTATTTTAGACGTTAAATAAGAAGTTCATCACATCGCCATCTTTAACGATATAATCTTTCCCTTCCGCACGCATCTTGCCGACTTCTTTCGCGCCTTGCTCACCTTTGTAAGCAATGAAATCTTCAAACGCGATGGTTTGGGCACGGATAAAGCCTTTTTCAAAATCAGTGTGAATTTTGCCCGCTGCTTGTGGAGCTGTAGCGCCTACTGGAATAGTCCAAGCACGCACTTCTTTCACGCCCGCGGTGAAGTAGGTTTGCAGGTTCAGCAGTTCATAGCCCGCACGAATAACACGGTTCAGGCCCGGTTCTTCCAGACCCAATTCAGCCATAAATTCTTCGCGGTCGGCATCTTCCAGTTCTGCGATATCCGCTTCAATAGCCGCACAAACTGGAACGACGACAGAGCCTTCTTTTTCTGCAATGGCGCGAACGGTATCAAGATGTGGATTATTTTCGAAACCATCTTCATTGACGTTGGCAATGTACATGGTTGGTTTCAAGGTCAGGAAGCTCAGATAGCGAATCGCTGCTTTTTCTTCCTCGCTCAGGTCTAAAGCGCGTAGCATACCTGCTTGTTCAAGGTTAGGAAGGCACTTTTCCAAGGCTTCCAGTTCGGTCTTAGCATCTTTATCTCCGCCTTTGGCTTTCTTCTGTACACGATGGATGGCGCGTTCGCAGGTGTCCAGATCCGACAGGGCCAGCTCAGTATTGATAATGTCAATATCGGCGGCGGGATCAACCTGACCGGAAACGTGGATGATGTTGTCGTTTTCAAAGCAGCGTACAACATGGCCGATCGCTTCTGTTTCACGGATGTTGGTCAGGAATTGGTTGCCCAGACCTTCACCTTTTGAAGCACCTTTTACGAGACCAGCAATATCCACGAATTCCATAGTAGTTGGCAGTATGCGCTGTGGTTTGACAATCTCAGCCAATTGGTCGAGACGTGGGTCTGGCATCGGCACTACACCTGTGTTTGGCTCGATAGTGCAGAACGGGAAGTTTGCTGCTTCGATACCTGCTTTGGTCAGCGCATTGAATAATGTAGATTTCCCAACGTTAGGCAGGCCAACGATACCGCATTTGAATCCCATATATTTATCACCTTAAATCACTTATAAACCAACGAGCAATACGCTTGTCGGTGAGTTATACAAAATTGGCGCTATTATACATGCAATAACCCGCTGCGCCACGCACTCCCAGCTAGGTGCTGGTTTTAAATGCATGCAGGCGGTTAATCGCTTTGGACATACCATCTTTAATAAGAATGTCAGTGCAGCGCAATGCTTCATCAATGGCATCATCAATCAGCTTTTGCTCACTGGCAGGGGGCTTGCCAAGTACGAAACCCACGACTTTGTTTTTATCGCCCGGATGGCCGATACCGATACGCAAACGATGAAAGTTAGGGTTATTGCCGAACTTATTTTGAATGTCTTTCAGGCCGTTATGACCGCCATTACTGCCACCCAATTTCATTTTTGCCACACCAGGCGGTAGATCCAACTCATCATGCGCTACCAGAATTTCGTCCGGTTGGATGCGGTAGAATCCGACAAGGGCAAGGACAGATTTGCCACTGAGGTTCATGAAAGTGGTTGGCACCAGCAGGCGAATATCCTGCCCATTAATGTTGATGCGGGTGGTATAACCAAAAAATTTACTTTCTTCTTTTAGGGACTGGTTATAGCGTTGTGCTAACAAATCGACAAACCATGCTCCGGCATTATGTCTGGTCTGTGCATATTCAGCCCCAGGGTTTGCCAGGCCAACGATTAATTTTATGTTACTCACAGTTTAGGTTCGCTTATTGGCAATGGAACAAAAAAGGGAGGTAGTTTACCTATCTCAAGGCTTGAGTACAAAGCTGATTATATCTTTCATCATTCAAGTTGCTGCTGTGTTTTTGATAAATATAGCGCTCTTAATAAATATTATTTCGACAGAATGTAAAAAATTAGGTTTAAATTTGTACAACTTGTGATCGCCGCCGCAATAACCTTTTAAATTCTAAGCCTATAATTAATACAGAAGGAGATATCTACTTTCGTGCTTTTGAGTTCGTTGCGTTGACAAATTGGCGTTCAAAAAAAGTATTGGAGGTTGGTTATGAGACGTAAAAAAACTTTTATTTTTGGTAATATTCTCATGGGATTGGGAATGGCGGCAATGCTTGTCAGTCTGGCTTATGTATTACTCAGCCATATCTTCAGTTTTGGGCTGTCTGAATTACTGACAGACGGTGCATTAATGGGGGTATTTGTTGGTGCAGTCATTTGGCTGGCAGGTGCCAGTATTGGTGGTCGGGAACAGGTTACTGATAGGTATTGGTGGCTGAAAAATTACGATGAACGCTGTCGTCGTAAAAAACATCGGCATTCATGATTCTTATAAATATTAACACTCAACGAATTTAGGTAAGGCGGCAATTTTTACCGCCTTGCTTGTGAATTTTCTTTTGTATTTCTTCCCATTTTTATCCTGCATTCGGTATATCAAAAGCTGACATTGAAACCGAGATTCAAATCATAATTATGATTTGAAGTATTACCGCTTTTTTCATGTGATATGGCTGCAAATGCCCGAAAGTTATTGGTCAAATTCGCATTGATCCCAACGGTGTATTGAAAGCGGTTTCTATCTTGTTTTTTCCCCTGTTGTATGAAGGATGTTTTAGTGGAATTGATGGCGCTGCGAAGTGTATAGAGTTCATCATCGAATTGATGATTGAACAGGATAGAAGCGTAAGGATTGAAACGACCTAATTGAGCATCGACTCGCCAGCCCACTGAACCCACTTTAGAATTATAGTGCTGATCCCCAAAATGCATGGAAGTGCTATTGTTGCCGGATTCACGATAGCCATCAACATTCCCTTTATCCCAAGCATACTGGATGATTGGGCTGGTGGTTAGGTGATGGGTGATAGGGATATTCCAGCCAGCCGCGATTCGCCACCCCCACTGTTTGCCGGTCGTTGAGCCTGATTCTCTACGCGTGGCTTGACCAAGCTGGATGGTACGTGACAGATTGTCGTAATTGGTGCGTGAATAATGGAGATCGCCACTCAGCCAGCCGTTGTCATAGTAGTTCCATAGTGCATAAGTCGTTACGACATGGCCAGTAGCCGCATAATTGAAATCAGAAGTTGAACTTTGCTCATTTCGATAACGTGAAACTGTCGCCCCTAATAGCAAATCATCTGTCAGTTGATAATCGCTACCCAATGTGAGGGTGCTATTGTGGTTACCTGTGTACCCACCGAATATGCCAATTTTACCTTGTACATTACGGCTATTGCGAAGTTGTTGCAGGTGTCCATCAAGTGAGTTAAGGGCACTTGTGACGGGTATTCGGTTGATGTGATTCAACACCATCACCTGTAGTGGGGCGTTATAGATGGACATAATGTACTGACCGATCACCCGATGTGCATAAGGTGTCGGATGGAAGCTATCGGAAAACAAGTATGATTGGCTTTTATCAAAGTCGGGGTCGGAAGAAGAACAAACCATGGCAAGTTCACCTTGCGGGCAGGCATAACCAAGGGTATTGGAAATGCCATAGATGGTCGGATTCTCAATCACTTCCCGTAAGAGGCGATTGATATCGGCACGAAGGATATTACCATTACCAAGCTGGTCTTCTTCTTTCTGGTTATATTCGTCAGACAATTGGGAGGCAATTTTGCTGTTTTGATCATAGGCATCAAGTAGTTGATGGTAGATTTCTTTAGCTTTGTCTGGATCTTTGGGAGCAACACCTTCTGCGATTTTTTTTAAAACTCCTTCGATAATTTGATGCCGGGTAGCGATATTCGGTGTCGGGTGTTGGTTGATAGCCTGGTGAACTTTTGTCAGAATTTGCGTGATTTCATCTTCAGACACTTTACTTTTTTTTAATGCTCCCCGAAGTACTTCTTCCATAATTTTGGGGGTTGTACCAATATCGGGAACATTAGGTACAATAACCAAGCCAGCGTTAGCTTTAAGGAGTTGATTGACCTGCGATGCTGCGGATGCAGAACCATCATTGATCAGATCTTGTGCTGCGTCTTTATCTCCTTCCGCTAAAAATTCCAAAGCCTTAGAGATATTATTACCCCCCACCCAATGTATGTACAGACCATTGGGATCAGCCTGCCCAGAGTGTGCTTTTAAATAATCATCGAGTTGTTTTTTAGTGGGAGGAAAGATAATGTCCCAGATTGGATTCCGTGAACCATTAGCTGTTGCCCCTCCGTACGCATAATTAGTTCCGCCCTCAGTAGATTGTATTAACTTTTTGCCAGTGAGTTCCTGAGTAATATATTCATCGTATAGTTCAGCGTTTTTTCCATCTGTTGTGAATCTTCCTATATTCCCACCATCACTCAAACTATCACCAAAAACATAAACGTCGTCATAGGCATGGGCATTTGTTATGAAATAAACTAACAATGCTGTTGTCGCTGATATCAAAAAAAGTGCTTTTTTCATCGTAGTTCTCCTGAAAAGTAGCTCACTATTTTTACGTCAGCACAAAACCGTGAATTAAAAGATCATTTATCCATTCTCTCTGGTTGAGGGCCGATTTTCTGATTATTTCAGTTTGATAATACTTCGAGCTACATATACGGAAGATCAACGTCATGTCGGCGTATATATACGAATATTGAATGGCGAAAAAACAAAAACGCAAGACAGTGATATTCATTGTCTTGCGTTTCTGATTGGGTGTTCTTGTTCTATTTCTGTTTTTCGATAGCTTATTTATATCGATTTATTTATACAGCATTAGAAGCTGGCGTTGATACCTAAACTGAAATTGTAGTTAGGATCTTGAGCACTGCCGTCATTACGGGTAACTGAAACAAAACCACGCACATTATTGATCAGGTTCGCGTTCACACCGACAGTATATTGACGCCAGTTAGTGCTCTGTTTGCCACTTTCCCGCGCAAAGGAAGTTTTGGTGGAATTAATGGCACCGCGCAGTTTATAGCTTGTATCACCAAATTGGTGATTGAATTGGACAGAGGCGTAAGGATTGAAACGGCCCAGATTAGTATCTACACGCCAACCCAGTGTTCCAACTTTGGAAGTGTAGTCTTGGGCACCAAAATGCATGGAGGTGTTATTGTTGCCGGATTCACGATAGCCGTCGATATCACCTTTATCCCAAGCATATTGAACGATTGGGCTGGTGGTCAGGTAGTTGGTGACAGGAATGTCCCAACCTGCGGTAATACGAGTTCCCCACTGTTTACCTGTGGTAGCGCCTGTTTCCCTGCGTGTGGCTTGACCAAGCTGGATGGTACGGGTCAGGCTGTCATAATTGGTGCGTGAATAATGGAAATCACCACTCAGCCAGCCGTTATTGTAATAGTTCCACAGTGCATAAGCTGTCAGAACATGACCACGCCCTTCATAAGAGAAGTTAGTGGTTGGAGAGCGCTCCTCCTTGTAGTTAGAGTACATCGCACCTAACAGCAGGTTATCTACTAACTGGTAATCACCACCCAGCGTGAAGGTTTTGTCCTGATTGCCGGTATAACCACCGAAGACACTGATTTTGCCCTGATCATTGCCGCCATTGCGCAGTTGTTGCAGGTGACCATCAAGGGAAGAGAGGGCACTTTTAACTGGCGCACGGTTGACTTGGTTAAGGGTCATTACCTGTGATGGTGCATCGTGGATGGAGGTAACGTATTGACTCGAAATCTGATGCGTTAACGGAGTTGGGTGGAAATTATCAGAGAATAAAAAATTTTTATCATCCGTAAATCCTGGGTCTTTGGAGGAACATTTATCGGCCTCTTCTCCTTGTGCACAGGCATAACCTAACGTATTTTGAATACCGTAAATCAGAGGATTGGAGATCACTTCAAGCAGCAGCCCATTGATATCAGCACGTAAGATATTGCCGTTGCTTTGGCTGATTTTTTCGTCTACCGAGTTGTTATAGAGATCGGTGAGATCTGAAGCGCTTTTGCTGGCTTTATCGTAAGCAGCATTAAGCATTTTCTCAATTTGCTCTGCTGGGATTTTGGAGCCGTCTTCTTCTGCTTGTTTCGCTAATTCATGAAAAACTTTTTGGATACCCTGATTACGATAAATATCATTGGGGATAGTTTCTTGGTTAATCTTTGTATGAATTTTTTGTAGAGCACCTATAATTTCTAGTTGAGGGGTACCAACTTTTTCTAATGCACCATAAATTATAGTTTCCAATAACTTAGGAGTGGTACCAACATCAGGAACGGTAGGAGCAATAATTAGCCCAGCCCCCGCTTTGACAAGCTGATTGATCTGTTCTGCGGCTGCGTTGGCACTGGTTGTAACAACGCCAAGTGGGTCTTTTTCATTTGGATCTAAAGCTGCGGCAAGATCGTTACCACCAATCCAGTGAATATATACACTGTTAGAATCTGCACGGTTGTTATGGGAATTCAGGTAGTTGTCTACCTGCTCTTGCGTATTATTCTCACCTTTATTGGCAGTAGCACCACCGTAAGCGTAATTAGTACCACCATCATTGGATGCTTTTAAATCACTGCCAGTAAGTTGCTTCGAAAGGTATTCATCATATAACTGACTTGTAGCTCCATCTGTCGTATATCTTCCTTTATTCCCAACATCACTCAGGCTATCACCAAAGACATACATCTTGTCATAAGCATTGGCAGTAGAAATGGCATTGATTGAAAGCGCTAATAGTGCAGGTGTGAATAAAAATGCCTTTTTCATCGGCACTCTCCTTAAAAGTGGTTTTTTTATTGATCAACATATCGTCTTTTAATGAAAAGCATCCGGCGGCCTCCCCTTATAATGAAGTTGGAGGTGCTGATTTAAATAATGCTCCCACTGGATTCAGGCTGAAAGAAGCCATAACCTTAGTTTTAGATATCGATAGTCTATTACATTAGTAATATTTATTTTTTTAGATTGGAAATAATATTTCCTGTTGATATTGTTTTGTGGCGTCAGAAGTAAAAATCTGCCGCCATCGACCGTTTCACAGGTTAGCAGCAACTTTTTAATGACACCAGTATTGTTGAGCTTTTGGCAACTGGACGTACCAGATGAATTGTTGTATTTTCGGAATACAGTTCTTTTCTTATGTTTATAAATTTACTGGATTATTATTTTGATAAGGCTTGAGGTTAACTTGATAATTAATTGATATAATTAATTGTTTTAGGTGATTTAAGATTTATAAGAGTTATAGTTTATAATGAAAATATTAGTTAATCTTGTTAAATAAACAGAAAAACCCCGTTACTTCGAATGTAGTAACGGGGTTTTCCAGACAATGATTTATTTAATCACTTGAATAAGTTTGCGCTTAATATTTACGCTAAATCTTAAACATTAGTGCTCAAACATAGCAGAGATTGACTCTTCATTGCTGATACGGCGAATAGCTTCAGCAAGCATGCCAGACAGTGTCAGAGTGCGAACTTTGTTCAACGCCTTGATCTCATCAGACAGAGGAATTGTGTCACAGACAATAAATTCATCGATCACTGAGTTCTTGATGTTTTCCACTGCATTACCAGAGAAGATAGGGTGGGTTGCATAAGCAAACACCCGCTTCGCTCCGCGCTCTTTTAATGCCTCAGCCGCTTTGCACAGTGTGCCACCTGTATCGATCATGTCATCTACCAGAACGCAATCACGACCAGCAACATCACCAATGATATGCATAACTTGAGAAACGTTTGCACGTGGGCGACGTTTATCAATGATAGCCATATCCGTATCGTTCAGCAGCTTGGCAATCGCACGGGCACGAACAACACCACCGATGTCTGGAGAGACAACAATCGGATTTTCCAGATCTTGCTGGAGCATATCTTCCAGAAGAATTGGGCTACCAAATACATTATCAACCGGAACATCAAAGAAGCCTTGGATCTGCTCGGCATGCAGGTCAACGGTGAGGACACGGTCTACACCCACGCTGGACAAAAAGTCTGCGACGACCTTAGCAGTGATAGGCACTCGCGCTGAACGGACACGACGATCCTGACGGGCATAACCGAAGTAAGGAATCACTGCGGTAATACGACCAGCAGAAGCGCGACGTAGAGCATCAACCATCACGACTAATTCCATCAGGTTATCGTTGGTTGGTGCACAGGTGGACTGGATGATGAAAACATCACCACCGCGTACATTTTCATTGATTTGAACACTGACTTCACCATCGCTAAAACGACCGACGGCAGCGTCTCCCAGGCTAGTGTACAGGCGGTTGGCAACACGTTGTGCTAGTTCAGGTGTGGCATTACCAGCAAAAAGCTTCATATCGGGCACGAGAAAAACCTCAGGCTTGCGTCCAGAGAGATATTGTTGACCAATCAAACAAACATTGCTCATTGGTTCAATAACACGGTTATCCCAGAGCGGAATGTATGCAATGGAGAAATGTTAACACCACGCGCAACAAAGCCCTGCATCCACTCTGGGGCTTGATTTAACACCTTACGGGCCGATGCTTCTGATTCGAACTCGCCGAAAACACATGCACCGGTTCCGGTCAGGCGTGACGGGGCATATTCTAACAGCCATAAAAGAAGCTGTTCAACCTCACGAAAACGTTTTCTTGCGATTGGTTCACAATCATTTGTGAATGGTGCCTTTAATAATGCGGGTAGAGCACGAATTGGAGAATTTCTTTTTAATTCAGGATCTGTGAAGATCGTCGGGGTTGATATCTCAATTCCGGGGTGGGCAACCAGAAACCATTTTTCTTTCGGTGAGGCTGGTTGAAGTTTTTCCCCAATACCTTCGGCAAAAGCAGCGTGGCCTTTGATAAATACAGGAACGTCTGCTCCAAGGCTGACACCAAGTTGCGCCAGTTCGTCATCAGATAAGTTGGCTTGCCAGTGGTGGTTTAAGGCAATTAATACCGTTGCAGCATTGGAAGAACCTCCTCCCAAACCGCCGCCCATCGGCAGACATTTATCAATGCGAATATCTGCCCCCAAATATTCGGTTCCGGATTGAGACACCTCCCGGTGGTTCTGTAATGGGCGTTTTTGTAATAAATGATCTCGCAATAATCGGGCCGCGCGTACGATCAAATTATCATCGTGGGCTACACCTGCAACGGGGGTCAGCAGGTGGATTTGATTATCCTTACGGGGCGTAATGGTGATTTCATCGCCATAGTCCAGAAATTGGAACAGCGTTTGCAGCTCATGGTAGCCATCGGGACGTTGGCCTGTGATATACAAAAATAAATTCAATTTTGCCGGAGAGGGCCAAGTTAAAGTCATTATTGAGTCGTCCAGTTATCCATTTTTAATTTTATGCGGTTATTTCCTTGGGTGATTTCCAGGCGATTGGGTAAAGCAGGAGTCGTTGAGGTATCGTACCCCTGATAATTTACCTGCCAAATTTCACCATTTTTTGGGTCACTCACGGATTTAAGCAGGTAATTTGCATCCAGCTGGAAATCTTTGGCATTACCGGGTAAACCGATAATCCAATGTTTCAGGTTATCCAGAGGGATATTCATATTAGTAAGCTGGTAAATTAAGGATTCAGGATCATCACTGAGATATTTTTTACCGTTATTGTCAGTGAGCTGTATCATATTCGGTTTGACAAATAATTCTAATTCTGTTGTACCCAGTGGATTTAGCAGCAGTAATTTATAATTATCCTGCGAATATTGTTGCCAGAAAAAGCGGGCATACACTTTTTTTTCATTTGCCAGATAAGCGAAAGAACCTCGGGTCTGGTAATGCTCCAGCGTTTGCAGTTGCTGTTCACGGGCATGCCATTGTGGGGTATCCGCTGATCCGGTGCCCGTGGGGGGCTGTGTGACTGTACAAGCAGTCAATAAAACACCGGAGAGGGGAAGCAAACGAAAAAACGAAGACATTTTCATACGGTAACCCTTGGCAATAGGAGAGTTTGAAACTTGAATACTATTAGCTTGAATAATACTAGCTTGAGTAATACGAGCTTGAATAATATTGGCTTGAAGGCTCTTGGGTATAGGATGTGCCATCCAATTCTATAATTAAGAAGCTAATTTAGCGAAAATTTGGCAATAATTCTCGAATAAATTGCAGCGGAACCGTCCGATTGGCTTTTATTGAACTGATGCATCAAGTAAAATGCTCGGCCAATGAGAGTCCTTATGAAGGGTGTGAGTTTATGAGAATAATTCTTAATATCATCATGAATTTGATCCTTGTGATAACTCAACGCAGTTAAGATGACTTTATTAGCACTCGGTATCAACCATAAAACAGCGCCTGTTTCTTTACGTGAGCGGGTGGCCTTTTCTCCTGACACGATAGGGCTTGCGCTTGATAACTTGCTCCAGCAACCGTTGGTGCGAGGCGGCGTTGTGCTGTCAACTTGCAACCGTACGGAGCTCTATCTCAGTGTTGAACAGCAGGATAATTTTAAAGAACAGTTAATTAATTGGCTATGTGGATATCATCAGCTTAATCCTGATGATCTGGAAGAAAGCCTCTATTGGCATTTGGATAATGAAGCAGTCAGCCACTTGATGCGAGTAGCGAGCGGCTTGGATTCTCTTGTATTGGGAGAACCGCAGATATTAGGGCAGGTGAAAAAAGCATTCGCCGAGTCGCAAAATTATCAGTCTTTATCGGGTGAGCTGGAACGCCTGTTCCAAAAATCTTTCTCGGTGGCGAAGCGAGTCAGAACAGAAACTGAGATTGGTGCAAATGCCGTTTCTGTGGCGTTTGCCGCTTGTACGCTTGCCCGGCAAATTTTCGAATCTCTTTCTCAATTGAGCATCCTGTTGGTGGGAGCAGGGGAAACGATTGAACTGGTGGCTCGTCACCTCAAGGAGCATGGTGTGCGTCAAATGATGATCGCCAATCGCACAAGAGATAGGGCGCAGAAGCTTGCCAGTGAAGTCAATGCGGAAGTCATTTCCCTGCCGGACATCGATACCCGATTGGCTGAAGCCGATATTGTGATCAGTTCTACCGCCAGCCCATTACCGATTATTGGTAAAGGCATGGTCGAACGGGCGTTGAAATTACGTCGCAACCAGCCGATGCTGTTGATCGACATTGCCGTTCCCCGTGATATTGAGCCGGATGTTGAAAAATTGAGCGATGTCTATTTGTATAGCGTGGACGATTTACAGGCCATTATTCAGAAGAACCTTGCTCAACGTAAAGCTGCTGCGGTTGTTGCGGAAAACATTGTGCAACAAGAAAGCATCCATTTCATGGATTGGTTGCGTTCTCAGGGGGCGGTTAATACAATTCGCGAATATCGAGAACAAGCAGAGAAAATCAGAGCTGAGATGACGGCAAAAGCATTGATGTCCATAAGGCAGGGTGCGGATGCTGAACAGATCATCAACCAATTGACTCACCAATTGACGAATCGTCTGATCCATACACCAACTAAATCTCTCCAACAGGCTGCCAGTGATGGTGATTTGGAACGCCTGAATCTATTACGGGACAGCCTTGGGCTGGATCATAACTAACCCTATTCTAAATAAGGTCTGATATTACGAATGAAGCCTTCTATTGTCGCTAAATTGGAAGCATTACAAGAACGCCATGAAGAAGTTTTGGTTCACCTCGGTGATGCTGAAGTGATCGCTGCGCAAGAGCGTTTCCGTGCATTATCAAAGGAATATGCTCAACTTACCGATGTGACTAACTGTTTTAAAGCTTGGAAAAGCGTTCAGGATGATATTGAAACAGCTGAGATGATGCTTGATGATCCCGAAATGCGGGAAATGGCGCAGGAAGAACTCAAAGCCGCAAAAATTCGTAATGAAGAGTTGGAACAGCAACTACAACTGCTGTTATTACCAAAAGATCCGGACGATGAGCGTAGCTGTTTCCTTGAAGTTCGTGCAGGAACCGGTGGTGATGAGGCTGCGATATTTGCCGGGGATTTATTCCGCATGTATAGCCGTTATGCAGAATCGCGCCGCTGGAAAGTTGAGATCATGAGCGCCAATGAGGGCGAACATGGTGGATATAAAGAAGTGATTGCCAGAGTTTCTGGTGATCAAGTTTATGGTCATCTGAAGTTTGAATCAGGCGGTCATCGTGTTCAGCGTGTGCCGGAAACAGAATCTCAGGGGCGTATTCACACTTCTGCCTGTACTGTGGCTATTCTGCCGGAAATCCCAGAAGCGGAATTACCGGAAATCAGCCCCGGCGATTTGAAAATTGATACGTTTCGCTCTTCCGGTGCTGGTGGGCAGCACGTCAATACCACTGACTCAGCAATTCGAATTACCCATCTTCCAACGGGCATTGTCGTAGAATGCCAGGACGAGCGCTCCCAGCATAAAAACAAGGCAAAAGCGATGTCTGTGCTTGCTGCGCGCATTCGTGCTGCTGAAATGCGAAAACGTCAGGAAGCGGAGGCTTCTGAGCGCCGCAATTTGCTCGGCACTGGCGACCGTTCAGATCGCAACCGTACCTATAATTTTCCACAGGGACGAGTTACCGATCACCGTATCAACTTAACGTTATACCGTCTTGAAGAAGTGATGGAAGGTAAACTGGATATGCTTATCCAGCCTATCGTTACCGAATATCAGGCCGATCAATTATCCGCATTGTCAGAGCAGGATTGATGAATTTTCAATATTGGCTCCAGCATGCAGCTATGCAGTTGACCGAAAGTGACAGCCCCAAGCGTGATGCAGAAATCCTGTTGCAATACGTGACAGGGCGTTCCCGCACTTATTTAATCGCATTCAATGAAACACTAATCTCATTGGAAGAAGTCCGTCAGCTTGATGCTTTGCTGGCTCGTCGCATTCAGGGAGAGCCGATCGCTTATATTGTGGGCGAGCGTGAATTTTGGTCGCTGCCTTTTGCAGTATCGCCCGCGACCTTGATCCCACGTCCCGATACGGAATGTCTGGTTGAAAAAGCTTTGGAATTGTTGCCTGATTTACCGGCACAGATTCTGGATCTTGGTACGGGAACCGGTGCAATTGCATTGGCGCTGGCAAGTGAGCGACATGATTGCCATGTAACAGGGGTAGATATTAACTCTGATGCGGTGGTATTGGCGAAACACAATGCTGAAAGAAACGCGGAAAGATTGTCTTTTCACAATGTGAATTTTTTGCAAAGTGAGTGGTTTTCTGCGGTGGTCGGTCGACAATTTGATATGATTGTCAGTAATCCTCCGTATATTGATGAGCTTGATCCTCATCTGCGTGAAGGAGATGTCAGGTTTGAACCGGCCACCGCATTGATTGCCGCACAAAATGGCATGGCAGATTTGCAGACAATTGTGGCGCAGGCTCGCCACTTCCTGTTACCAAACGGGTGGCTATTATTGGAACATGGCTGGAAACAGGGAATCGTTGTCAGAAACCTTTTTTTGGAGAAAGGTTATCAACAGATAGCGACTTTTCAAGATTATGGTGGTAACGAACGTATCACGGTAGGTCGATGGAATAAAAATGAAACCCATAGTTAATTATGAATTCAATAGTACTCCCCTGATTGACGGTATTATTCTAGTAACACAGGCCATTCGTCCTGATTTTCCTCAAATGTTGGTGACTGAACAGCTAGCTGCATTGGTTGAAGAAGCCCAGCAGAAGTTGTCCTCTATTACCGACACAAAAGTAAAATTGCAGTCATTGTTGACACTTTTTTATCGAGAATGGAAGTTCGGCGGAGCAAATGGGGTGTACTGTTTGTCTGATACCCTGTGGCTGGATAGTGTTCTGCATTCACGCCAAGGTGCGCCCGTAGCGCTCGGAACCGTATTCACACATATTGCTCAGGCGCTGGCTTTGCCAATACAGCCTGTCATATTCCCGACACAGCTAATCTTACGGATTGATTTGGTTGATGAACCAACATGGTTTATTAATCCCATGAATGGCGATACGCTCAACGAACATACACTTGATGTCTGGTTGAAAGGCAATATTGGCCCGACTGTTTGTCTGGAAAAGAGAGACCTACAGGAAGCGGATAACATCAGCATCGTACGTAAAGTTACCGACACTATTAAAGTTTCTTTGATGGAAGAGAAAAAGATGGAACTGGCGCTTAAAGCCAGTGAAATCGTGTTGATGTTTGACCCCGATGATCCGTATGAAATCCGTGACCGGGGGCTGATTTATGCACAGCTTGATTGCAATCATATCGCTGTCTCGGATCTGAGTTATTTTGTGGAGCACTGCCCTGAGGACCCTATCTCAGAAATGATAAAAATGCAGATTAACTCCATTGAGCAGAGACGGATCATTCTTCATTGAACCTCGTCATAAGACGAAATTTCTCTGCTTCTCATTTATTTTTTATGGATACAGCAAATTTATTTGCCCTTAACAAGAGAAGGTATAAGCATGCAACAGAAAGTGGTTAATATTGGTGACATCAAGGTCGCAAATGATCTGCCTTTTGTACTGTTTGGTGGTATGAATGTCCTTGAGTCACGGGATTTGGCCATGCGTATTTGTGAGCATTATGTGACCGTGACACAAAAACTGGGCATTCCTTATGTTTTCAAAGCGTCTTTTGATAAGGCTAACCGTTCTTCCATTCGTTCTTATCGTGGGCCGGGCTTAGAAGAAGGGATGAAAATCTTTCAAGAATTGAAGCAGACTTTTGGCGTGAAAATCATCACTGATGTGCATGAACCTGCGCAAGCCCAGCCTGTTGCAGATGTGGTTGATGTTATTCAGCTGCCTGCTTTCCTTGCTCGTCAGACTGATCTAGTTGAAGCGATGGCGAAAACAGGCGCAATCATTAACGTCAAAAAACCTCAGTTCGTCAGCCCAGGGCAAATGGGGAATATCGTTGAAAAATTCAAGGAAGGCGGCAACGATCAGGTGATCCTGTGTGACCGTGGCAGTAACTTTGGTTACGATAATCTGGTCGTTGATATGCTGGGTTTTGGTGTCATGCAACAGGCAACCGGTGGTTCACCTGTGATCTTCGACGTAACTCACGCATTGCAGTGCCGTGACCCATTGGGAGCTGCTTCCGGTGGTCGCCGTACACAAGTGTCTGAGCTGGCTCGTGCTGGTATGGCGGTAGGGATTGCGGGCCTGTTCCTTGAAGCCCATCCTGATCCAGAAAATGCAAAATGTGATGGCCCATCAGCATTGCCACTGGCAAAACTGGAACCATTCCTGATGCAGATGAAAGCTATCGATGATGTGGTGAAAAATTTCCCAGAGCTGGATACTAGCAAATAATCACTGAACCTGTCGGGTTTTCTTGATAATGCGGTTACAGGCAATCTGTCCAGTAACCGCTGATTTTTGTCAGCGCCTGCGCCCGCACGACATGAAACAGCATGTTGAGGCCAGAGTCTTACAATTATTGCTAAGTCATTTCTGCAACAATATGGATATTTTGCTGACTTATTTGTTGCTTAATATGCTGTGCCACATAGGCGGCATCCTGATCGATCCCCATAAAACGCCCGGAGCCCCATGTATATAACCATGGTAAACCAATAAACGTGACATCCGGATCAATGGTAATTCCACGGTCATGTTTTGGATAACCATTGGCTTGAAAAATATTTAAATCAATCCATGAATAATCTGGTCTAAAACCGATACACCAAATCACTGAAGTAATATTTTCTTCTGCTAAATCAATAGATGTGATTTCCTGCTCAGGCTGCCAAACAGGCTGATACACCGATGCAGGTTCATTGGTTGCAATACTGTTTTTATCTAAATACTCATCAATAGAAGCATTAATGCGATTATAAGTAGCATCAGCACGGTCTAGGTTTTCTGATAAATCGGGTCTAAACCAGAGTTGACCATCTTTAAAGTCATCAAAACGACCGAACAGTTGCATTCCTTCTAAGGCAAATTTACGCAGATCAATATCATGTCCACCATCACGCCCTGTGACATAGTGGTTGGTACTGTTACGTACTTCTTCACTATAACGATGATCTTTGACAGTAGTTTCGTAATAACCCATATCAAACAGCCATTTCACCACATCTTTACCGCGATAGAATCGAGCACAACGTGGGGCATCGCCTGTCGATAAGTAGACTTTTTTGCCTGTCAGATGTAAGTCTTCGGCAATCTGCGCACCAGACTGCCCTGATCCGACCACCAACACCGCACCTTCAGGCAGTTGATCGGCATTTAAATATTCTTCCGAATGCATCACTTTTATATGGTGAGGCAAGGCATCGCTTAGTTTGGGATAAATCGGGGTGTGATACCCACCTGCGGCGACCACAAGCTGTTTGGCTGTGGTTGTACCGTGATTGGTTTCAATGGCAAACTTATGTGCTGCCACTTTTTTCACCTGTTTTATCTGAATATTTAAGATGACAGGAGGATTGAGTTTTTCAATAAATTCATCCAGATATTCCACAATTTCATGCTTTTTCATAAAGCCGTCAGGATCTTGTCCTCGATAAGGATGTTCAGGCAATAGACACTGCCAGTTCGGAGTCACCAAGGTAAAATTATCCCAACGTTTACGGCGCCAGCTATGGGTCAACTCGGATTCTTTTTCCAACACCACATGGTCAATACCTGCTTTTTGCAAATAGTGGCTGATACATAAACCTGCCTGACCGCCACCAACAATCACCACATCATAATTTGGCTGTAATATTTGATTTTGGATATTTAACATGGAACATCTCTCTCATTTCTTCGTCATTTCAATAACTTCAATTTGATCTTCCGGACTTAGCTCGAAGAATTTGGCTTGGCGTTTGATCATCGCCAGATTGTCTATGGCTGAACTACAGGCAAAGCCATAACGTGCCCGTACTCTTTCCGATGCGGCATACAGGCCATTTTCAACCTGATGCAAAAACTGCGTACTTGGGTAACGCTGACCAATGGACAGATACTCATAAATCACCGTTGAGGGTGAATAATATTGAACCCGATCTCCATTAGGCCATTTCACAGTAAAATTCACACTGGGCATAACATAGGCTCCTATTGACTCTTAGTTTCAATCTGTACGGATTTAGTCTGTAATTTTTTTAAGGCGAATTTTTTTTAAAACACTGGCATAACAAAAGCCGGTAAATACTTGGCTGTTAAAATCCCAGAATATGCTGTGCTGTTTCTGCTGCTGCACTGCAACCACACGGCTGGCATTAGTTTCACCAATCACCGAGCAGGTAATACCCTGACGGTGAAACAGTGTGATGATTTCTTCACATTTATCGACATCGGCAGTCAGTAAAAAACCAAAACTGGGGAAAATTTGTAGCCATTTAAACCAGTCCGCATCATCAGGTTTAGGAATGGAATCTAAGTTGATATGTGCCCCCGATGCCGTAGCTTCGAGCAGCATCAGCAGACTGCCTAAAATGCCGGCATTGCTGATATCACGGGCGGCATGAACCCGATTTGTTTCGGCCAATTGCGGCAACAAGGCAATTTGTGACTGTAAGATGTGATCAGATACACGCTCAAAGCATTTCCAATAAGTGGTATTGGGGTGGAATTGCCCTTGCAAATTTAAAGCGATCAGAATTTTTTGTTGTGGTTTGACATGCAACACAGAAAGCAGTTCTTGTGCTATACCTTGAATCGCAACCGATAAAGCGGGCTGATAAATTGCCCCAAGATGGCTATGACCACCGACCAATGGCACCCCATAAGCACGACAAGCATCCTGCATGCCTTGCATTAACAACCGGGCCTGTTCGCTACTGGTATGCCAAAAACTGTTCACCACTGACAATGCCCGACCGCCCATTGCTGCAATATCGCTGATATTCGCCATGACCGCTGACCATCCTGCAAAATAAGGATGATTGGCGACAAAACTTGGTAACATGCCTTCACAGGCGTGCAAAACATATTGACCATTTAGCGGCAGTGCCGCCGTGTCATCTCCGGGATAGGCATATAAGCTGTCCAACGAATCCACATGGCACGTTGTATTGACTGAAACACTGTGAGTAATTGCCTGCTTGGACTGCATCGCGGGTGTATGCTTTAACATTTCAATTAATTGATTGAGTTCCATCAGCACGCCACCTTCTGCATATAGGCTTGCATCGGGACATGCTGTAACGGATAGTTTTCAATCTGAGCCTGCATCAATACATGCGGAATGTTGGCAATGGTCAATTGACGCAAACTATTCCAACACAACCTTCGGAAATAGCGTTCATTTTGACTTTGCACGGTGGCTAAAAAAGTACGGCATCCCAAGTTTTTGGCAGTCGATACCGCTGTATTGATTAACGCTTTACCAATGGTATGGTGGCGTCGATATAAAGGTTCTACGCATAAACGCCCGCCATACCACGTCTGTTCGCCATCAGGGAAAATCCGTACTGCACCAATCACACGGTCATGCTCACCAAACATTTTCCCAATGGCAACAATACCTAATGCTTTAACATCGTACTCGTCACGATCTTCTTTCAAGATTTTCTGTTCAGTGCAAAAAGTCATTTCACGCAAACGATAATATTGGCGACGCTCCCAATCTTCCGACACAATTTTGATGACAATGTCGTCACTAAGAAATTTTTTCGGCCCTTCGTTTAGCTCAAGCAGCCAAGGATAGCGGGAAAGTTCCATATCACGTTCTCCTTATTCATACGCTTTCAGCGAAGAGCAAGCGCCACATTTGGCACAGCCTGCTTGAGTATTTTCTGAGTTCAAGCCATGCTGTTTGAGTTGCTGGCCAATTTTCGGATAAAGCGACTGCATAAAAGCTTGATCAGGTTTAGGATGATGTTCCAATGGTGTACCTTGAATCGGCACAAATGGCACCACAAATGGATATACCCCAATTTTAGTTAGTTTGGCGGTCATCTCTACGATGTCCCGTTCGGTGTCGCCCAAACCCGCCAAAATGTAGGTACTGACCTGTCCCCGACCGAATACCGCAACGGCTGCCTCAAATGCAGCAAAATATTTTGTCAGCGATACTTCAGCTTTGCCGGGCATAATTTTCTGCCGTACACTCTCGTTCACCGCTTCAAGGTGCATCCCAATCGACACAGCGCCTGCATCTTTTAGACGTTGAAACCATGCAAAATCATCGGGTGGTTCGCACTGTACCTGTATCGGCAAATCTACTTTCGCTTTAATCGCTTTAACCGAGTCATATAAAATTTTTGCACCACGATCTACCGTATTTGGCGTACCTGTGGTGATCACCATTTGCTTGACACCATCCAGCTCAACGGCTGCTTTGGCTACTTCTGCCAATTGTTGCGGGTGCTTGCGGATCAAGGTTCGCCCATCTTTTAGAGACTGATCAATCGAGCAAAATTGGCATGCAGTTGTCTTGTCATTCATACGAATGCAGCGCTGTAACACTGTTGTCGCCAACACATCATGGCTATGTAAGGTCGCAATTTGTTCATAGGCAATACCTTCGACGGTTTTAAAATCATAAAAACGTGGTCGTGCAGGTGCAGTTAAGGTTGCCACAGGAATCCGGTTTTTAAAGACAGTCACCTTGTCAGAGTTCGGTTCAGGCTTTGCGGTATAGGGAGAATCTTGTGCTGCAAGATTCAGCACAGGAATCATCAAGGTCTGCCCGTCAAGGCTCAGTGCCTTATGATCGCTTGGCCCTGCGCCACCTTTACGGGACAAACCAAATTCGCCTTCCCATTTCAGACCATTACATTGCAAATCGGTCAATAGTTGTATAGCAGACATCTTTACCCCCTATTACTTGGATTTAATCAATACGGTTCAGACATGCGCTTCATTAAATTTTGAGAGTTTTTCGAGGTGACTTTGATCTGATGCTTCAACTTTCAGTTCGTTTAATACATGTGTCGGACGACGATCAATCAATAAGTTGAACAATTCAGGACGGCTGTAATGCCCAACTGAATCCATCATGCGTTTGCGCTTATCAATCAGGCTAAAGTCCAGATCGGCAATGCAATGACCTTCACCTTGCGTGAGCTGTTCAGTTAAGAACTTGCCTTCGGGAGAAACAATGGCGGTAAAACATCCTCCTGAAATTGGGCCGATGTTACAGCCAGTATCCTGCATAATTTGTTGTTGCTGTTCGGGATGCAGCCATGCGGTGGCATTGACCACAAAACAGCCAGACTCTAAGGCATGGTGTTGAATGGTAGCGCTGATTTGATCGGCAAAGATTTGTCCTACCAACGAACCAGGAAACATGGCGGCATGAATCTGCTCACCATCTGCCATCAAGGCAAAACGAGCCAACGGGTTGTAATGTTCCCAACATGCCAGCGAACCAACACGTCCCACCGCAGAATCAATGGCACGCAGACCACTGCCATCGCCTTGCCCCCAAACCATTCGCTCATGGTAAGTTGGGGTAATTTTGCGGCGATGCTGAATGATTGAACCATCGGCATCAAATAACAATTGCGCGTTATAAATCGTCCCGCCAGCACGTTCATTAACGCCAATCGACACCACCATGTTGGCCTCAAGACAGGCTTGACCAATCGCTAAGGTTGCTTCGGAAGGTACAACCACCGACTGATTCAATAGCTTTAAATGTTCTTTTCCCATGGCAAATGGCTGTTGTACAAAGGAAAAATAGGGGTAATAAGGCACGATAGTTTCAGGAAAAACTGCAAATTGTACCCTTTTTTTTCCAAGCTCTAAAATAATGTCACAGATTTTTTTTACCGTTGCGGCTTGACTATAAAGCACAGGACTACATTGCACTGCGGCAGCTTTAATGATTCGGTTCATGGCTTATTCCCCTTATAGTTTTATGCTTACTTAGACAGTCCAAGTGTCAATGATTAAGGCATTGTCACGACGCATCAGCAGTTTTAAATCCATCACATCCAATGGATTAATTGGGCGAATTCCCGGAATCAGCGCTTTTTCGGTTTGACCATACATCGCTTGCAACGCAAAACGGCAGGCATAGACTTCGCCACCTTCTTCCATAAAGACTTTCAACTGATTATTGACGGCCAAATGACCTGGAAAGGCTTCCGCCCCTAAAGTTGGAAAACCACGTTGTACACCCAGTTGCACCCCCGGGCCGTAAAGCAAAATTTTGGTTTCAAAACCCTTGCGCAATAAACGCTTTGCCTGTAACACATTGATCAGGCCAACTGACCCTTCAAATGCAACGGTATGGAAAGTCACCAATGCCTTTTCACCCGGCTGTGCTTTGACGTCCTCAAAGACTTTTTCTTCGTAATCAACAAGGAAATCACCCTCTTTATATTGTTCGATATCAACTTTTGGCATAGTAGCTCCTAGTTCAATGCTATTTTGGAATGAATCAATATGTGGTCTTCCTGTGCTATTGCGAAAGTTGTGCCAAGTTATATTTTGGGGTAGGTGATTTGTGATTATCTTATTGAAAAATAGAATTTAATTTTTATATAAAATATTTTTATGAATATAAATTGAACCGTTAGAAGGTTATGATTTTTCGTAGTATTATGAGATTTAATAGCTTAAATGATGAAATTTCATAGTATGAATACGACTGACTTTATTTCGGACTGGGTAACTTCTGAAGACTCGATTCGCCCATTGGTGTTTGAACACACGTCACAGGCATTAATTGTGTTAGACCCATATCAAAACCAGTTTATTGATGTGAATATCAGTGCCACCCAACTATTACGATATGAACGCCATGAAATTATTCAAAAAACGGTGACTTCTATTTTTGGTCATTTTAGCCAACTACCACACCTTATGGCATTTACCGAAGAAGCGTTGGCAAAAGGTTGGGCCTGGAACAATGAGTTGTATTCCTTTGATAAAAACGGTGAAAAAATCCAGTTAGATATCACTTCCATTTCATTGCCCTATAAAAACAAAACATTACTGATATGGTCGCTGGTGGATGCCAAAGATTTAGAACTGCGCCAACTTAATAAAAATGCCGATAAAGTCACTGGTACAGGTTTAAAAGAGTGGCAAGCTTTACAAGAACTGTTTATTGACTCAGACACAGGCAAGCATTTATTGCTGAGTTCAGTCGGTGACGGTATTTACAGTATCAACAAACAAGGCTTGTGTACCTTTATTAACCCTGCCGGGGCTAAAATGTTAGGACTGCAACCTGAAGATGTACTGAGTAATAATATCCATAAGATTCATCATCATACCCATGAAAATGGCGAACGCTATCCTGTAGAAGAGTGCCCGATTTATGCGGCGGTACATGACGGTATTGTGTATGAAGGTATTCAGGAAATTTTTTGGCGCCGTGACGGCAGTTACTTTCCAGTGGAATTTACCAGTACCCCTGTGATTCGTGACAGTGAAATTATTGGCGCGGTGGTGGTATTCCGCGATATTACCGATCGGCTGAATACCGAAAAACAACTGACCCATGCCCTTGAAGAACTGCAAGATTTAAAAAGCCGACTGGAACAACAAAACGAATATCTGCAAGAAGAAATTTTACAAGAAAATAAATACCATGAAATTATCGGCAGTAGTGCATCCATTTTTCAGATTATTGAAAAAATCAAGGTGGTCGCTCCAACCGATGCCAACGTGATGATTTATGGTGAATCAGGTACAGGCAAGGAGCTGATTGCCCGCGCCATTCACCAATCCAGTCACCGTAAACAGCAACCACTTATTCGGGTCAACTGTGCCGCCATTCCTTCGGAACTATTTGAAAGTGAATTTTTCGGACATGTCAAAGGTGCATTTACTGGGGCTGTACGTGACCGTGTCGGACGTTTTGAATTGGCAGATCAGGGTACATTGTTTTTAGATGAAATTGGCGAAATTCAACTAGAGCTACAAAGTAAACTGTTACGTGTATTACAAGAAGGAACCTTTGAGCGGGTTGGCGAAGAAAAAACGCGGCATGTGAATGTACGGATTATTGCTGCCACCAACCGCAATTTAAAAGAAGAAGTGCAGCACAAACGCTTTCGTGAAGACCTGTATTTCCGTTTAAATGTGTTCCCGATTTATTCACCTGCCTTACGTGATCGCAAAGAAGATATTCCGCTTTTGGTTACACACTTTACCAAGCTGATTTGTGACAAACGTAAAATTCATTATCTACCATTTTCACAAAAGCATATTTTGGGACTACAGCAATATGACTGGCCTGGCAATATCCGTGAGCTGCAAAATGTCATTGAACGCGCACTAATTACAGCAAAACAAGGCGCTGTTTCCTTTAAATATTTGCTAGAACAAGATCAACAACAACCTAAAGATCCACACCAGAATATTCACAATGAGCAGCAAAAAACCGAAGACGTGCTGACAGTGAAACAACTTAAAGACTTGGAAATTAAAAATCTCTCTCTTGCCGTTAAACAGTGCAAAGGGAAAATTTTTGGTGATGGTGGTGCAGCAAAATTGTTGGCAATCAACCCAACGACATTGATCTCACGCTTAAAGAAATTGGGGATTGATTATTAAAAATCTCATTTTGATAGTACATGAGGGTTCTCCACTTTTGCGTTCATATTTAAGTCAAAAACCCTATTCGCCATTGCGGTCATATTTGAAATACGTACTTAGTTCATTTGCTTATCCAGAGGTTAGATTAATCCATTGCCATTTCTTTCAGCACCTTGGATAAAGTGGCATAAAAACTCAATTGCCCTTCAATGGGCACGATTTTGGCTCTCGCCAGCGTTTTTAAGGGTTGAAACGGAATATCACACACGACGATATGCTTTTCTTTCCCGCTTTCTCGGACAAAACCCTGAAAGGCGTGCAAACCCCCTGCATCCAAAACCGGCACGGCATCCCATTGCATGATGATGGTTTGATAATTTGCTCCTTTCTCTTTCAGTTCAGCAAAAATACGCTCTGCGGCAGCGAAGAACAGCGGGCCATTAATTCGTACAATCAGCAGACCTTTATCGTCGTTCGTTAAAGAAGAGATACTGATTCGAGTCATGTTGGCAATTTTGCGCATAAACAGGAGTGATGCCAGAACAATGCCAATCGTGATTGCTATAACCATATCAAACAAAACAGTCAATGACAGGCACAGCAGCATGACGATGATATCGTCTTTAGGGGCGCGACGGATTAAATCCACGACTTTATGGGCTTCACTCATATTCCACGCCACAATCAGTAAAATGGCTGACATAGCAGCAAGTGGCAGATAAGAGAGCATGGGGGCGAGGATTAGCAGCGTCAATAATACCAGCAGAGAATGAATGACAGCGGCAATCGGTGATGTTGCACCTGCACGCACATTGGCGGCTGAACGGGCGATAGCCGCAGTAGCGGTGATCCCACCAAAGAAAGGCGCGACAATATTCCCCATTCCCTGACCGAGTAATTCACTGTTGGAATGGTGTTTTTTGCCGGTCATGCCGTCCAAAATAACCGCACACAACAGTGATTCAATGGCGCCTAACATCGCCATCGAAAATGCAGCGGGCAGTAATGCTGATACCGTATTCCAGCTAATGTCGAGAGAATGGGCATCAGGTAAATTCCACGGCAGAACGAATTGGGGAAGTATTGGTGGAATACCCTGACCCTGTGTACCATCCGCCAGCGTATAGCTGAACGATGAACCAATCGTTGCCACATCATGGCCTAGTAGGTGCATGATACCCATGATGCTGGTGCCCGCAATCAAAGCGGGTAAGTGACCCGGTAACTTGAATCCCAATTTTGGCCAGAAAATCAATACCAGCAGGGTGGTTAAACCGATGAGTGTATCGCTCAGCTGTAGTGAAGGAAATGCTTGGGAGAGTGCAATCGCCTTATCAAGATAATTTTCCGGTACATGTTCCAGTTTCAGGCCGAAGAAATTCTGCACCTGCATGGTGGCGATAGTGATCGCAATACCAGAAGTAAATCCAAGAGTGACAGATAAGGGAATATATTCAATAAGCCGGCCTAACCGCGCCAATCCCATGACGATCAAAATAATGCCTGACATGAGCGTTGCGATTAGTAGGCCACTTAGGCCAAATTGCTGTGAAACAGGGTAGAGGATAACCACAAAAGCAGCCGTTGGCCCGGAAACGCTATAACGTGACCCTCCGGTGATAGCAATGACAATGCCCGCGATGGCCGCCGTATACAGGCCATATTGTGGGGCAACACCACTGCCGATTGCCAGGGCCATTGCCAGTGGGATCGCAATAATTCCCACGGTGATCCCGGCAATCAGATCTCTGATGAAACGGGGAAAAGAGTAAGATTCCTTCCAACAGGAGTCAATAAACGCACTAAATGGACGTATCCCATTAATTTTACGAGTATTCATTGAAATAAAAACCAAAAATAAGACATCGAATGACGGTCTGAAAAAAGAGATGCCAGCATATCGCTTTTATCCGCTCAGAAAGGTGTTATATGTCAAAAAGTTAACCAATAGATTAGCGTTAGTGAAATAAAAATCAAATGATTAAATTAGTTTTGTTAATGGAGTGTAATCCGAAAAGTAAACTATATTTAGAATCGAATGTTTTTTGATAACAATTTGCTGATTTGGGATTTACATCACATCTCATATCGATAAATAACAATAGTTATTATTTAATCTTGCTTTCGGTTTTTTCGGGAAAGATATTTTTGATGTCATAAATCACAGATAATTATGAGCAATGATGACTTCTTAAATGAAAGTAAAAGATTTCGTTAATGCGCAAACTGAAAGGTTTTTAGACTTTATTTGGCGGAAAAATAAATTTTAACAGGGATCACAGTCGGGATTGATTCGCTTTGTTCTAATTGTCGTATTTTGGACAATTATTTTAAGTCATTATTTTAGTCGTGTTGTTAATAAATCATATTGATAAATTATTTTGGGTGATTGTTATGCTTAATCACTCTTTTTTCGGGGGCTGCGTGATATGAGCACAGAGACGGCCAAAAGACGCCAAGCTATCATCGATCTATTATGTGACGTAGGCAGTGTGCGAGTAGAAGCACTGAGCCAGCATTTTGGTGTTTCCAGTGTGACTATTCGCAGCGATCTGCGTTATCTCGAAAAAGAAGGGTGTGTGATTCGCGCTTACGGTGGGGCGAGGGTCAATAATAAATTTGTATTTGATCGCCCATTACGAGTGAAAGGGCGGATTGAAGAAGATATCAAAAGCCGTATTGGTGCCAGAGCCGCAGAATTCATTCAAGATGGAGACTCGCTGATTATTGATTCTGGATCAACTACAGCAGAAATTGTTCCCTATCTTGCAAAATATCGCTCATTAACTGTGATGACCAATGCACTTAACATCGCCTACCAACTCACTGGTTTTGACGATACCGAAGTCATCGTTCTGGGAGGCATTGTTCGTAAAAATTCTTATTCTCTTTATGGTGTCGCGGCGGAGCAGCAACTTTCTCAATATCGTTTTAATACCGTCTTTCTTGGTGTGGATGGCTTCGATTTGGAGGCGGGGATTACTACATCCCATGCTGGTGAAGCGCATCTTAACCGTATCATGTGCAATGTGGCCCAACAGATTATTGCCGTGACAGATGGCAGTAAATTTGGGCGCAGAAGCTTTTGTTTGATCCGTGAAGCACACCAGATTCATCGCTTAATTACGGATCGACGTATTCCAGAACACTATCGCACCACATTAATAGAACAGGGAGTAGATGTGATTATTGTGGATTAATCATATCGTGGGCAAATAATTCCCGACCCAAATTTCCTTATTTTTCCATTAGAAAACAACGCGATTATGCCAGTTAACAGTTTCTAGATTTAAAAACGACCTTCAGTCATATTATCTGGAGATATCATGCAGCATCTATTACAGCTTATTCATCGCCATAAATCAGGCGAAGCCATTGGAATTTATTCTGTCTGTTCAGCGCATCCTTGGGTATTGGAAAGTGCTATGTGTTTGGCGAAAGAACGACAAACTCCAATACTAATCGAAGCCACATCCAATCAAGTGAATCAATTTGGTGGTTATACCGGTATGCGACCGGAAGATTTCCGCGATCGGGTGTGGCGCATTGCTAACCATGTTGGCTTACCTCGGCAGTTTATTTGGTTGGGAGGTGATCATCTGGGGCCAAATGTTTGGCAGAATCGGCCTGCGGAAGAAGCGATGGTACTGTCAGAACGATTGATCCAGGATTATGTCGCTGCGGGTTTTCGTAAAATTCACCTCGATTGTTCAATGTCATGCGCAGACGATCCCATTCCATTGGATGATACCGTTGTTGCGAAACGTGCCGCCCGTCTATGTCAGGTTGCAGAACTATGCTGGCAGCAAGTTGGTGGTGAGCGGCCTGTCTATGTGATTGGAACGGAGGTTCCCGTGCCGGGCGGGGCAAAAGAAACATTGGGTGGTATACAGATAACATCTCCCCACGCTGCGGCGACCACATTAGACATTCATCAACAGGCATGGAAATCTGCGGGATTATTGGATGCATGGGAACGCGTTATTGCGCTGGTAGTTCAGCCAGGTGTGGAATTTGATCATCATCGGGTGGATAAATATCAGTCTGCACGAGCCAGACCCCTCAGCCGTTATATCGAAACCCAGCCTTACTTGGTATATGAAGCCCATTCTACTGATTACCAAATTCCTCAGGCGTACAGTGAGCTGGTGCGTGATCATTTCGCTATTTTGAAAGTTGGCCCTGCTTTGACATTTGCCTTGCGCGAAGGATTATTTGCCCTTGATAGGTTGGATCGCGAATGGAATGGGGAACAGGACGCCGTTCATTTAATGAATGTGCTGGAACAGGTGATGATTGAACAGCCAGAATGCTGGAGTTCTTATTATCAAGGTACACCACATCAACAACATATCGCTCGGCAATACAGCCTGAGTGACCGCATTCGTTATTACTGGGCGGAACCCAGAGTGGAACAGGCTGTTGAGAAATTGATTGAGAACCTGAGCCGTAATCCAGTCCCTCTTTCTATGTTGAGCCAGTATTTACCTGAGCAGGCGGAAGCTGTGAAGCAAGGCCGTCTGTCCGCTGAACCGAAAGCGTGGGTGATGGATAAAGTTCGCACAGTGTTACTGCACTATGCCAATGCCTGTGAAAGACAGGTGGTGGAGGTGACGGTATGAAAGCCATCCCTACTGTAAAAGCACAGAAGACGCGAAATACAATGAAAACGGTGTATTCCTATAGCGAGAAATGGTTGGATGAGCATCAGGCTCGCTTCACCGCGGAAGAAATTCATCACCAGCCTGCGCTGTGGCGGTGCTTGCATCAGGAATTGCTGGGCAGTGCGGGAAAATGGCAACCATTTTTGCAACCGTTACTGGCGAACCCCAATCTGCGGATCATATTATGTGGTGCAGGCTCCTCGGCTTTTGTCGGGCGGGTTATCGCGCTGTGGCTGCATGAACAATGTGGACTTAACGTCAAGGCGTATGCTTCGACGGATATCGTATTGGCTCCGCAGCTATATCTCACAGAGAAACATCATCTCACAGAGAAACATCTCACCGAAGAACATCCGACCCTACTAGTTTCTTATGCCCGTTCTGGCAATAGCCCGGAAAGTGTAGCTTCTGTGGCATTGGCCGATCAGCTGTTACCGAACTGCCACCATCTGTTTCTGACCTGTAACCCCGATGGGGCTTTGGCACGATATGCAGAAAGTAAATCGAATGTTTGTTCTCTGATCATGCCGGAAGGTTCTCATGACCAAAGTTTTGTCATGACATCCAGTTTCAGCTGCATGGCGCTGGCGACGATTTTGTTGCTCAGTGGTATTTCCTTGGCAGAAACAGATAAATACGTCGAACAGATGGCCACGCTGTGTGAACAGAATGAGATGAACTGGCATCAATATGCGCAATCACTCTCAATGTCTGGCTTTGGTCGATTTGTGGTACTCGGTTCCCATTGTTTTAGCGGAATTGCTGAGGAGGCCGCCCTCAAAATGTTAGAACTGACGGCGGGACGGGTTATGACACGGCACGATTCTTCAATGGGCGTACGCCACGGGCCGAAAGTCATGATTGAGGACAACACGCTGGTGGTCATCATGCTGTCCTCGAAGCCTTATTGCCGTCAGTATGATCTTGATTTACTCAATGAACTAAAACTCGATGGGTTGGCTAGAGATATTATCGCTCTCAGTGGCTTGCCCCAGGCAGATTGCCTGGTATTGAATACTGATTTAGAGGACATCTGGCTCACTTTTCCCTACTTAATGTTTCTACAACTGCTGGCGTTTGAAATGTCGCTGGCGCATGGCCTGACGCCTGATAATCCGTGCCCGACAGGCGAAGTAAACCGAGTTGTCAAAGGTGTCCAGATTTATCCTTACAATCGTCACTACCACATACATCTATCTCAACGTACTTAAGATAAACGCATTTAAGATAGCCCTTAAGATAATAGTAGGAGTAAGTATGTCTATCCCAAATATACTGATGACACGGATTGATAATCGTTTAGTCCATGGACAAGTTGGTGTGACTTGGATTAGTTCTCTGGATGCGAATTTAATCGTGGTTGCCAATGATGAAGCCTCAATCGATCCTGTTCAGCAATCTTTAATGGATATGGTAGTTTCGGACGGAGTACAAACCCGTTATTTCTCACTGCAAAAAACGATTGATGTCATCCATAAGGCGGCTGAACATCAGAAAATATTCATCGTTTGTAAGACACCACAAGACGTGCTGATGTTGGTCAAGGGGGGCGTTCCCATTAAATTTGTCAACGTCGGTAACATGCATTTTGTAGAAGGAAAAAAACAGATCCATAAAACCGTCTCTGTTGATGGCAACGACATCAAGGCATTTCGCGAATTAGCCGATCTTGGCATTACTTGTGAAATCCGCCGTGTGCCGGATGAAGTGGGACAGCTAGTTTGCAATCTGCTGAATTAGCAGGAGGAAATATGTTTATTGATGCGTTGCTAATTGCATTGCTGGCGGGAATTGCCGGAATTGACCTGTTCAATGGATTGACACATATCCATCGTCCTGTGGTGATTGGGCCGTTGGTCGGATTGATTTTAGGTGATGTCACAACGGGGCTGATGGTTGGGGGAGCATTGGAGTTGGTTTGGATGGGCATGGTGCCCTTGGCGGGTGCTCAACCGCCAAATGTAGTGATGGGTGGCGTAATGGGGACGGCGTTTGCCATTTTGGCACATGTCGATCCGAAAATTGCAATTGGCATTGCTGTACCATTTGCCATTGCAGTACAGGGTTGTATTACGCTGTTATTTACCGTTTATTCCCCAATGATGCACAAATGCGACAACATGGTAAAAGTGTTGAACTGGCGTGGCATAGAGCGGGTTAACTATCTGGGATTGCTGATCCTGTTTTGTTTATATTTTGTCGTATCGTTTCTGCCAATCTACTTCGGCGCGGAAGCTGCCAGTGCCATCGTTCAGAAAGCGCCGAGCTGGCTGCTTGATGGTCTCTCCGTTGCGGGTGGCATGATGCCAGCGATTGGCTTCGCGCTGCTGATGAAGATCATGATGAAAAAAACCTATGTGGCTTATTTCATTTTGGGATTTGTCTCTGTCACCTTCCTAAAAATGCCGATTATTGCGGTTGCATTGAGTGCATTGGCAATAGCCCTGATTGATTTCTTTAACCGCGACCGACTTGAAGAACATCCTACCCATCCACACGCGAAGGAGATGAATGATGGTATCTAATCAATCTGATAAAGCCTCCGATAGCTTCATGGCGAAAAAAGAAGAACGAAACCGGGAACCCACGCTTGCAAGTCCTCAGACAGAGCAGGATGAATATGTGGATAGCACGCCATCACCAGAACTGACTAAACGAGATATCAATAAGATGGCATGGCGTTCACTGTTATTGCAGGCTTCTTTCAACTATGAACGTATGCAGTCGGGCGGATGGTTATACACCTTACTCCCCGGATTGCGCAAAATTCATAAAGAACCAGAGGATCTGAGGAATTCCATGAAGATGCACATGGAATTTATCAACGTACACCCATTTGATATTACTTTCCTGTCAGGACTGGTACTGGCAATGGAAAGAGCAAAAGAAAAGATCTCCACCATTCGTGCTGTGAAAGTTGCTCTGATGGGGCCGCTGGGGGGGATCGGTGATGCGTTGTTCTGGCTGACATGGCTACCTATTTGTGCCGGAATAGGGGCTTCATTGGCGATGCAGGGCAGTTTGTTTGGCCCGATTATCTTCTTACTGATGTTTAATATTGTGCATTTTACTGTTCGTTTTGGGCTGGCTCACTACGGTTATCAGGCGGGAACAAACGCCATTGCCATGTTGAAGAAACACACAAAAAATATTTCCCATGCAGCATCCATTGTTGGAATGACGGTCATTGGTGCGTTAGTGGCCTCTTATGTTCATCTTTCGACACCATTGGTGATACAGGCAGGTGAAGCGAAAATCGCTCTGCAAACAGGTGTGTTAGATAAATTGATGCCAAATTTACTGCCATTGTGCTTCACATTGCTGGTTTATGGGTTGATGAAACGGGGAATTTCACCCGTGAAATTAATTGGTATCACTGTGGTGTCTGGGATCGCGGGAAAGTTTATTGGATTTTTATAAGGGGTCATCATGTCAAATGTTGCAATGTTAGGCATAGTAATCATGGGGCATGGGAGGTTTGCCAGTGGTTTATTACAAGCCGTGGAGCAAGTGGTGGGCCAACAGGAACAGTGTGTTGCGATTGATTTTCCGGAAGGGATGTCAACGGAATACTTAGCCCAGTTACTGAGTGAGGCATGTGAATGTTGTAACCGTGGAGAGGGTGTGGTCATTCTGACTGATTTACTGGGGGGCTTACCCTTTCGTCAGGCCGCACAATTAGCACTTACTCAACCATCATGGGAAGTTATTACTGGCATCAACATGCAGTTGGCAGCAGAAATGATGCTGGAACGTTGCAATGGATTGTCTGCGGTGGCGTTTCGCGATATGGCGCTGGAATGTGGTCATCGTGGGTTAACCAGCCTGTGGCATGAACAGCGGAGACAACAAAATCAATCTATTGACAAGAGTGAGGGGATTTGAGGAGCGGCAATGTATCTGATTTCCAATCGTGAAATGCTTAGAAAGGCTCAGTGTGAAGGCTACGCGGTTCCTGCTTTCAATGTCCATAATCTGGAAACCATACAGGTCGTGGTAGAAACGGCAGCTCGTATGTCTTCACCCGTGATCTTGGCGGGTACGCCCGGAACATTCAGTTATGCGGGTTTGGAATATATGGTTTCCATTTGCCAGCAGGCAGCCTATCTCAATCAGTTGCCAGTCGCATTGCACCTCGATCATCATGAAGTTTTCAGTGATATTCGCCAGAAAGTACAGGCGGGGATTCGTTCGGTGATGATTGACGGCTCTCATTTACCCTTTGAAGGCAATATCATGGCAGTGACAGAGGTAGTCCAGTTATGTCATCGCTATGGTGCCAGTGTTGAAGCTGAACTTGGGCGCCTTGGTGGTCAGGAAGATGATTTGAATGTCGATAGCCAAGATTCTTTCTTTACTGACCCGCTGGCGGCGAAAACGTATGTTGAGCGCACAGGTATTGATTCGCTCGCGGTTGCTATTGGTTCGGCACATGGTCTCTATCATGGTGAACCTCATCTCGATTTTGATCGGCTGGCGGCTATCCGCCAGTCGGTCGATATTCCTTTGGTACTGCATGGCGCTTCTGGTCTGCCGGAAACTATGGTGCGCAGAGCAATTGCTCTCGGTATTTGTAAGCTGAATGTGGCAACAGACCTGAAAATTGCCTTTGCGGATGCGATCAAAGCGTATTTTATGGAATACCCCGCAGCCAATGACCCGCGTCATTATATGACACAGGGTAAAATGGCGATGGAAAAAGTGGTTGAAGAAAAAATTCTGGTTTGTGGTAGCGCGGGCAAATTCTAACTTTTTTGTTTACCTTACCAAGATAAACAGCAAAAACAGCTCCAATTGCAAGGTTAAGCTCATAACTGCTCGTTTTAGCAATTTTATTGCACCCTGAAAGCGATCATGCTGTGTTCGTGGACGGGGTGTTTTATTGAAAATCAGTAATAATGCCTGGTCGAACTCTGCATTTTTCTCGGTGTGTAAATTGAGGAGCTGAAAATAGTGGCTGTCGAGCCAAGTACGCCAGCAATAGTATTGGCTGAGTAGGGCAGAGAATAACGACATGGCATAAATTGCATGATTGCTTGTGGTGGTCATAAATACCGCTGTCGCCATAAGGGCCGCAAATGCGGATATACCAGAAACAAAACGCCAGCTTTTTAATGTAGCAATGACGACTTTGCCTGTCAGGTTTTCTGGTTGCATATTATGGTTTCCGGTGTCGATAATATTCTTCCCATTGCGTAAGGGCATCCAGGTGCGTTTGTCTGAAAGTGACATGTGGCCTGGCTCGACGCAGGATATTAATGACGGTGGCAATATTATATTCAGGATGCTGTTTCAGTAGCCATGCTGCCACTACCATCGCGCTACGGGATAATCCGAGTGTGCAATGAATGAATACCTCTCCGTTTTGGTGCAAATTATCCAGCGTAAAAACTGCGGATTGTAGCGCTTCAGGTGTCAGAGGTAATAAGTCGATTTGGGGCTGGCAAATATAGTTTCTTGTGTGGGTAGCCGATTTTCTGTGCCACTCTGCTGTCATATCAAACACACTGACTGTGCTGGTTGACTTGATGACCGACTGACGCGGCAAGCTGCCGAGAAGAATTCCTTCCACGATTTGATTATAAGGTGCGTTTTTGCGCCGGAACCAAAGGTAAGAGAGCCAAGCCCCCAGTTGATAGGGTGCCAGTAGCCAGCGTGCAGACGGTGACATGCGGCCGCCTGATTGTTTTTGAAACACTGAACTGCCCAATCCGGCATAGCCGAGAGCAACCATCAATAATGAAACAGCAGGCCACAACAGTATCCAGAAAATACTGCCTAACCCATATGCCATCAGTGCGAACAGTAAGCTACCCGCTGCATAATAGCCGAATAGCTTTCGGGCATGGCGATCTTGACTCGGTTGCCACTGCCAGCGGTATGAAATCGGTAGCAGGTAACTAATCACCACGCCTACAGCAAAGCCAGTGATCACATCAATAAAATGGTGCTGCCAAGTCGTGAAAACCGATAATGCAATCAGGGCAGACCAGACATGCAATAATCCACGCCAATAACCGTGCAGGTGGGCTGAATAACGCAGCCAAAGTAACCATAGCAGAATAATATGCAAGGACGGTGCTTGATTATAGGGCAGGTCAAACAGTTCCAGTTGATTGAATAACCACCCGAATATTCCTTCGGTCGTCGGGCGGGAAAATGAAAATTTCAGTGGGAATAGCAGGAATCCGGCACAGGCAACCAGTGACGCTGTCACTAATCGCCAGCCGTGAAACCACTGTTCACGGCGGTTGGTACAGATAAACAGGGATATTCCGTAAAATAGATCGATACTCCAATAAGGAATAATCGTCCATGACCAGAAAGGGACGTTATGTTCCCAACTGAACACCACAACTTCCACATCGTCTCTTTGTGCAGTGAACTGATTAATTTGCCCATAGGTGAGAAAGAAAAATGGCGCCAGAAATAACAGCCAAACAACGGCTGTCAGCCACAAACCCTGTCGACTATCATGGGGAAGTTGCATTGAGTGTTTCATCTATTTGTTCTCAGCGGTGAACTCGCTTGGCGATCGATACAGTGAAAATGCCCCAGTTATCAGTTAATTGATACTGTTTTTCAAAACCAGCAGCTTCCACCAATGCATCCATTTCACCCTGAGTGCGTCGCCGCATAATCCACGGCTGATTTTCACGGTGGCTGGAAAGAACACGAGCGATCATTTCAAGCTGTGGATGCCAAGGCTGCCCGGTATAGATTAGATAGCCATTTTCTGTGATGGTGTCGGCAAGACCACTCAGGGAATTCCTGATCAGCGTATTGTCGGGGAACAATTCATAAAGGCCAGAGACAATGCCCAATGTTGGCGTTGGTGTAATGGATGCAATGCTTTCAGCATTAAAAGCATCACCGATAACAAAGCGGATTTTATCGGTGAGATTACGTTCCTCAATATACTCTTGCCCTTGTTTGACATTGAGTTCGCTGTAATCCCTTAACAAAACGGAATCAACTTTGCTGAAATCGTTAATAGCATCAAGAATATAGCGCCCATGTCCGGCGGCAATATCAACAATATGAACTGGCTGATTTTGTTGTTGCAGATGGCAAATGGCCTGACGGATTAATGTCTCCATGTTGATCTTACGTTGTCGTATACCGCGCCAGCCAATGTTGCCCCTGAGATACTGCTGATCCACTGTCCGTCCCCAGATTCCCTGGCCTTGCGGTTGATTGCGGTAGATATAGTCCAGTGTGGAGCCGGAATCAAAACCTGTCTCAAGACCGATGCGAATGCCTTCGGAAGCTCTGCCCCAGCGTGTATTTATGGCCTTGCGCATCAGTTTATAACTGAGATTTTTTGGGCACAGGTGTGGTAATGGAAGGCTTAACGCTCGAAACTCGTCGGCTGTATGGCTCCAAATATCTTCGCTGTTGTAATCATGTTGATAACGCGGAATAGCGAAAATACGCTTAATAAAAGCACGTATTTTTTCGAAAGCCAGATGGCGATTTTTTTCTCCCAGCGTATCGTGGTAGAACCCCTCCATGACATGCTTCTCTTTAAGCGGGGTATTCAATTGCTGGTAAAATTGATGTTGTGGTTTATGGTTCACCACATAATCGTTGCCAGAAATAAATATCTGGGTCGGTAAAGTAATGGCTCTGGCATCTTTCACTACGCGTTCTGCGGTTTGATAAAGTTCCAGCAGAATATTAACGGCGATTTCACGGGTGATGAGTGGATCGCTATTATAAGATACAATGCGGGCTTCATCGTGAGTCAGAAATTTCGCTTTTACATAGGAATTGACGAAAAAAATGCCCCGTGCTTTTTGCATTAATTGCAGCCCTTGTACTGCGAAGGGGACATACAATTTGATATCAAACGCAGGTGCAGCGAGGATCATGGCTCGGATTTTTGGCGCATAATCATGTACCCAAGCAGAAACTAACACTGCACCAACACTCTGGCCAATTACCACAATATTTTCCATTGCGATATCGTACTTAGAAGCAATAAACTTCACAAATTCATCAACATCACGAATTGATGTTCCCATTGATGGGCTATAACCACGTGTACCCTCTGTTTTTCCGTGTCCACGGGCATCCCATGCGAACATCGGCACATCAGGTAGCGCGAGTTCATCAACGACATGCTGGACTCGTCCTGAGTGCTCATGACCACGGTGAAAAATGATAATAGCTTTCTCAGTTTTAGCCTGTTCTTGTGGCCAATAACGGTAAAACAGGGAAGCCTGATCTGATGTGGTGAAATAATGTTCTTCAGTAATACGTTGATTAGATGATTGTGTCATGTTAGCGCCTTATTTGGATTGTGACTGTTCAGCCAGCCTGATTTCACGCAATGCTTTGACAACACGCTGATAGCAAGTCATCAAGAGTAAAATGATCATGAAAGGAAATAAATAGTGGCTCCAGCTCAAGGCAGAAGGGAAAATCGCAATAATCAATCCATAAGCACCAAAGACAAAAGCGCGGTCACTTTTTCCCATTGGGCCATCATAGCGCCGTGATGCGCCAATAGTTTGCGCCAGAACGCCAATAAATTCTGTCAGGATGGTGAGGAATAAGATCACCAGCAGACTCGTACTGCTGACATTAGGTAGAAAACAGAAGGGGAGATAGAGTGCGACATCAGAAATAACATCCCCAAGTTCATTATAAATGGCACCTAAATGGGATTTTTGATGATGTTCTCGTGCTAACATTCCATCAATTGCATTGAGTGCCATACGGATAAAGAGAAAAATAGGCAGCAGCCAATAGAGCCCGGGAAAAGGAAATAGGCTCAGTAGCAAACCAACGGCGATTGATAAGAACATTGCGCCTAATGTGACTTGGTTGGCCGTGATCCCATGTTTGTACAGTGAGATTACGATAGGGCGTAATAGGTTTTGGAAACGGGGTTTTAGGTCATAGATAGTCATCTTGCCTTTAATCCTTTATAGGTCAATAAAATAAAAGGGATCTTGTACGGATGATCAAAAAATTACTGTTTTTAATTAACATATTATTGACTACTTGCATATGATTATGTTCTTTGCCTTTCAAGTAACGGCCTTACTGTCGCTCTGCAATTTGTTGCGGATAGATAATGATGAGTGATGCTGATTTTGGTGAATGAGCCGATTAATGTTAAGGATGTGATGAATTGTCTAGGGCACAACGTTTGTTATCTCTTATGGAAATTCTGCGCAGCTATCGTTTTCCTGTACAGGGGAAAGTATTAGCCCAAAAATTGAATATCAGTTTAAGGACACTTTATAGAGATATTGCGGCCTTACAGGCTCAAGGCGCAATCATCGAAGGCGAAGCCGGAATCGGCTATGTTTTACGGCCGGGGTTTGTTTTACCGCCACTCATGTTAACGCAAAATGAAATAGAAGCCTTGGCATTAGGCGCTAGCTGGGTAGCTAAACGTGCCGATCCGCAGTTAAAAATATCCGCAAACAGTGCAATAAATAAAATTGCGGCGGTGATCCCAGCAGAACTAAAACAATGTTTGGAAACCAGCTCATTATTAGTTGGGCCCGCATCTACGACGGTTCATCCTTCTGTTGATATCCATCAGATACGGCAAGCGATCAGCAACAGACATAAAATCACCTTCACTTATCTGGATCTGAAAGGTAATCAATCAGAAAGAACAGTATGGCCATTCGCATTGGGATATTTTGAAAATATCAGTATCGTCATTGGCTGGTGTGAATTACGAGAAACACTTCGCCATTTCAGATCGGATAGAATTATTCATTTGAAGATAGAAAAACAGTGTTATCCTCGCTCAAGGCAGTCATTGCTTAAAGAATGGCGAGAAACGGAAAATATACCGCGTTAGCCATAAGTAAACTGAAGCTTCGTTAAGATTAATTAACAAAGGGAGTTTGTCGTTATGGGAATGGCTCTATCCATTGTTTTTTAAGAGAAAGTAAGTTTTATTATCATAATGATCACTTCCCTGATTATTATTAATTGACTTCCTTTATCTGAGTTAAGTTATCAGTGTTGTCCTTATTTTAATATGACACATTCAGATATTGTTCAGGTAACATCTAAGCTATGTTTGGCAAGGTTAATTAATATAAATAAGGGGGATGGTTATGATAAATAAAAAAGTGAGTATGTTTGCGGGGTTATTTTTATCTCTGATTGCTGGAACAGGGATGGCTGCGGAGAAAAATGACGTTAAGATCGAGAGTGCATCTATATCTTCATTTAACTGCAAACAGGTTATGCCTCATGGAGAGTATGTAGGAAAATTTGAAAAAATAATCCATAGAAATGAGTGGAATGATAATCCAGCTTATGTATTTGTGAATTTAGACAGGAGTATTGAGGGCTGTATTGGAGTGACTTACACAAATAAAATGCGCACTCAGATTGCTTATGATGCTTTCATTCAAGGAAAAACTGTAACAGTTAGAGTAGGAAATGATAGTGGACAAAATAGTTATTTAACAGCAATAACATATTAGCACTATATATAAGGTTAATTAGGAATTATTTATGAACTTTATCTTAAACCAGTGCATTAATTGTGCTGGTTTTTGCTCTATATCTCAATAATCACTACGGTATGCGGAATGCACCTATATTTTAAATAAATCAATATGTTAATCTAGCCGTTGGCGAAAAAAAAGATCCCTTTTTTCATAACGGATAACGATTTCAGTCACTCGGTTAAACCGGACAACTCAACCTGTAAGTAATCATTACAAGTTCGGATATCCTTTATTGAACATAGGATATTTTTCTATCAGAAAACTTTGAGTTTATAGCCCATAAATCACTCATCATCTTTCAAATTATAAGCCTTGCTATACAAGGGTATTTGATTGAGATAAAAATCTTCCCTAAATAAAATCAATTGGAAATTTATCAGTAGGATGAAATTACCTTGAACTTTAGCTAATAATAAGTGAGGGATTTATGTCTGAAATTAATAATCCAAAAATTGATTTAGAAGATATTGTGTTAGTTATTGATGTTGTCCTAGGGACTGCGCCAGATGATGGTGTGACGCTAGGATTGAATGAAGAAAATATTGAAACTCGATGGGGATATCTTGGAGAAGAATGGGCTGGTTTGGAAAATAGCCGGGCTTTTGGTTGCTTAGCTGTAATTCAAAATAATTCAGCTCTTGTTAAAACCAATTACTTTTATTGGAGTGAGTTTAAGCGATCTCCTGATTATTTACTTTTTTATTGGGGTGTGGGCACTCGTAATGATAAAAAAAATGCAGATAAAACATTTAATTTATTTATGAAAAAATCACTTTATATAACGGTTGATGATGTGGTTTATGATCTTGGTCGTGGTGAAGATTGGGCTTCGGAAGATCTTGGAGCGATGGTTACATATAGTGGTGCTGATGCACGGAAATTAAGTATCGTATTGAAAAAAACAGGTGAAATTAAACGTTTCTACTGCAATTGGCGTGATCAATAAAATATTCAAATCCACATCCACATCCTGAATTCAAGGCTGCGCTCCGGCGTGGCCTTTTCGTATTTGGGGAACTAACCCTTAACGGTAAGGGAGCTGTCTTGAAAATAACGAGTAGACGAGAAATCGGTGTCTCAGTTCGAATCTGAGGTTCTCCGCCAAATTTTGCCGCCATAATCCTAACTATTTGAAATTCATTCGATATCGGAATTCCAATATCGAATCTCCCATTAACTCAAACTCACAGGGGCGAACTGATCTGCACCACCAATACTGGACACGGCGTTAAGCGACATTTTGTAGTTCGTAGTTGATTGGACTGAGATAGCCAAGTGCACGGTGCCTTCTTGTGCGATTATAATCAACCTCTATGTATTCAAAGATAACTTGACGCATCTGCTCACGAGTTAACATTGTCTCATCCAATGCTTCCATCTTCAGTGTATGGAAGAAGCTTTCGACACAAGCATTATCCCCGCAATTCCCTTTCCGACTCATGCCTTGTCGTAAATTATGGCCACTTATGCTAGATATTTAAAATGATGAAAAGACTACTGACAAAAATTGTCACACCAGATTGCTACCCTGCGGGTTCTTAATATCTGGAATCAGTCATTTAATTGTTGGAGTTTTTTCATGTTAACCCTAACTTTTTCTACATCAGTAAACGCAAGGCCATCTCAAATTTGGGCCCATTATGTCGATTTTGATTTGCGGAAAAAATGGGAGGTTGACCTTGAGTATTTTAAATTCGAAGGTGAAGTCAAAACGGGGCAATACGGCAAAATGGTATTAAGTGGCATGCCGGAAATTCTCTTCTATCTTGCGAATATTAAAGAGAATAAAGAGTTCACCGATCAGGTTAATTTGCCACAGATGGGAATGCTAACTTTTTGTCACCAGATTCTGACCGACGAAAACAACATGGCAAATTGCATTCAGGTGACAGTTTCCTTTGAGCCCGAAACTAACATTCCCAACGCCCAAGCTGAAAGTTTCTTTAAGAAAGTGACGCAAGATCTGGTTGAAACGGTATCAAGGCTGAAGACTGTGGTTGAAAAAGCGGAGATAGTAGGCCCCGTTCTTGTTAAACCTAATCTTCAACTGGTTTATGTCTCTGATATCGAGCGTTCTACAACCTTCTATAAAACCATTTTCAATGCTGAGCCGATCTTTTCTAGTCCACGTTATGTGGCATTTTCTGCAGGTAAAGAGGTAATTTTTGCTATTTGGAGTGGAGGAACAAAGCCAAATAGTGCCGCACCGCGATTTTCGGAAATCGGCATTATGTTGCCGTCCAGCGAAGATGTTGATCAACTCTTTGAAAAATGGCAAAAGAACCCAAACATTGAGATTCAGCAGGAACCTTACACTGCAATTTTTGGTCGCACTTTTCTCGTGAAAGATCCTGATGGTCATATTATTCGAGTATGTCCTTTGGATTAAGGAAAATGAAGGAGATAATGTTTTATGTTTAGTTTTAATCATCAAAATGGCAGTTATTTAGAAATTGACAGTGCTCATATCTATTATGAGATCCAAGGCAACGCAAATGGCTATCCACTGATTTTTCTGCATGGTGGTTTAAGTGACATTGAGACGTTTAACCGGATAGTCGGCGATCTTGGAAACACTTACCGGCTTATTGGCATAGATAGCAGAGGACAGGGTAAATCGACTTTGGGGCAAGAAAATCTGACGTATAAACGCCTCCAACAAGATGTAGAGGCGATAGTCAGGCATCTAAAGTTAACAACATGCAGCATTATTGGTCATAGTGACGGAGGTATTGTTGCGTTGCGATTGGCTGCGGCGGGGATCATCCCAATCGATAAAATAGTGGCGATAGGCGCACATTGGACGTTAAAAGAAGATGATCCAGCAAAAGAGATATATAAACTCGTTACGGCTGAAGGTTGGCGAGCAATGTTGCCTGACAGCTACGAAAGTTACCATAGGTTGAATTCAAAAGCAGATTTCAACAAACTGATCAGCAGCATGGTTCCCATGTGGATCGATGATGGTGAGAGTGGTTATCCCAATCAAACTATTCGCAAAATAACGTGCAAGTTGCTGGTAGTCCGGGGGGATAGTGATAGTTTGGTCTCGCGCATTAATTCAACGGAGTTAGCCAATCAAGTTACTCATTCTTGTCTGCTAAATATGCCTTTTACGGGACATTCTCCTCATGAAGAAAAGCCAGAGATGTTGATGCCATTTTTGAAAGCGTTTTTATTAAGTTAATCTCAGATTTCTAAATTAATCATGCCTGAGAGGATACAAGATTGCGTTTTTTTGATAAAGCGTGATCGTATCTCAGGCACGTAGTTCTTCGTTAGTATTATTGCAAAATTGCTAGGTGATATGATTGTTCTAGTTTATTAGGATAAAGCTTTATTTTTTAACTTATTGATTATTGTCGATAGCATTCTTTTACGGATAAATCCACTGGCAGGTCTTATTATTAGCCAATATAAAGTAAATATTTTTTGGATTTTTTTGTCTGGACAAAAAGTAAATGTCTCTGTAACTAATGAACGATGACCATTCGGATTTTCTTTGACCCAAAAACGTAATACCAATTTAGCTGACTTATTATCATTAAAGCGAATAAATGATTCAAAATTAGGTTGGTGTATGATGCCTAAATCTGCTTGCCAAAATCTGCCTGTTAACCCCATAGATATTTCATGATCATTTTCATCGAGTATAGTGAAGGTTTTTAAACCAAAATTGTGATTTTGAGTTTTATTACTATTTGATATATTTTGCAGTAAATTAACAGGAAGATTCCTAATTCTTGATAACGTATTAATAAACAAATCATCAGACATTTCAAAATTCTTAACTGCTTGAATCATTTCTCTTGCAGGTGCGTTTATAGGTTTGGATTCATGGATTTCATGAAAATGAAAACAGGGTAGGAATTGAGTGGGATTTCTCCATTCTCTATATTTTTTATGGCTGACCATTCCTAAAAATGTCATTATTTATCTCCTATGCTATAAGTTAAAAATGAGATGTTAATGGAAAGATAAAATTACTATTAACCATATTCTTACTCGATCGAATAAAAAACGCATCATCATCAAATGGTGATGTTTTCTTTGACATTCCATCCAGGTGAAAATCTGGAGTGAAGTAGAACTGTATTTTATTAAATTTATGGTTTATTACTGAGGATAAGACGATATTAATATCATAAGTAGTAGATGATATAATATCGTAAATTTGTAGCATATTTTCATGTTCTTCCATAAGAATAATGACATCCAAATCGCTAATATAATAGATTGACTCGTTAAATACTAAAATAAAATTAAACATCATTATACTATTATGTGTTCCGATTCCTAAGGTTGTTGAATTGGGTAAACTAGTTGAGGAAAATTTATCGAGTAATGTTAGATGTCCGGTATTAGATATATCGAATTTTTTTATTTTTATATTATCACTTGGTTGGATGGGGCTATTAGAAATATTCAATATAAAGTCGCTTTCATCAAAGTGTTGAAAACCAAATTTAGGGTAAAAATCAAGCGCAGATTTATTTGCAAATAAATACATAAAATCACATTCTTGTTCATATTTATTAATGACATGATTTAATAATCGTCTGGCCAGGCCTTGATGGCGATAATCCTCATCAGTCATAACGGTACTTATTTGCAATCCGGTATAGTTTTCATTATTAATAATTACCGGCATTTTACTGACAGAAACATTTGCAACCACTGTGTCCTGATGGATAAGAGAGTGGGCAATATAATTATCGTCCCAATAGCCTTTGTTATACCATTCGCTGAAATCACCATCTAATGCGCTCATTACTAGTCGATTAAAACTCTCTCTCAGTAGTTTATTTTGCCGATAGTTACTCACTAAATTGTATTGATTCATATCATGATCCTGGAAATAGATATAAATGCGATTTATTTCGTATTGGTAAATTTTATGTAATTTATTTTTATCATTTAAGGCAAGTTATTGATCGATGATAACATAATTATTTTTTTCTTTCATTATGTTCAATAGATTATTTGGCATGTTTTTACCATATATTTATTTTTATTTTATCCTTCTACAGGGGGACATAACTCGATTGTTTTATTCACTGAGTTAAGGTAGATGATGATATATCAAAAATTCATTTTATTGCCCTCGTTGCAATCTGTGTTTGTCGGGATTTTAGACAATTTCCACTATGGGAATATTTTTTAGGTATCTGCAAAGATTAAGTACCAGAATAATACTATCTCATTATTTTGGAAGTTCAGAGCAGAATATAAGTAGCGATCATATCCCTCTAGTTTAAATCCATAACGAGCATAAAAACGGCAAGCTGTGACATTATTAGATTGAGTTTCTAGCCGGATACCTGCCAGTTTTAAATCTACCGCCCATTTAACGGCTGCATCCATTAATGATTTAGCCACTCCGGAACCGCGATGGTCAATATCGACAGCGATATCATCAATACTTGCCAAATTATTCCAGTGTTCAGAAATAGCGAGGTAGCCGATGGATTCTCTGTCTATAGATTCTGCAATCAATAATGCCTGATTTTTAGCCATTAAATAAGACCAAATATCATTATTATCAAAACCATAGTTCTTGGTATAGGGCGGGTTGATTGGCTCAATTTTTTCAATGGATTTGTCAGAAAAGGGTGCTATTAACGCGGCTGCAACAGTAAATGAAAAATCAAGCACGTTAAGCTTTTCAATATATTCGGGAATCACAAGTCTCACGTTGATTATCGGGGAATTCTGCATCACTTTGCTACTGGTGCTGGTATATCAAAAGTTACAGTATGCTCGTTAATGTCGTCCATTATTCCGATTTTTATTTGTATTTTGTGCTTAGTGAAATTTGGATGGTCGAAATATCGTCTAGGTGTGTTTGTTTTGGAATCTAATAGGTTGGGAATATGCAGATTTTTACTGGTAATCTACAGGTATCGCTCACATTATTTATGAGGAGAAAGAGATGTCAGCATATTCACTTCCTGAGGAGATGGCTGCTATCGAGATTAGCCACTCAGGAGAACCAGATGTTTTGACTTTAGTAGGAATGCCTGTCCCAAAACTTGATACAGGGGAAATATTGGTTGAAGTGGTTGCCGCAGGTGTCAATAGACCCGATGTATTACAGCGACGCGGACACTATCCCCCGCCTTTGGGGGCTTCTGATATTCCTGGTTTGGAAGTTTCAGGTACGGTTGTTGCCCTTGGCCCAAATGTAAAACGCTATGCTGTTGGTGATCAGGTATGTGCGTTAGTTGCAGGAGGAGGGTACGCTGAATATTGTAAGGTACATGAAAGCAACGCGTTACCTGTTCCCAAAGGTTATAGTTTGCTGGAAGCTGCGGCATTGCCGGAAACATTTTTTACGGTATGGGTGAATTTATTCCAGCGTGGCAAGTTGAAAGCGGGTGAGACGGTTTTAATTCATGGTGGCACTTCTGGTATTGGCACTGTCGCTACCTTACTGGCAAAATCATTTAATGCTTATGTGATTACCACAGTAGGTTCAGAGGAGAAACGGCGAGCCAGTCTGGCATTAGGCGCTAATTTTTCTATTAACTATAGAACCGAAGATTTTATAGAGAAAACTCTTCAGGCGACCAATGGGCATGGTGCAGATGTGATTGTCGATCTGATTGCTGGAGACTATGTAGCAAAAAATTTTCAGGCCGCAGCCATAGAAGGCCGGATTGTCCAAATTGGTGTGCAGAATGGTAAAGCGACGGAACTTAACTTGATGCCATTGTTGAAAAAATGCCTAACTATCACGGGATCTACATTGCGTTCCCGTAGCGTTGAGGATAAGGCCTGTATTGCTAGTGATTTACGTGAAAAAGTTTGGCCATTATTAGAGCAGGGGTTGATTAAGCCACAGATTTTTAAAACATTTCCACTAAATCAGGCGTCAGAAGCTCATGCTTTGATGGAAAGCAGTGCGCATATTGGAAAAATTATGCTGAAAGTATAAATGCAAAAAAGCCTGAACTGATGTTCAGGCTTTCTTTTATATGGCGGTGAGAGAGGGGTTCGAACCCTCGATACGTTTTCACGTATACACACTTTCCAGGCGTGCTCCTTCAGCCTCTCGGACACCTCACCGAATTTTGTTTTCGCAGTATTCCGTAAGAATATTTTCTGCAATGTGCCTAACTATTTTCGGTTAAATGGTTAGGCACTAAAAAAGCCTGAGCGTTTTGTTCAGGCTTTTTCATAGAATATGGCGGTGAGGGAGGGGTTCGAACCCTCGATACGTTCTCACGTATACACACTTTCCAGGCGTGCTCCTTCAGCCTCTCGGACACCTCACCATATTTTCCTGTCACAGTGATTTAGCTTGATTTCATCACTGCAACGGGGCGCTACTATAGGGAAAAGCGGGGCAGGCGTCAACAGGCTTATGCCGATTTTTTTCAGGCTTGTTGACTGATTAGACAAATAAAAAACAAATTGTGTGCTTGACAACCAATTACGAAAGTGAAAACTCTCTTTTTGCAGCGCATTATGAAAAATATGTTAACCAGATAACATTATTAATATTTTCATTCCCACCTTTCCATCAGAGACTTGCAACCTTCCAACAATAGGTTGACCCTATCAGAAAAACAAAAAGGAATGAGATTTTATGAACATCATTTTCTTCCACCCTTCTTTTAATGCTGATGAATGGATTCAGGGAATACCGGCCAGATTACCTAAAGCTAAAGTTCGGCAATGGGTTCGTGGTGATAATGCTCCCGCTGATTACGCTCTAGTTTGGTTACCTCCCTATGAAATGTTAGCTAATCGTTCGGGAATAAAAGGCATATTTGCACTTGGTGCCGGAGTGGATGCCATCCTCAAACAAGAATTGAAAAAACCGGGTACGTTACCTGCTGGTGTGCCACTGATACGTCTTGAAGATACAGGAATGGCGCGGCAGATGCAGGAATATACCATTGCCTCAGTTTTACACTATTTCCGTCGTATGGATGAATATCAGCAATGCCAAGAACAGCGCCTTTGGAAGCCCGTGGCTCCCCATAGCCGAAAGGAGTTTGTTATCGGTGTCTTAGGCGCTGGAGTTTTAGGACGTAGCGTTATCGAAAAATTGAGGGAGTTTGATTTCAATGTGCGTTGCTGGAGCCGAACGCCAAAACAAATTGATAGTGTTGAAAGTTTTTACGGAAAAGAACAACTGGGCGATTTTCTTTCTGAAAGCAAGGTACTGATTAATATTCTGCCAGATACGCCAGAAACTCGAGGCATTCTCAATCTTTCATTATTCAGTCAGTTAAAGTCCGGTGCATATGTGATCAATGTGGCACGAGGTGCTCAACTCGTCGAACAGGATTTATTGATTGCCATTGATAAAGGCTATATCGCCGGTGCGACCCTTGATGTATTTGTTGAGGAACCGTTATCAAATCTTCACCCTTTCTGGACTCATCCACGCATTAATATCACACCGCATATTGCTGCAAATACCATTCCTGATGGGGCAATGGATGCTATTTGTGAAAATATCCGACGGATGGAAAATGGCGAACTCCCTTCTGGTCTTGTTGATATGGCTCGTGGTTATTAACAAGCTGCTTTACAGCAAGGCAGATGATTAGGGACAATAACAGGATTCGTTATTTAGGTAAGTTATTGGATTGGATGAAATCATGAACGAATTTTCTATTGTTTGCCGCATTCTGGGAACGTTGTTTAACCGCGCACCACAAGATCCTGTTCTGCAACCTTTGATCACCATGATTGCTGAGGGAAAATTGAAACAAGCGTGGCCTCTGGAGCAGGATGAGCTGTTGGAACGATTACAGCAAAATAGTGAATTGTCGGTTATTGAAGCCGATTATCACTCCCTTTTTACCGGAGAATCGGCCAGGGTTGCGGTTTGTCGCTCTGATTATACGGATAAAGAAGAAAATGAAATGCGCCAGTTTTTAGCGGAGCGGGGTATGCCCTTATCTGAAACTCCTGCTGATCAATTCGGCTTTTTATTGTTGTCTGCGTCATGGTTGGAAGATCAGGCGGCAGAAGACGAAGTTCAAGCTCAAATCACGTTATTTGATGAGTATTTATTGCCTTGGTGTGGGCAATTTCTCGGTAAAGTTGAAGCCCATGCAACTAGCGGTTTCTATCGAACTTTGGCGATTCTTACTCGCGAAGCATTGCAAGCGTTGCGTGAAGAGCTGGAATCTGAGTGACAATGTCACATTATCGAACGAGTGTGCACTTTAAATAAACTCGCCTATCGGTAAATATATAGATGAAATAAGGGCAAATCATTAATTGATAACTTGCCCTTATTATTTTATTGATAATAAAAATTATTTATCAGTCAAACCAATAACCAATTTTCCGGGTTTAATTTCCAATCCTTTGGCTAATTTTGAGGCGGCAGCTTCAGCTTTGCTTTTTTCTGGATTCAAAACATAAACCGGATGAGTATCAAAAAACTCACTTAAAGAAGTATTTAGGTAAGGAATCAGCACCTTAATCGGGGCAGCGACTTTTTCTGGTGTTGTCTGGTAGTCTACGATTTCCAGCCCTTTAATGAAAATGGCACCTTTTTCTGCATCAAATATCGGTTTAGCTCGAATGGTGAGTTTCATATCAGCTTGTATCGTTCCCAATAAGGTCGCCAATCGAACTTTTGCCTGAGTTGACAGTTCAATTTTTTCTGGATCTTTACGACCTATCTGGCTGGTTAAATCACCCAGTGTGATATTGGCTGTGGTAGCAGCTGGAAGGCTGATTTGCTTCTGATAATGGACTCGTTTTAATAAATAATCATTGAGCAAGCCTTCGTTGATACTGACTTCTTTAAATTGATCACAACCACTGACTAATCCTACCAGTATCAATGCTGCCCCTAAGAAAAATCGTCTCATATTATCTCCTTTTATTTTTAACAGGCAGATTTTACACCATTCATTGCATCATTAATGTCTACTAATCATGATAGGTTCAATCTCCTTTTGATTGAATTGGCGATGAAGGGCATAAATAGTCACTAAACCCACCAATCCCAGCAAAATCCACGGTAATTGCGGTATATTCAAAGCATGGCCTGTATCATAAAGCCACCCCCCGCCGGTATAGCCCAATACACCACCCAATGCCAGTCCCAGACGACTGAATCCCATGTAACTACCACGTGCCCGTGGATCAGTCAGTGAAGCACTTAATGTTTCACGTGCGGGTTCCGCCGTCACCACTCCTAGGTAGAACAGACAAATAAGGCCAAATAGGAGATGCAATTGACTGACCCAACCGATCGGGAACATGCAGAGACTCATTAAAAACAGACCTGCCATTAAGCGTTGTTCCTGCCGAAAATGTTTCTCACTCCAGCGCGCAATAGGATAAAGCAGAGTCAAGGAAATCATGGCTTCAATGGCATACATCCATTTAACGGCAGTATGCGTACCGGAAATTTCATGGATAATGATCGGAAACATCAACATGACTTGTACTGATAGGACAAAATAACCAGTCAATGTCAGTACGTAGTAAAAGAACCGACGATCTTTAATCACACGACTTATACCTTCCTTGATAGGCGTTCGAATTGTTGAGATGCGGTATGCAGGTAAAAACCATGCATTAAATAAGGCGGCCAATACGAAAATAATGGCACCAATCCAGCAGACAATATTGAAATTATATTGCAGCAACCAACTTCCTATTAATGCGCCCACCACAGCACCAGCACTGTCTTGCATCAATAAAAGTGAATAAAAGCGCCCACGTTCATGGGGACGGGTTAATTTAATGATCAATGCAGCTCTTGGGGGATCGAACAATGTTCCACCTAATCCGGATAGAACACAGGAAAGGAGCAATATCCAAGGTTCAGAAGCCATTGCCATCAGGGCGAAGCCTATCGCACGCAGTAACATACCTATGACAATCATTGGCTTGGCACCGAACCTATCTGCAATAGCACCGCCAAAAATGCCTAGCCCTTGCTGCACAAGCTGACGTAGGCCCAGTGCAAAACCAACGACAACGGCTGCCCAGCCAAGTTGTTCGACGAAATGAATTGAAATTAAGGGAAAAACAACGAAAAATCCTAAAACAACGATCAGATTATCAAATAAAAGAAAATATTTACCCAAGCTACGTGCTTGTGAAACTAATGACATTTTGCACCATTGGAATATGAAAAAATAAATGTGGTTTTTTGTTATTTTGGACTTAATTTGATCCTTAAGGTAGGGGGTATATAGATGATATTTTTTTATCGTGAGATGGTGGAAAAAATTTTTATAAAAGCTAAATTATTGAAAATTTTTTCAAAGTAAATATCAGGAGACGGCATGTTTGGTTATCGTTCTACATTGCCTAAGATTCGCTTTATTACGGATAGGATGGTCGTTCGTCTGGTGTATGAGCGTGATGCCTATAAGTTGGCTGAATATTATGCAGAAAATAAAGATTTCCTTAAGCCATGGGAACCGACAAGGGATGGTAGTTTTTATCAACCTTCTGGATGGACAAATAGATTGAATTATATTGCCGAATTACAACGGCAGGGGGCTGCATTTAATTTTTTGTTATTAGCTCCTGATGAATATGAAGTCATGGGCGTGGCTAATTTTACAAATGTTGTGCGTGGGGCATTTCATTCCTGTTATCTTGGTTATTCTTTAGGCGAAAAATGGCAGGGACAAGGGGTAATGTATGAAGCGTTACAATTGGTGATTCGTTATATGCAGCGCCACCAGAAAATGCATCGCATTATGGCCAACTATATGCCACATAATCATCGCAGCGGGAATTTACTCCAGAAGCTGGGTTTTGAACAGGAAGGTTATGCCAAGAATTACTTAATGATCGATGGCATCTGGCAAGATCATGTGCTGACATCGCTGACTGATGGTATGTGGGGCAAGGTTGGTTTATGAGTCTATAGTGTATATAACCAATGTAGACATGATTTTTGTCTGTTAGACTTGAAACATGGCGCTATCTCACCGGAATGTTTTATCTGCCATTTTTATGACATTTTGATGGATAGCTTTACACCTTTTATGTTCATTTCATAAAAATCAATTTTTAGAATAATACGATGAATTTACTCAAATCACTGGCAGCGGTCAGCTCAATGACGATGTTTTCCCGCGTCCTGGGCTTTATTCGTGATGCCATCATTGCCCGTATATTTGGTGCTGGCGTGGCGACGGATGCTTTTTTTGTTGCCTTCAAACTCCCTAACTTGCTACGCCGTATTTTTGCTGAAGGCGCTTTTTCGCAAGCGTTTGTTCCCATTCTTGCTGAATACAAAGATCAGCAGGGTGATGAGGCGACACGCACCTTTATTGCGTATGTCTCAGGGATGTTGACGCTGATTTTGGCGATAGTTACGGTGATAGGTGTGGTTGCTGCCCCTTGGATCATTTATGTGACTGCGCCGGGTTTTGCGGATACACCGGATAAATTTGCTTTAACCCGTGATCTGCTCAGGATTACGTTTCCCTACATCTTTTTGATATCTTTGGCTTCGTTGGCGGGTGCGATCCTAAATACATGGAACCGATTTTCTGTGCCAGCCTTTGCGCCAACGCTGCTTAATGTCAGTATGATTGTCTTTTCACTGTTCGTGGCACCTTACTGTAATCCCCCCGTAATGGCATTGGGTTGGGCGGTTATTGCTGGCGGTATTTTGCAATTGGCCTACCAGCTTCCCCACCTGAAAAAAGTAGGAATGCTGGTATTGCCACGGATTTCTTTCCGTGACAGTGGAGTATGGCGCGTTATTCGTCAGATGGGGCCGGCGATTTTTGGGGTTTCTGTCAGTCAGATTTCATTGATCATCAACACTATTTTTGCCTCGTTTCTGGTTTCTGGTTCGGTTTCGTGGATGTATTACGCCGATCGTTTAATGGAATTACCCTCTGGAGTGTTGGGTGTGGGATTAGGCACAATTCTGTTGCCTTCATTAGCGAAGAGTTTTTCCAGTGGAAATCATGAAGAATATCGGAAATTAATGGATTGGGGGCTGCGTCTCTGCTTCCTGTTGGCTTTGCCTTGTGCTGTGGCGCTGGGTATTCTGGCGAAACCATTGACGGTGTCACTCTTTCAATACGGCAATTTCTCTGCTTTTGATGCAGACATGACTCAACGGGCATTAATTGCCTACTGTTTTGGGCTAATGGGATTAATTGTCGTTAAAGTCCTCGCTCCTGGTTTTTACTCTCGTCAGGATATTAAAACACCGGTCAAGATTGCGATTGCAACCTTGATTTTGACTCAGTTAATGAACCTTATTTTTATTGGCTCATTAAAACACGCGGGTTTAGCGCTTTCTATCGGTTTGGCTGCTTGCTTTAATGCCAGCATGCTTTATTGGCAACTGCGTAAGCGTGAGATCTTCAAGCCATTGGCAGGGTGGGGCGTATTTCTGCTGAAATTGATCGTAGCAATCATGGTGATGGTTGGAGTATTACTGACAATATTGTGGGTCATGCCCGCTTGGGAACAGGGTAATATGGCAGTGCGTATGCTACGGTTGATGGGTGTTGTGATTGCTGGTGCGGGGAGCTATTTTGTGGCACTGGCTTTAATGGGGTTCCGATTGAAGGATTTTGCTCATCGGGGATTGAAGTAACTACTTTATTAAATGAACCGCTCAATAAATAATTGAGCGGTATCGTTACTTATGTTTTTTAAGGTGTGGGTGCTGTTTAAGCAAGAATCTAAAATATTCTTATTTTCCTTCTCGTTCTGACTTATTAAATTAGTTGTTATGATTAGATCTGCGAATTGCGTTCAAACTCTCCTAACTTTTCTGGTTCATTAAAGTGTTTGTCAGGATTAGGTCTGCGAATCATATCTTGGCGTTGGAACATTATTCATAAATGTTTCATTGTTGTACTTATTCTATCTACTGTTTATATGCTCTGCTGTTGGTTGGTAGGGTAGGAAAGAGGAAAAACTGGCATGATTTGATCATGCCAGTTTTAGGAAAGATGATTACATCCGTTCTACAGTCTGAATCCCCAAAGTATCAAGACCTTGCTTCAAGGTTTTTGCCGTCAGAAGAGCCAATTTTAAACGGCTTTGGCGCAGTTCTTCGCTTTCTGCATTCAGGATTGGGCAATGTTCGTAGAAACCAGAGAACAGACCAGCCAGATCATACAGATAAGCGCACATTACGTGAGGTGTACCTTCGCGGGCAACGGTCGTGATGGTTTCTTCGAATTGCAGCAAGCGAGTCGCCAGTGCTTGTTCACGTTCTTCGTTCAGAATGACTGGCTGTGTCAGGCTGCTTTCATCGATCTCTGCACGTCTGAAGATAGAATTTACGCGGGTATAGGCATACTGCATATAAGGTGCGGTATTACCTTCAAAGGCGAGCATGTTATCCCAGTCAAATACATAGTCGGTGGTGCGGCTCTTGGAGAGATCGGCATATTTCACCGCACCGATACCAACGGCTTCGACGACTTTTTTCAGTTCGTCTTCTGGCATATCCGGGTTTTTCCCACGGATCAGGGCATCCGCGCGCTCAATCGCTTCGTCCAACAAGTCAGACAGTCTTACGGTACCACCTGCACGGGTTTTAAATGGCTTGCCATCTTTACCCAACATCATGCCGAACATATGGTGTTCGAGTAGCATAGATTCAGGAATATAACCCGCTTTGCGTACAATCGTCCAGGCTTGCATCAGGTGTTGATGTTGGCGTGAATCGATGTAGTAAAGAACACGGTTGGCATGCAGGACTTCATGACGGTATTTGGCACAGGCGATATCTGTCGTGGTGTAAAGGTAGCCACCATCTTTTTTCTGAATGATAACCCCCATTGGTTCGCCTTCTTTGTTCTTGAACTCATTAAGGTAAACCACGATAGCGCCCTCGCTCTCAACGGCAAGCCCTTGCTGTTTCAAATCCGCAACAATACCTGGCAGCATATTGTTATACAGGCTTTCACCCATGACATCTTTTTCTGTCAAAGTCACATTCAGGCGATTATAGGTTTCCTGATTCTGTGTCATGGTGATATCAACCAGTTTGCGCCACATGGCACGGCAATATTCATCACCACCTTGCAGTTTGACTACGTAATTACGGGCGCGAACGGCAAAGTCTTCATCTTCGTCGTAAGTTTTCTTCGCTTCACGGTAGAAAGCTTCTAAATCTGCCAGAGCCATTTCACTGGCATTTTCATTCTGGACTTTTTCCAGATAGGCGATCAGCATTCCGAATTGGGTTCCCCAGTCACCAAGATGGTTGGCTCGGATGACTTTGTGCCCCAGAAATTCCAGAGTACGTGCTGCGGCATCGCCAATGATCGTGGAGCGAATATGACCAATGTGCATCTGTTTTGCAACGTTCGGTGCGGAATAGTCGACAACGATAGTCTGCGGTTCGACTGGAGAGACACCCAGTTTTTCGTCTTTCAGTGCAGTTTCGATATTGGCAGCAATCCACGCTTTATCCAGAAAAATATTGATAAAACCCGGCCCTGCGATTTCGATTTTGCTGGCAATTCCTTGCAGATCCAGCAAACTGACGACTTTTTCTGCCAATTGTCGGGGTGGCATGCCCACTTTTTTAGCTGCCGCCATGACACCATTCGCTTGGTAGTCACCAAACTGGGCTTTTGCAGATTGACGGACGTGAGCTTCACTGTCAGTTGGAGCACCAGCTGCAATCAGCGCATTGCTGATTTTTTCTGAAAGAATAGCCTGAATATTCACCGAGTTACCTTAAGTTACGCACGAAGGTCTCTGCATCTGAACTATGCAAATACTTTCAAACGTGTGGATTATGAGAAAATAACGGGTTTTATATCATATTCAGCATCCTGCATGCTACCATCGGCCACCGCAGGTGGTATTACTTTTTGTTTTCAGCTTGTCTTTCAGACGATTCTTCGCCATTCCGATTGAGATCAATAGTGTTATGCCACACGAGCGGGAAACAATTTTGACGGTTTTTTGATGGGGATGAGATGACATACTTTTCAACAATTTCTGAATTACAGGATTTAGCCGCTGATTTAGGGGAGTTTGAACAAAAATTAAAGCTATTTGGCGGGTATCTTGGCTTACATATTACACAATATCCGGCGGATCATATTTCCCTGCGTTGCAATGAGACTTCAATTGCGGATCGCTGGCGTCAAGGTTTTCTACAATGTGGTCAATTGATGTCTGAAAGTATCATTAATGGTCGCCCGATTTATTTGTTTGAGTTGGAACAGCCAATTACCTTACTTGATTGGCAAATTGATTGTGTGGAGTTGCCTTATCCGACTGAAAAACTTTATGTTCACCAAGGTTGGGAGCATGTCGAACTCGTTCTGCCAGTGCAACCAGAGCAACTTATACACGAAGCTTATAAGCTACTGCCTTACCCGCTGCCTGACGATTTTCGTACAAAAGAGAGCTATCACAAAGGAAAAGATGAAAGGTTACCCAACCCAACGTTAGCGGTGAAAAATGGTGAAATCACTATCAAGTTTCATCCTTTTTCTATCAAAGAAATTATCAAAAGTGAGGTCTAGTCGGCAAAAATGACTTTTTTCTTATGCATATTCAGCAAAAAATTCTAACCTTGTGATTTTCAACAAACCATTAAGTAAAATTAATTGTCATAGTTAATGAGTTTATTTAATCACCTTTCGTCATTAACAGATGTTAATAGTCATCAGTAATATATAATATGTTGAATTTAAATGATAATTTAATATATTTCTGTCAGGGTTAGTCACGGGTAATCAGGAGGCGTCATCTTGCGTCATGATGAATATGTACATATTGGTGTACATGAACTACATTAAACGCTGTATTGTTTTTTGAGGAAAGTGATATGGCGATTACTGATTCATGGCTGCGCTCCACCAGCGGAAAATCCCAAGAAAAAATGATTACCAAATCTGACAGGGATGGTTTGTCTGTTCGTGTTACCCCGAAAGGAAAAGTTATATTCCAATTTAGATATCGCTGGAATGGTAAAGGGGATCGAATTGACATCGGAACCTACCCAGCGACCAGCCTAAAAGATGCCCGTGATGCTGTAATTTCCTACCGTGGAGAACTAGAACAGCACCGTAACCCTAAAATAGTTAAACGTACTCTTCGTGAATCCGCCTTGAAGGCCGTAACAGTGGAAAGGCTTATCCGAGATTGGTGGGGTACGGCAATGAAAGGAGTGCTAGTGAAAGCGGATGAAATTTTACGCTCGTTCGAATTATATGTTTTTCCCAGAATTGGGGGGTTACCCCATGATGAAGTAACTCTCCATATCTGGCTAACTTTAATTGAAGACGTTGCTAAACAGTATCCATCAATTGGCGTTCGGATATTGAATAACTCCAAGAATGCGCATCGGTGGGCTGTGCGGCGAGGAATGACCAAAATCACTCCTCTATCTGACGTATTGGCCAGTGATTTGGGAAGAAAAAAGACTAACAAAGATGATAGCACATTGAGTGAAGAGAAATTGATCGTTCTCTTTAGCATCATTAATTCTCCTGACTATGATCCTCGTAATGCATTAATAATAAAATTATGCCTTTTGTTTGGGTGTCGTATTGGTGAGTTGTTGAAAGCTAAAGTTACTGATTTTGACTATGAGAAAAATATCTGGATTGTTCCTCCTAAAAACCATAAAACGGGTATTAAATCTCAAAAGCCCATTATCAGACCAATTATTTTGGAGGCTAGGGAATTAATTGGACAGGCTAAGAAGCTAAGTCGTAGAAGTGAGTATCTATTTGTAGTATCTAGTGGCAAGCCATTCGCGGAGGGATCGCATCTTCAAATAATTAATTCACTGAATAAAAAAATGTCGAAGTATTTTGACGATTCTTATACCTCGTGGTCAATCCATGATTTGCGAAAAACTATGCGTACTGGTGTGTCTGAGTTAACGGCTCCTCATGTAGCTGAAATTATGCTAGGACACAAATTGCCGGGAGTATGGCAGGTGTACGATAAGCACACCTACCTGAATGAGCAGAGAGAGGCATATGAACGCTGGTGGGTGAAGTTGACTAAAATTGTTTCCCGTCCTCCCAGTCAAGAATATCCCGACGTAAAAAATTAAGCTGGTCAGATTTAAACTTGGGTTTTGGGAAGCCTTCCCGTCTTTGCTTCCCATTACCACACCATAGTCTTACAGTATGTGGTTTTACACTATATCGGTCTGCCAGTTCATTTGTTTTGATATAGGGTGACTCTGCCATCATACCCCTCCTTTCGTTGGCGCGGGGATATCATCCATATAGCACCAGTGCGTGACTTCATCGTTTTCGTGCGCCACCCATTCTTTGTCGCTGGCATCCCGCCAGTCATAACCCGCACGGGAAACCGAACCCAAGGAAACATAAACAAGGCACAAAGGAGAGTGACCATCATCCCCACCAACAGGCATTCTTTCCTGAACGCGTACCCAAGGGATCCCTAGAGTTTTCTTGCTTTCATCCGCCTTCTTCAGTAACCAATCTGTCCACTCGCGTCCGTCGTCGATATGACCGAGTAATCCCAATTCATTTTGTGCGTTATCGATGTTTATCATTTTTTACTCTCTAATTTTATAAATGGAGTTTTGGGTTTTTATATAACCGTCGTTTCGGTAGGTATCAGCATTAATTACCAGAGATGTTATTATTTCAACTCCATCCTCAAATCGTTTACGACTATCATTAAATACCCGGCCATATGCTATAGCTTTACCATCCCAGTTCTTGGTGAAATCTGTTAATTCTATTTCCGCTGTGAATGCTGATAATTCTTTGCTGGGGTGGCGATAGAGGGGAATATTAAATGCCTCGGTGTTAGATAAATATTTTTTCTCAATATCCGAAATAATGCGGCTGTCCACTTTATCTTCCATTATCCACGCCACAGGCTCCATATTTTCATATTCAGCGAGTGTTTCCACAGCATCACAGAGTTTAATTAAATTTCGTGGTGACATCATTCGGTCGAGAGAATTCCAATGTTTATAGAATTCACTGTTATTTTCACGTTCGGCCTGTAACACCAATTCACTACGACGTTTTATTTCCCGCGCCAACTCGATTACATCATTGTTCATTTTGACTCTCCTATTTAATATTCATGCAATTAATGTGTATAAAAATTGATAGTTTTGAAAAAGCACATCAGGGTTAATATTTAGAAGCTAACCATCTAAAAAGTAGAGGTGATATATGGTGTGGGGAGTTAACGACGCTAAAGCTATGAAAAAGACAAAAGTAGAGACATATCTTTTAGATCGTTATGACCGTTGGGTGAAAGCTATGGCAGATGGTTTTAACCCGGAAGAGGCCGCAGATTCCATTGGTGGTGCTGATTATGAGTTGTTGCGGGGTACACCAAGCGGTGTAGAGCAATACACTATCAGACTTAATAACCATCACAGGGTTTCATTTACCTTAGATAGAGGTAATGAAATAGTCAATGTTATCCAGATAGGTGGACATCCTTAGAAAATACAGATTGTTCAATACAATAAAACACTTGGGTCATTTAAATTATAGTGACCCACTACTGAATAATCGTTTCTCATTTAAACCTCATACAAACATTCTTAGCTCTCTCACACATATCAGCATCAAACCAGCCGAAGTGGCAGCGTCTGAAACTGATGCCTAATTTTCTTGCTAACCATCTGTACGCATCCGTGCGCTCCAGTTCCCGATATTCCCGCATCCGTTCAAATGTTAGTTTGCTGATCTCTCGTGCTCTCCGTGTCGATTTATCTGCCAGTGTACCCAACGGAATATCAGTGCCCGGATGCATACCGACACGGGCACCGCATGAGGTACAGAGGTATAGCCACGGCCATTTACCCAGAACGCGGCCAAATACATTGATGTGATGAGCGGTTACCACGTGGCCGCAGCAGTAGTGACAGTGGGTCGGAATGGTGAGAGGGTCATTGACTCGTTGTATTGCTCTGGGGTTGGGGTTCTCTGGGGTGTACATGCAATCTCCTTAATGCTTCTTTCACGGCATTTAAACGAGAGTCCATCTGTTTATATTTGACGCTGCGGTCACCAAATTTAGGTGCTAAATATCCAATGAGATATTCGTTGTTAGTCCTAATAATAAAATCAGATAGTGAGCCGCCCATAGCTCCCCAGAACGCTGTCCATGATTCGCCATATTCAGAGATAGTTATTCGCCCGGAGCTATCCCCGTAATCATCCAGATAGACGTGAATAGGGTCGTGTCTGGGTACATCTGTGATTTGCAATTTCACGACATTTGATGTTTCGATATGCAAAATAAATCCTCCCGCCGCAGAGCAGCGTAGTGATAGGGTAATTATTGAGAATCGGTGTAGCACTGTTCACAGCAATATGCTGTTTGGTCTGCGCCGATAGGCTACGAAGGTGAAGAGTTGTTCCAGAAGTCCCATGAAATACTGAATCCCAAGCAAACACTAAGCGACATCATCGCTCTCGCCAAAGAATCAGATGATGCCGCTTTCGTTGAAAAGGTACTGAACAAGACATTTAAACTGGGCAATCCTGTTCGGGATGTCGCCATTAAACGATATTGTGAATGCAAATACCCGCAAAAGATTGCCCGTGAATTATCAAAACTGACTGGCTGTGATGTTCAATGGGCGAGGAAGCGCGCCACATGGTCGGAGGAATTACTGGAAGAGGAAATGTATTACGCCATCAAGCGAGAAATTAGCAAAGAAAATTGCGAAACACATCACTAAATATAAATATTCTCTAAATTAAATTGATTTTGAGAAATTTAGGTGTATATTTTGTGTTATGCTCCAGTGGTAAAACCGAAAAGCAAATAAAGCCTCACTAATCAAGTGGGGCTTTTTCATTTCTAACTCCCCCGAATTGAGGGAATCTAGTAGTCTACTTTTTATTTTCGCCTTTTTTCAATTTAAGTCCAAAGAGAACAAGCCCAATAGCCAATAAGCTTTCGATAGTACCCAGTAAAAAATCATCATATTGAATAAATCTAATACCAGCCATAAAAAGTAATATCACACCGGCAAGAATGAATTTAAATGACTTTTGTTTGAATGGGTTCTTATCGTTCGGTTGCATAAAAATCCTTTATATTAAATGGTAAAATCTAGCATGAGTATCACATGTTCGGTCATTCCGAACAACTCAACCTGTCGGTAAGATCGACTAGTTCAAATCCAAGGCTGCGCTC
>NZ_JACOII010000023.1 GCF_016306625.1 Xenorhabdus lircayensis | reverse complement strand
ACCATTTAATACATGACCCAATGTCGTAACCTATAAGGTTTGATAATATATATTTATTCATCAATCCGCTAAAATAGCCATTTTTATTTCGAAATGATTCTATAAATTGACAGTTATATTGATGATTGTTTGATTTGTACATAAAGGGGACAAGATATTGCTCTTTACCTTTTTGATACCCATGTCCCTTATTAACAATTTCTCCATGATCAGAAGTGTATATCAGGGAGAAATTAATGTTTTTTTTATCGATGACGTCATATATTTTCTTTATAACTCTGTCTGTATGGTGGATAGTTAAGTCATAGTCATCAGCATTAGGTAGTGCCATCTTATCAATGTCGTCGTAATTCGTATAAGGCATATGACTACCATGTAAGTGAATTACAATAAATTTGTTTTCTTCATTATCTAAAAGAACTTCATTCAATAGAAAGCTTAATTTGTCATCTTTAAAATTTGTGAGTTTTATTACATCAGATTTTTTTGCAATAAACCCATATTTAGATGAGTGGAGTCCATCTAGATCTTGCGAACCTAACCAATATGTTTTATAACTATTTGATTTAGCCATTTCTACTATTGATTTGTTTTCAAATAAATTTTTTTCACTTTCAGGTGTGTGGAAAGCAAGGGTCATAGAAACAGAGTTTCTTGTTATTGGCGCACTAGAATGTGCGTCATTTATTATACATCCCCCGTCAGAAGAAAATATACGACTTATGTGTGGTGTTGTATTTAATTTGTATCCATATGTACTATAATGAGTTGATAATGATGATTCACCCACTATTAAAATAACAACATTAATATCAGGTTTCTTATTTTTTGTTATTGATTTGTTGAATTTCTCTATTTTACTAATGTTTGCATATTTATCATTTGAATGGCTGGAAATATACAAATAAGTAAAATCCCCAATCACAGCGGGATATCTATCTCTTATAAATCGACCTACTATTTTGTCATCCTCTTTGATGTCTGATAATAATTTTTTGTCGACAGCGGAAGCACTAAGATAAAATGTGGCAAGGAAAATAAATATAGGTAAAGCTTTGAGCACTATGTGATACTGAATATTTTTTGATTTTTTTCTTATTAGATACAATAAAGCTATTGTTACCACTAATGACGGCAATAACATTATAAAAAATAAATGACCCGCCATAGATAGCGATTCTTTTTTATTAGTCTCAACAAATGAATCAAGAACTGATGCTGATACTCTTTCACCAAAAACAAGAGAATAATTTATTTGGATAACAAGAAAGAAAAGTAGTGCACTACCAATTCTGATCAGAATTTTATTCTTTTCCTTAATTAACAGAAAAATTGACAAGAGCAGTGCAAAAGTTGACAAGTGAGGTATGCTTGAATCTTTTTGAAAGATAAAGAGATTCAGTGGATAAGATAAACCCAATGCTGCAACAATAGTCAAAATGTACTTGTATGATATTTTATTCATTAAATTCATAAGTTATATTATTCAACAGTGATATAAAAGTCGTGTTATTATACATACGTTAATTTATTAAACAAAAGTGAATAGCATTTTTTTCTTTGATAAGAAAGAAAAAATGGAGAGCTGCTATTGACTCTTCTTGCCTACACATCCGATCTTCTCCCTTCCCAACTTTCCACAATCTCCCGCTTTTCTTTCTGGTAGTGTAGTAGTCATAGTGCTTGGGGGAGACAGTATTCATTGGGGGAGTTTTTTGCATCCATAGCAAGTATAGAGGGAAATTGGTGTTTATGAGTAAGAGATAGAAAACAATCAATTACTCTAATTGATTTTGAATAGAAACCACCGAAGAAGACAACAAAAAACGGCAACATTTAGCTCCTTTACCCAATAAAAAAATCTCCCTGAATTCCTTTTAAAGTTGGTGCACTTTTGCCATTTCTTGTCGGCCATTTTACCATCATTTTACCAATGGGAAACTTGGTCGGCATGATAGGATTTGAACCTACGACTCCCGACATCCCATGAATACGTTTGGTTTATTCATAAAGTATTATGTAGCAATGGGTTAAGGTATTTTCACTGGTTTTACAAACAGTACGTAATCTACAAAATTCGCACTTTATACATCAATGAGTTAATCTCTATTTTTCCAAACTAAATTGCTATTTCTCCGTGAGGTACTTCTACCCATTCAACGTGATTCTGAGTATAAACTTTTGTCGATTTTGCATCACTATGTGCCATACGTGCTTGTGGGTCTAATCCATTAATTTTAAACATGTGTGCAGCCAGTGCTCGGATCTCGTGAAATGTTGGCCTTTCTTCCATTGACAAATGTGCAGCTACCCCGACTTTGTCTCTTAATGCTGAAAATGCCCTGCTCAAATAGTCTGGTGCAATCTGGGGGTAGGGTGATGAACTTCTGCACTAATTTTATTAGGTCGCTTGATGGGTAAGCGATGAACAACATACGGGCAGGCAAGAGAATCCCGGCTATCATCAATAATCTGTTTTAACTTCTCTCCGATAGGAATCCGGCCACTATGACACCTACGAAATGCCGGATGCCCTCGCCATCATCGGGCATGTCATCCCACGGGCTTTCATGCCGCGCCGAAAAACTGGCAGACAGCCCACGGGACAGAAACAGAATTACTGGAGCAAGTTAAAAAGGAAGTGGAAGAGGTACGGTTATGTCAGGTGTGAATGTATCAGGAAATATGAAGTTAAGGGGTACAAAATGATTTATCCGGTGACATGTGGAAAAGGTGAAGAACATTTAAGGCTGCGCACACTGGAAAGTGTATGGATTCAAGGGCGGTTAAAAATGTGGGGACGTTGGTCTGTATTTAGTCAGTCACCTCAAGCCGCTGGTATATTTTCCCGATTACTGGCTGATCCTGTTATCACCAAAAAATCCCTTCAGGTGGCTCTGAAGAAAATGCAGCAAGCAGGAATATCTAAACAAGAGCTTTTGTTGTTTTTTGAAGAGATGAAAGAAAAGCAGGCAATTAGTAGCCTGATATTCTGTACAGACACAGAAGGTTTAAAAATGAACTATGTTATCGGGCAGGTATTTAAAAATTACAAGGGACTTTTGAATATTATCAAGGAGCTGTATTGCTATAAAAAATCAAAATATAAAATAGCGGTTGAAATGAGTGAACGACACCCTGAAATATCACTAAGAACCTGTCAAAATCGTGTTAATGCCTGGTTAGGGGTAGCCGAATTTATGCTTTACAGACCGATGTGTGATGAATTCGAAAGAAATTATCATTACTCAGAATAAAGTTTGACTTCTTTGCCGAAAAAGTTAGTATTTTGATATACGCTTCGCGAAGCTATACCCGCAAGCAGCGAAATTCAAAGAGAACCCACCGAGTGTTATTGGTCATGGGAACGATATTTTTGGTGGAGCATTTGCTAGAAATGGTCAAAGTAAACCAGGAGTGGAATACACTGATCGATGGAAAGAACTGACTACATTTGATGCATCCAGAACTTGGACAGGAAATACATCATGGAATGGTGATCATACTCATAGTGTTAATGGCACGACATCAGAAGCGGGTAGCGATAGCGGAGTCGATGTTACTAACTCCTATATTATGTTAATGGGTTGGTATCGAACAGCATAATTGGTTCGTCAGTTCTTCCCATTAATAGCACAATATGTAGTATTGTGCTGAGTTGTTACATATTATACAGGGCCATCTGACCCTGTTCTACTCATCCATCACGATGATTTCAAATTATTTCTAGTGCGTATACCACCTAAAATTCGTATAGTGTGTTTTATTAATTATTGTTCATAAAATAAATTTTGTTAATCCCTCCCTTAGTTTTACGTGGCATCATTGTGATATAAAAAGTGACGTAATGAATTTCTAATCTATTCATTGAAAGCACCAAAATAGACTCTTCCGTATTGATAAACCTAATTACTGACGTTTATAGGCGGAGATGACCTACCCGCCTTCATATTATTTAGCAATGTACTTTGTTGATTAAATGAGGGTTATATATGAACGTTTAAGAAAATAAACTTAATAAAACTCCGAAAAAAGATGGTGTATTTCCTGATACTCCAATCAGGGAAAAACAGACTGTCGCGCTAAATCAAGCCGTGAATAGTGACAGTAATATCTTTGGCTTTGGCTACTCACATGCCAATTTCTTCAACAGCCACTTCGGAGCCTAATCCTATGACAAAAACATTTAAAGTTCCTTTTGCTGCACAAGGAGATCGGGTTTCTATTCCTGATGAAGTTCAAGCAGATGGTACTGTTTCGTATGCACAAGGTTATGGTAGTGGATATGGACTTGATCCAAACGAAGATCCTACAGCAATGAATATTGAACGTGAAAAGATGAATGGTGTTTTTCACGATATCACAGAAGCTATAGGGGAAATGCAGACCTTTGGTGCTGCTCAATGGAACAGTGATGCGCAGTCATATCCCATGCGTGGATTGGTTTACCACAAAGAAAAACTCTGGCAATCACGTATTGAGAATAATAAGGATGAGCCTGCTGTAGGTACTGCTTGGGTAGAGTTAAAAGCTGATCTTACTGCTAGTGATGTGGACGCCTATAGCAAGGATGAATCAAATCAGCGTTTTCAGTCGAAAGGTAATTACCAACTTGCGGGTGACTATGCGACAAATTCAGCGCTAAATAACGGATTAGGACAAAAAATTGATAAATCCAGTATTGTCCAAAATACCGGAAATTCAACATCATCGGTAATGAGCCAGAATGCCGTAACACAGGCGATTAAAAGCTCAATGGATATCGACACGATTTATCCTATTGGTGTTGTTATATGGTTTGCTAAAAATAAAAATCCGAATAATTTATTCCCCAGAACGAGGTGGTCTTACATTGGTGAGAATAAAACAATTCGATTAGCTTCTGGTAATGGTTCAAATGTATTATCGACAGGAGGAAGGGACACCAAATCTCTGTCTATAAATAACATACCAAGACACAGTCATTATTTTAGTGGTAATACTAATAGTGCTGGAGGCCATAATCATAGTCGAGGAAATATGAATATAACTGGTTACTTACCTAGCGTTATCGTACATGGAAGCAATATTTTTGGAGGGGCTTTTGCTAGAAATGGGCAAAGTCAACCAGGAGTAGAATATACTGATGTGTGGGAAAATCTTACTACGTTTGATGCCTCCCGAACTTGGACAGGTAGTACATCATGGGCAGGCGATCATACACATAGTATTAGCGGTAATATATCAGAAACTGGGAGTGGCGATGGTTTTGATGTAACCAATGCTTATATTATGTTAATGGGCTGGTATCGAACAGCATAGCTAATTTATGATAGCCTTAGCTTTCTCCAAGCTAAGGCCTAATTTTTTTGAACCAAGTTCGGATAAAAATACGCCATAATGCCAGCTTTATTTGAGTTGTAATTGTGCGTTTTCGATTTTTTATATCTACCTCAGTCAGTGTATATTCTCGTTCCCCTATCGATGAGCTTAGTGATTGGACAGAAGTATGAATTACTGGAGGGAAAACAGCTTTCAATTTAATTACACCCTGTTCTCTGAATAATTTCCACTCATCTGCAACAAATCTAACAGGTGTGAGGAAATGGTATAATTTTTTAGCGGCTGCTTGATTGATAACATAACCATGAGTAAGCGCGGCGTCTATTACATTGACAATTTTGTACTCATCAACGAGTGATTTTTGAAAAAATTTAAAATACTCATTAGGTTTATTGAGTAAAAATACGATAGGTTCTTTACTTATTCCTACTGATTCTAGCGCTTGCAATACTCTGGGTAGACTATGATCTAGTTTGGCATCATCTTCTAGTACAAGTGAAATAGGTATATTGTCGTCTATCATTTTCTTATAAATACTCAAGTGACTCATTGAACATCCGACCTCTCCAAGAGTGAGAGTTATTTTATTAAAGTCTGGACAGATGTCTTGAAGTTGTTCGTCAGTGAGTTTTTTCCTATATACTGCTGTAATAAATTCAGCTTCAAGATCTGCATTTTGCAATTGTTCTTGTATTGATTGTTTGCGATCTATGTCTTTTTCTAAATTAATAACAAATATTTTCATATCAATCTCACTATTCTTATGATGGAGATTTCCAATCTTACTAAGTATTAAGAAAGATAGCATCATCAGTATATTACCACCACATTATTCCTTGCTCTACTTTGTAGAGTATCGAAAAGTGAGATGGTGAATTAATCTAGTGACTGCCTCAAATACTCCTATCAATCTTCCGATACATAATCTGGATTAATATCTAAGTAGCCTCTGATTCGTCTACAGTTTGGCTCGTTCCAATAGGCAATGCTTACATGTGGCGTTGTCACAGATATTTTAGATTTCATCTTTTGTTAAGATGTACAGGAAAGGAAAATTGAATATTTTCTAATTAATTTCAATAAAAAACTATTGAAAAAAACAAAAACAAGAACAAACAGAAAAAAAGGAGTTTCAAACATTGTTGAGTGACAGACAAACCCATCCTAACGTTAGCGCGCCTCTATCACTTTCTGTCGGCCATTTTACCAGAATTTTACCATCATTTTACCATGAGCAATTTTCAGGCATAAAAAAACCAACCCTAACAGGTTGGTTTTTCTGGGGAAATTTGGTCGGCATGATAGGATTTGAACCTACGACCCCCGACACCCCATGACGGTGCGCTACCAAGCTGCGCTACATGCCGATGACTTTTCCTATACTACCGTTTTTTATTTTCAAAGCAAGCCCTTAATTTAGTGAGTGATTGATTTTTAAACGATTAGTTTGCTAAAAAACGTTTCACTTCAGTTAGTACCTGTAATAGTTGGGCAAGATTTGGTTTGGCTCCCTCAATTTCATTGCCATCTAAATCATACAGATGATATTCCCCATCCTTGGAAATATAGACGGTATTTTTAGCTGTCGTGATAATTAATGAGCCATCATCACCAGTAATCAGCCACGGATTTTCTCTCTGGGCGTTAAAGAGATCTTCACCTTGTGAGTAATCTTCTGGGTAATTACTGACGTGCAGTAAACGTTGCATTAGCGTTGTCATGACATCCTGATGACTAGTCAGTTTGTCGATAATTTGTGCGGGCGTTCCCGGCCAGTGAATTATCAGGGGAACATGGAGCTGTTCACGGTTGAATTTGTCACCAGTAAACCATTTTGCGGGGTAGCCCGTTGCCCCTTCATTCTGTTTGGCTGTAATCACAACGATAGTTTTATTCAGAATACCTTTATTTTTCAGGGCTTCTAACACATTATTGATTTTAGTATCCAACGCTTTCTTGCCAAATTTGTCTGATGAACGTGTAAAACCATTAATGTCCAGAAATGAGAACCACGGTGCGGAGCCACTGCGTAGATCCAGCCAATGACGCCATTGTGCCACGGTTAAGTTATCGTCTTGTTTGTTGGCATTTGGCAGTGAGTAATCGGTCAGTATAGCTTGACGATAAAGTGGGGTTTGGAATCCATCTGAAGAGAAGAGACCAAATTGATATCCTTGATGAGTTAGGGCGTCAATGAGTACGGATGATTTCCTCGCGTTAAGAATGCCGTCTAGATAACCTGATGATATGCCATAGAATAAACCAAACAATGCGGTTTCGTTCTGAATGCCAGTGCTGAAGTGCTGTGTGAATTGGATATTGTTCTTCGTGAACTGCGCCAGAGCAGGCATGTCACTAGTGATATCTTGATTATCCAACCCATCCACGACAAGCAGAAGCAGGTTATAGCCGCTTCCGGTATTCTGATAAGATAAGTTATTCAGCGGATAATTGACGCTCAAGGCCGCAGGATTTCCTTGCAGGTTAATACGGCGTTGATATTCTTGATGATCCAGTAGGCCATGTTTTTCAAGGAACTTACGAGCCGTCATTGGATAAGAAAGCGGCAAATTTGAGCGCTGCATGGTAATTGGACGGTAGAAATTGGCGTCCGCCCAAATATACATAAGGTGGGAGGCGACAAAAGCGGTGATAAATACCGCTGCCAGTGGTTTGCCAAATCGTTGGCGACTCAGACTACGTAATTTTTGCCAGCTCCATGTACCGAAGAGCATCTGTATCAAGAAAATTACGGGTATACAGATGAACATCAGTTGCCATTCCCTTGCTAATTCGCCTTGTTCTGGGTTGGTGACTAAATCCCAGACCAATGAAGTTAAGTGCAGGTGAAAGCGAACATAGATGGAAGAATCGAATATCAGTAGTGTTAAGCCAGCTGTTGCCAGTGCAGACGAGAGAAACCTCAGTAACCGCTGAGACATGACGATAAATGTCAGCGGAAATAAAATCAGTAAGTAGATGGCAAAGACAATGAAACTGAAATGACCGAGCCAACTGACTAGCGCGTAGATGCGACCAAACAGTGAACCCGGCCAGTCAGATGCAAATAAATAGCGACTGCCCAGCACAAGACTGAACATGATGTTGAACAGTGCGAACCAGTGTCCCCAACTGATCATTTGAGAAACTTTTTCGCGGTAATGCTGACGGCTAGTCACCATATTTTCTTTACATTAAGATTTAATTAAAATTAATGCGCTTTATCTTCATTAATTGAAGACTGTAACGCGCGTGCAAACGAGTCTGCAATATGCTTGCGTTGCGCAGGGGCAATGCTCGTATTGATTAAATTCGTTACCATATTGCCCAAGACCATCAGAGTAAGGTCAGTTGGCGTATGGTTTTTCTCGAAAACATTTACTAATTCAGTTAATAAATGTTCAACTTTTTCATCGCTATAGCGAGACGACTGTGGCATAAATCAAATATCCTGAATGTACAAAGCCCCATATCTTACCGTATAGAAGGGTGATTTTCTGCTTTTTTATGACAAATTAATTCCTTACTCTGGGTGTTACTACCATTCTTGAATCTGCTTCATCTTTTATTCTTTGATATGTTGAGTGTTGATAATTAAATTGTGAACGCTTTTCCATCATTTGGGTTTTTGGTTGCAGCAGAGAGGTAACGGTGTTTGAATACGCCGCTAACCGCAAAGTCCCATATGGCCAAAGCTGCAAAAGGAGCATAAATAATGAGTCTGGAAATTACCCAGATCGCGTTACACCGGTTGATTAAACGTGACGAACAAACGTTGGAAGTGATTTTGCGTGATTCTCTGCTGGATACCAATCAAGTGGTTGAAGAGATGATGGCTGAGTTACATCGTGTATATAGCGCAAAAAGCAAAGCCTATGGTTTGTTCAATGAAGAAAGTGAACTCGCGGAATCTCTCCGTCATCTGCGTAAGGGAGATGAGGATTTCCTCGGCTTTAGTCGGGCTGCAACCGTTCGCTTGAAAGATGAGTTGGCAAAATATCCGTTTGCAGAAGGAGGAACGGTGTTGTTTTGTCAATATCGATATCTTGCCGTGGAATATTTGCTGATTGCCGTTCTTAATAGTTGCAACAGTACGTCCGTCAATGATGAGCTTGATGTGAACACAACGCAGTATCTCGATATTCCTCATGTCGATATCGTTGCGAGAATTGATCTGACTGAATGGGAAACTAACCCTGAATCCAGTCGTTACCTAACTTTCCTAAAAGGGCGGGTAGGGCGTAAGGTTTCTGACTTTTTTATGGATTTCCTTGCTGCTAGTGAAGGCATGAATGCGAAAGTGCAGAATAAGGGATTGTTGCAGGCTGTGGACGACTATTGTGAGTCAGCTCAGTTGGATAAACATGAGCGTCAGGCTTATCGCCAGCAAGTCTATGGTTACTGCAATGAGCAGTTACAGGCTGGTGAGGAGATTAAGTTACAAGAGTTGTCCCAAGAATTACCCCCGTTGGGTGAGCAAAATTTCCAGCAGTTCTCGCAGGAGCAAGGATATGAACTGGAAGAAAGCTTTCCGGCCGATCGCGGTACTTTGCGTCAATTGACAAAATTCGCAGGCAGTGGTGGGGGGCTAACCATCAACTTTGATGCCATGTTAATGGGGGAACGGATTTTTTGGGATCCCGCAACGGATACGTTGACGATTAAAGGTACGCCACCAAATCTGCGTGACCAATTACAACGTCGTGGCAGTGGTAATCGCTAAGGTCTGTTAACAATAAAAAATTAGATGGTAGAAATAAATAACGCCGCATTTGCGGCGTTATTTACTCGGCGTCCCGATAAAAGCTCGACTGTGGCTAATTAAGCACGCAGGAAATCGATGTGCGTCAGTTTAGGTTTAAACGGATGACGCTGTACTGCCTGCACTTTAACTGTAGTTTCTTTACCATCAACAACCAGAGTCAGAACTTCATAGAATTCTGGTTTGCTTTCGTGGTTGATAACTGCATCGTGATCCAGTTCGATAGAAACTGGCTCTTGGTTACCACCGTAGATGATCGCTGGAAACTTGTTAGCTCGGCGCAGGCGGCGGCTCGCACCCTTACCCTGCTCTTTACGTACTTCTGCATTAATAGTTAACATTATTTTTTCTCTGTAAAAGAAGAAAATAAATCCTGCTACAGGCGACCCAGCAGCAGGTTCGATATTTGGCTTAACATTATGTATTACATTAAGCGGGCGGCATTCTAACGAAAAACCGATATGACAGCAAATAGAAATGTATTTTTTAACTGGTTAACGGGCAGACTATTCAGCAAACTCAGTACAGATCATCAGCCCGTCTAAATCGTCCTTGATAATCAAAAACCTTTTCCCGAATCTGCCAAAATTGGCCTTTTTTACGTGCGACAACAAAATCAGGATGACGCAATAGAGGGAGTTGATGGGCAATGTCTGCTGCTGTTTTCCACTGAAAAGTTGTGCCCGGCGCACGTTGATGCTGGCGAATGAATTGTATTTCAAATACTTTCTTTTGGGCTGGAGTGGATAAACGGTATAGCTCTGATACATCCGCTCCATCTTCATCGTAATAGGTGATTTTCAACCATTCCCCTTTGTTGTCATGACCCGGTGTTAATTGCATTCCACCACAACGCAGTACCAGAGCATTCTTGAGTTTTAAGGCTGCTTTTAGCATATCATCGGGATCGACTAGTATTTTTTCACAACGATGGCAGCGTCGGGCGGCGATATCGTTTTCAGCACCACAATGTGGGCATGACTTGAAACGAAAACGGAAATCACATTGCTGACGTTTCCCATTTTCGTCTTCTTCCCAGCCTTGGCAACGCCGTCCAAAATGCTCAATGATTTCTCCATCCTCGGTGCATGTTCCCCAAAAAGTATTAGCAAATTGGCAGATGGGACAAAATACCTGTACGGGCTGGTTTTGTGAATTGGGTTTGCTGCTGCCAACTTCGGGCGTGTAAAGATCGTGGGGATTACCCGCGTAATCCAGAATCAGGCAATCTTTTTTATCAGGAAATAAACGCAATCCACGACCGACGATCTGTTGATAGAGGCTGATGGATTCCGTTGGCCGCAATATGGCGATTAAATCAACATGAGGTGCATCGAATCCTGTTGTGAGTACCGCAACGTTGACCATATAACGGAGTTGCTGTTCCTTGAATGCTGTGATTAAAAGATCCCGTTCAGATGCGGGAGTCTCTGCACTGACTAACGCGGCTTGTCCGGCAGGCAGTAATTGGAAAATTTCTTTGGCGTGTTCAACGGTGGAGGAAAAAATCATCACACCTTTTCGGTCTTGGGCGTATTCGATAATTTGTCTAATGATATGAGGCGTAATGCGTTTTTGGCGTTTGATTTCCCGATTTAGCTCAGTTTCATTGAAAATTCCTTGTTGGCTAGTACGTATTTGGCTGAAATCGTATTGCATAATCGGCATATCCAGCCTTTCTGGGGAAACCAGAAAGTGGTGCTTAATCATATAACGCAACGGAAGTTCATAAATGCAATCACGAAAAAAACTGCGTTCATCACCGCGCATCATGCCATGATGATGATATTGGTATATCCAACCAGAGCCTAGACGGTAAGGTGTTGCGGTTAAACCTAAGATGCGTATTTGGGGATTGTTTTTCTGGAGCCGCTGGATAATTTGTTGATATTGGCTGTTTTCGTCATCACTGATGCGATGGCATTCATCAATGATTAGCAGCGAAAAATGATGATCAAAGCGATCCAGATTGCGCGCAATGGACTGAATGCTGCCAAAGACTACTTTTCCCTCACTTTGTTTTTGATTTAATCCCGCTGAAAAAATATCCGCGTTCAATCCATAAGCACAATATTTGCCATGGTTCTGCGCAACGAGTTCTTTGACATGAGCCAATACTAAAACGCGACCGTGAGCCAGTTTTGCTAATTCAGCGATGACGAGGCTTTTACCTGCACCTGTTGGCAAAACAATAACTGCGGGATCTCTGTGTTGGCGAAAATAGCGAATGGTCGCTTCTACCGCTTCTTGTTGATAAGGGCGTAAAGTAAATGCCATTTTTATGTTACTGTCACAAATATCAGGTAAAAGATAATTGATGTAGAGAATAACATTTTTCATTTAGCCTTGCTGCCGAGAAAGTGCTTGACATTCTTTTTTATGGTTAGACAGATTCTAAGGTTAGACGGGCTATAACGCTTACTTTATTATTGTTATAGTTATTGATGTGACGATTACTCTGAAAATTATCTGTTTAATCTTAATATCCCAATAGTGGCCTTGAAGTTGTTTGCAATATCAAAGGCGTGTTCATGTGTATTTATTTTTTGTCAGGGACATTTATTCATGCGATTGGATAAATTTTTATCACAACAGTTAGGTATTAGCCGTAATTATGTGAGTCGTGAGTTACGGGCAGGGCTAGTGGCTGTCGATGACGAAGTCGTCAAAACAGGAGCCTATAAATTGAAGTCTGATCAGCAAGTTGCTTATGATGGAACGATATTGCAACAATTAAATGGCCCGCGTTATTTCATGTTGAATAAACCCCAAGGATATGTGTGTTCGACAGATGATCCATCAAACCCGACTATTTTATATTTTATCAATGAACCTGTTGCCCACAAATTACATTCCGCAGGGCGATTGGATATTGATACCACAGGATTGGTTTTGCTGACGGATGATGGTCAATGGTCACACCGTATTACGTCTCCCAAGCATCATTGTGAAAAAACCTACCTTGTTACATTAGAGCACCCGATATCGGAAGATATTGAGCAAAAATTTCTAGCTGGAGTGCAGCTGAATAGTGAAAAAACGCTGACAAAATCAGCAAAATTGGAAATTATCGAGTCGCAAATTGCACGCTTGACTATCAGTGAAGGGCGCTACCACCAAGTAAAACGGATGTTTGCGGCAGTGGGCAATCACGTTATTGAACTCCATCGAGAGCGAATCGGCGAAATTTATCTCGATCCTGAATTGGGTCCGGGAGAATATCGAGCGCTGACAAGTAGTGAAATCAACAGCATACAGATGCCAATATTTTAATTTTTTATCTTTCAACTGATTCAGGAGTAACTGCGTGCAACAACAGCGATTGTCCTATTTAGGATTAGTCTTGATCCTTGGCTTACTTTCTATGTTAATGCCATTGGCAATTGATATGTATTTGCCGAGTATGCCAACGATCGCTGAAAATTTTAGTGTCAGTGATGGTCTGGTGCAAATGACGCAGAGTAGCTATATTCTGGGCTTTGCCGTTGGTCAAATAATTTACGGGCCGATGTCAGATAGTCTGGGGCGTAAGCCTGTCATTTTAGGTGGCGTCATTGTTTTTGCCATCTCTTCTGCTGCGTGTGCTCTGGCGCAAGATATTCATACCTTTATTTCCATGCGTTTCTTGCATGGTTTTTCTGCTGCGGCTGCGGGTGTTGTCATCAATGCGCTGATGCGTGATATGTTTACGAAAGCGGAATTTTCCCGCAGCATGTCTTTTGTGACATTGGTGATGGTTGTTGCACCTTTATTGGCTCCCATGTTAGGTAGCATGGTGATGATATGGTTTAACTGGCATGCTATTTTCTGGTCGATTGCTATCGCTGCGGTCATTGCTGTGGCTCTGGTCGCTTTCTTCATCAAGGAAACGTTACCGAAGGAAAAAAGGCATAGATTTAACTTAAGTACCACTTTAAAGCAGTTTGTTATGCTATTCCGGCAGCGTCAGGTATTGTGTTATATCCTAGCCAGTGGTTTTTCCTTTGCTGGAATGTTCTCTTTTCTTAGTGTTGGGCCGTTTGTTTACATTAAGTTAAACGGTGTGCCTGTGGAGCAGTTTGGTTACTATTTTGGGTTGAACATTATTTTTCTGTTCATCATGACAACCATTAATAGTCAATGTGTTCGCAAATATGGCCCATTGAAAATGCTGCATGCTGGATTTTTCGTCCAATTTGTCATGGGATTGTGGTTGTTGTTTAGTACCATGTTTGATCTGGGATTTATTTCTCTAGTCATGGGTGTTGCCATTTATATCAGCGGAATCTCCATGATTACATCTAATACCATGGCTGTTGTATTGGACGATTATCCCCATATGGCAGGAACCGTTTCTTCATTGGCAGGAACCATCCGTTTTAGTATTGCCGCATTAGTAGGGGCTATCTTGTCTTTATTACCTGAGACAAGTGCCTGGCCGATGGTGGGAGCAATGGTGTTATGTGTAATATTGGCGATGTTGCTTATTATGTATGCACGTAAGGCGCAAAAATAAAATACTCTGAAGGGCCGTCTATCAGTATGGGATGGCCTTTCGTTTATTACCGCCTATTATTTCTTATCACCTACTGGTTACTATCAACTATTTATTTACTCTCGTACCTAAGAAAAATGCAGGTTTGCTTAAGGATTTTTCCCAAAAGCCGATAAGGGTTAAGCTTGCATTGCCTTCCTGAAGTCTCTTGAATTCGCAAAGAAGCTGTTTGTTGTCCTGATAGACAGGAAATAACGAGCGATCATCAAACAAATATAGAAGATTGTTAATTTTGCCATATCAGTTAGTACTGATGTGTTGGTTTTTTGTTAACTTTTTATGATTGGCTTCATGACTATAGGTGATAATGGTATTGGTATTAATTAACCTATTGTAAAAAGACAAAAATATTTTTTTATTTTCATGAAATAAAGTTTGAAGAAAACAAATATGTAAATAACTTTTGAACGAAAAGTTGCTGCTTTGCATAAAAATAAGTTGAATTATTTACCTAAACAGTATAAATATATATAAAATGCGAGTTTGATCCCACTTTTTTTAAGATGGAAGATGAAGGAAGTGCGATAATGTGGTTTTTATTTTAACCTTTTGTTTACTTTTTTGTTGGGTGGTTATTCGGTTTTGACGAATCGATAGCCTACATCTGGTGGTTAGATGTATTAATGTTGTTTCTGATAGGAATGATACGTGAATAATATCCAACTTTCGGTAGTACATAGACTGCCGCAAAGTTATCGGTGGTCATCTGGTTTCGTTGGTACAAAAGTTGAGATTTTACCAGCAGAAGAAACAGATATAGGAAATAGCCTGATGGGGCTGAAATTGTTAAGCCATGAAGGCGAAAAAGCGCGGGATATATTGCATACTATAAATCAATCTATTGCTGATATGCAGATACTAAGTGCTGTGATTGAGTGGGAAGGGGAGCCATGTTTGTTTTTTGCCAAGGAAGACGAGAGTGCAGTGATATGTCGTTTAAAGACATTAGGCGCTGCAATTGCAGAAAACATAACTGCGTTGTACCCACTGTAATGTAGTACCCGTTGGTAAAAAACGCTTCCATTCAGGAAGCGTTTTTTAATGTCTGCAAGGAAAATTTTTGAGTAATGGGGCACTATTAATTCGCTGTAGGTGTTGGTTATGTATTATCTGATATTACTCGCCTTGCACCATAGTAACGTTTACTCCAATAGTTATCGGTCAATTTGGAGACGATAACTCCGCTGCTGGTTGAAGCATGGACAAATTGATTGTTGCCGATGTAAATGCCGACGTGACGCATATAACGGCCTGTCTTAAACAGCACTAAGTCACCTGCACGTAATTTAGAACGATTAACGGTTTGGCCTATATGCTGTTGTTCTGATGTAGAGCGTGGTAACGCCATGCCAAACTGATCATGAAAAGTACGCTGAACAAAAGCCGAACAGTCAATACCGCGTTTTGTGTTCCCACCAAGCCGATAGGTAACACCTTTCCAGTTTGCATATTGGTTAAGTAGCTTAGACTTAATATCTAAGTTATTAACCAAAGTTTCAAATTCATCCTGAGATGGTTGCAGTAAAAAATGCTTTTGAGTGTTTACTGCATGCGTCTCAGTTTGTTTATTACGGAGTTTGGAATCTGGTGAACTACATGCGGTCAGTGCCACTACCGCTAGAATTGCGGGTATCAGCCGCAATACATATCTCAGTGTTGGTTGAGATTTGACCATTGTGTTTATTTTCCCTTGCAGCCCTTAACGTGACTTATCGCCATCATAAAAACACTAAACGTATTAAAGCCTAGTCAGAACATAGTGAATTAACAAATTTTATGTCCCTAAAGTGTGCTAAGCGACACATTTTATTAGTATCTTTACAAAACGCATTATTTTAATAAACAGGACGTGGGAAAGATTACTGAAATCATTAGTAAAAAGCGAGAGACAAAAAGGGTTCTTTACAAAAAATTAGATTAGGAACTAAGGGGTTAGAATGATTTGTTGTTATTTTATACTGTTTTGATAAGTATTGTGTAATATTGAGGAGGTATCTGCTACCTCCTCAATATTATCCCTTTAATAGGTTCGTCTAATATGCGGTAATTTCTTATCTAACCATTTTGCCATAATGTCACTTAATGGGGTCAGCAATGCCCAGCTCATGCCGATCAGTGTCAGAGATAGGGAGCCGACGGCAATGTCTGTAAACCAGTGAGCACCTGCCATAATACGGGGAAGGGCAAAAATCACCATAATCAGCAGAGCAATAAAGAATGCGCCTCGGGAGATATAACGAAGAATAAAGCTGCTAAAAATCAATAACATCAGTCCATGATCACCAGGAAAACTGTCTTTGGATGCATCTTTTGTATGCCAACTTGTCATTTCATTTATGCGATTAACATTTTCAAACATCAATGTCGGGCTTGGGCGACTGACTGGGATCTTGTGGCCGATTTGATTAATGATGACAGCAGAGATGAGCATCACTAGACCAATCATGAATAGTCGACGTTTGCCTGCATGATCTTGTTTGCGAAATGAACTGTAATAAAGTAGCCCCATACACAGCAGTGATATGACATCAAATGCTCTGACATTCGCGATAGCTACAAATAGTGAGAATTTCGAATTTGGCAGCAATTTCTCATTAAAAAAATAAAAAATAGCAGAATCAATATGAAACCAAAAGCCGTGGTTCTCAGGCAAGTACCATGAGAGAAACAGGGCGATACCAAGAATATTGAGCATGAGTATAGCGAGTGGGTGACTGCGAGTCATGAGATACCTATTTAACACGTATTAACACGTAATGTGGACTTTGGTAGTCAAATTAACTGGGGAGGCACTATAACAAAATTTATTGGAAAGCGTAATCACTACGGGATGGTATGGGTAAGGTGTGGTTATATCAGCATATTTGTACAGTTTATTGATGAGTCTTCTTATCGTTAATATACGAATGATTTCATTATATCGGAAAAATAGCTAAATCCCAACTTCAGTACCGATAATATATATTTGGTTAAATATTGATGACTGACTATTATTAAATAATCATCAATTCATTTTTTATATCCTAATTTATTAGAATATTATATCGTATTGTGGGCGAGGTAAATAAAAAGTATAAAGAAATCGTTTCATTTTCCGTTATATCGTTATATAGATAGCAGAGCGTTACACCATTATCTGGTTTTCAAATTGGCGCGGGGCTAAAATTGGAAAAAGATAATACTACCTGTAGTGGAGGTTGACTGCTTATGTTGCGAAAAATGACGACTTTTTTGTTTATGTCTTTATCTTATCCTTCAATGGCGAATTCTCCGTCAATCTCAAGTTCTGGCTCTATCTATTTTCAAGGTGCTATCGTTGATTCTCCATGCCAATTTAGTTGGGATGAGAAACATACTGAAATGGTTTGTTGGTATAATGGTGAGCAGTTAACTCAAGATAAGACCATAGAATATCAAAAGGAGAGCAACTCTCTATTATCTCTTCAAAAACACATTGGAACAGAAGAAATAAGATGGGTAGGAGAAAATAAGAAATTAGGTATTATTACTATAACTTATCATTAAATGTTATATGTTAATTAAATGATTATCTTGTTTGTTTTATTTAAATAATATAAATGCGAATTGTGAAATTTATTTATGATTCAGTTCAAATAATGATTGTTAATAACAGTTTTGCAAGTTGCTTAATGAAATTATTGTCTTTATTTTTGAGCTGAAAATGCACGTTTGATATTTATCAATAAAAGGTGTCAATGTCGTATTTTTTTTATGTGAAATAGTTATGATGGAGATGAAGGAATAAAAGGTAGCTGAGTTTTAGTTAATGGAAAAACGAAAGTGAGGTGACCATGCAAAATTATCTTAAATTGTTAATTAGCTGTTTGTTGGTTTCATGGCTTTCTTATGGATATGCGGAATCTAATGGAGGAGTAATCCGGTTTTCAGGTGCTATTGTTGATCCAGGATGTCAAGTTGTTGTATCAAATGTTCAAGCCAATATCTCTTGCTATCGGTTAGGAAAAAACCTCACTGTTAAGCAAATCATTTCAACTCATAAAACAATCGGTTATGTCATGCTTCCTGGTAACATAGGTGTTTCCAGTGTGAAGTGGACTGATAATCAGAAACGAGTGGCAATCGTTAATGTGGATTATTTTTGACTTAATAAGCGATGAGTTGCTCTTTTCATCGAACATTATCTTTGTTGAAAGAGCAGCTCATATTTAAGGATATAGAATTAATCACAACGTCCCATATAGCGGCGCTCTGCAATATGAATGCGGACTTTTTCGCCTGAACTCAGGTATTCAGGAACTTGAATAGTCAGTCCTGTACTCATTTTAGCCGGTTTAGTACGAGCACTTGCTGATGCTCCCTTAATACCCGGTGATGTTTCTTCAATGACCATATCAACCGTTTGTGGTAATTCAAGAGCCAGCAATTGCCCATCCATTGTCAGAACTTGCATTCCCGGTAAGCCTTCTTCTGGAATGAATAGCAATTCTTCTTCGATTTGATCTTTTTTGAAGTGATAAGGGGTGAAATCTTCATCATCCATGAAGATATATTCATCACCGTCAATATAGGAAAAACTGACACTACGGCGAGTTAATGTGATGGTTTCAAGAATGTCATCACCTTTGAAACGTTCTTCCACTTTCTGACCAGTACGAATATCAGTAAAACGCATTTTATACAGCGTGCTGGCACCACGCGCACTGGGTGACTGAATATCGATGTCTTTAACTAATAATAGCTTACCATTGTGGCTGATTGCAGCGCCGCGTTTAATTTCATTGGCTTTAGCCATAGAGACCTTCCGTAAGAACAAGGAAATAGTGGAATGAATATTTGAGTGGCGACAAAATTACTCGCAGTCGGCCTATTAGGCAAGAGGTGAATGAATGCCCCAGTAAAATACTGGGGCTAAAGGAAAACATTAACGATAAGTTGGCAACAAATTAAACAAGGAGAGAATATGAGTTATTGCATTTATCAAACCGAACAGGATAACAAAAGCGATCAAGAAATTGCCTCCCGGTGCCCGGTAGCTAGATTTGGGATAACGCTTACGACTGACTCGTACCATTAATGCAGGAACAATAACCGCCCAAACGGTTGCTGCCAGACCTGCAAAGCCGATCGCGTACAGAAAGCCGTTTGGAAAGATTAGTGCCAGCAAGCTGGGGGGAACGAATGTAATCAGTGCTGTTTTAAAACGACTTTTTCCGCTGTCGTCGAATTTAAAAAAGTCAGCCAAATAATCAAACAACCCCAGTGATACACCTAGGAATGAACTTGCTAATGCCATATATGAGAAGGCACTCAAAAACTGGGTCACGGTTTCATTGTTGGATGTCTTATCCATTTGTTGCAGTAAGTTACCGATATTGCCGCCATCGGCAATAATTTGCTTAAAGGCTTCACGGGGAATATTTCCCTGAATCACATACTGCCACAAAATGTAGATAGTCAATGTTATTAATGTTCCGTATAACAAGCTGCGAGTAACTGCTTTACTGTCTTTATGATAATACTTGACCAGTCCAGGAACATTACCGTGATAGCCAAATGAGGCCAGCAGATAAGGCAGGGCGACTAAAGCATAAGGTAAATAGCTCGCTTCGGTATTGGCCTGATCGAATAAAATGGCTGGTTTGACTTCATTAAACATGCCACCGACAGACATGATAAAGGTGATTACCATACCGCCTATCAAGATGGTGCTTAAACGATCTACTGCTTTAGTGGACAGCCAGACAATGAAGGCAACGATAAAGGCGAAAATAAAGCCAGCTACCGATTGTTTCATCGGAAGAATATGCTCAATATTGTGAAAAATAATTGAGCTGCCCGCTGAAACATAAGCATAGGTCAGGATATACAGAACGAAGGTGATAGATAGCCCATTGATGGTGCTCCAACCTTTACCTAGCAAGTCTTTGGTAACAGTGTGGAAGCTGGAGCCAGTAGGATAATTCAGATTAGCTTCCAGAATCATCAGACTAGAAAAATACAAACATGCGCAGGTATACACCAACAAAATGATTGATCCTGTAAACCAGACGCCTGAAGTGACAATTGGAATGGAAAACATACCTGCACCGACAGCAGTACCGGCAATGATCATAGCGCCACCAAATATGGAGGGGCGTTTCAAATTTTGCGTTACCTCAATGGTCATATAGACTCCCTGATGAGTGGTGTTACCTTGTACTAGCTCGACGATACATTAATGAATGATATGTGTAAACAAATATTTATGGAAGATAACGAAATTGCTTTTGTTGCATTTTGCATACAAAGGTAGGGAGCAGGTTATCTGAGTAAACCTGCCTGAAAAGGATATTGGTATTAGGTCACGGAATAGAATTGTGATTTTTGCCATAGCTTGATGGCATTGCGGCTGGCTTCAAAATGAGGTTCGGGGAGATGGTCAGGGTTACACCAAATTAATTGCTCACATTTTTCAGGCTCCATTAATTTGGGTTCACCTCCGGTATACTGTGCCAGCAAACAGACTGAAACTGTGTGTTTTCCTTCTTCGAAATACGTTTCGAGGTTATTGCAAATACCATAGACTTTGGGGTTTTGGATTGTGAGGCCAATTTCTTCCTGAATTTCGCGAATGGCACATTCTTCAAAGGTTTCACCGGGATCAACATGGCCACCAAAGATTGACCAGTACGGTGCATGCTGGCTGGTACGTTTTCCCAGTAAAACCTCACCTTTATCGTTAACGATAATGACACCAACTCCGACAATAACTGACACTGATATATTCCTCCGGATAATATCTATCCACTGTGGCTCTGATAAGTTTTAGATATCTGTAGCGGTTTTATTTCGTCATCTCTACCTTTTATCTTTCAAATTGCTGCTTTGTTGTTCGCGCTGCAACTTGAAACCTATTGGGTATAACAAGAAATCATTTCGCAGCATATTTTACTTTTAGATGGAGGTAACACAATGATCAATCTAGTGGCAATTTTAACTGAAACGATTCAATTTTGATGATATAAATAACAGATAAATCTTAATATTACTTATAACTGTTTATTCAGGAGACACCGGGCAAGATGAGCCGCCGAGTTGCCACAATTACCTTGAACCCAGCTTATGATTTAGTTGGCTTATGCCCAGATATTGTTAAGGGAAATGTTAACCGTGTACAAACGGCAGGGCTTCACGCTGCTGGCAAAGGAAATAATGTTGCGAAGGTACTGCGTGATTTAGGCATAGATGTTACCGTCAGTGGTTTTCTGGGACGGGAGAATCAGGAAGGGTTTCAGCAGTTTTTCAGCGAGAATAATATGGCAAATCGTTTCCATTTAGTCTCCGGACGAACGCGCATTAATGTGAAACTGACAGAAAAACAGGGTGAAGTGACGGATTTTAACTTTTCTGGTTTTCATGTGACGGAAGATGAATGGAATCAATTTGTCAGTGATTCTCTCACGTGGTTGGGGCAGTTCGATATGGTTGTCGTCAGTGGAAGTTTGCCTGAAGGGATTACACCGGAATCATTTGCGGATTGGATGATGCAATTACGGCAGCGTTGTCCCTGCATTATTTTCGACAGTAGCCGCGAAGCTCTCGTTTCTGGCCTCAAGGCATCACCGTGGCTGGTAAAACCTAATCGCCATGAATTGGAAATTTGGGCAGGTAAGCCTCTGCCAGATTTGGACAGTGTTATTGATATCGCGCATGAACTGCGTAATAGAGGGATTGCCCATGTAGTCATTTCATTGGGAGAGCAGGGCGCGTTATGGGTCAACGCCTCTGGTGCATGGCTGGCAAAACCGCCGCATTGTGAGATTGTCAGTACGGTTGGGGCGGGGGATTCGATGGTCGGTGGGCTGGTTTATGGTTTGCTGATGCGTGAATCCAGCGAACATACATTGCGTCTGGCAACCGCAGTTTCCGCACTTACGGTCAGCCAGCCGAATGTTGGGATCAGAAGTCGTACTGAACTTGCATCAATGATGTCAAGAATCGAGCTGACTTCGGTCAGATAATCAATTCTGCTGAGATTTTAGCCAGGCAATTTCTTGATCCCAAATATCTGGGTTGATCGTTTCAAGCACTAAGGGAATGCCATTGAAGCGGTCATCTTTCATGATATAGCTGAAAGGTGTCTTGCCTATATTACCTTCGCCAAGGCTATGATGCCGGTCAACGCGACTGGAGAATTCGCTCTTGGCATCATTCAGATGCATGGCTTTCAGATACTTGAACCCAACAATGTCATCGAATGCCTTGAAGGTTTCGTTGCAGTCTTTTTCAGTGCGCAAGTCATAACCTGCTGCGAAAGCATGGCAGGTATCAATGCAGACACCAACACGCGTTTTATCTTCGACACCGTTAATGATTGCTGCCAGTTGTTCAAATTTAAAACCAAGGTTAGTTCCTTGTCCGGCAGTGTTTTCGATGACAGCAGTGACGTCTTGTGTTTTATCCAAAGCGATATTAATGGATTCTGCAATACGGGCGAGACACTTATCAATGTCGATTTTATTGAGATGGCTTCCTGGGTGAAAATTTAGTAAATCGATACCTAATTGTTCACAGCGATACATTTCATCAAGAAATGCAGCACGGGATTTTTCCAGTGCTTCCGCTTCTGGGTGACCAAGATTGATCAGATAGCTGTCATGGGGAAGAATTTGTCGGCTACCATAGCCGTAACGTTCACAGTTCGCCTTGAATTTATCAATGACATCCGTCGATAACGGTGGGGCATGCCACTGGCGCTGATTTTTCGTAAACAGGGCAAATGCCGTTGCGTTTAATTCATGGGCACGGATCACCGCCTGATCAACACCACCCGAAGCACTCACATGAGCTCCAACAAATTTCATATTATTTCCTCCTGTTTTTTTATTATTATGGCATTGTTCACCCTGCCGATAAAATTTCTGTAAGAAACAGTCATTCAATTGAGGATCAAACTCATTTATTTTTTTAAGTTAGCCCAATAAATGTTGAATGCTTTGATTGATGATTAATCCTCCTACCGTCAGCCAGATAAACAAACACAGTGCCAATAGAATGGGTTTAATACCAGCCTGACGAATGGCGCTGATATGGGTGGTTAGGCCTAATGCAACCATTGCCATTGCTAGCATGATGGTATCTGCGGTAATGATATGGTTAACAAAGGATTCAGGTAATAAATGAAAGGAGTTGAAACCTGCTGTGACAATAAAAAACACAGCAAACCACGGAATGGTGATCGGGGGGGTCTCTTGGGGGCTGTCACTTTTTGCTCCTATGCGACTGATATAGCCAGAAAGTAGCAACAGAAATGGTGCCAGTAGCATCACGCGGATCATTTTGCTGATGACGGCTGCATTTTCAGCATCATTTCCCAATGTATGTCCAATGGCAACGACTTGGGCGACTTCATGAACGGTTGAGCCAGAGAAAATACCAAATGTTTCCTGGGAGAAGTTAAGCCATTGGTAATAGGCATTGAGCTGATAAAACCACGGATAGATGAAGATTGCGAGCGTGCCAAAAATTACCACAGTAGAGACGGCCACGGCGACTTTGCTGGCAGAGGCTTTGACAACGGGTTCTGTTGCCATAACAGCAGCGGCTCCACAAATACTGCTTCCTGCACCAATCAGGATCACGGTTTGGCTATCCAGCCGAAAAAGAATGCGCCCGATCCATAAGGCGATAAAAAAAGTCGAAGAAAGCATGATGACATCGATCAATATCCCAGTTGCACCAACATCTGTGATTTGTTGGAACGTCAGCCGAAAACCATAAAGAATGATGCCAGTTCGGAGTAGATAGTGTTTGGAGAAATGGATGCCACTATCACAAGCGGATTTTAAGAAAGGATACAATGTGTTGCCGACAATGATCCCCAATAGGATGGCAAGCGTCAGAACACCCAATCCCATATTTATAAACCACGGAATACTACCGATATAGATAGAGAGCATAGTCAGGGCTGAGGCTAATATGACCCCGGGAATGAGTTTTAATACTGCATGTTGGTGGGACTTTGTAAATTTTCCCAGTTGATTTTCGGACATTGCGGCTACTCTATAGCTTATACATTTTAGAAATAAGCATATAGAGGATTTTAAAATCAATAAAATTTATAGTATTTATATATATAACCAGTTAAATGGATTAATTAAGTGCGACTTTTGTTAAGTTGCATAATACTGTCTAAAATCAAGACTACCTTTCTATTTTATTTTACTTCCCGTGAGGCCATATGCGTATCACTCTGAGACAACTGGAGATTTTTGCAGAAGTTCTGAAAAGTGGTTCAACGACACAGGCTTCTCAGCAATTAGCGTTATCACAATCTGCGGTGAGTGCTTCACTGACGGATCTCGAAGGGCAGTTAGGAGTAAAGTTGTTTGATAGGGTAGGAAAGCGGCTGGTTACCAATGAACACGGGCGTTTGCTCTATCCCAAGGCATTGGCATTGCTTGAACAGGCTGGCGAAGTGGAACAGCTTTTCAAACTTGAACTGGGGGCATTACGATTAGCGGCCAGTAGCACGATTGGTAATTATATGTTGCCTAAAATGCTCGCGAAATATCGTCAAGATTACCCTGATACACCATTGGAATTGAATATCAGCAATACCCAAGATGTCATAAAGGCCGTTGTGGAATTTCGTGTTGATTTGGGGCTGATTGAAGGTCTGTGTCATGATCCTGAATTGATCACACAACCCTGGATGAAAGATGAGTTGATCATCTTCTCCTCACCAGAAAGCCCATTGTTACATCATGACCTTAATGTGGAGGATCTGATTAAAGCACCCTGGATATTGAGAGAAAAAGGTTCAGGAACAAGGGAAGTTCTGGATCATCTTTTATTTTCACAAATGCCTCGATTCAATATCGCGATGGAGCTGGGAAATTCGGAAGCCATCAAACATGCCGTCCAATATGGAATGGGGATCAGTTGCCTTTCCCGACGAGTCGTCCAAGAACAGTTGAAAAATGGGACATTAACGGAACTTGTGATCCCTGAGCTTAGTCTCAGTCGCACTCTGTACCTGATTTACCATCGCCAGAAACATATGTCCAACGCGTTACAGAAGTTACTGAGTTATTGTAACTAATATTGAGGATATAATCGTATAGCTAATAATTGGCTATGGATTATGAAGGTATCTTATAACCACGAATAGCCGCTATTCTGGAGACGAGGATTTGTTACAATTCTGCGTTAAAGATATTATTTAATAATATAGGAACAGAATGTCTCAAGAACAATGTACGCCACGGGATCAGGTTCCACCAACCCTGCGCCGTGAATTAAAAGCACGACATATGGCAATGATTGCCATAGGTGGCTCAATTGGTACGGGGTTATTCGTTGCTTCTGGTGCAACGATTTCTCAGGCTGGTCCTGGTGGGGCCTTACTTTCCTATGTATTAATTGGCCTAATGGTCTATTTCCTGATGACCAGCTTGGGCGAGTTGGCTGCGTACATGCCAGTTTCAGGGTCATTTTCAACCTATGGTTCTAAATATGTTGATGAAGGCTTTGGCTTCGCGCTGGGGTGGAACTACTGGTACAACTGGGCGGTGACGATTGCTGTTGACCTTGTCGCCGCACAATTGGTCATGGGCTATTGGTTTAATGATGTTCCTGGCTGGATATGGAGTGCGCTGTTCCTTGGCTTGGTTTTCCTGTTGAATTTCATCTCAGTCAAAGGCTTTGGTGAAGCAGAATATTGGTTCTCCTTGATCAAAGTCACTACGGTGATTGTTTTCATTATTGTCGGTATTTTAATGATCGTCGGCATTATGAAAGGTGCCGAGGGTGCAGGCTGGCATAACTGGGAAGTCGGTGATGCACCCTTCGCGGGCGGTTTCGCAGCCATGATTGGGGTGGCAATGATTGTCGGTTTTTCTTTTCAGGGGACCGAACTGATTGGTATTACCGCAGGAGAATCTAAAGATCCGGCAAAAAATATCCCTCGTGCTGTACGTAAAGTATTCTGGCGTATCCTATTGTTTTACGTGTTTGCTATTTTAATCATCAGTCTGATTGTTCCTTATACTGATCCCAGCTTATTGCGTAATGGGGTGAAAGATATCAGTGTTAGTCCATTCACACTGGTATTTGAAAATGCGGGGCTGTTGTCAGCGGCCGTGATAATGAATGCGGTGATATTGACCGCTGTGCTTTCAGCGGGAAATTCGGGAATGTATGCTTCTACCCGTATGCTATTCACATTGGCGAGGGAAGGTAAAGCGCCGAAAATTTTTGGTCACTTGTCGAAAGGCGGCGTTCCACGTAATGCGCTTTATGCTACAACCGTGGTAGCGGGATTGTGTTTCCTCAGCTCCATGTTTGGAAATCAAACGGTATATCTGTGGTTATTGAATACTTCAGGGATGACTGGGTTTATTGCATGGCTAGGGATTGCAATTAGTCATTACCGCTTCCGTAAAGGCTATGTTGCACGAGGTCTGGATCTGAATAGTCTGCCATATCGCTCCGGTTTCTTCCCTATCGGGCCAATTTTTGCCTTTATTTTGTGTCTGGTGATTACATTGGGGCAGAACTATCAGGCGTTTCTGCAAGATAAGATTGATTGGTACGGAGTTATTGCGACTTACATTGGCATTCCGGTATTCCTAATCATTTGGTTTGGGTACAAACTGAAAAAGAAAACTTGTTTTGTTAAATACAGTGAGATGGAATTTCCAGTATTTAAATATACTGATAAATAATGATTTGTTAATAAATATCGATAAATTGATATTTGTTGATTAATGTATTATTGCATTTATTTTACAAAAAGCTGCCTGTTCTGTAATGGAATTGGCAGTTTTTATTTTCCATGGGGTTAGGAAAAGAAAATATACAGTAAATTTTGGATATACTAATCCAATCGCATTGATAAGTATTCTTATTTGCTTTATTGTTAGCGTCACAATTGTTGCATGAATGAAGAGGCTAACCAAAGTGAAGTTTGTATTTCGAGCAGTCGTGAAGAGTATGAGTATCAGTCTAATGGCAGGCTCCGCTATGATGGCAAGTTTTGCATCTTGGGCTGAAACAGTCACTGATGTTGCTGGGCGTACTGTTGAGGTGCCTGAGAAAGTCAATCGTATCTTGTTGGGTGAAGGTCGTCTATTCCATTCTATCGCAATCTTAGAAGGGGGCAAACCTCTGGCTCGTATTGCTGGCTGGCAAGGTGATTTCCGTAAACTGGATCCACAAACTTACGCTATCTATAAAGCTAAATTCCCTGAAATCGATAATATTCCTCTAATTGGCAATACTAGTGCTGATAGTGTCAGTGCCGAAAAAGTACTGACACTTAATCCTGATGTCGCTATTTTTGGTCTGTCTGGACACGGTCCAGGAAAGAATAGTGAGCTGGTGAAGCAGTTGGAAAAAGCTGGTGTTCCTGTTGTTTTTGTCGATTTCCGCAACGACCCTCTAAAAAACACATTACCTAGCATCCGTATGCTGGGCAAAGTCCTGCACCGTGAAGAGCAGGCTAATGCTTATGCTGATTTTTATGAAAAAAATCAGAAAATAGTGACTGATATTACTGACCGTATACCACATGCTCAGAAACCTTCCGTATTTATTGAGCTAATAGCGGGTTCCAGCGAAGATTGCTGTGGTACGGCGGGTAACGGTAATATGGGGAATTTCATTGACTTGGCTGGCGGTAAAAACATCGCCAGAGATGTATTGCCATCTCCATTGGGAACAATGAATCTGGAAAAAGTGATTGCCGAAGATCCTTATATTTATATAGGAAGTGGTGCACAAAATCCGGGTGAGAAAAGTGAAGGGGTCCACATGGGAGCCCAAACTTCTGCTGATATTGCTCGTGCTAGCCTGAAAGCTATCACTGAGCGTAAAGGCATCAATACCTTAACTGCCGTGAAGGAAGGTCGTAGCCATGCTATTTGGCATCATTACTACAACTCTCCTTATAATGTTGTTGTTACGCAAGTTTTTGCAAAATGGTTTTACCCTGAAAAATTTGCTGATTTAGATCCGCAACAAACATTGAAAGAGCTTCACAATAAATTCTTGGCTGTTGAACCAGCAGGTACGTATTGGGTTAGTGAAAAATAAGCAGTAACGGGTAATAAAAATGAGTGTCACTACCGAGCCTATGCCAATGGTGAAACAGCAATTGAGTGAGTGCGATATAAAAGCACACTATCGTCATATCCTGCGTCGACGTATTGCATGGATATTGTTCATCGTTTTTGTTATTGGCACCTCTGTTGTATTGGATTTTACAATGGGGCCATCAGGGTTATCGCTACAAACCCTTTGGCAAACACTGGTTGCACCAGAAAGTGTTAACGCATCAACACGGGTGATTGTTTGGGATATTCGATTACCCTACGCCCTGATGGCGGTAGTGGTCGGCTTGTCACTTGGGCTGGCCGGCGCTGAAATGCAGACAATCCTGAATAACCCGCTAGCCAGCCCATTTACTTTGGGTGTCTCCAATGCCGCTTCTTTTGGTGCGGCATTGGCGATTGTGCTTGGAATCGGTATTCCTGGAATACCGGATCAGTGGTTCATCTCCGCAAACGCTTTTCTCTTTGCATTACTGGCTGCCTTGATGCTTGATGGCATCACTCGCTGGACAAGAGTGGCAACCTCAGGCGTTGTATTGTTCGGCATTGCGATGGTGTTTACCTTTGAAGCACTGGTTTCAATGATGCAATTTATTGCCACAGAAGACACCTTACAAGGGCTGGTTTTCTGGACGATGGGTAGTCTTTCCAGAGCGACGTGGGAAAAATTGGGCATCATGATGTTAGTTTTTTCCGTTATGATGCCTATTTCAATGTCGAACTCTTGGAAATTGACAGCGTTGCGTCTGGGAGAAGATCGTGCAACTAGTTTTGGAATCAATATCAGCCGTCTTCGTTTGGGGACGTTGTTGCGTATCAGTATCCTAACTGCATTAGCGGTCGCGTTTGTTGGCCCCATTGCTTTTATTGGATTAGTAGCTCCTCATATCGCCAGAATGATGTTTGGTGAAGATCACCGTTTCTTTCTGCCTGCGAGTGCGCTGATTGGCGCATTGGTTTTGTCAATGGCTTCCATCACTTCCAAGAATCTGATTCCGGGCGTCATCATACCAGTGGGGATTGTAACATCCTTGGTTGGAGTGCCTTTCTTCCTTAGCATAGTTTTACGCCATAGGGGGAATGTATGAGTCAGGGACTAAAAATAAATTGTTTAACGACAGGGTATCCGAAGCATCCTGTAATTGAAAATCTGGATGTTAAGTCATTGCCGCGTGGTCAAATCACCGTATTGTTGGGGCCTAATGGTTGCGGAAAATCCACACTTATGCGTGCGCTGGCGGGTTTGAATAAAGCCAGTGGTGAAATCTTGCTGGATGGGCAAGATTTGATGCAAATGAATTTTGCCCAGCGTGCTCAGAACGTGGTTTATCTGCCACAATCATTACCGGCGGGTGTTCATCTTCATGTGCTGGAATCTGTGATTGTTGCTCAACGAGCATCGGGCAGTGTGAGTAGTCGCCAATGTGAGCAAGAAGTCATGGAGCTGTTGCGCCAACTTGGTATTGATCATTTAGCCCTCAGTTATCTAGATCAACTATCAGGTGGTCAGAAACAGTTGGTTGGGTTAGCTCAATCATTAATTCGGCGTCCGACTCTATTATTATTAGATGAACCATTAAGTGCTCTGGATTTAAATTATCAGTACCACGTTATGGATTTAGTTGCACGTGAAACGCGTCGTCGTAATATTATAACGATTGTCGTTGTTCATGATATTAATATCGCATTGCGTCATGGTGACCATGTATTAATGCTAAAGAAAGGTGAATTAATCTCCGAAGGTATACCAGAACAGGTTATCACGTCAGATAGTTTGGCCGAGGTTTATGGAATTAAAGGCCGAATTGAACGTTGTTCTCAGGGCGTACCACAAGTATTAATTGATGGTTTGGTGGCAGAATTAGCGAGTTAGAATAATAAAAGACATAAAATGCCTTAATAAAATTAAAGTGTAATTTAATAAATATAACACTGACAGGGATAAATCATTATCCCTGTGCTGCGGGCGTATGTCGGTTATCCGTATTAATTAATTTAAATAATTCTATTCTACCTTTTGGAGAATCGGGAATGGTTGTTTTTGCAAAGAAAAAGATCGTATTAGGCATTATTGCCGCTATTTCATCCAGCACTGTTTTGGCTGCGAATGCTGCCAATAATGGCGAAGATAAAATTGTTGTCACCACTGCTGCGGGTTTCCAGCAAAAGATTGAAGATGCGCCTGCTTCTATTTCAGTCGTTAGCCGTGAGCAGTTAGAAACTAAAGCTTACCGTGATGTAACGGATGCATTGAAAGATGTGCCGGGCGTGGTTGTTACGGATGGTGGTAGCAGCAGTGATATCAGTATTCGTGGTATGGCCTCAAAATATACCATGATCCTGATTGATGGTAAGCGTGTTGATACCCGCAGTACTCGCCCAAACAGCGATGGTTCAGGGATTGAGCAGGGATGGATGCCGCCATTGGCAGCAATTGAACGTGTTGAAGTTGTACGTGGGCCAATGTCTTCTCTCTATGGCTCTGATGCTATGGGCGGCGTTATTAATATCATTACCCGTAAGGTACAGAAAGAATGGCATGTCAGCTTGCGTGCAGATACTACGTTGAACGAGCGTAAAAATTCTGGTAATAGCTATCAGACTAGCGCTTATGCCGCGGGGCCATTGATTGATGGATTGCTGGGACTGAAAGTGAATGGTTTGTTCTCTCATCGTAACGAAGATAAGTTTCTTGGTGGATTTAGAAAACAAGAAATGCGTAATGGTGCAGCGACTTTCTCTCTGACACCAAATGAACAAAATAGCTTTGATTTTGAAGTTGGGCGCTATGAGCAAGATCGTGATTCAACGATTGGTAAGACTCGTGATTGTCAGCCAAAATCTTGCCAAGATGATACAAGCCGCTATAAGCGTAATAACTATTCGATTACCCATAATGGTATTTATGACTTTGGCACAGTGACTTCTTATATTCAGCGAGATGAATCACGTAATCCTGAACGTGAAATGAAAAATAACGATACAATTTTCAATAACCAAACTACCTTTATGTTGGATGATAATACATTAAGTGTAGGAGGACAGTATCGTTATGAAGATTTACGAGATACTAGTAATAAATTGGATTCAGCAAAAGGTGTTGACAAATTAACTCGTTGGAGTTGGGCATTATTTGCAGAAGATGAGTGGCAAATGACCAATGATTTTGCCTTGACGAGCGGCATTCGATTAGATAAAGATGAAAACTTTGGTGCGCATTGGACGCCTCGCTTATATGGTGTATGGCATATTGATGAACAGTGGACAGTCAAAGGTGGTGTTTCTACTGGTTATCGTTCACCGGAGTTGAGACAAGTTTCTCCTAATTGGGGGCAGACGACTGGTGGTAGGTTTACTAAGGGTATGATTATAGGAAACCCAGACCTAAAACCAGAGAAAAGTGTCAGTGAAGAAATTAGCGTTATTTGGAATAACCAAGACAACTTTACCAGTGGTGTAACGGTCTTTAATACAGATTTTAAAGACAAGATCACGGAAGTTGTATTTTGTAATAAAGATACTGACAATCCATGTAAACCAGTCGGTGATGCCACTTACGACTTTATTAACAAGCGTGAAAACTTGGATAAAGCCAATGTACGTGGTATAGAAGCTACAATGAACTGGGGGATCGTAGAAAGCGTGTCCTTAGCTGCAAATTATACTTATACCGAATCAGAGCAGAAAAGCGGTAAGTATAAAGGTCAGGCGTTGAATAAAATGCCAAAACATATGGCCAACGCCACCTTAAACTGGCAGACACTACCAGAAATGGAAGTGTGGACTCGCATTAATTTTAGAAGTAAATCAACCAATTATGTATATCGTTCTGGTGTGAAAAATGGTACTCCATCTTACACTTTCGTAGATTTGGGAATGACCTATAACTTGACGAAAGATTTGCGTCTGTTAGGTGGTGTCTACAACGTCTTTGACAAGCGAGTCACCGAGAAAACCCATGATGCAGTCCTCGACGGCCGCCGTTACAATATCGGCATTAATTATGATTTTTAATTAATATTTCGCTTTCTTATTAATATTAGTCATTATAGCTAACATTTAGAGGTAATATAAAATCATCCCTTCATCATAAAATTGGTGAAGGGATGATTTTTTTGATGTCAAAACCATCATAATTAAATGGCAAATAGTTTCCCTCTGTGCTAAAAATTTATAAGAGGCCAATCAACGGATATGATGGCATTAAATTTCAGCACTAGCTCAGTAAGAGCCTATTCTATAAGGCTTTGTAGTGTCGTAAAAAATAATAAATTTTTAGTGTCATGGTGCTTGCTATTTCTGGACTTGAAGTGCAAAATGCGTGCACTAAAAATAACTGGTGCGTAAATATGCACCAGTTATTTTTTTGCATTGAGTTATTTTTTACAACACAAAGAGGCCGGACTTTGTTCCGGATCGATACTGACCATAAGCAACCATAACTGAGACAGGGTTGCTGTACTGAGGAACGCAAATATGGAGCAATTATTCTCTTTTGCACTTGTGCCAATTGGCGCTCGTTGCTGCAATGATGACTATGGGGCATGCTCCTCTGTCAATTCACCATCCTCTAACTCCTCTTTCTTTTCTGTCTATAGACAGATGCGAAGTCTACCCAGTAACTATCGATTAAGTAGTTGTATCAGTACCCAGATCGAAGTTATGGGGGATTTCGCTCATGTCGCATAATTCAATCACCTTCGACACTAATCAAACCAGTGCCAGCAACCGCGTTCAATTGAGAAGAACTTTGACCCTGTTTCAGGTGGTCATGATGGGCCTTGCTTATATGCAGCCAATGACTATCTTTGACACTTTTGGCATTGTTTCCAAATTGACAGACGGGCATGTTGCGACATCTTATGCTATTGCACTGATCGCAGTTTTATTTACAGCTTTAAGTTACGGGAAATTAGTAAAACGTTTTCCATCAGCAGGTTCTGCCTATACATACGTACAAAAATCAATGAATCCCCATCTTGGGTTTATGGTAGGCTGGTCATCTTTGCTGGATTATTTGCTCATGCCGATGATCAATATCCTGCTGGCAAAAATTTATCTTCAAGCCATTTTTCCAGGCGTTGACCCGTGGATCTTTGTGGTTGGCTTGGCAGTACTGATGACCGTTTTCAACCTGAGTGGCATTAATGTTGTGGCGAATCTCAATGGCCTGATTGTGGTTGTCCAAATTGCTGTTATGGTGGCATTTGTCGGTTTATTAATGTACGGCGTACATCATGGTGAAGGTGCTGGAACTCTGTTCAGTATGCGACCATTTACGTCGGAAGAAGCAAAATTGATTCCAATGATAACCGGAGCGACGATACTTTGTTTCTCTTTCCTCGGGTTTGATGGCATCAGTTCTTTGTCTGAAGAAACACCTAATGCAGAAAAGGTTATTCCAAAAGCAATTTTCCTGACCGCATTAATTGGTGGCGTGATCTTCATTGCCATGTCTTATTTCTTACAACTCTATTTCCCCGATATTTCTCGGTTTAAAAACCCCGATGAGTCTCAACCAGAAATTATGTTGTACGTTGCAGGCGCACTATTCCAAGCGATTATTTTGGTGTTCTCCTGTGTTACTGTAATGGCTTCCGGTATGGCTGCACACGCGGGTGTATCCCGTCTGCTTTATGTAATGGGGCGTGATAGTGTATTGCCTGAGAAAGTATTTGCTTATGTTCATCCGAAATGGTGTACTCCAGCAATCAATGTCTTATTGGTTGGTATTGTTGCCTTATCAGCGGGTTGGCTGGATCTGGTGACAGCAACTGCACTGATTAATTTCGGCGCGTTGGTTGCGTTTACTTTCGTTAACTTGTCGGTAATCTCGCAATTCTATATTCGTGAACGTCGCAACAGTACACTGAAAGACACTTTGCATTTTTTGATTCTGCCACTTCTTGGTGCAGCGACAGTGTGTGTCTTGTGGATTAATTTGGAAGCAGAATCTATGGAGTTAGGTTTGGTCTGGGGAGGAATTGGTCTTCTTTACATGTTCTTCTTGACTCGTAGTTTCCGTCAACCCATGCCACAGTTCAGTGAGTCATAATAAAAGATAGATTTCAAATTACGGCTAATAAAGCAGCCGCTTGAAAATTAAGAATACACTGATACTTCTTTCGGAACAGCACCTTCGGGTGCTGTTTTTGCTTAAAGGGAATAAAAAAGTGTAAAAATCATACAATAATCATTAGAAAGCATCATATAATGAACAGTAATTTCACCATACCTGATTTCATTAAGAGCACGCTTGTTTGGCTCTAGCAAGGTAAGAAAACGACTATGAATGATGCTAAAAGCCCTCAGAATCAGCAACTCATTGCTATTCTCACGAACATCGTTGGATCTTCCCATATTCTCACCGAACCTCAAAAAACAGAACGTTATCGTAAAGGTTTTCGTTCTGGACAAGGAAATGCCCTTGCCGTTGTATTTCCAAGTTCATTATTGGAACAGTGGAAAGTTTTTAAAGCTTGTATTGATGCTGACAAAATTATTTTGATGCAGGCAGCCAATACTGGGTTAACGGAAGGTTCTACACCGAATGGTAATGACTATGATCGTGACATCGTCATTATCAGCACCCTACGAATGGATAAAATCCAAATTCTGCAATCAGTTAATCAGGTTATTGCATTTCCCGGCAGTACATTGTGGCATTTGGAAAAAGTATTGAAGCCGTTGGGACGTGAACCTCATTCAGTTATTGGTTCATCCTGTATTGGTGCATCTATTATTGGAGGGATCTGCAATAATTCAGGAGGCTCTCTGGTTCAGCGTGGGCCTGCTTATACCGAAATGGCACTATATGGTCGTGTAAATGAAAAAGGAGAAGCTGAACTTATCAACCATTTAGGAATATCGTTGGGTGATACGCCTGAAGATATGCTGACTTGTTTGGAAGAGCAGCACTATCGTACCGAAGATATTCAGCACAGTGACAAAGTGGCTTCTGATCATGAATATTCACAGCGCGTCCGTGATGTTGATGCTGATACTCCATCACGGTTTAATGCTGATGAGCGTAGGCTGTTTGAAGCCTCTGGTTGTGCTGGGAAATTAGTTGTTTTTGCCGTCCGCTTGGATACTTTTCCAGCAGAATCGTCTGCACAAGTTTTCTACATTGGCACCAATCAACCCGAAGTATTGACGGAATTACGCCGTCATATTCTATCGAATTTCCGGCATTTGCCAGTGGCTGGAGAATACATGCATCGGGATATTTTTGATATTGCTGAAGTGTACGGAAAAGATACTTTTGTCATGATTGATAAATTAGGTACAGATAAAATGCCGACGTTTTTCAATCTGAAAGGGCGAATGGATGCCATGTTTGCTAAAGTGCCATTTTTGCCATCGCATTTGACAGACCGCGTCATACAGGGCTTGAGTCGTTTATTACCTTCCCATTTACCTGCTCGTCTGAAAGAGTACCGAAATCGCTTTGAACATCATTTAATGTTGAAGATGTCTGGTGAAGGTATAAAAGAAGCGAATGAGTGGTTGGAAAGTTACTTCCAACAGGCTGACGGTGAATATTTTGCATGTACGCCAGAGGAGGGGACTAAGGCATTTTTACACCGCTTTGCCGCCGCAGGAGCCGCCATTCGTTACCAGGCCGTTCATAGTAATGAAGTAGAAGATATTCTGGCATTGGATATTGCCTTGCGACGCAATGATCGTGAATGGTTTGAATCTCTGCCTCCAGAAATCAACCAAGCATTAGTGCACCGCCTATATTATGGGCATTTTATGTGCCATGTATTCCATCAGGACTATATCGTCAAAAAGGGTACAGATGTTTATGCGCTGAAAGCAAAAATGCTGGAAATTTTGAACCAACGGAGGGCTGAATACCCTGCTGAACATAATGTTGGCCATTTATATCAGGCTAAACCACAGCTTAAGCAGTTTTATCAAATGACAGATCCTACCAATACTTTAAATCCGGGAGTTGGTAAAACCTCCAAACTGAAAAATTGGGGAGGAGCGTGCGGTTGTCAGCATGTTGATCATCTGCGTGACTAGCTTGCCTTCATGGCGAAATAAAAATAGAAAAAGACAAGGTATAGCATTTGTCTTTTTCTTTTCAAAAACCGGAAATTATATGGAAGTTTTACCCAGCCAGTTGGATTGCATAATCAACCAATGCTTTTAACTGGCGGCACTTTTCTTCATCTGACTGATATTCAATAAAAAATCTCTCAATAGTTGCAAGATATTGACTGATGCTTTCCTGAGTTAAGATATCCTGACGATGGCGCAACCAGCGTTGTTGCTCGTCATAATTCAGAGTTGCTGGATAGTTTCTGGCGCGATAGCGGAATAACAGTGCCTTGATGCGTGCATCTTGGTACGTTAAATCCAAGGCGGACAAGTTTTGAGGAACCGTTTCTCGGATAATTTCCATTGCGGTTTTATCGGCATCACTGAAAAAGCCGCTATATAACTTGGCATCGACGTTATCAGATTCCGGGAATTCTTCTGAATGAGAAAATAACTCAACGACCTTTTCTCTGATTTGCGGATGATTGCGCAAAATAGCCAGATTCTGTTCACATTGGTTGCGATCTAACCCCACTCGTTCTGCATCTTCTGGCCGCAATGTATTTTCTGGTGCGATGATTGGGCACTTATTGATATGCACTAATTTAATTGGCACCGGGCTTTGGTCTGGTTGTAATTCATTACGTCGGGTATACAGGCGTTCGCGTAATTCATCCGCATTGAGTTCCAGCAGTGGAGAGATATCACCTGACAAATCGCACATGATAACAGCATTACGGTTTGTCGGATGCCATGCCAGAGGGGCAATAAGACTGATATTGCTGCGTAGAGTCCCAAACATACCTGATACATGAACCAGAGGTTTCATTTGTGGGATATCAATTTGATTGCTTATTTTCTGCTTATTCCTTAATTGGAAAAAGTAATCAAACAAGCGAGGTTGGGCTTTCTTCACCAATTTTGCCATTGCGATAGTGGCATAAACATCAGACATCGCATCATGGGCATGGGTATGTTCAACACCGTTGGCTTTTGTCAGATGCTCCAGTTTGAAACTAGGTAATCCATCATCATTTTCTGGCCAGATAATGCCTTCTGGACGCAGGGCATAGCAGGCACGTAATACATCGAGCAGATCCCAGCGGGAGCTACCTTTTTGCCAACTGTAGGCGTAAGGATCGTAAAAATTACGATAAAAGATGTTACGGCTGACTTCGTCATCAAAACGAATGTTATTATATCCAAGAATGCACGTATTGGATTTGCTGAATACTTCATGGATTTGACGAGCAAACTCAGCCTCATTGACCCCTTTTTTCAATGCCAACTGCGGTGTAATTCCTGTGATCATGACGGCTTCAGGGTCGGGAAGATAATCGTCAGCGGGAGCACAATAAACTACCAAAGGCTCTTCAATAATATTGAAATCACTGTCAGTGCGAACTCCCGCAAATTGAGCTGGGCGATCTAGGGACGGATGTTTACCAAAAGTTTCATAATCATGGAAGTAGAAACTTTGTTTTTCTTTACTGGTGTTCAACGTTGTGTATTCTCCGTTATCGCCAATTTTAAGCATTACTAATCAATGAATTATATTTGTATTGGCATCACATTTATCTGGCTTCATCGCTAGATATCTTTACTACTTGGTTGAATTCATTCCAATGATATGTATTGAATTCATATTCAAAGTGCGTACCAAAAGCGATGATTCTCAGTGACACTAAATTATGTGTTATACATGGTAAACCATATTCTGGCTAATCTGAATAATCGGATATGGATGGCAGCTATGTGGAGAGGTGAGAATCTTGGTTTTATATGTCCCATATTTTGAACGTATTGAACTCTCTGATACGGCAGGATGGTAATAATGAAGAAATCACAGAAGTATTTCCGATACCACAAGAATAGGCCATTTACGTGAGTGAGCTGGGATGTCTGCAAAGTCCATTGAAGCCGGCAGAGAAAGGATTAAGCGCCAAGTGTGCAAGATACGTCTAGTCGCTTAAAGCTTCAGCACTAAATGGCCACCATTTTTCTTGTTGGCATTGTGGTGAGCAGCTCATTTTAGGAGCGGAAACCTACCATGGTGGTGGCGGTTACTGGTCACCAGATACGGGAATAAATGAAGTTATTGATTAAGGAATATATCTCGAAAGTAGGTCACGTCAATAAATTGTCGAAACTGACTTGTCTATACGTTGCTTGAAATTGTATTGTGTAGTCAGCATAAGAAATTATTGGTCTGATTAAAAAGGTGTAAAAAATGGACAACACAAATAAACCAACATTCCACAATGTACTGGAGTTTGTGCGTATATTTCGTCGTAAAAACAAATTACAGCGCGAAATTGTAGATAACGAGAAAAAGATTCGGGATAACCAAAAGCGTGTATTACTGCTCGATAACCTGAGTGATTACATTAAGCCGGGAATGTCGGTTGAAGATATTCAAGGAATTATTGCTCATATGCGCAGCGATTATGAAGAACGCGTTGATGAATATATCATCAAAAATGCTGAGCTATCTAAAGAACGCCGTGAATTATCTAAAAAACTTAAAGCGATGGATGGTGGCATTAAGTAAGTTGTAGTAGTTCAAACTTGAACTGGTGGTTAACCACGCCGTTGGGCGTGGTTGTCCTTTTGTCCTTATTAAAATCAGTTCCAGTGAGGCTTTAGCTCTGGGTCGACTAAGGCATAAATTTGATAGTAAGTCTGTTCATCTTCGGCCATTTGTGCCAATTGTTCTGCCACATCTTCTCGGCTCACCATGCCATGAATTTCGTTTTGATAACGCAGACAATGGCCAGTACCTGGTTGATCGGTAAGGCCACCTGGGCGAATGATTGTAAAATCCAGAGAGCTGGTTTGCAGGTAACTTTCTGCCAGTGATTTGTGTCTGACCGATTGCCCAAATATTGACTTTGCCCTTGGAGACAATGTCTTCCAACTTTCCCCACATCCGATGGATGTCACCAGTAACATGCGTGAAATTTGAGCTTGATCCAATGCATCTATGATGGCAATGTTGCCATAATGATCTGCATCACCTCCTCCAATAGTTGAAAAAACAACCGGATTCTCTCCCGCCTGTATGAGCGCTTTTTCTATGCTCTTTTTGTCACAGGCATCACCGTGTATTACATTAACGCCGATTGCACTCAGTTCCACAGCTTGTTGTACATTGCGGATTAATGCTGTGACAGGGCGGTTTTGTTTTAGTGCAATGGTAACCAAATGGCGTCCAACGCCTTTCCCAGCACCAAAAATTAGCCAAGGTTTCATAGATAGGACATTCTCCATAAAATTAATCATCTTAAATGATAATGATAACCATCCGATTTTATTGGAATAGAGGGTTGAAAGAAATGAAGTTGGTTAGTTTTTTGTAGTATGCGGGATAAAAAATGGCTCCTAACAAGAGGAGCCATTTTGGGTTTTACCAGGAAATCACAACATCCAATTATTCAAATGACTGTGGTTTAGACATGGCAGAGGTTGCAATATTTGTTGCAGAGTGCCCGCCTGCACCGCCTTTTCCTTCGAATGGATAAGCTGGGCGCTGCCATTCAGTGATAATAACCGATTTTGTCATCATATCTGGTGCTGGAGCCTTTTTCATTGGGGAATAAGCGTGATGATTTGTTTCCACGATAAACGAAGACTCAGCGACTTTTGTCTCTTCCGTTTTAACTTCCTCTGCCTTAGAGCATATTTCCGTTGCGACAGCTGGTTGTTCTTCATGATGTTCCTGTTCAAGGATAGACGTCACAATGATAGGTTCTGCCGTGTGACGTGTTTCTTCAGAATCATGTGGTACTGCATCATGCAGCACTGTGCCACCTAAAACTTCTGGCTGATATTTTTCATCATGATTGATGACTGGCTCTAAGGTTTCTGGCTCCGGAACTTTAGGTATTTCAAATTCCGGCTCTACAGATGCCACAATGGAAGCGTTATCGGTAGCAGATTTAGCATTGTCATGAATAGTAATATCCTGCTGCTCTGCAACTTCAATGCAATAATTTGTTGAAATTGAAGGAGATTCTGTCGGTGCTGGCATCAGAATCACATTCTCCTGTTGTACAGATGTTGTCTTTTCTTCAACTGTTTCGTCAACGACATCAACAGCAGTCGAAACTCCAAGTTCAGCAGTTGTCATTGGTGTTACAGGATAACGAATCCATACTTTACCTGATGCCAGTTCTGGCGATACCACAGCCATTGTCAATGGTACAGGTGATTGAGTCAGATTACGTTCATCACGATAACGGCGCCTGCGCTGACCGCTGACACGTAAGTGACGTGGTGAACGGCGGGAACGACGTGGCATGGTGTTATCTTGCTGCTCACTGTTTTGTGAAGCCGCATTTTGTACAACAGTACTTTGTGGTATTGCAGGTTGGTTAGCTACTTCAACATTTGTATCGATAACGGCAGGTACAGAAGCTTTTTTCTCTTCTTCTGCTTTAGCTAATACAGTTTCAGACATTACTGCTGGTAAAGCAGTAACAATAGCTTCTTTTTTCACTTCATCAGTGATGCGTACTTTTTGTTCAAGCTGGCGACGTTGGCGACGAGGTATGACAGGCTGATGCTCTTCAGCTTCTTCTTCGACAATATCAGGTCTATTTGTTGTCTCCTGAGCTTTAACTTCCAGTTGTTGCTGGCGCTTTTCTTCTTGGCGGCGGCGCTGACGTTCAGCTCTTTGTTCACGGCGTTGTTGCTGCTGTGCTTCATGAGCCTCATTGTCTACGGCAATGTTTTCTTGGACATTATTTTTCTGTTGGGCATTGCGGCCTTTTCGTTGTTCATCACGCTCACGGTTATTGCGAGTATCATTCTCGTTGCGTTCACGACGCTGATTCTGACGGCGTGGGTTGCGACGTTCTGATGAACGGCGATTATCATTACCAGAAGATTTTTTACTCTCTTCTTGGGTTTGTTTTTCTTCTTCGCCACTGAACATTTTTTTCAGAGCACAGAGGAAACGACTGAACAACCCTGGTTTTTCAGCTTGATTCTGATTATCGGGCGCTGCCTTTTTCTCTTTTGTTTTTGCTGTTACAGGTGCAGGTGTTTCTGCTGGTAAATCAAAAGTTGAAATAGCAGGCTGTTCTGGACGTTTGCGTTCAGGCTGGCTGTCATCCTGAACATTGATCATTTCCGCTTCATGTAATTGTGGAAGCATATAGCTTAAAGCAGCAATTTCTTCGCCTTTACGCACACGTGAAACAGAGAAATGCGGGGTCTGCATTTGATCGTTTGGAACGATAACAACTCCAACATCACCTTGGCGGTGTTCAATCGCGCTGACTGCCTTACGTTTTTCATTCAGTAGGTAGGAAGCAATTTGTACAGGGACAATCGCATGAACCTGATGGGTGTTTTCCTTTAGTGCTTCTTCTTCGATTAAGCGCAGAATTGACAAGGAAAGTGATTCGTTATCACGAATAGTCCCTGTACCACTACAGCGAGGGCAGACGTGGTGGCTGGATTCACCCAGTGATGGACTTAAACGCTGACGTGACATCTCCAGTAAGCCAAAGCGGGAAATGCGACCAATTTGAATACGAGCACGATCTTGGCGCACAGCATCACGCAGTCGATTTTCGACTTCACGTTGGTGACGTACTGGCGTCATATCAATGAAGTCAATAACAATAAGACCACCGAGGTCACGCAGACGCAATTGACGTGCAATTTCATCAGCGGCTTCTAAATTGGTATTAAAGGCTGTTTCTTCAATATCACCTCCACGAGTTGAGCGGGATGAGTTGATATCGATCGCAGTCAAGGCTTCAGTAGTATCAATGACGACTGAACCGCCGGAAGGCAGTCGAACTTCACGCTGGAAGGCCGATTCAATCTGTGATTCTATTTGATAGTGGCTGAACAGTGGAACTTCACCGCCGTACAGTTTGATTTTACTGGCAAAATCAGGGCGTCCCAGCGCAGTAATATGCTGGCGTGCCAAATCAAGGATTTTCGGGTTATCAATCAAGATTTCCCCAATGTCTGGGCGCAGGTAATCACGGAAGGCGCGCACAATAACATTGCTTTCCTGATGGATCAGAAACGGAGCGGGATGACTGTCTGCGGCTTTCTTGATTGCTTCCCAATGTTTCAGGCGGAAGTTTAAATCTCCCTGCAAGGCTTCTGCGGATTTGCCTACACCTGCAGTACGGACGATAAGCCCCATACCTTCCGGGACTTCAAGAGAAGAAAGTGCTTCTTTTAATTCAATGCGATCATCACCTTCGATACGACGAGAAATACCGCCTGCTCTTGGGTTATTTGGCATTAGAACCAGATAGCTTCCAGCCAAACTGATGAAAGTTGTTAAGGCTGCACCTTTATTGCCTCGTTCTTCTTTATCAACTTGAACGATGACTTCCTGACCTTCTTTAAGGATATCCTTAATGTTAGGGCGGCCATGAGAATGATAATTACTTGGGAAATATTCGCGAGCAATTTCTTTAATGGGCAGGAAGCCATGTCGTTCCGCACCATAATCAACAAAAGCAGCTTCTAGGCTAGGTTCAATTCGAGTAATTTTACCTTTATATATATTTGCCTTTTTCTGCTCGTGTCCTGGGCTTTCAATATCCAAATCATAAAGACGTTGCCCGTCAACAAGGGCAACACGCAACTCTTCCTGCTGGGTTGCGTTGATTAACATTCTTTTCATTCTAACTTACTCATTATTTTTTACATTAGTATAGAGCTGCGAGTAAAAAAGAGGTGAGCTACTGGTTACCGATGGCCTCGTGTCTTTTACAAAGCCGCCAGCCTCACGGCTATCGTTTGTATAGAGGCGCCTATTTGTCGGCGCGTCTGAATTTCATTTAAACACAGCACTCTTTATTGGGGACACTGTAATAAACCGGTACAGATTTGACCCAATCCAGTAAGCTGCAACTCGCAGCCCATAAATTGTTTGATTAAACATTACGTCTTACGCCATTGCTGCGTTTTTGTTCGATCAAACAGATAACAAACAATTTCAATCTTGCCATTCATAGTTTAGTAAACTGTGGCCAGAAAGCATTATTCCATTGCTATTGGGGTGATAGCAAGGTGACTTTATCGCTTTGGGGGTTTTTTATTAGGAAATAGTGATAAGTTGTTAATCTTTAGCCTTTATCCTAAGACACTTGAAATAATGAAGTAGGAAAACATGTATGTTATTTAGACATATTTAAAAATGAGTAGCGCTCTGTTTGTTGGATAATTAGAATCTCGCCCATGAAAACAAATAATCAAATTGTACAGTTTGTCACGATTGATGACGATGAGGCCGGTCAGCGAGTTGATAATTTTTTGCTGGCTCGTTTGAAAGGTGTACCTAAGAGCATGATTTATCGGATCTTGCGCAAGGGTGAAGTTCGAATTAACAAGGGAAGAGTCAAGCCTGAATATAAATTGACAGCAGGTGATATCCTCAGGATCCCACCAGTCAGAGTGGCAGAAAAGCAGGAAGCACCTGTATCTGCAAAGCTGGGTAAGGTGGCTGCTCTGGCGGAGTGTATCTTGTATGAAGACGACCATATTCTGGTCATTAATAAACCATCAGGAACGGCAGTACATGGTGGCAGCGGGCTGAGTTTCGGTGTGATCGAAGGGTTACGTGCACTGCGTCCTGAAGCGCGTTTTCTTGAACTGGTGCATCGTCTCGATCGTGATACATCGGGTATTTTGTTGATTGCGAAAAAACGTTCTGCATTGCGTGTCTTACATGAACAGTTACGTCTGAGGCAGATGCAGAAAGATTATCTGGCGTTAGTGCGTGGGCAATGGCAATCCCATTGCAAAGTGGTAGATGTCCCCTTATTGAAAAATATACCGCAAGGCGGTGAAAGGGTAGTAAAAGTCAGTAATGAAGGCAAACCATCCGAGACACGCTTCAAAGTTGAAGAACGATATACTTTCGCTACGTTGGTGCGGGCGAGTCCAGTCACGGGGCGGACTCACCAGATCCGCGCGCATACTTTACATGCAGGTCATCCCATTGCTTTTGATGATCGTTATGGTGATAGAGCATTTGATGCACAGCTTGTAGAAACGGGGCTTAACCGATTGTTCCTGCATGCCAGCTCATTAAAGTTTACCCATCCATCCACGGGGGAAACTCTGCGTTTTGAAGCTCCAATGGATGATAGGTTACGGCAATGTTTAAAAACACTGCGACAAAATAATCACTGAGAACATACCGTCAGAGGGTTTACCCCCTGACGGATAAGCATTTCTGTCAGAGTAATTAATGGTAAACCGATTAATGTGTTGGGATCTCTACCATCAAGTTTTTCAAATAACGTAATTCCCAATCCTTCACTTTTAAAACTACCCGCGCAATTGAAAGGTTTTTCTTTGTTTAAGTAGTTGGTGATTTCTGTTTCGGTAAGATCTCTGAAATAGACATGAAATAGCTCATAACGGGTATCCATATCCTTGGTTTTGCTATTGAACAGCGTAATGCCAGTATAAAAAGTGACACATTTACCACTGGCTTCTTTGAGTTGTGCATAAGCGTTTTCAAAATTATGAGGTTTGCCAGTAATTTTGTTATCTAAAACGCAAACCTGATCTGAACCGATAATCAGATGGCTGGAATAATCCCGTTGTAATGCGGTAGCTTTTGCATGTGAGAGCCGCATGACCAATTGTTCTGGGCTTTCATTTTCCTGTGGACTTTCATCAATATTAGGGGAGGCACAGGTAAAAGGTAATCCTATTTTTTCCAATAATAAGCGGCGATATACAGAAGTTGACGATAAAACAATCGGAAGCATGATTTTTCCATAAAATACGTAGAGAAATATTCACAGGCATTTTAAACTATACGTCGCTTAATAAGCGAATATTTGGCGGAAAGGTGCAGATGTGTGGCCTTTTTCTTTGACTATGTCTCATTACAAAGATAATATGCGCGCCTTATGCAAAAGGTAAAATTACCCCTGACCATCGATGCGCTTCGAACAGCCCAGAAAAGATTGGACTACCAAGGTAGTTATTCTGCTGGGCAAGTTTCTCGTATTGCAGAATCCGTGGTCAGTGTGGATAGTGATGTAGATAGCTCATTATCATTTGAAATTGATAATCAGCGTCTGGCAGTTGTAAAAGGGCATTCCGATGTGGATGTCACACTCGCCTGTCAGCGTTGTGGCAGTAATTTCAGTCATCATGTTCACACAACGTATTGTTTTAGCCCGGTCGTCAATGATGAGAGGGCTGAAGCATTACCGGAAGAGTATGAGCCAATTGGCGTTAATGAATTTGGCGAAATAGATTTGCTGGCAATGATTGAAGATGAAATAATTCTATCTCTGCCGGTGATTCCGGTACATGATTCTGAACACTGTGAAGTGTCCGACGCGGATAAGGTGTTTGGTGAACTGCCTCCTGAAGCAGAAAAACCAAACCCATTTGCCGTATTAGCCAGTTTAAAGAAAAGTACTTAAGGAGTAAGGTCAATGGCCGTACAACAGAATAAACCAACTCGTTCTAAACGTGGTATGCGTCGTTCTCATGACGCACTGACTGCAACACATGTCTCTGTAGACAAAACTTCTGGTGAAACTCACCTGCGTCATCATGTGACTGCTGATGGCTACTACCGTGGCCGCAAGGTAATCAACAAGTAATTTCAGCTAACCATTAGCAAGTTGATATCTTGGCTAATCTAACCTTAGCGTTAGATGCTATGGGCGGGGACTTTGGTCCTCGCGTTACGGTGCCTGCTGCATTGCAGGCACTGGCATCTAATCCACAACTAAAGCTATTGTTGGTCGGTGATCCTGAAACCATCTCTCCTTTGCTTGCAAATAAAAATGCTGAGCTGTTCAGCCGCTTGCAAGTTATCCCAGCGGAACGTGTCGTTTCCAACGATGTAAGGCCTTCTCAGGGTATTCGTTCCAGCCATGGTACTTCGATGCGTATTGCACTAAATCTGGTTAAATCGGGTGAAGCGCAGGCCTGTGTCAGTGCAGGAAATACAGGAGTCTTGGTGGGGCTGGCCAAAGTGATGCTGAAATCCATAGAAGGAATTGAACGGCCTGCGTTGATGACAGTGATACCTAATCTAAAACAGCAGAAGACAGTTGTATTGGATTTAGGCGCTAATATTAATTGTAATAGCCGTATGTTAGTTCAGTTTGCGATTATGGGCGCCGTAATGGCGGAGTATGTTGCAGGTGTGAATAATCCGCGTGTCGCACTACTCAACATCGGGGAAGAAGAATTCAAAGGGCTAGATAATATCCGCGAAGCCGCTATAACCTTACGCAATACCTCAGTGATTAATTACATAGGTTATGTGGAAGGAAATGAGTTACTGACGGGGAAAACAGATGTACTCGTGTGTGACGGCTTCGCAGGTAATGTTACGCTGAAGACGATGGAAGGTGCGATCAGAGTCATTCTATCTCTGATAAAATCACCGGACGGTCAGCAGAAAAAAACTTCTTTGTTGATGAAGATATTCAAGAAATGGTTGCTGAAACAGGTAACGAAGCGGTTTGGTCATCTAAACCCTGACCAGCATAACGGAGCAACGTTATTAGGGTTGCGTGGCATCGTCATCAAAAGTCACGGTGCTGCCAATGAACAAGCGTTTAAGGCTGCTATTGATCAAGCAGTGCAGGCTGTAGAGAAGCAGGTTCCTGACAGAATCGCTGCCCGGCTGGATGCAGTATTACCCAAGAGTGAACAAACATAAATGTATACAAAGATCTTAGGTACGGGCAGTTATTTGCCTGCGCAGGTGCGTACAAACGCAGATTTAGAAAAAATGGTAGATACGTCTGACGAGTGGATTGTCACTCGGACGGGAATTCGTGAACGCCGTATTGCCGCGGAAGATGAAAATGTTGCAATTTTGGGTTTCAAAGCTGCTGAAAAGGCCATTGAAATGGCTGGCATCGATAAAGTACAAATTGACTTAATTGTTGTTGCTACCACAAGTTCAACGCATGCTTTTCCAAGCGCGGCTTGTCAAATTCAGCAGTTATTGGGAATTCAAAGCGCTGCGGCTTTTGATGTTGCCGCAGCCTGTGCCGGCTTTACTTATGTGTTGAGCGTTGCAGATAAATTTATTAAAACAGGCGCAGCCAAACACGCACTGGTGATCGGTTCTGACATTATTTCAAGGGTTGTAGATCCTCAAGATCGCAGTACAGTTATTCTATTCGGGGATGCTGCGGGCGCAATGGTTGTCGGGGCTTCAGAGGAGCCTGGTATCTTATCCACCCATCTTCATGCGGATGGGCGTTATGGTGATTTGCTGTCATTACCTCATCAAAGCCGAGTGAAGTGTGATACACCAGAATATGTGACGATGGCTGGCAATGAAGTCTTTAAAGTGGCTGTTCGTGAATTGGCTAATATTGTTGATGAAACATTAGAAGCGAATAACTTGCCTCATTCCCAGCTTGATTGGCTAGTACCTCATCAGGCGAATTTGCGTATCATTTCAGCGACAGCCAAGAAATTAGATATGACAATGGATAAAGTCGTTGTGACTCTGGATCGTCATGGCAACACGTCGGCAGCATCTGTTCCGACAGCATTTGATGAAGCGGTGCGCGATGGAAGAATTCAACGCGGCCAGCTAATTTTACTTGAAGCATTTGGCGGTGGCTTTACCTGGGGCTCAGCGCTGGTACGTTTTTAATTCAACAGGAAAATAAACATGTCTGATTTTGCAATGGTGTTTCCCGGTCAAGGTTCTCAAGCTCTGGGTATGTTGGCGGATTTATCTTCAGAGTTTCCGCTGGTTGAACAGACTTTCGCAGAAGCTTCTGCGGTTTTGGGATATGATTTGTGGACATTGGTTCAGCAAGGGCCTGTAGAAGAACTGAACAAAACGTGGAAAACCCAACCTGCGTTACTGGCTGCCTCAGTGGCTATTTGGCGTGTATGGCAGGAAAAGGGCGGTAAAGCACCTTCCATCATGGCAGGCCATAGCCTTGGCGAATATTCAGCGCTGGTCTGTGCTGGAGTGATTGAGTTCCAGCAGGCAATTAAACTCGTTGAGTTGCGTGGAAAATTGATGCAGGAAGCTGTACCAGAAGGTCAGGGGGCAATGTATGCCATTATCGGTTTAGATAATGAATCCATTGCAAAGGCATGTGAAGAATCAGCACAAGGCCAGATTGTTTCACCTGTTAATTTTAATTCACCTGGGCAGGTTGTTATCGCAGGTGAAAAAGATGCTGTAGAGCGTGCGGGAGCAGCATGTAAGGCTGCGGGTGCTAAACGAGCATTGCCGTTATCCGTTAGCGTGCCTTCGCACTGTGCACTTATGAAATCTGCGGCCGAGCAATTGGCGGCTGCACTGCAAGAAGTTGTGTTTAATCAGCCACAATTCCCTGTCGTCAATAACGTCGATGTAAAAGTAGAAAAATCTGCTGATGCGATTCGAGACGCCTTGGTTCGTCAGTTGTATAATCCTGTACGTTGGGCAGAATCCGTTGAATATATTGCTGAGCAAAGTATTGAACAACTATTAGAGATTGGGCCGAGTAAGGTATTAACTGGGTTAACTAAACGAATTGTTGATACTTTAAATGCTGTAGCAGTAAATGATGTATCATCACTCACAGTTGCTCTGAACAAATGACTGAGGAAAACATGAGCTTTGATGGAAAAATTGCACTGGTCACTGGCGCTAGCCGTGGCATAGGTCGCGCGATTGCAGAATTACTGGTAGAACGTGGTGCATGTGTTGTTGGTACCGCAACCAGTGAAAAAGGAGCTGAAGCAATCAGTGCCTATCTTGGTGATAAAGGCAAAGGTTTTGTACTGAATGTCACAGATTCAGAATCCATTGAGAATGCACTATCGAATATTCGTGCTGAATTTGGTGAAATAGACATTTTAGTTAATAATGCAGGCATCACTCGTGATAACTTGTTGATGCGCATGAAAGATGATGAGTGGCAAGACATTGTTGACACTAATCTTTCTTCGATTTTTCGTCTGTCAAAAGCAGTAATGCGCGCTATGATGAAAAAACGTTATGGACGTATTATTTCCATTGGATCTGTTGTCGGGACGATGGGAAATGCAGGGCAGGCGAATTACACGGCAGCGAAAGCAGGAGTTATTGGTTTTAGTAAATCATTGGCTCGTGAAGTCGCTTCTCGTGGCATCACCGTCAACGTTGTTGCACCTGGTTTTATTGAAACTGATATGACCAGAGCGTTGACAGACGAACAACGTGCAGGCATTTCAGCTGGAATTCCTGCCAATCGTCTCGGTGATGCAAAAGAAATTGCCAGTGCTGTAGCGTTTCTTGCTTCTGACGAGGCCGCTTACATTACGGGTGAAACATTACATGTCAATGGTGGCATGTACATGATCTAAAAATGAGCGAACCCTCTGTTTTTGATGTATTTTTTGTACAAAAAGAAGCAGATTGTGGTTCGACCAGCCGGGATTTGGTTGCATCTTTTCCTGTATTTTATAAACTACGAAAACCATCGCAAAAGCGAGTTTTGATAGGAAATTTAATAGTATGAGCACTATCGACGAACGCGTTAAGAAAATCATCGTTGAACAACTGGGTGTTAAAGAGGAAGAAGTTGTGAACACAGCTTCATTTGTTGATGACTTGGGCGCTGATTCTCTTGACACAGTTGAACTGGTAATGGCTCTGGAAGAAGAGTTCGATATCGAGATCCCAGACGAAGAAGCTGAAAAAATCACTACAGTTCAGGCTGCTATTGACTACGTTGAAAACGCAGGTAAATAAGCACACATACCTAGGCGGTCATTCGACCGCCTATGTTTTTCGTCCTAAATTTTTTCCCTCCCTGGAGGATAACCGTGTCTAAGCGTCGAGTAGTCGTGACCGGACTAGGCATGTTATCTCCTGTCGGCAATACAGTAGAATCTTCTTGGAATGCTGTTTGTGCAGGACAGAGTGGTATCGGCCTTATCGAACATTTTGACACCTCTAACCATGCAACTAAATTTGCAGGTGTGGTGAAGAATTTTAATCATGAAGATTTCAATATTTCGCGCAAAGATGCACGGAAGATGGATCTCTTCATTCAGTATGGTATTGCTGCAGGCGCACAAGCCATTGAAGATGCAGGAATAGAAGTAACAGAAGCCAATGCTAGCCGCTTTGGTGCTGCTATTGGTTCTGGTATTGGTGGTTTGGGGCTGATTGAAGAGAACCACAGTACATTGCTTTCGGCAGGGCCTCGCAAGGTCAGCCCATTCTTTGTACCTTCGACCATCATCAATATGGTGGCAGGTCATCTGAGCATCCTTTATGGACTTCGTGGCCCTAGTATCTCCATTGCAACTGCCTGTACTTCTGGCGTACATAATATCGGCCATGCGGCTCGTATCATTGCCTATAATGATGCTGATATTATGCTGGCAGGTGGCACAGAGAAAGCCAGTACAGAATTTGGTGTTGCCGGATTCGGTGCTGCACGGGCGTTATCGACCCGTAACGACGATCCTCTGACTGCAAGCCGTCCTTGGGATAAAGATCGTGATGGTTTTGTTCTGGGTGATGGAGCGGGTGTGGTTGTTCTTGAAGAATACGAACATGCCAAAAAACGTGGTGCAAAAATCTATGCTGAAGTTGTTGGCTTTGGCATGAGCAGTGATGCTTACCATATGACATCACCTCCTGAAGATGGCGCGGGTGCTGCGTTAGCGATGGAAAATGCCCTGAAAGATGCGGGTATTTCACCAGAGCAGGTGGGCTATATCAATGCTCATGGCACTTCAACACCAGTCGGTGATATTGCAGAAGCCCGTGCAGTAGAGTCTGTTTTTGGTGAAGGTACTAAAGTATTAGTGAGTTCAACCAAATCAATGACAGGCCACTTGTTGGGTGCTGCGGGAGCGATTGAATCCATTTTCACTATTCTTTCCCTGCGTGATCAGATTGTTCCTCCAACCATTAATTTGGTAAATAAGGATGAGAACTGCCATTTGGATTTAGTTCCAGATGAAGCACGTAAAGTTGAAGGAATGGAATACGCATTGTGTAACTCTTTCGGTTTCGGTGGCACCAATGGGTCATTGATTTTCCGTAAGATCTAAAAACACGTTGTGTTTATAAAGAGCCTCAACACTTGTTGGGGCTTTTTTTATGCCTATATTTTTATGATTGTTTTTTGAAATGATCGTCTTTGTATGGTTTTTTGCACTACTGAGGCACCTATACTATTATAACGCCCCTTAATAGATGAGGTTATTACGCCTTTTTATCGAAAATAAGAAATTAAAATGACGTATTGGATTAATGGTAATCAGTGCGAGCACTTACCTGTGAATGATCGCGCGGTTCAATTTGGTGATGGTTGTTTCACCACGATAAGAGTTGAGCAAAGGCAGCCGATTTTGCTACCTTTGCATATAAAGCGGCTGCAAAAAGGCGTTGAAAAATTGTTTATGCCAGCATTGGATTGGCTGCAACTTGAGAATCATATTAAACAAGTAGTGAAAGGGTGTGAATCAGGTGTTTTGAAAGTCATTCTTTCCAGAGGAACGGGGAACCGTGGTTATAGTATTGCTGACACGATTGAACCCACTCAAATCCTTTTTCTGAGTTCATATCCGGAACAGTATATTACTCAGCGTCAAAAAGGCGTTTCATTGGTTCTTAGCCCTATTCCTATGGGAATTAATCCCTATTTAGCAGGTATCAAGCACTTGAATCGTTTGGAGCAGATTTTGATCAAAAGATTCATTGAGCAATCCCAAGTTGATGAGGCATTGGTGCTTGATAGTGATGGTTTATTAGTTGAGTGTTGTACTGCCAATATATTTTGGCGAAAAGGAAAAAATGTTTATACGCCTGATCTTAGCCAGTGCGGTGTGGAAGGGATTATGCGGCAGAAAATAATCGAATTATTGACGAAAAGTGATTATAACCTGTCATGTGTCATGCGTTATCCTGAAGCACTGGCTCATGCAGATGAAGTGATTATCTGTAATTCCCTGATGCCAGTGATTCCAGTATGTCAAATTCAAGCGCATAAAAATCAACCTGCGTGGAAATATCAATCAAGAGAGTTACATGAGTATTTATTACCCAAATGTTTAACGCCTTAATGTTTAAAGCATTAGCTATTAATTACTCATCATTGAAGCACAAATAAAAGTGATTACCGAATGAAACTAAAAAAGCGCATTTTCATTCTACCTGGATTGATTATTGCGGTCGCAGTGATTGTATTTTTTTCTTTTGTGAAGAAAATCGAAAACTTTGCTGATCAGAATATTAATCTTAATCAAGAATTTATATTTACTGTCCCGGCCGGAACTGGACGTGCTGGCTTAGAAACTTTGCTGATTCAGCATAAGTTAATTGAAAATAATCAATTATTGCCGTGGTTATTTCGATTTAAACCTGAATTGGCGAAATTTAAGGCAGGGACTTATCGATTGCAAAAAGGCATGTCCTTAAGAGCCGTCTTGCAACTGTTCGCCAGCGGTAAAGAAACACAGTTTGCTATTCGCTTTGTTGAAGGCAGTCGCCTTTCTGATTGGTCAAAAATATTGCAGGATGCGCCATACTTAAAGCATGAAGCTGAGAGTAAAACACCGCAAGAACTGATTGATGCTTTGGGGATGAAAGCGGGAGAATCACTGGAAGGCTGGTTTTATCCTGATACCTATCTGTATACAGCAGGCACGAGTGATGTGGAGTTACTCAAGCGCGCTAATAACAAAATGAAAATGGTACTAAAGCAGGAGTGGGAAAGCCGCGAAAGAAATCTGCCGTATAAGAATGCCTATGAGATGTTTATCATGGCATCCATCATTGAAAAAGAGACGGCAATTGAGTCTGAACGTACCAAAGTTGCTTCTGTATTCGTGAATCGTCTACGGTTAAAGATGCGATTACAAACTGATCCAACGGTAATTTATGGGTTGGGAGATAAATATACTGGTACGATTTTTCGCAGCAATCTAACCGCTTTTACACCGTACAATACCTATATGATTGATGGGTTACCACCAACACCCATTGCTATGCCAAGTCTGGCTTCGATTAAGGCAGCAGGACATCCTGCTGTCACAGAATACTTATATTTTGTTGCGAATGGCGATGGCGGACACACATTCACCACTAATCTGGTAGCACATAATAAGGCGGTAAATCTTTACCGTCAGAGATTAAAGCAGGATAAATGAATAGCAAATTTATTGTAATTGAAGGTCTTGAGGGTGCGGGAAAAACGACAGCAATCCAAACAGTGGTTGAAACATTGAAACAGTATGGTATTTCTGACTTGATTTTTACCCGTGAACCGGGTGGAACGCCATTGGCAGAAAAGTTACGCCAGCTGATTAAACAGGGTGTTGAAGGAGAATCACTGACAGATAAGGCAGAGGTATTGATGATATATGCTGCCAGAGTTCAATTGGTGGAAAACATCATCAAGCCAGCATTGTCAAAGGGAACTTGGGTGGTTGGTGATCGTCATGACCTTTCTTCCCAGGCCTATCAGGGCGGCGGTCGTGGTATAGATCAAAATCTGATGGAATCATTACGCGAAGCTGCATTGGGTGATTTTCATCCAGACTTGACTATCTATCTTGATTTACCTCCAGAGGTGGGTTTACAACGTGCCCGTGAGCGTGGCGAATTGGATCGCATTGAAAAAGAATCTTTGGACTTCTTCCATCGCACTCGTGAAAAATATCTCGAATTAGTGGAGAAAGATGACAGCATCAGGAAGGTTGATGCCACTCAGTTGCTGGAAAAAGTGCAGGATGATATCCGCTATACCTTACTTGATTGGTTGAAAAATAGTGGTTGAAAGAACAGGAAACACCAACATGAATTGGTATCCGTGGCTCAATCATGCGTACCGCCAGTTAGTTGAATCCCATCAACAGGGACGTGGGCACCATGCTGTTTTGCTTCATGCCCACGAAGGAACTGGCGCAGATGCATTACTTTATGGGTTGAGTCGCTGGTTAATGTGTCAGGATAAACAGGGTATGAAAAGCTGTGGCAAATGCCATGGTTGCCACTTGATGTTGGCAGAAACCCATTCTGACTGGCATGTCCTTGCTCCTGAAAAGGGAAAAAATACTATTGGAGTGGATGCTGTACGTCAGATCAGCGTAAAACTCTACGAACATTCTCAGCAAGGAGGCGCTAAAATTGTCTGGTTACCATTGGCAGAATCCCTGACCGATGCAGCTTCCAATGCCTTGTTGAAAACACTGGAAGAGCCACCTAAAAACACTTATTTTCTGTTGCGGTGTCAGAGCCCTACAAATTTGCTGGCAACACTGCGTAGTCGCTGTTTTTATTATTTTCTCCCGGTACCTGAAAACTCTGTAGGGCTTTATTGGCTGAAAAACCAGCTTCCAGCTATACCCTCTCTGGATGTACAGACAGCATTAAAACTTTCTCAGGGAGCACCACTGGCAGCGGAGCAGTTACTTCAGCCTGAAAAATGGCAGCAGAGAAGTTCGCTTTGCCAGGCAATTGCACAGGCATTGCATAAATGTGATACCCTGTCACTTTTGCCATTGTTGAATCGTGATGATGTACAGCGCTCTTTGCATTGGCTGATTAGTTTATTATCCGATGCTGTGAAATGGCAGCAGAAAGCGCAAAATTACTGCGTTAACCAAGATCAGCAGGCTTTGATTCATCATCTGGCTTCTGCCCAAAGTGTGGACACATTATTAAGTACCGTTGATGGTTGGATACATTGTCGTCATCAATTATTTTCGGTGGTGGGTATCAATCGAGAATTATTGCTGACAGAACAATTACTCAATTGGGAAAAACAGCTTTGCCCCACACAGTAACTTATTTATATACGAGCATATTATGTTTTTAGTTGATTCGCATTGCCACCTCGATTGCCTTGATTATGAAACGCTGCACAAAAGTGTAGATGATGTTGTGGCGAAAGCCGCAGAAAGGGATGTGAAGTATATGCTGGCAGTAGCGACTACGTTGCCCGGATTCCAGCAGATGAAAAATCTGATTGGTAAACGAGAAAATGTAGCTTATTCCTGTGGTATCCATCCACTGAATCTGGATGAGGGTTACAATTTTGAAGAGCTTGCCCGGCTGGCTGCGGATGAGGATGTCGTCGCAATGGGCGAAACTGGTCTGGACTATTATTATCAGAAAGAAAATGTTGAACTCCAGAGAACATCATTTCGTAAACATATCCGAATTGGCCGAGAATTAAATAAACCGGTGATTGTGCATACCCGTGAAGCAAGAGACGATACACTGATGGTCTTGCGGGAAGAGAAAGTGCAAGAATGTGGTGGAGTTCTGCACTGTTTCACGGAAGACAAAGAAACGGCAAGAGCCTTGCTGGATTTGGGTTTCTATATCTCTTTTTCTGGTATCGTCACCTTCCGTAATGCAGAGCAGATCCGTGAAGCGGCGAGATTTGTGCCATTAGATCGCATTCTGGTAGAAACTGACTCACCTTATCTGGCACCTGTTCCTCATCGTGGTAAACAGAATCAGCCAGCTTATGTGCGTGACGTTGCTGAATATATGGCAGTTTTAAAAGGTGTTAGTATTGATGAATTGGCAACGGTGACAACAAGAAACTTTTGTGAACTGTTTCATATCGATATTAAATAAAATTAAATGGCAAAAAGGAGAAATAAGATGGCAGAAGAAACTATTTTTAGTAAAATAATCCGTCGTGAAATTCCTGCTGATATTATTTATCAGGATGATTTAGTCACAGCGTTCCGTGATATTTCCCCTCAGGCACCAACACATATTTTGATTATACCTAATGTATTGATCCCAACGGTTAACGATGTTACCACTGATCATGAAATTGCATTGGGTCGTTTGTTTACGGTTGCAGCAAAAATTGCAAAAGAGGAAGGCGTTGCAGAAGATGGCTATCGCTTGATTATGAACTGTAATCGCCACTCAGGGCAGGAAGTTTTCCATATCCATATGCATTTGGTCGGTGGACGTCCATTAGGACCATTGTTGGCATGATAATAGGTTGGCGGAACAATATTGTTCACGAGTATCGGTACAAGAGCGATGTAACCGGAGTAGATTAATGAAAAGAATTCTCTTTGTTATATTATCAGCAATGTTGCTGGCGAGTTGTGTAACTCTGGAAACACAACAGCCTGCTCCTGTTACACCAGTGGAACCAAAGAAAAAACAGGAGCCGCCGGTAGAGCGGTCGGAAAAAGTGCCTCAACCACCCAAGCTCCAGTCTATTAATTGGAATAATATCGTTCAGCCATTGGTTGAGCAGATGGCTAAGGCCAATGGTGTAGATGCGGGAAAAGTATTACTTGTTGATTCTGTCAAAAATAACACTAATGGTTCCTTACGAACCCTGAAAGCCACTGATGCGATTACAGATGCAATCAGTATCGAACAGGTCTTTCAAGTTGTACCTAAATCCCAAGTCCATACAGCCCAGCAAGCATTGGGATTGTCATCGGAAGATAGCTTAGGATTGCGCAGTAAGTCCATTGGGTTGGCGCGCTATTTGAACGCTGACTATGTTCTTTACTCCGAGGTCTCTAGTCATAATGGTCAGCGTGACATAGATATGCAGCTTATGCTGGTCAAAACCGGTGAGATACTCTGGTCTGGTCGTGGTGACGTTAACTAACAATAACTCTTTATTGAAAATGTTATGTCAGCAATGGCCTGACATTCCAGTAGAGTCTTGGGAAATTAGGCCATTAACGGGTCTGACACAAGGAAGTTACTATATTACGGATGGTGTGCGTCAGATGGTTGGGCGTGCACAAACATCACTTAATAGAACTCTGGGAGTGGATCGCCAGCGGGAAAATCAGATCTTACGCAGGTTATTTTCCACAGATATTGCGCCCAAAGTGATGGCTATGAATGGAACTTGGCTATTGCTAGAGTGGTTCATGGGCACAAAAATAGACGCTGAAACATTGGGTCAGCCAGCTTTACAGCAATCATTGGCTCGGACACTTGTCATTCTCCATCACCATTCTCCATTGGGCTATCCCCTTAAACTCAAACAGCAAATTGCCTCTCAGTGGCAGCAGATTGACCGGAAACGTTTGTCTCCACGCTGGTTACGCCTGCATAAATTTTTTATAGCAATTAAAATGCCTACCGCTTTAAAAATCGCTCCTGCTCACATGGATATTCACCCTGATAATCTGCTAATGACCGAAGAAGGGCTAAAATTGATTGATTGGGAATATGCTGCTGATGTTGATATTGGTTTCTCATTGGCTGTGCTATTTAAGGGAAATCAATGGGATGAGATACAGCAACAAACTTTTTTGGATTATTATTGTATCCGAGCATCAGGGTATTCAGATATCCAACGATTGAAACAGCAGATTAAGCGATGGGAACCGTGGGTTAGATATATGATGCTGATGTGGTATGAAGTACGTTGGCAGCAGACAAGAGAGCAACAATTTTTATCACTGGTGCATCCTCTGCGCCACAGTTTTAAGCTGATGTAATAAGTTTAAATTGGCGTAACACGCCAGTGAAACTTAACGATAATTAATCACAATGGCAACCAATAAAGAGAAATGAGGAATGCTATGGGTCCAGTAATGTTAGATGTTGTTGGTTATGAATTGGATAATGAAGAACGCGAAATTCTGCAACATCCATTAGTGGGCGGTTTAATTCTATTTACCCGCAACTTCTACGATACGAAACAATTAAGTGAGTTAGTTCGCCAAATTCGTGAAGCTTCCCATCATCGTCTGGTGGTTGCCGTTGATCAGGAAGGGGGAAGAGTTCAGCGTTTTCACGAAGGTTTTACTCGTTTACCCGCAGCACAGTCTTTCGCTGGCGTGCATGACATGCTTATGGGAGCGCATTTAGCAGAAGAGTCTGGCTGGTTGATGGCATCAGAAATGATTGCAATGGACATCGATATCAGTTTTGCGCCAGTGCTGGATTTGGGACATAAGTGTACTGCGATTGGAGAGCGTTCATTCCACGAAGAGCCTGAACTTGCGATGATCATGGCCGAAAAATTTATTAAGGGCATGCATTCTGCGGGTATGAGATCGACGGGTAAACATTTTCCGGGGCATGGGGCAGTGACAGCGGATTCCCATAAAGAAACACCGAGGGATAATCGCTCAATGAATGCCATCAGTTGTCATGATATGGTGATTTTCCGCGATTTCATTCAACGGAATCTGCTGGATGCAATTATGCCTGCTCATGTTATTTACCCTCAGATAGATCACCGTCCTGCCAGTGGTTCACCATATTGGTTAAAATCTGTATTGCGTGAGCAATTGGGGTTTGAAGGTGTCATTTTTTCTGATGACCTATCAATGGAAGGTGCTGCTGTTATGGGCAGTTATGCCGAGCGAGCGAAAACTTCGTTGGATGCTGGCTGTGACATGATTTTGGTGTGCAACAATCGGGAAGGGGCAGTCAGTGTGCTGGATAACCTTCCGGTGATCAATTCAGATAAAGTCACTCGGTTATATCATCAAGGCAAACGATTCAGTTTGGAAGAACTACAGAAATCTGAACGTTGGCAACAGGCTAATAAAGCATTGCATGGTTTGTGCGAAAAATGGATAAGATGTGAATAATTATTGAATTATGTAAATTTGTTTCAATAAAAATCAGGAATAGGATCGCCACTGATGATCTTATTCCTTTCCCTCTTCCAACATTTTATCTCTCTGTATTTTCCCGATAGTGTGACTTGGTATACTTAAATTTCCATATTCACATAATATTAACATTTACAATGTTAATTATTCATAAATCAGATTTGAGTCTAATTAATTGAAAATCATCCCGCATATTTTGTGATTGTCGTCTAATTAATCAAAAGAATTTGATTGTGACTGTTTTTGGTATGACCAACTGTCCTACCATGATATTCTGAGGATATTTGCAGTATGAAATTTGTTTAGTCTGGTGTTATTTAAGGACGTTATTCAAGGTTTTTTACTCAAAGAGATGAGTTTAGCTCCTTACATAACATTAGGTGTATTTTCAGTGGGGTAGTCATGACAACGCCAAAGACAAGAATTGTCATCATTGGTGGGGGTGCTGGTGGTTTAGAACTGGCAACGCGTTTGGGACATAAATTGGGTCGTAAGCAAAAAGCCGAAATTACTTTGGTGGATCGCAACAACAGCCATTTATGGAAACCATTATTACATGAAGTAGCGACGGGTTCTCTTGATGATGGTGTTGATGCACTGAGTTATTTAGCTCATGCCAGTAACCATCATTTCAATTTCCAGCTAGGTACACTTACGAATATTAATCGTGAAGAGAAGAAAATTAATCTGGCTGAAATCCGTGATGAAGGCAGTGATTTGTTGGTACCAGAGCGTGAGCTGGCTTACGACATTCTTGTCATGGCATTGGGTAGTCGGTCGAATGATTTTGGTACGGCAGGTGTGAAGGAAAACTGTATTTTCCTTGATAATCCGCAGCAGGCACATCGTTTCCATAATGAAATGTTAAACCTGTTTCTGAAATATTCTGCAAATCAATGTGCAGAAGAAAAAGTGAATATCGCGATTGTTGGTGGTGGTGCAACTGGCGTGGAGCTGTCAGCAGAACTGTATAATGCGGTTAAGCAGTTTAACAGTTATGGTTTTGAAAGCTTGAATTCAGATGCCTTGAATGTGACCTTGGTTGAAGCGGGTGAGCGAATTCTGCCTGCGTTGCCAACACGCATTTCCGGTGCGGCCCATCAAGAATTGACTAAACTTGGCGTCAAAGTATTAACCAAGACTATGGTGACCAGTGCCGATGAGCATGGGCTGAATACTAAAGATGGAGAGCAGATCAAAGCTTCTCTGATGGTTTGGGCGGCAGGGATTAAAGCACCTGACTTTATGAAAGACATCGGTGGGTTGGAAACAAACCGTATCAACCAATTAGTGGTGAAACCAACTTTGCAAACCACACTGGATGATCATGTTTTCGCTATTGGGGATTGTGCATCATGCCCGAAAAAAGAAGGTGGTTTTGTGCCTCCTCGTGCCCAGTCCGCTCATCAAATGGCAAGTCGTTGCTACGACAACATTCAGGCACTACTGAATGAAAAACCATTGAAAGAATATGTTTATAAAGATCACGGTTCACTGGTTTCATTATCTAAGTTCAGTACTGTTGGTAGCCTGATGGGGAACTTGATGCGTGGATCAATGATGGTAGAAGGCCGTATTGCACGTATAGTTTATATCTCTTTGTATCGTATGCATCAGGTAGCCCTGCATGGGTATATTAAAACAGGCTTGATGATGTTAGTTGGTGGAATTAACCGTGTTATTCGTCCACGGTTGAAATTACACTAATTAGTTAGCTGAAAAGTGGCCCATCTGAATGTAATTAACTTCGATGAGCCACTTTCCTACCCATTATATTTATTGTTATACATATCATAATTATTCTTCTCTAAATTTATCGCGGTTCATTATTATAATGAATAAATTGTATTTATATAAAATGCATTCATCTATTTGAGTTAACTCATTATTGTTATGTGTGGGTTTCTTAAATAATAGGACTGTTATTATATTGATATGATGCAAAAGATAAACTCAACTGGCACTGTTGTGCATGGTTTTTTTACAGGTAAATGAAATAGTTTATCTGTGTGTTTAATTAATCGTTGTAATAAAGCCTGTTTTAGTTCGGTTACTGTAGTATCACAATTTTGCTCGGACTGTTAGGATTAGACACAGAAGTGATATATGTCCTGCGTTGTGTAAATTATTATTTTACTGATTGTGCTAATTTACCTCAGTCACATAGCTATTTAACCTATAGATATCACAGATATTTTATGTTTCTGAGGGCTCCATTTACTTTCCATAACGCAGAAACTTGTATTGGAGATAGAGGAGAAATGAAGAATATAAAATTAGGGACTATCTCATTAAGCTATTTTATTTATTATTTTTAATCTGGGCCGTGCCCAGTCAAAAGTGATAGAGTTTGAACGTACTTTAGTGTGGCCCTAAGGGAGAAGGCATGTTTACTGGGATAAGATCTTAATGATTTAATAATATTAGATCAATGAAATAGGACTTTTCTTAAATAATGAATTTGGCGCATTTTTAGTTCACCTCAAATATTGGGAAAAATATTTGTCAGTCAAAATGTGTGGAAAATTATTAATATATCAAGGTGCTATGTGGTTAAACTAAAGATAAGACAGTACGTAATTGGTTCTATAATTACTATTGCCATTATTGGTGCTGCCGCAACGTTTTGTTTTGAATCTCCACGCCCTAGCGTTGCGCAAGTATTATCTTCGCGACCTATCAGATCAACTGTTGATGTTCATCAATCCTATTGTCATATCACGGTATTTCCTATTCCTATTACAGTAAAAGATATTGTGGGAAATCGTTTGACTGAGCATGAATATCGCATATTAACTCTTCTTGATGTACTAAAAGTAAAGAGGGAATACCCTGTTTTGAACCATTCAGTATTAAAAAATTGCATCGCCGTTGATTTTAAGAAACCACGTATTGTTGGGTACGATGTCAGTTATGTTATTGGAGATCAGCCGGGAAAAGTCAGGATGCTATATCAACCTGAGGAAATTATTCCCTTAAATGAAAAAGGTCAATTAATTATCAAGACAAATTTAGAATAATGACCTCATCCCACTCTTTAGTGGAAGATTGAGTGGAGGATTGCACTATTTTGCATGCAGTTCGCATTAAGTTATATTGACGAACTGTATTGGCAAAATAGTGCAATCATAGAGTTAACCTCTCATCTTTCAATTTGCTGATTGAAATCTATTGGGGATGGCTCTGATGCTGAACAAAGGATTCCAACAACTGCTGGATGAAAGACAATCGAGTAGCCCGCTCCGTTAATTCAGTCATGAATTTCAGTTTAGATGAGCCATCCAGCCGATAAACGTTGGGCTGTGTCTGCAATAAACCGATCAGGTAACTAGGATCGACTTTATTGTTATTGCTAAACTCGATGAAGCCACCTTTTTCATGCGCCTCAATACGTTTGATACCTAACTCCTGAGCTATCAGGCGAATGGAGGCCGATTGTAGCAATTGGCGCCCCGGATCGGGCAATAAACCAAATCGGTCAATGAGTTCTACCTTTAGTTCATCCAGTTCAGTATTATCCTGTGCGCTGGCAATGTGTTTATAGAAAGACAGGCGCATGTTGACGTCAGGAATATAATCATCAGGCAAAAGTACTGGCATGCGTAGCTCTATATCAGTCTGGCAATTGGTGAGATCTTCAAGTGAAGGTTCCCGCCCATTTTTGAGGGCATCAACAGCACTCTCCAGCAACTCCATATAGAGGGTGAAACCTATGCTGGTCATCTGTCCGCTCTGATCTTCGCCCAGTAATTCACCCGCTCCCCTGATTTCCAAATCATGAGTTGCCAATGCAAAACCAGCCCCTAAATCTTCAAGGGATGCAATGGCTTCCAGCCGTTTTTGGGCGTCACTGGTCATGGCTTTTGGATGTGGTGTCAGTAAATAAGCGTAGGCTTGATGGTGGGAACGCCCGACACGTCCACGTAACTGGTGCAGTTGCGCCAATCCAAAATGATCGGCGCGTTCAATGATGATGGTATTGGCACTGGGAATATCGATACCTGTTTCAATAATGGTGGTACATACCAGCACATTAAAACGTTGGTGATGGAAATCCGTCATGGCGCGTTCCAAATCACGCTCACGCATTTGCCCATGGCCTACAACGATTCTGGCTTCGGGAACCAATTCTTCCAGCCTGGCTTTTGCCTTCTCAATGTTTTCGACATCGTTATACAAATAGTAAACCTGTCCACCACGCAAGATTTCACGCAGGATGGATTCACGAACCACGAGGTTGTCATATTCGCGTACAAAGGTTTTTACTGCCAGACGGCGGGCAGGGGGAGTGGCGATAATGGACAGGTCGCGCATACCACTCATTGCCATGTTAAGCGTGCGAGGGATCGGGGTTGCCGTAAGGGTCAGAACATCGACATCTGCACGGATAGCTTTAAGGCGTTCTTTATGGCGAACGCCGAAGCGGTGTTCCTCATCGACGATCAACAAGCCAAGATCTTTCCAGCGTAAATCATTTTGCAGGAGCTTATGGGTACCGATAATGATATCCACTTTTCCTTCAGCCGCCATATCAATGACTTGCTGTTGTTCCTTTGCGCTGCGAAAGCGTGACATAACTTCAATGTGTACAGGCCAATTTGCAAAGCGATCCCGGAAATTATCATAATGCTGCTGTGCTAACAGAGTTGTTGGCACAAGCACTGCGACTTGCTTATTATTGGAGATAGATAGAAATGCGGCACGCATCGCTACTTCAGTTTTCCCAAAACCGACATCGCCACATACCAGTCGGTCCATGGCAATGGGCTGGCACATATCATCAAATACAGCAGTGATAGTTTGTTCTTGATCGGGAGTGGTATCAAACGGAAAGCTCTGGCAGAACAGTTGATATTGTTCGCGATCGTTCTTAAAGGCAAAACCCGGCTTAACGGCACGCTGTGCATAAACATCCAATAATTCGGCGGCAACATCACGTACTTTTTCAGCTGCTTTCTGGCGGGCTTTATTCCATGCCTCTCCCCCCAGCTTATGCAGTGGGGCACTTTCCTCAGCACCACCAGCATAACGGCTGATGAGATGAAGGGAGGAAACTGGCACATACAGTTTGTCTTCTCCGGCGTAGGTCAGGATAAGATACTCTGTCTTAATGCCACCCGCTTCCAGCGTTGTCAGCCCCTGATAGCGTCCAACACCATGTTCAAGGTGAACGACGGGTTGACCGTGCCGTAACTCAGCGAGATTGCGGATTAGCGTATCGGTATTGATGGTCCGCCGATTGTCCTGACGGCGGCGGCTGACACGTTCGCCGAGCATGTCACTTTCACAGATGAGTGCGAGTTTATTGTCTTCATCAACAAAACCGTGCTCTGCGGCTCCAATCATCAAGAAATGACCGGGTTTATCGGCATCTATTAACTGATTTATTTTTACCGGATTGATTTTGATTCGTGATAACAATTCTTGCACGGATTCTCGGCGTCCTTCACTTTCCACCGAGAAAACGATTTTACCGCTGAACTGTTCCATAAAACGGCGTAATTTATCCAACGGCGCTTTTTGCTGTGCAACAACTGATAAATCAGGCAGAGTTTGATAAGCAAGGTTGGTTTTTCCTGCTTTTTGTGGGAGCGTTTCGTTATTGACTTGAATATGAGGCCAGTTTTTCAGCTCTGAGAAAAGCTTATTGACTGGCAACCAGATCCGTTCAGGGGCGAGCAAAGGTCGCATGGGATCAACTTTGCGGCTCTCAAAGCGCTGTTCCGTATCCTGCCAGAAACGCTCCGCAGCGCTGACTAAATCCTGTGTAATTAGCAGCGTATTCTCGGGCAGATAACCAAAGAGGGTAGGCAAGGGCTGTGCAAAGAATAACGATTGCCAATACTCGATGCCTGCTGGCAGAATTTTTTTACTGACTTGTTGATAAATATGTTCCGCATCGCGACGGACTTCGAACTGTTCGCGCCACTGGCTGCGAAACAGCTCAATCGCATCTTGGTCGGTTGGAAATTCATGAGCCGGCAATAAACTGATTTGTTCCACTTCAGCTAGCGTTCGTTGGGTATCCACATCAAAGGTGCGCAGACTATCAATTTCATTATCAAAGAAATCAATGCGATAGGGGTACTCGCTGCCCATTGGAAATAGATCGAACAAGGCTCCGCGCGTAGCGAACTCGCCGTGCTCAAGTACCTGTTCAACACTGCGATAACCTGCTTGCTCCAACTCTGTACGCAGTTTATCACGGGAAAGACGCTGCCCTTTACGCATGACCAAAGCATGCCCTTTTAGGTACTCATGCGGGCAGACACGTTGCATCAAAGTATTAACGGGAAGGATTAACGCGCCTTTCGTCATGAAGGGTAAGTGATAAAGCGTGGATAAGCGGTTGGAGATAATTTCTTGATGAGGAGAGAAACTATCGTAAGGTAAGGTTTCCCAATCTGACATCATATTTATTGGTGCGTGGGTGAATTGTTGAATTTCATCACGCAATCGCAGGGCATTCTGCATATCTTTTGTCACCAGCAGTATTAGCCCTGAGTGACGTTCAATGATTTCGGCACATTCCACAGCGCAGGCAGCGCCAGTTAAGTGGCCTAATTGGCGGCTATCACCGCGACGTTCAGGAAGTTGATAACGGTATTTTGCGGACATAAGCGTTTGATGTGTTCTCTAAGATTCAGTCCATTCCCAACACATTTTTGACCCAATAAATACGCAGGCAGGTTGAGATAAAGTAAAAAAAACCGCAGAACCGGGATTCGGGTGGTTCCATAAAGTATTGCTACCCTTTATTATCCTCGAACACTTTGCTTTGGCAACAGGGGCGTAACAGATTTCATGTTCCAATCTGTCTCATTATTTATAGGATTGCGCTATATGCGCGGGCGGGCGGTCGATAAATTTGGCCGTTTTGTTTCATGGCTATCAGCTATTGGCATTACGCTGGGGGTGGCTGCATTGATCACCGTATTGTCAGTGATGAATGGATTTGAGCGTTCACTGGAAGGTAGCATTTTAGGTTTTATGCCACAGGCTATCATTACATCGGAAAAAGGTTCTATCAATCCGGTTGAACATCCGAGTAACCAGCTTGCGGGATTAAAAGGTGTCAACCGCATTACACCCCTTGTACAAGGAGATGTAGTGTTACAGAGTCCTCGCAACGTTGGTGTCGGTGTTATGCTGGGCATTACGCATGATGAATATGCACCATTGGCGGAACATATTATTGATGTTGATCGCAGCCAGCTACAACCCGGGCGTTATCTTGCCATTCTGGGAGAAAAGCTGGCAGCAAGATTGGGGGTTACACGTGGTGATCAAATTCGCGTTATCGTGCCGAGTGCCAGCCAGTTGACACCGATGGGCCGAATTCCCAGCCAGCGATTATTCACAGTAGCGGGCACGTTCTTTGCCAACAGTGAAGTTGATGGCACAGAAATGTTGGTTAATCAGCAAGATGCAGCACGATTGTTACGTTATCCTATCGGTAATATTACGGGTTGGCGTTTGTATCTCAATGAACCCCTGTCGGTTGATGAGTTGAGCCAGCAAACTTTGCCAGAAGGGTTGATTTGGAAAGATTGGCGTGAACGGAAGGGAGAATTTTTTCAGGCGGTTCGCATGGAAAAAAACATGATGGGTTTATTGTTGAGCCTGATTATCGCCGTAGCTGCCTTTAACATTATTACCTCTCTTTCTTTGTTGGTGATGGAAAAACAGGGAGAAATTGCTATCTTGCAGACGCAAGGACTGACTCGTCGTCAGGTAATGGCTATCTTCATGATCCAAGGCGCGGGAGCGGGTATCATTGGTGCTTTACTGGGAACTGGATTGGGGGTACTCCTTTCCAGCCAGTTAAATAGTTTAATGCCAGTTGTCGGCCTGTTGACTGAGGGCATTCAATTACCCGTTGCGATTGATACCATGCAAGTGGTGATTATCACCATTAGTGCCATGCTCATTTCCCTATTATCAACCTTATACCCTTCCTGGCGCGCGGCTGCCACTCAACCTGCTGAGGCTTTACGTTATGAGTAATCAACCCCTATTGCTGTGTCATCATCTGTGTAAAAAATATCAGGAAGGGAAGGTTTCCACAGAAGTGTTGAAAAATGTCACTTTTTCCATGCAACAAGGAGAAATGATGGCGATTGTCGGCAGTTCGGGTTCAGGCAAGAGTACGCTTTTGCATTTGCTTGGCGGTTTGGATTCACCTACGGCTGGCGAAGTGACTTTCAAAGGGAAATTACTGAACCAGATGTCCTCTTCTGCGCGGGCAGAATTACGCAACAGTGAAATTGGTTTTATTTACCAGTTTCACCATCTATTGCCTGATTTTAATGCGTTGGAAAATGTTGCTATGCCGCTACTAATTGGTGGTAAAAAACGTCAGGCCCAACAAAAAGCATTAGACATGCTGGCGGCCGTTGGGTTGGAAAATCGGGCACAACATCGGCCATCTGAGCTGTCGGGGGGAGAGCGTCAGCGTGTTGCTATTGCTCGGGCGCTGGTAAATGAACCCTCGTTGGTACTGGCGGATGAACCGACTGGTAATCTTGACCAACGTAATGCAGACAGTGTGTTTCAACTTTTGCAAGAATTGAATCAACAGCAAGGCACGGCATTTCTGGTTGTGACGCATGATCTAAAATTATCTAGCCGGCTTAAGCGTCAGGTGGAAATGCGTGATGGGTATCTACAGGATGAGTTAATCTTAACGGGGGAGATGTAATGGCAAATCTGCCTCTTGCATTATTTACCGCATTACGATTTAGCCGGGGTCGCCGTCGTTCAGGAATGGTTTCTCTGATTTCTGTTATTTCAACACTGGGTATTATGCTCGGTGTTGCAGTACTGATTATCGGTCTGAGCGCCATGAACGGTTTTGAACGAGAACTGAAAAATCGAATACTTTCCGTTGTTCCACATGGACAGATTTATGCGGTGGAACAACCTTTTCAGGATTGGGAACAGGCGCTCGACCGGGTAAAACAGACATCGGGTATTGTCGGGGCTTCTCCCTATATTGAGTTTACTGGCTTGATGGAGCGTGGTGAAAAACTCCATGCAGTACAGGTGCGTGGTGTTGCTCTGGACACTGAGGCGAACGTCAGTGCCTTACCTCAATTTGTGCGTAATGGGGCATGGAAAACGTTTAAGGCAGGTAAAAATCAGGTGATTTTGGGGCAGGGCGTGGCCAATTCACTCCATGTGAAACAAGGTGATTGGCTGACCGTCATGATCCCCAATAGTGATCCGAGCCTAAAACTCTTGCAGCCTAAACGCATTCGTTTACAAGTTGAGGGTATTTTCCAGTTGAGTGGTATGTTGGATCACAGTTTGGCACTGGTTCCCTTATCTGATGCCCAGAAATATCTGGATTATGGTCATGCCATCACAGGTATTGCGATCAAAGCGGATAATGTTTTTGCAGCAGAACAGCGGGTTTTGGATGCGGGTAAAGCCACGGAAAAATATGTGTATATCAGCACATGGATAAAAGATTACGGCTATATGTACAACGATATCCAGATGGTGCGCAGTATCATGTATCTGGCTATGATTTTGGTTATTGGTGTCGCCTGTTTTAACATTATTTCAACGCTGATTATGGCAGTGAAGGATAAAAGCAGTGATATCGCTATCCTACGCACGCTGGGTGCCAAAGATGGTCATATCAGGGCGATTTTTTTATGGTATGGATTACTGGCGGGCATGATTGGTAGCCTCATTGGTGTGATTGTTGGCATTTTCACATCATTAAATCTGACGACTATCATTAAAGGATTGGAAAAGCTGTTTGGGCACCACTTCCTGTCAGGAGATATCTACTTTATTGATTTTTTGCCGTCAGAGTTACATATCTTGGATATCTTTTATGTTCTGCTAACGGCATTGATATTGAGCTTGCTGGCTAGTTGGTATCCTGCCCGTCGGGCCAGTAAACTTGATCCAGCGCAGATTTTGAGTGGTCAATAATATACCAGAGTATCAACACGTATCTAAGCACGCTATCGTATGATCTTGAATCGGGTAAAAATGAATCGGTAAAAACGTCCTTATGCACATGTTCTGAGTGGAATAGCTATTCGAGATTGAAGAGCATTTAAGGAAACCTTTTTTAAGGAAACAGTCATATGCGGGTTCGTTATCGGCACAGTAAATTTTTTCGGATTAGACGGTTACGGCGTCAGCGATTACATAGACAAAATTTTTACAGGGATATTCGATTGGCAAATAAAATAGAAAAACCTCATGTGGTGGTGCTGACAGGTGCAGGGATCTCTGCCGAGTCAGGTATTCGAACATTTCGCTCTTCTGATGGCCTATGGGAAGAGCATAGAGTCGAAGATGTTGCTACACCGGAAGGTTTCCAGCGTGACCCAGATATGGTTCAGGCATTTTACAATGCGCGCCGAGGGCAACTCCAGCAGCCGGAAATCAAACCCAATGCCGCGCATTATGCTTTGGCGGAACTTGAGCAGGTACTTGGCGACCATTTTCTGTTGGTGACACAGAACATCGATGATCTGCATGAACGTGCGGGAAGTCATCATGTTCTGCATATGCATGGTGAATTACTGAAAGTTCGTTGTTGTCAGTCTGGGCAGGTGATTGAATGGACGACTGAGTTGACGATGGAAGATCGTTGTCATTGTTGCCAATTTCCGTCTCCACTGCGTCCTCATGTAGTATGGTTTGGGGAAATGCCATTGGGTATGGAGCAGATTTATTCTGCTTTAGCTGATGCTGATATCTTTATTGCTATCGGAACATCAGGCCACGTTTATCCCGCAGCGGGTTTCGTGCATGAAGCTAAATTATCTGGCACACACGCTGTTGAACTGAATCTGGAGCCTAGTCAGGTCGAAAGTCTATTTGATGAAAAACACTATGGTCATGCCAGTAAAATTGTCACTGAATATGTTCAGACTTTAATTCAGCAGATGAAGGCAGATAAAAGCTGATTTGACGCAATACTTACTCTATTCATCTTCGCCATAATAAATCTATATGATTCAGGGGGAGAAGATGAATAGATTATTAGAGCGTTTTTTTAAATATATTGCATTTAATACTCAATCAAAACCATCCGCTAAAACCATTCCCAGCAGTGACGGTCAACTGAAACTTGCCAAAGCATTATACGAGGAACTGGTTCAACTTGGTTTTTCTGATGTCACCTTCAATGAGCGGGGCACAGTCCAGGCAACATTGCCATCAAATGTTGCCTGGACTGTGCCGGTTATTGGCTTCATTTCACATCTCGATACCTCACCGGATTTTCCTGGTAAGCATGTTAATCCTCAAATCTTGGAAAATTACCGTGGTGGTGATATTGCATTGGGAATGGGGGATGAAGTGCTGTCGCCTGTCATGTTTCCGGTATTGCATAGTCTATGGGGAAAAACATTAATTACGACTGATGGAAAAACGCTGTTAGGTGCTGATGATAAAGCCGGCATTGCTGAAATCATCACAGCAATGGTGCGTTTGAAACAGAAAAATATTCCACATGGTGATATTCAGGTTGCATTTACGCCCGATGAAGAAATTGGCAAAGGGGCACATTATTTTGATATAGAAGCTTTTGGGGCAGAATGGGCCTATACCGTCGATGGAGGCGGCGTGGGAGAATTGGAGTTTGAAAATTTTAATGCAGCATCAGTAACTATCAAGATCGTGGGTAACATGGTTCATCCGGGCAGTGCCAAAGGGGTGATGGTTAATGCATCGTCTCTGGCAATGCGCCTTCATCATGCACTGCCTCCCGAAGAGACGCCTGAACACACAGAAGGTTATGAGGGTTTTTATCATTTGCAAAGCATAAAAGGCACGGTAGAGCGTGCCGAGATGCACTACATTATCCGAGATTTTGACAGTGCGAATTTTAAAAAACGCAAAAAAACACTACTCGCCATTGCGGAAAAAGTAGGGAAAGGACTCCATCCAGATTGCTATATTGAGCTGACGATTGATGACAGTTATTACAACATGCACAGTGAAATGATTAAACATCCACACGTTATTGCTATTGCTAAACAAGCTATGCTGGATTGTGATATTGAGCCGATAATCCAGCCGATCCGTGGAGGTACTGATGGTGCACAGCTATCTTATCGTGGCCTGCCTTGCCTGAATATTTTCACTGGTGGATATAATTATCACAGTAAGCACGAATTTATTTCACTGGAAGGCATGGAACAGGCAGTCCGCGTCATTATGCGGATTGCTGAATTGGCGGCAAGGCGTGAAAATAATGCGTTATCTGATGACTGACAAAGGGGCAATATTTGCCCCTTTGTTCACGGATTGTTCACTGATTAGTCATTAAAATACCAATAACCGCTGTTGACCAAGGCCGTCAGCAGGCTGACAAATCGAACATCGTCGATAGCATCACCCAGAAGTTCGGCGTTGACCTTACTATGCTGACAAAGTGCATCAGCGGCATTGATATGAGGAGTATCCATCAATTCTCCATTGACGAAACATTGATCGCCGACACGCAGGACACGCAATCCATTCAATCGATTTAACTCTTCGCCCTGTTTCAGCAACTCATAGATCTCGTCGCTTTCATAAGAGGGTTCAGGTGGAGCAAGATCCAGTTCATGGCGTGATTGAGAGATGAATTCACCAAACCAATTTTGGAAAGTCTCAGGTTGTTCCAGCAATTCACGCATCATTGAACGCAGCGTGGTCAGTTCGTTTGTCTGGATCAGTGCTGGATTATTACGGAAGGTCAGTTCGGGGTCGCTGTAGCGATGGCTTCCCAGTTCGTTTGCCAGAATGTAATCAGCAAATCCACTGAATAACTCACGTGCATTGGGCGCGCGGAATCCTACTGAATAGTTCAGTGAATCCTCAATGGCATAGCCTTCATGTGGAAAACCCGGTGGAATATAAAGTATATCGCCTGGCAGCATTTCTTCATCAATGATTGCCTCGAAGGGATCAACCTGCAATAAATCAGGATGAGGGCAACGTTGTTTCATTGGTATTTTATCGCCTACACGCCAGCGCCGACGACCTTTTCCTTGGATGATAAAAACATCATATTGATCAAGATGGGGGCCGACACCACCACCGGATACAGAAAAAGAGACCATCAAATCATCCATGCGCCAATCAGATAGCACACGGAATGGTTTCATCAGTGCAGAGGAGGGGAGATGCCAGTGGTTAACGGCTTGTACAAGCAAAGACCAATCTTTCTCGCCTAAATGGTCGTAGGTTTCAAATGGCCCATGGGAAACTTCCCAGCGGCCATTTTTCTGACTGACCAAACGGCTATCGATTTCATTTTCCATCGCCAGTCCCGCCAACTCATCGGGAGAAAGGGGATCAATAAACTGATGGAAACCCTGTTTAATCAGCAAAGGTCGCTTCTGCCAATGGTTTTGCAAAAACGCCTGCCAGTCCAGATTCAGCGGATAATCCATGGTGACATCCTGAAGTGAGAAGTGAATTTCGCGCTATTATAACGAATAGTCGACGACGATATCAGGCTTGGTTGAAATATTTCGCGATTGCCAGCGTAATCGCCTAATCATCATCGTTGATTTGTTGCACCCGAAATATCACATTCACCCGAGTTCCGCCAAGTGGACTATCCTCAATACTGATATCGCCTTCATATTGCTCGACAATTTCAGAAGCTATCGACAAACCTAATCCTTGGCCTGATCGTAATGTATCAGCTCGTAAACCCCGCTGGAAAATCATCTCACGCTTATTTGGTGGGACACCTGGTCCATCATCATCAACAATGATAGTGACAGAATTCACCCCCATTGTGGCGCTGACTTCGACAAACTCCAGGCAATATTTACAGGCATTATCTAGAACACTTCCCATCACCTCTAAAAAATCATTCTTTTCACCCAGCCATGTGACTTCGGGGGATACATCTAGCGAGATGTTGACGCCTTTACGTTGATATACTTTGGCTAGGGCATTGATTAGGCTATCCAGTAAGATTGGGACGGAAGAAATTTGCCTCAGGAGTAGGGTATGATCACTGCGCATATTGGCTCGATGCAAGTAGTAGCCAATTTGCTGGGATATTCGGTCAATTTGTTCAAGCATGATGGGTTCAGCTTGTTCAATAGCCATCTTTTGTGGGTGGCGCAGAGAGCGCAAAGTTGATTGCAGTACCGCTAAAGGTGTTTTCAGACTATGCGTTAAATCAGAAAGTGTCGTGTGATATTTTGCATAACGTTTACGCTCATTGGTTAATAAGGCATTTAAGTTTCTGACCAGAGTTTTTAATTCTGTGGGTGGATTCTCATCAAGTTTTTCTCGTTCTCCGTTTTCTAAAGAGCTTATTTGAATAATTAATGATTTAATTGGTCGAAGGCTCCAATCAGCAGCAAGCCAGATTAATGGAATGACCAGAAGTAGGTTGGCAATTAATACATATCCAAACCACTCCCAGACCTTCGCTGATTCCTGTACATCTTGTGGGATGGTGTCAATGATAACGATAGTTATTGCAGGTAGTCTGTCAGTTGCAGGATAAATATTTACGGCAACTGAGTAAGTTAATAACATATCGTTATTGTCGTCTGTCTTGTTTGCATTACCTTTATTTGATGTTTGGTTATAGAAAAAATCTCCTTTTTCTTTGAAATAGGTCTCTAATTCATATAAACCATTTTTTTTCAACCAATTGGGGTCGAGCATTTTTTCCAATTCAGGCACATTATTTTGGCGCCAGAGTATATTTCCCTTATTGTCATAAATCAGGGCTAAGGGGCGAGAATTCAGGGGGAAATTTTTTGGAACAAGAATTTCTAGCTTGTTGTCTTCCCATTTAGCAAGCGTAAAAAATAAATTACTTTGGCTCCGGAGTATAGAATAGTTCGTTTTATCAAAACTCACTAAATACCCAACAATAGCAACAATTCCATATGATAGCGTCAAGGCGAAGATAATAGCTGCCGTTGCCATGAGAAAGCGGGTTCTTAAAGAAAAATGATTTTCAGAGAAATTAAGCATCATTCGATTTCACGTCAAAACGGTATCCTTGACCACGGACTGTGACAATCACCTCTTCGGACCATTCATTCAATATTTTTTTCCTCAAACGCCCCATTAATACATCAATTGTATGACTTTCGCGTAATTCAGCATCTGGATACAACTGGCGCATTAACGATTCTTTACTGACAACCTTGCCATTATTGCGCATCAAGGTTTCGATAATTGTATATTCAAAGGCGGTCAATTTGATATTGGCATGATTGACAGAAAACTCTTTTCGCGACAGATCAATTAAAAAAGGTGAAATTTCAACTAATTGTGACGCCAACCCACTATTACGCCGCATTAATGCTTGTATGCGAGCGTTAATTTCTTCCAGATGGAAGGGTTTGGTAACATAATCATCAGCTCCTGCGTTTAACACAGTCACTTTTTCTTGCCAGCTTTCACGAGCAGTGAGGACAAGGATAGGTAACTTAACTTGCTCACTACGCCAGCGCCGTAACATGCTGAGTCCATCCTCTCCCGGTAATCCTAGATCAACGATGGCAATATCAGGATGACTCTCTTTAAGGTAATAATCCGCTTCTTTGGCATTCTCCGCAGCATCGACTTGATGCCCAATATCCCGCAGTTGTACGGTTAAGTGATGGCGAAGTAATGCGTTATCTTCAACGATCAATATCCGCATGATGATTCCTTATGCTAATCAGTAACGTTTACTAAATGAATTTAAAATAGCTAAGTAGTCAATTTCGTCAATAAATATTAAATAAAATTATAAATATTTAATTATGATTAATCTAAGTATAGTAACTTTTTAGCCTTTGTTGGTATGTTAATGAGTGAATCATTTAAAAACAAATAATTAGATTGGAATAACAAATAAATTTACAATCTATTTATATTTTATATAAGGTGACGCCGTCATTGAGTTAGATACCTCTCCACCTTTCAACTCTTTGTTCTGTTGGTTTTATTTACTTCTTCAAATCATGAGGCTATCTATGCTTTAACTCACTGTTTCCAATAGTAGATAACTTTGTTTCAGTACTGTTTTAGCGTTCGATACACAAGATTTCTAGTCGATTTCGGGTAGGAGACAGAACCGTTGCTGGTTATGCAGTTGGTATAGCATTGTGGTCAAAAATTGCTGAGATAGTTTAACTGTAGCGGTGTTAGATTGAGTTAGTGAGGGGGAGTTTCGGATTGGCTGTTGAGCTACAATTTGAAATGTATTTTGAAATGGGTTGAGTATGGACGGGACATATCCCGCCCATGTACAGAAATAAAGATTATTTTAACTTGTCAACCAGCGAAGTAGCATAACCAATATAGTTTGCTGGCGTCATGGATTTAAGGCGTTCTTTTTCTGCTTCAGGAAGTTCGAGACTATCAATGAACGTTTTCATGCCTTCAGCATCAACACGTTTACCACGAGTCAGCTCTTTCAATTTTTCATACGGTTTTTCAATCCCATAACGACGCATGACAGTTTGGATAGGCTCTGCCAGTACTTCCCAGTTGTGATCCAGCTCATCCAGTAGGTGTTGTTCATTAACTTCTAGCTTACTCAACCCTTTCATAGCGGATTGATAAGCAATCAGTGCATATCCCAGACCTACACCCAGATTACGCAGTACGGTTGAATCCGTCAGGTCACGCTGCCAGCGGGAAACGGGCAGTTTGCTGGCAAGATGCCCCAGAACGGCGTTTGCCAACCCCAGATTTCCTTCTGAGTTTTCGAAATCAATCGGATTGACTTTATGCGGCATAGTAGAAGAACCAATTTCTCCAGCAATAGTTTTTTGTTTGAAATGATTCAGGGCGATGTAACCCCAGATATCGCGATCAAAATCGATCAGGATAGTATTGAAACGTGCTACACAATCAAACAGTTCTGCAATGTAATCATGAGGTTCGATCTGGGTGGTATACGGATTCCATTGGATACCCAGAGAGGTAACAAATGATTCGCTGAATTGATGCCAGTCAACTTGTGGATAGGCTGACAGGTGCGCGTTATAGTTACCGACTGCCCCGTTGATTTTACCCAGAATGTCCACCTGCCCAAGTTGGCGGAATTGGCGCTCCATGCGATAAGCCACATTAGCCAGTTCCTTGCCGACAGTGGAAGGTGTGGCAGGTTGACCGTGAGTACGTGATAGCAGGGGCAGGTCGCGGTAATCATGTGCCATATGTGTGATGGTGTCGATCAATTGGCGCCATTGAGGTAGCAAAACTTCCTCACGGGCGGTTTGAAGCATCAGCGCATGTGACAGGTTATTGATATCTTCTGAAGTGCAGGCAAAGTGAATAAATTCTGCAACTTGATGTAAAGCAGGGATGTGCGCGACCTTTTCTTTCAGAAAATATTCAACAGCTTTAACATCATGGTTGGTTGTGCGTTCAATCTCTTTGATGCGCAACGCATCTTGCTCATTGAAATTTACAATAATTTCATCAAGGTAAGCGTTTGCGTTTGTATCAAAAGCAGGAACTTCTTTAATTTCTGTCGTAGCGGCCAGTTTTTGCAGCCAACGTACTTCGACCTGCACACGAAATTTCAGTAAGCCGAACTCACTAAAAATAGCACGTAGTGCGCTGACTTTATCGCCGTAACGGCCATCGATTGGAGAAACAGCGGTCAGTGAGGATAATTCCATTGGTAGCAACTCCCGGATTTTATTTAAAAATTATGTTTAACAGCTTTTGTTTAACAATGAGCAAGAATGTCTTTTGCCTGTCGGATCAGGCGCTGACGAGAAAACATGATTTGCAAGCGGCGGCCGCCGACTTGTTGCCATAAAACGGCACTGCGGATACCCGCCAGTAACGCTGATCTGACTTTCGCCTGAACTAGCGTATTGCGTAATACGTCAGGTGAACCCGTAACTTGAATGCGCGGCCCCAGTGGGCTGATAACATCGACATAAATTCCGGCAAGGGCGTTAAGCATCCCCTCTGACATGGGTTCAAAATAGGCTTGCTGACGCTCTAACTGGCTAATGCGATTTGCCAGCTCATTGGCAGCCGACTGATTTTTGTTCAGATGCCGTTCCAGTGCCATCAAACTCAGCATATAGCGGGTAAGATCGGCAGAAACACCGCTGTGTGAGCCGTTGAACATGCCCAACATGGCCTCAAGGCCAACGCGCAGGTTACAGACATTATTGCCAAAGACATCCAGCGTGGATGTCGGATTCATATTCAAGATACTGTTGATCATTACGTCAAAAGCATCAGTATCACACTGGCCTTCATGGGCAAGCTTTTGTACCAGACGGCCTGACTGGCAGATACCTGCCAGTGCCAGTGTAATATCGTAATAATTTTTAGCCACGATTACTCCTGTATACGTTGTTCGATCACACCACCACCGAGACAGACTTCACCTTGATAAAACACGGCTGATTGACCGGGAGTGACAGCGGCAACAGGGCTATCAAAACGAACTTCAATTTTATCTTCGCTCAGAGGAATGACAGTGCAGGGGATATCATGCTGGCGGTAGCGTGTTTTTACCACACAATGAATTTCTGTCTTTAACGGCTGGCGTTCAACCCAATGAAGTTGCTGTGCAATCAAACCGACAGACATCAGGCAGGGATGCTCATGGCCTTGGGCGACAATCAGTGTATTGTTTTCGACATCTTTATCAACAACATACCATGGATCTTCACTGCCATCTTTAGTTCCACCAATCCCCAATCCTTTGCGTTGACCCAGTGTATGGTACATCAAGCCAGTATGCTGACCGATAGTCTCTCCATCCACTGTCACAATTGGGCCTGGTTGGGCAGGTAGATAGCGTCCCAGAAAATCACGGAACTTACGTTCACCAATAAAGCAGATACCGGTCGAATCTTTTTTCTTTGCTGTGACTAGACCGATTTCTTCTGCAATGCGGCGTACTTCGGGTTTTTCCAATTCTCCGATTGGAAACAGGCTCTTGGCAATCTGCTGGTGGCTTAAGGTATATAAGAAATAACTTTGATCTTTATTGCCATCCAAGCCGCGGAGCAATTGGCTAATACCGTCCACATCCCGACGGCGGACATAATGCCCGGTTGCGATGTAGTCAGCTCCCAAATCCTCTGCGGCAAACTCTAAAAATGCCTTGAATTTAATTTCTTTATTGCAAAGAATGTCCGGGTTTGGCGTTCTGCCTGCTTTATATTCAGCAAGAAAATGTTCGAATACATTGTCCCAATACTCGGCTGCAAAATTGATGGTATACAACTCAATGCCCAATTTGTCACAAACTGCTTGGGCATCAGCAAGATCGGCGGCAGCCGAGCAATACTCTTGACCATCGTCTTCTTCCCAGTTCTTCATGAACAGCCCAGCTACCTGATAGCCCTGCTGTTGCAGAAGGTAGGCGGAAACTGATGAATCAACACCGCCGGACATTCCGACAATGACTTTTTTTTGGCTGTTATCTGACATGGATATATCTCACTGCGGAAAAAAACAAACGCAACACTTTAGCACGTTGGCAATCATGGTGCATCAAACGTCTTCATGCTCTTTTTATTCGGTTTCTTTATTTAAGCAATTATTTAGCGAAAGGTGAGCCATAGCTGTCCAGTATTGATAGAGGATAAACCTTGTGTTCCAAATGACAGCGGACACTCTCGGCAACCAATGGTGAACGTAATTGCAAACTATTAAGGATTTCTTCTGCACTTAACCAGTGGCAGCAATGGATATCGTTATCTTGTGGAGCTGTATCCATGATTTTTTCCATTTCAACCAAGAACAGGAAACGGATAAATGGTGTTCCGTCAGGCGCAATCCATTGGTGCAGTTTCAAAAATGCCTGTGGTTGGGCACGAATGCCAGTTTCTTCCCATAATTCGCGTTCAGCGGCTTGCAGCAATGTTTCGTCAGCCTCAAGATGACCCGCAGGCTGATTCCAGAGGAGCTTGCCATTGATCAGCTCTTCGACAACCAAAAATTTGTTTTCTGCATGCACAATACAAGCAACGGTGACGTGTGGACTAAACAAAATTAATTTCTCTCCATTCTCCGGGGGATAATGGCTCTAATTGTATCGAACCCATACTGAAACGAATTAAGCGCAATGTAGGAAAGCCAATATGGGCTGTCATTCTACGTACCTGACGGTTACGGCCTTCATACAGAGTAATTTTGAGCCAACTTACCGGAATGCTTTTTCGTTCCCGGATAGGGGGTGTTCGCTTCCAGAGCCACTCAGGTTCTTCTACCAACTCTGCGCCAGCAGGCAGAGTTGGGCCATCTTTCAACGTGATGCCGTTACGCAGCTTATTCAGGGCGGTTTCATCAGGAATACCTTCGACCTGAACATAATAAACTTTAGCTGTTTTTTTATGGGGTTGCGTCAATTTAGCCTGTAATTTGCCATCATTGGTCAACACCAGTAGTCCTTCGCTATCGCGATCCAGACGACCTGCGGCATAAACATCAGTAAACGGGATAAAATCTTTTAACGTTGTTCTTCCCATTTCATCGGTGAATTGGGGCAGAACATCATAAGGTTTGTTAAAAACCAATACCCGACGGGGGCCTGTTAATTTTTTTATAGTATTGTTATTTTTTCTTTGGCTGAATCGGTTAAGTTGGCGTTTTTTAAAAGAGATATTTGTCATGATAAGCCATCGTGAAAAATTAGGGCGTGTATTATACCTTAAATCTGTGACCGTTGGCGTTTGCGGAATATTCAAGTAGTATTGACAGGTCCCTTACAAAAAATTAACAAGGCATTGCGCTTATTTGAAAGGAGAGGTTAATGGAAAGCAAAGTAGTTGTTCCGGCGGAAGGTAAAAAAATTACTATTGATGCCAAAGGTAAATTAAATGTTCCGAATAACCCTGTAATCCCTTACATCGAAGGGGATGGCATTGGTGTTGATGTTACGCCGGTCATGCTGAAAGTTGTTGATGCTGCGGTTCAGAAAGCTTATAGCGGTGAGCGCAAAATTTCTTGGATGGAAATCTACACGGGTGAAAAATCCACGCATGTCTATGGTAAAGATGTTTGGTTGCCAGATGAGACGCTGGATCTGATCCGTGAATATCGTGTTGCTATCAAAGGTCCTCTGACAACGCCAGTAGGTGGCGGTATCCGTTCGCTGAACGTCGCACTGCGTCAGCAACTGGATCTGTATGTCTGCTTGCGTCCGGTTCGTTACTATCAAGGTACACCAAGCCCTGTTAAGCAACCTGAACTGACTGATATGGTCATTTTCCGCGAAAACGCAGAAGACATTTATGCGGGGATTGAGTGGAAAGCAGGTTCAGCGGAAGTGGACAAAGTCATCAAATTCCTACAGGATGAAATGGGCGTTAATAAGATCCGTTTCCCTCAACAGTGTGGTATCGGCATAAAACCTTGTTCAGAAGAGGGTACAAAGCGTTTGGTACGTGCTGCAATTGAATATGCCATCGATAATGACCGTGAATCAGTTACTTTGGTTCATAAAGGCAATATCATGAAATTCACAGAAGGTGCCTTCAAAGATTGGGGTTATGAATTGGCTCGTACCGAATTCGGCGGAGAACTGCTGGATGGTGGTCCATGGGTTAAGATCAAGAATCCTAAGAATGGCAAAGACATCATCGTTAAGGATGTGATTGCGGATGCTTTCTTACAACAGATTTTGCTGCGTCCGGCAGAATACGATGTTATCGCCTGTATGAACCTGAACGGTGACTACATTTCTGATGCTCTGGCTGCTCAAGTAGGTGGTATCGGTATTGCACCAGGTGCGAACATTGGTGACGAGTGTGCACTGTTCGAAGCAACACACGGTACTGCACCTAAGTATGCTGGCCAGGACAAAGTAAACCCAGGCTCTGTGATCCTTTCCGCAGAGATGATGTTGCGCCACATGGGATGGTT
>NZ_JACOII010000022.1 GCF_016306625.1 Xenorhabdus lircayensis | reverse complement strand
CGCCGCGGCGTGTCTCAGCTCAACGTCGGTCAGTGGTGGCGCATTATAGGGAGTTTTCTGAGACTGGCAATAGTTTTTTTCGATTTTTTCCCCGTTCGTGGTTTTTTTCAACAAAATCGGCACCTGCGCTCTTTTATTGTTCTAAAACTGATGATATAGACAACAATTATTAAATCAATGCAGTAGGATAAAGTATGAAATAGAGGGAAGGGCTGGTACCCATGCAGTTAAAAGAACAGAAAAATGTAGAAAAAAAGAATCTGTCCTATCTTTTGGCTGAACAAATCGGCCAAAGAATTCTTTCAGATGAATATACCGCTGGAAGTATTCTACCTGGTGAGATGGAATTGACTAAACTCTTTGATGTCAGTCGAACGGCCGTGCGGGAAGCAATAAAGATTTTAATCGCTAAAGGAATGTTGTTATCTCGGCCAAGGGTAGGCACTTACATTATGCCTGTCAGCCACTGGAACTTTCTTGATCAAGATTTGCTAAGGTGGTGGGTGACTCCCAATAATATTAATGAGGTCATGACACATTTCCAAGCATTACGCCTCATTATAGAGCCACAAGCCTGCTTCTATGCCGCCATCAACGCATCCCACACCCAAAAACAAACCGTGTTCTCATTAATTAAGGAGATGTGCTTATTGGCTAAACAATTTAATCGTGAAAAGTGGATAGAGACGGATCAGCAGCTGCATTGCACCATCTATCACTCTTACGGCAATCCATTTCTTATTTCTTTTGTTAATTTGTTCCAACCCGTATACCAATACTATTTTGAAGAGATTGTTCCAGACAAAATCTTTCGCTTAGAGGCTCATAAAGCGATTGTTGATGCAATTATCCTCGGTAACAGTCAACAGGCTTTGGAAGAGTGCCAAAAGGTATTAATAACCAGCAAATAGTTTAATGTATTAAAATGTTGTGTAGTAACTAACTATCGCCCATTAAAAATAAACGGGATATCTAATGGTTAAATCCGCACGCAGTATGTCAGGATTGCCTTGGATTGCAGCCATGGCTTTTTTTATGCAGTCTTTAGATGCAACCATTCTTAACACCGCACTACCGGCAATTGCTAAAAGCCTTAATCATTCTCCACTGGCAATGCAGCCAGCCATTGTCAGTTATACCTTAACTGTGGCGATGTTAATTCCCGTTAGCGGTTGGTTAGCTGATAGGTTTGGTACTCGGCGGGTATTCATTTATGCCGTTTCCCTCTTTTCTTTAGGTTCCCTCGCTTGTTCTCTTTCCCACAATCTCTCTTTTTTAGTCATATCCCGAGTGATTCAAGGGATAGGTGGAGCCATGATGATGCCTGTGGCTCGTTTGGCCTTACTGCGGACATATCCACGCAGTGAACTGCTGTCTATATTGAGTTTTGTCACCATGCCAGGGTTACTGGGCCCGATTTTAGGCCCAATGTTTGGCGGGTTGTTGGTCACTTATGCAACATGGCACTGGATCTTCATCATTAATATACCCATCGGTTTATTGGGTATCATTTATGCCAGAAAGAATATGCCCAATTTAACCATGCCCAAATGTCCCTTTGATTTTCTGGGGTTCATGCTGTTTGGTATGGGATTGGTGATGATATCGGTCAGCTTTGATTTATTTGGTAACAATTCACTCTCTGGCTATATTCCCGTGGCTTTGTTAGCTAGCGGCATCACTATACTATTGGGGTATATTTTCCACGCGAAAAGACACCCGAATCCCCTCATTAATCTCCAGCTGTTCCAGACACACACATTTTCAATCGGTATCGCCAGCAATCTTGCAACTCGATTAAGTACTGGTTCGCTCTCATTTATTATTCCGTTGATGCTACAGGTGGGATTTGGTTACTCAGCGGTGATTGCAGGAATAATGATGGCACCGAACGCAATTGGTTCAATTTTCGCCAAGTCTTTTGTGGCTAAGATACTGACCCGATTTGGCTATCGAAACACGCTCATTTGGGTCACGGTTATCATTGGTGTGATGATTTCACAATTCTCTCTACAGACACCGGAGATTCCTGTTGTATTTTTGATAATCCCTCTGTTTATATTGGGAATGGCGATGTCTACGCAGTTTACAGCAATGAATACGATTACCCTTGGTGATCTGAATGATAACAATGCCAGCTCTGGTAATAGTCTGCTAGCGGTGACTCAACAGTTGTCCATTAGTTTTGGGATAACCGTCAGTGCCGCAGTTCTTCGGTTTTATGAGTCAATGAGCTATGGTTCTACGGTAGATCACTTTCACTATACGTTTATCACAATAGGTACGATTACTTTGGCTTCCGCTTTTATCTTTCTGTTCTTAAATAAAGAGGATGGCAGCAATTTGGTTAAAAAAAAGCAACCTAAAAAATGATGTTATCAACGCTGACCTACAGAATCACGCTCAATAAGTTTCGGAATCAATACTAATTGTTTCGGTTCACTATCTGGGTTATCCATTCGATAGAGCAACATATCTATAGCTAACTTACCCAATTCATCTTTTGGTTGATGAATTGTCGTCAGAGGAGGAGTCAAATAGGAAGCTATAGCAATGTCATCATACCCAATGACAGAAATATCTTTAGGAATAGCAAACCCCGCCTGATATAAAGCCTGATAAACACCAACCGCCATAGCATCATTTGCCGCAAAAACCGCTTCGGGAATTTCAGGTAATTGGAGGAGTTTTTTCATTGATAACAATCCCCCCGCAAATTCATAATCACTGTGGATTTCATAACCATCAGGGATCTCAAGCCGAGCATCTCTCATTGCTTTTCGATATCCAGCCAGACGCTGACGGGCAGGAGGTGTATTCTGTGAGCCTGCGATACAGGCAATTTTGCGAAAACCCCGATTAATCAGATAAGTTGTAGCCAATTCTCCTCCGAACAAAGAATTATCTTTAATAACATCACTAGAAACATCAAAAGGAGACCAATCCAATGTCACTATTGGCACTAGCGGATATCGCAATAGAAAGTCTTTGGGTAGCAATTTATGTTCGGAACTCATAATTAAAAGGCCATCAACGCGTTTTTGCAGTAGTGTTTCCATACTGTGTAGCATACGTGTAACGCTGCCTTCGGTATTGCACAGAATTAAACTGTATCCTCGTTCGTAACAGTTTCGTTCTACACTTCTGACGATTTCGGAATAAAACGAGTTATCACTACTTGTCACCAACATACCAATGGTTTTGGTTTGCTTGATTTTCAAACTTCTTGCCAATGCAGATGGAGCATAGTTCAGTTCTTCAATCGCCGCATTGACTCTCTTTTTCACGCTCTCACTGACATAACGATTGTCATTAATCACATGAGAAACAGTTGATGTCGATACGCCCGCAAGACGGGCAACGTCCTTCATAGTAGCCACGGTTAATCCTGTTCAGATAGAAATGCATCAATTTCATTTCGCCACGGAACCGCTGGCTGCGCTCCATGACGTGTCACTGCAATCGCAGCCGCAGCATGAGCAAAGCGGATCGCCGACAACATCTCTTTACCTTCCAGCAATCCTGTTACCAAGGCACCATTAAAGGTATCCCCCGCAGCAATCGTATCGATTGCTTTCACTTTAAACCCGGGAACGATTCTGCCTTCCTTACCTTTCTCACTTAGCCATACACCTCGGCTACCCAGTGTGATAATGACGGTTTCGACGCCTTTATCATGTAAAGCCTGAGCCGCTTTCCCCGCTCCCACCTCATCTTTTACGGCAATGCCGGTCAAGCATTCCGCTTCGGTTTCATTAGGGGTGATAATATCCACCAGCGAAAGCAACTGAGCTGATATTTTCTGCGCAGGAGCAGGATTCAGGATCACTTTGGTGTGATGCTTGTTGGCCGTTTCAGCGGCCAGTTGTACGGTTTCCAGTGGTGTTTCGAGTTGCAACAGTAACGCATCAGCATTTTTGACCACCTGCTGATGGCGAAGAAAATAATCCGGAGTCAACGCCCCATTTGCCCCTGCGTTAATGCCAATGACATTTTCACCCTGCTGGTTGACAAAAATCAGAGCTACTCCCGTTGTTTCACCTTCAATAGCCTCAATTGACGAAGTCTTGATTTTATCTTTCACCAACTGTTGGCAAATACGCTCACCGATATCATCCCGACCAACGCAAGCAATAAATGTAATGTCAGCACCACAACGACCGGCAGCGACTGCCTGATTTGCTCCCTTGCCTCCGAATGCAACCTGATACTGTTCTCCTTTCACTGTTTCCCCAGGTTGTGGAAAAAACTCAAGATTCAATATGTGATCTGCATTGATGCTACCCATCACCACAAGTTTTGCCATGCTCATTACATTTAATCCTGCATGAATAATGTTGATTATTTCTTAACAACTAATTCCAGTTCAATCGGAATGGTGGCGTCAACTTTTTCACCTTTTAACACTTTGTCCGCGGTCTGAACGCCGATGATACTAATTTGATCTGGACGCTGTGCGATCGTTGCCCCCAATTTACCGTTCTGTACAGCCTTAAGAGCATCGTCAGTGCCATCGAATCCGACAACCAACACATCTTCTTTACCGGCTGTCTGCAACGCTCGTAATGCACCAAGAGCCATTTCATCATTTTGAGCGAAAACGGCTTGTACTGACGGATGAGCTGTCAGCAGGTTCTGCATGACATTCATCCCCTTTGTGCGATCATAGTCAGCGGGCTGGCTGGCCAACATATTGAATTTGTGCTTTTGGGCTGCCTGACCAAAACCTTCACCACGTTCACGCGCACCTGAAGTTCCTGGAATACCTTCCAGTTGAATGACTTTGACATCATTACCTAATTTTTCAGCGATAAAATCAGCAACCATTTTGGCGCCTAAACGGCTGTCGGAAGCAATATAGCTGATCACATTGCCCTTATTTGCTAAACGGTCAAGAGTAATAACAGGAATATTCGCCTTATTTGCCATGATCACCGCATTACCAACGGCATCCGAATCGGTTGGGTTAATTAACATCAATTTTATGCCACGAACCGTCAAATCCTGTACGTTAGCCAGTTCTTTTGCCGGATTATCCTGAGAATCAAGCACAATCAGGTTATATCCCAGCTTATCAGCCTCTTTCTGAGCGCTATCTTTCATTGTGACAAAGAAGGGGTTATTCAAGGTTGAAATAACCAATGCAATACTATCCTTTGCCAAAGCATTAGCACTCATAGTCACACTCAATGCTACAGCAGATAGAATGGTTGCCAGCTTCTTCATTTTCATGTTGTTTTTCCTATCAGGTGAGATTACTTATCTACTTTTGTTTTGTTATCAATCAAGATCGCCAGTAAAATCACAACAGCCTTAACTATCATCTGGTAGTTGGAAGAAATACCTAATAAGTTCAATCCATTGTTTAAAAAGCCCAAAATCAGCGCACCAATCAGCGTGCCAACAATCCGCCCCCTACCTCCTGCCAGACTGGTTCCCCCCAGTACAACAGCAGCAATAGCATCTAACTCATAACCACTCCCTGCCATCGGTTGAGCAGAAGATAATCGAGCCACTTCGATAATGCTGGCCAATGCTGCCAATAAACCACATAGGGAATAAACGATTATTTTTATTTTATCAACGTTAATACCTGATAAACGTGTTGCAAGTTCGTTTCCACCTAAAGCATAAATATAACGACCAAGACGTGTATGGTAGAGAATGAACCATGCAACAACAAAAGTAAGCAGCATAATCCAGACTGGAGTCGGTACTCCCAATGGACGGCCGATACCGAACCAGCCAAATAGATCCGCATTGTCACTGAAACCTGTATTGATCGGGCTACCATCGGTATAAACACGGGTGATACCGCGCAATAACAGCATCATGACCAATGTTGCAATAAATGCCTGAACTTTTCCTTTCGCAACAATAACGCCAGTACACGCACCAATAGCCGCCCCCAATGCTAATGCACAGGCAACAGCCACCAATGCATTAACATCACTACTTACCATTGATGCCGCCATTGATCCTGTCAGTGCCAACAGAGAACCGACAGATAAATCAATCCCCGAAGTCAAGATCACCAATGTCATTCCCACAGCCATAATGGCATTAACAGATGTTTGCTGAAGGATGTTGAGGAGGTTATTCAATGTGAAAAAGTTGGGGCTAAGGAAAGAAACAACCACAATCAGGGTTAATAACGCAATAAGTGATTTTTGTTCCATCAACCATGTTTTGGTAAACCAATGTTTGGAAGTTAGTGCTGTATTAAAATTCATATCCATTATCCTTAATTTTTTAAGCTGCACCGTATTGTTTACCAACCGCAGCGGCCATCAGCATTTCCTGAGAAACATCATCCACACTGAATTCTCCACTTATTCCACCTTCGTGCATCACTAAAATACGATCACTCATTCCCATAACTTCCAGCATCTCAGAAGAAACCAAAATAATGCTCAAACCTTCTTTTTTGAACCGATTGATCAGTTGATAGATCTCTTTCTTCGCCCCTACATCTACGCCTCTGGTTGGCTCATCAAGAATTAAGACTTTTGGACAAGTCATGAACCCACGGGCAATTGCCTCTTTTTGTTGATTACCACCAGAAAGCAAACTAATAGACTGTTCCATGGAGGGGGTTTTGATATTGAATAACTTGATAAAATCAGCAACGGCTTTTTGTTCTGCCAAATGATGCAAACGATAGAAATTTTTACTGAAACAATGCAAAAAAGTTAGGGACATATTCTCTTTAACCGACATACTTAAGACTAATCCATCACGCTTACGATCTTCTGAGATATAGACAATGCCGTTAGCCAGCCCTTCTTGTGGATTCCGGATAGTCAGAGGTTTTCCATCCAGTAAGATCTGGCCTTCAGTTTTCGGCAGTGCCCCGTATATAACCTTCATCAATTCAGTACGACCTGCGCCCATCAAACCGGATATTCCCAAAATCTCCCCGCTATACAGGGAAAAACTGACATTTTTGATCCCAGAGCCAGACAGGTTTCTAATCTCCAACCGCTTTTTACCACGCGGTAGAACCAGACGAGGATATTGCTCACCAAGCTTGCGCCCCACCATCATTTCGATCAATCGCTCCTCGTTCAGAGCATTAATGGGGTGTTCACCAATAAATTGCCCATCACGCAATACCGTCACATCATCACAAATTTCAAAAAGCTCTTTCAAGCGATGAGTAATATAGACAATGCCACATCCTTGCTCTTTCAGCTCCCGTATGGCATGAAACAAAGATTCTGTTTCCGTATCAGTCAAAGCATCCGTTGGTTCATCCATGATGATGACTTTGGATTGGAAGCTCAACACTTTGGCAATTTCCACCATTTGCTGATCACCGATGGACAATTCAGATACAAGCCGATGGCTGCTATAACGGATATTTAAACGCTTCAGCAAATTATCAGCTTCTTCATACATCTTTTTCCAGTTAATGATGCCCAGTTTATTGACGAATTCACGCCCCAAAAAAATGTTTTCAGCAATCGTCAATTGGGGGATGAGGTTCAATTCCTGATGAATAATGCCAATGCCTGCGTCCTGAGACGATTTGGGGCCAGAGAAAATCGCATCTAGCCCAAGATAACGGATTGTGCCGACATCTTTTGTATAGATGCCAGTCAACACTTTCATCATCGTGGATTTACCAGCGCCGTTTTCGCCGACTAACGCCATCACTTTCCCAGGATAAACACGCAGTGCTGCCCCAGACAGGGCTTTTACCCCAGGGAAAGCCTTATCAACCCCCTTTAACTCCAGTAATGGCTCCATAATAACCTCAGAAAGTTACACCAGAGCAAAGGAGGATATTGGCATACGGAGAACATTCTCCTGTACGGATAACCGCTTTACTCTTCTCTGTTTTCTCTTTCAGAATGCTATGACTCACATACTTTATCGCAATTGCATTTCCCTGTTGTATTTCGAGATTAGCAATGCGCTTGATGATTTGCTTATGCATTTGAGGATTGTGTTCAATAATTTCAGTGGCCAAAATGGCCGCTTCAACTTGAACTTCCTGAACAACCACATCAAACACAGATAGCAGATCGGGTGTTCCCTGGGTTAGCGCTAAGTCAATTCGCTGGGTAGATGACGGGATAGGTAATCCAGCATCACTGATAGTGATCTGATCCGTATGCCCCAAACGAGAAATAACGGCTGAAATATCAGAATTTAATAAAACGCCTTTTTTCATTTTTTTATTAACTCCTTAGCGAATCGTTTCGCTAAGGAGCCATAATATAAAGCTCGGTATCAAAGACAACATGATCGATACGAAAATGTGATCGCTATGCAAACGTTTAGAGAACAGACAAATAAAGGGAAAAAACTAACTTATTGAATAAGTTAAGCTGAATCGATTTTTTAAGACACAACACTGACGCTCAATAAACTCTCATCAAAATCTTTGCATAGATTGAATTTTATCTATAAATAAAGGGAGGTAACTATCCGAACCATGGTGTAAATAATATGCAATTGGTCGAGAAAATATCCCAGTTAGGTCAGTATTTAGAAAGTGGCTTATATGAAAGACGACAAGCCATTCGCCTCTGTCTGCTAGCCGCATTATGTGGGGAGAGTGTTTTTCTCCTTGGGCCGCCGGGAATAGCCAAAAGCCTTATCGCCCGTAGGCTCAAGTTTGCATTTCAAAATGCACACGCTTTTGAATATCTGATGACCCGTTTTTCCACCCCCGAAGAGATCTTTGGCCCCCTTTCCATTCAAGCACTCAAAGACGAAGGACGTTACCAACGCCTTACCGAAGGCTATTTGCCTGAAGCTGAAATTGTTTTTCTGGATGAAATTTGGAAAGCAGGCCCCGCCATTCTGAATACGCTATTGACGGCTATCAATGAGAAAAAATTCAGAAATGGTAATCAAGAAGAACACCTGCCAATGCGCTTGCTAGTTACCGCATCCAATGAGCTCCCTGATACCGATAGCAGCCTAGAAGCACTCTACGATCGTATGTTGATCCGACTCTGGCTAGACAAAATTCAGGAGAAGAAAAATTTTCGGGCTTTACTGACTGATCGGAACAATGAAAATGACAATCCCGTGCCAGCCCATATTCAGATCACTGATGACGAGTTTCATCAATGGCAGGACAAGATCAACCATATATCCCTACCAGATCATATCTTCGAGCTGGTTTATCAACTACGCCAGCAAGTAAACGCTACTGGAAATATTTCTGACGTTTCAGATCGCCGCTGGAAAAAATCCATCCGCTTATTGCAGGCCAGCGCCCTTTTCAGCGGACGAAACGAGATATCCCCGCTCGATATGGTGTTATTAAAAGATTGCCTGTGGCACGACTTGAACACCTTAAAACTTCTGCCTCAATTCCTGCATGCTTTATTGACAGAACAAGCCTATCAACAACACGCCTTAATACAGAAAATGGAGAAGTTATACCAGCAATGGGTACAATCCAACCAAGATGAAAATGACCACCATCCCTTGCAGCTAATCACCAAAACTTCCCTCTTTGGCCGTAAGATCCTTTACTCTCTGTCCGAGCACATCAAAGATGAAAAACTGACACTGTTTTTGCATCCTTCATTACATCTGCATGATATTGAAGTCAATTTCATCGAAATAGATAAAAAATCATTGGAAAACACATTAAAAAATAACATTAGGGAACTGTCCGCTCGCTTAAATAGCATTGGTTTCCCGCAAACCATCACAGCGGAAATCAACGAAAAGCATCAGCTTGAAGTGCTGGATATCAGCCGTAATAACGCCGTTCTCTGCCAAGCCGGGAAAAAATCGGCAACGTCAGGAAAAATCAATACCGAGTGGAATGAAAAGCTGATATCCATCCGCGATGAAATTCAACAACAACACCAGTTATTCAGTCAGCACCAACCTTGTTTATTTATCGAAGAACATTGGCTTGCCAGCATTGAGCAAAGTTTTCTTCAATTAACTGAAAAACTGCAACAATTGAGATCAAAAATGGGGTAGTGATATGTTAACGCTGACCACGCTCGACCTCTTGCTTTCCATCAATGAAGGCGAGTTGATCGAAGAGATCATTTTGACACTGTTGAGTACTCCTCAATTGGTTATTTTCTTTGAAAAGTTCCCAAGACTTAAACACGCATTGCTGAAAGATCTTCCCTCATGGCAGCAAACATTGCAGCAAAAAATAAAAGAGACTCTCATTCCAGCCTCATTGGCTGAGGAATTTCAGTTATACCAACACTTACAGACAGCCAACAAGACAAATTTTTATCAAGAGCTGCCGACTATCGTAGAAAAACTTCAGCAACTCGAATCACCTTTTGCCAATGAAGCCGACACACTGCTAAAAACATTATCTGGGCACCCGCATTCAGGGCAAATGCTGTTTATTCAACGCTGGCGCATCAGCCTGATCCTACAGGTAACGACATTTAATAATGCGCTCTTAGAACAAGAAAAAGAGCAGTTATTGGCAGAGCTCCAGAAGCGATTGACCCTCAGCGGTAATCTTGATCCTATATTTGATCACAATGATCGCGCCACAGGTCGATTATGGGATATGAGTAAAGGCCAGCTTCACTTGACTTCGCACAATACACAATTATTTACCCTCTACGCTGACTTTCTCAGACAGCAGACTGAACTGGAAAAACTGGCACAATTACTTGGCCGTAGCCAAGCTGCTAAATCTATCCCTGAAGAAAGCTATGTTCTCGAGCCATTCACCCAGATCGAGAGAATGCCTGATACCGTACCAGAACAAGTCAGCGGGATCCGACAAAGTGATGATATTTTAAGGCTGTTACCCACTGAGATGGCCATGCTGGGCATTGAAGAGTTGGAATACGAATTTTATCGGCGGCTGGTGGAGAAAAAATTACTGTCCTATCGTTTACAAGGGGACAGCTGGCAGCTAAGAACCACATTAAGGCCTGTTACTCATCATCACAATGAAGAACAACCACGGGGACCGTTTATTGTTTGCGTCGATACTTCGGGCTCAATGGGCGGATTTAATGAACAATGTGCGAAGGCATTTTGTCTGGCATTGATGCGTATTGCGCTGGCAGATAATCGTCACTGCCATATTATGTTGTTCTCGACAGAGCTGATCCACTATGACTTGACGTCACCGGATGGGTTAACTCAGGCAATGCATTTTCTGGGGCAAACATTCAGGGGAGGAACCGATTTGGCATCCTGTTTGAATGCAACGGTTGAGAAAATGAAAGAAAACATCTGGAAAGATGCTGATGCTGTTGTTATTTCAGATTTCATTGCCCAACGTTTGCCAGACACTCTAATCCATCAGATAAAAAATCTGCAACAGCATCAACAACACCGCTTCCATGCAGTCTCCCTTTCCCATTACGGAAAACCCGGTATCATGCGCATCTTCGATCATATCTGGCGTTTTGATACCGGGATTACAAGCCGCTTACAGAGAAGATGGCTAAATTAAAATTTAGAGCACACCTTCAACTGATTCAATAATTTCTGGTGACCAAACACCGCACTGAACCTGACCGATATGTGACATTTGCAGCAGTAGCATCACCAAACGTGACTGCCCAATACCACCACCGATGGATTGTGGCATATCGCCTTTGATCAGTGCCTGATGCCAATCATATTGCAGACGATCTTCATCACTAGTCAGCGCAAGCTGACGTTGCAGAGCTTCTGCATCAACACGAATACCCATTGAAGAAATTTCAAAAGCATCCTGCAAAACCGGGTTCCAAACAATAATGTCACCGTTCAGGCCAAAGAAACCATCACTGTTTGGTGTAGTCCAATCGTCATAATCCGGGGCGCGGACATCATGTGCCTGACTATCAGACAACTTACCACCAATGCCCATCAGGAAAATCGCACCAAACTCTTTGGCAGCCTCACGCTCACGACCTTTAGCATCCAGATCAGGGTAACGTTTCAGAAGCTCTTCACTGTGGATAAAGTGAATTTGATCTGGCAGGAACGGTGCCAAACCAAATTCCTTACTTACCGCTTGTTGTGTTTCTTTTATTGCTTCGTAGATTTTACCTACTGTCTGTTTTAAATAGTCGAGTGAACGCTGACCTTCACCCATCGTTTTTTCCCAATCCCACTGATCAACAAAGACAGAATGGATAGGAGTCAAGCAATCTTCATCAGGACGCAGAGCCTTCATGTGGGTGTATAACCCTTGTTCAGCTTGAAAACCAAAGCGACCTAATGTCTTGCGCTTCCACTTCGCCAGAGAATGAACCACTTCAAACGTTGCGTCCGGCAATGTTTTCACTTTCACCTGTACTGCTTTTTCATGGCCAGACAAGTTGTCCTGAGTACCATCACCAAGGCGGCTCAAGATAGGTCCCTGAACTTCGATTAAACCAAGTTGTTTCTCTAGCAGACGGGAAAAGTATGATTTCACAAAACTAATCTGCTGCTGCTTTTCAATGAAGGATGTTTTCATAATGCTACTCTCAAAATTTTTTAGTGACCCTGTGTCCTGTTGGTATAGATTAAGCAACAAAATGGGGTACAAATTCAATATCTGATAATAAAAATATTGTATAAGATATATAATCGATAATTTTTACACTATAAAAATAAATATCATTCAAAAATAGGGGTTAAAAATGGCAGAAATTTATCAGATCGATAATTTAGACCGTGACATACTTCACGCTTTAATGGAAAACGCACGTACACCTTACGCAGAATTAGCCAAAAAATTCTCTGTAAGCCCGGGAACAATTCATGTTCGCGTAGAAAAAATGAAACAGTCAGGGATCATCACGGGGACTCGGGTTGATATCAGTGCCAAGCAATTGGGATTCGATGTATGCTGCTTTATCGGCATCATATTGAAAAGCGCCAAAGACTATCCGGCGGCATTGAAGAAACTCGATATGCTTGATGAAGTCGTTGAAGTTTATTACACCACTGGGCACTACAGCATCTTCATTAAGGTCATGTGTCGATCCATAGAAGCACTCCAGGACGTACTTATCAACAAGATCCAGACGATTGACGAAATCCAATCAACAGAAACCTTGATCTCCCTGCAAAACCCGATCACAAGGACAATAAAGCCTTAAAACAGAAAATTGTTTAACCACATTATCCACAGGTAGATCCCAATAGATTCACAGCGTACAATCGTTGTTCTTTAATTTAACAAGGATCATGATGAGCACGATAACCTTAATTAGCGGCAGCACAATGGGTAGCGCCGAATACGTCGCCGAACATATGGCTGAGATCTTAGAAAATGACGGTTTTTCAACAAAGGTGCTTCATGGTCCCTCATTGGATGATCTTCCTCTTGAAGGGCTGTGGCTTGTGGTCACTTCAACACACGGAGCAGGGGACTTACCTGAAAATCTCCAGCCTCTGGCAGATACGATCACACAACAGCAGCCAGATCTAAGCAACGTGACATTTGGAGCAGTCGGTATTGGCAGTTCTGAATATGACACATTCTGTGGTGCTATAAGATCACTAGAACGTTTATTGGAGGATCTCGGTGCAAAACGGATCGGAGATCGATTAGAAATAGACATCATCCAGCACGAAATTCCCGAGGATCCTTCCGAAGAATGGGTCAAAGAGTGGTCAAAGTTACTCTGATCCGATTAAAAATATAACGATCAACTGTGGATAACTTATCTGAAAAGCAGGGGTTAACCCGTAGTTATCCATTTAATAACTCAGTTTCAATTGAGTGGCTGTGAATAACTATGCTTTTAGATCCCAGCTTATACTGACTTGGATCACGGATCATTCACAGCAAATGATCCTTTACAGTATCATGATCTTTATATGGAAAATCCACTTATCCACAGAAGATCGCGATCCTAATAAAAGATCTAATAAAGAGATCTTTAAATAAAAAGATCTTCTTTTAATTAATGATGATCTCTTCCTACTTGGTCTGAAGCCCAAACTTGAGTAGAATCCTCTTCCCAATGCATATGAAGCATTTTCACAACTGAAGGTTTGCACATGTTTTATCCAGAGCACTTTGACGTCATCATTATCGGCGGGGGTCATGCCGGTACTGAAGCAGCAATGGCCGCAGCCCGTATGGGGCGTCAAACCTTACTACTGACTCACAATATTGATACTTTGGGCCAGATGTCATGTAATCCAGCCATTGGTGGGATCGGTAAAGGGCATCTGGTAAAAGAGATCGATGCACTTGGTGGCCTAATGGCAAAAGCCACAGATCAGGCTGGTATTCAATTTAGAACACTCAATGCCAGCAAAGGCCCTGCTGTTAGGGCAACGCGAGCACAAGCGGATCGAGTACTTTACCGACAGTCCATAAGAACCGCATTGGAAAATCAACCTAACTTAATGATCTTCCAGCAATCGGTTGAAGATCTCATCGTTGAAAACGACACTGTTACAGGTGTGTTTACCCGTATGGGATTGAAATTTAAGGCCAAATCTGTAGTTCTGACAGTAGGAACCTTCCTTGATGGAAAAATTCACATCGGACTGGAAAACTACAGTGGTGGACGTGCGGGGGATCCTCCCGCGATCTCTTTGTCTCACCGTTTGCGTGAACTACCTTTGCGCGTAGCACGCCTGAAAACAGGTACTCCCCCTCGCATTGATGCGCGATCCATTGATTTTAGCCAGCTCGAACAACAATTAGGTGATAATCCAACACCCGTATTTTCCTTCATGGGCAGCGTGGATCAACATCCACGGCAGATCCCGTGCTATATCACACATACCAATGAAAAAACCCATGAAGTGATCCGCAGAAACTTGGATCGCAGTCCAATGTATGCAGGGATCATTGAAGGGATCGGCCCTCGTTACTGTCCTTCCATTGAAGACAAAGTAATGCGTTTTGCGGATCGTAACGCTCATCAGATCTTCTTGGAGCCAGAGGGACTCACCAGTAACGAAATCTATCCAAATGGGATCTCAACCAGTCTGCCATTTGATGTACAGATGCAGATCGTTCACTCCATGAAAGGCATGGAGAATGCCCGCATTATTCGTCCGGGTTATGCAATCGAGTATGACTTCTTTGATCCACGTGATTTAAAACAAACGCTGGAAAGCAAATTTATCCATGGCCTGTTCTTTGCGGGTCAGATCAACGGCACTACCGGATATGAAGAAGCGGCAGCACAAGGTTTGCTGGCAGGCCTCAACGCAGCACGTCATGCCACTGGTGAAGAAGGTTGGTTCCCACGCCGTGATCAGGCTTATATCGGTGTTTTGGTTGATGATTTATGCACATTGGGCACTAAAGAACCCTACCGTATGTTTACGTCCCGTGCAGAATATCGTTTGATGCTACGTGAAGATAATGCGGATCTTCGCCTGACTGAACAAGGCCGTAAACTTGGCTTGGTTGATGATCTTCGTTGGGAATATTATTGCCGCAAAGTTGAAATGATCGAGCAGGAACGTCAGCGTCTGCGCAATATCTGGGTACATCCTCACTCTGATAGCTTAGAAGATATTAATCAGATGTTGAAAACACCGTTGTCAAAAGAAGCCAGTGGTGAAGATTTGCTGCGTCGTCCTGAGATGAATTATCAATTGTTGACATCACTGTCACGTTTTTCTCCTGGACTGACTGAACCTCAGGCTGCTGACCAAGTTGAAATTCAAGTGAAGTACGAAGGTTACATTGCTCGTCAACAGGAAGAGATCGAAAAACAACTGCGCAATGAAAATACAGCACTGCCAGTCGATCTGGATTACCAACAAGTCAGCGGGCTTTCCAATGAAGTTATTGCAAAACTAAATGACCATAAACCAAGCTCAATTGGTCAGGCTTCGCGTATTTCAGGCATCACTCCAGCAGCGATTTCTATTTTGCTGGTATGGTTGAAAAAACAAGGTTTATTGCGTCGGAACGCCTAAGGGGATGGGTTTTGCTTAACAAATTGGAATCGCTGCTGGTAAAGACTGGCATTGAATTATCGCTGAAACAGAAACAGCAGCTTGTCGCCTACGTTGACATGCTTAATAAATGGAACAAGGCTTATAACCTGACATCTGTTCGTGATCCGGAGCAGATGTTGGTGAGGCATATTATAGACAGCATTGTTGTTAATCCATTTCTTCACGGAACGCGATTTATTGATGTAGGCACAGGGCCTGGTTTGCCAGGCATCCCATTGGCGATTGTGCGTCCTGATTCTCATTTCACCTTACTGGATAGTTTGGGGAAACGTGTTCGCTTTTTACGTCAGGTTCAGCATGAATTAGGTTTGACCAATATAGAGCCTGTACAAAGTCGAGTTGAGGAATTTATCCCTAAGCCACCTTTTGATGGGGTAATTAGCCGAGCATTTGCCTCTTTGCAAGATATGCTGTCATGGTGCGGCCATCTTCCAAAACCGCTTGAGGGGCGTTTTTATGCCTTGAAAGGCGCGTTACCGGAAGATGAATTAACTCAATTGCCAGTGGGGATCTCTCTTGATAGCGTCATCCCCCTACAAGTTGCAGAGTTAGATGAACAGCGTCATCTGATAATACTTAAGTCAAACTAACTTTGTTATTTGTCAATAAAAATCTAAATAATTAGTGACGCTAACCACATTTAAAATGTGACGGGCGTTACTAATTATTTTTTTCCATTGTTTCAATTTTATTTACTGGTGTATCACAGAAAGCTAACGTTATTTTTATATTGCTAAAATTTCTCTTTCTGATGACAACTATCGATTTTCTTTATAAATAAATTTTAGAGAAAGTGATCAAAATAAACATTTAACCTTTTTTATCGATATATCAAATAAAACTTTATAGGTATAATATTAATTGTTTGATTTTCAGTGGAAAAATAAAAGATTTTTATCCTATATTTAATGGTAAACATAATTAATGGTTTTTGTTTGGTGTGATGCGCATCACGTTTAATTCTGAGGTCGTACCATTAATCGTTGCAGAATATTAAATGGTATTTGTGAGCAATCTAGCACCAAAGTTAGAAATTTAAATAATTATTCACTTTTTCGCTACTTATGGATTGAATTCATTTTGGCTGCCCGTATAATTTGCACGTTTTTGTCACTTGACACTCTTAAGCAAAGCCAGTTTTATACAGCATTCAGAAAAACCTGATATGTGATGGTATCCTCAGGGAGAAAACAAAAGTCATGTCTGTATCCCTTTACAGCGGTAGAATGGCACTGAAGCTGTTATTTTTGCAGTTAATGACTTTTGTTATTCTCAGTGTGGCTTTTTGTACCAAAAGTATAGAGTGGGGCGCTTCTGCTTTTGCTGGTGGGTTGGCATGCTGGCTACCAAATGCCATTTTTATGCTGCTTAGCCGCTTCCAAAAGGCGAAAGAAGAAGGCGTTCCGGTACGAATTGCATGGTTTTTCGCTATTAGCGAAGGGGTTAAGGTTATCATTACGATAACTGTGCTGATAGTCGCTTTAGGTGTGTTCAAGGCGGCATTTGCACCACTTGGTGTGGCCTATTTAGCGGTGCTGATTGTGCAGATCATCGCACCTGCCGTAATGAACGGTTAGCGTTTTTAACAACAAAAGGGTAAAAAGCATCATGTCTGCATCAGGAGAAGTTTCAACTTCGGAGTACATAAGTCATCACCTGAAGCACCTTCAGTTGGACTTGCGTACCTTTGAGTTGGTCAATCCCCACGCTAGTGGTTATGAGGCGACGTTTTGGACGTTGAACATTGACTCGCTTTTTTTCTCCACCGTATTAGGGATGTTGTTTCTATTCGTATTCAGAAGAGTTGCGGTTCGCGCTACTGATGGTGTTCCGGGAAAATTCCAGACTGCGGTAGAAATGGTAATCGGTTTCGTTGATAACACCGTTCGTGACATGTATCACGGTAAGAGCAAAGTAATAGCCCCTCTGGCTTTGACTGTGTTCGTTTGGGTGTTACTGATGAACGCATTGGACTTACTGCCAATCGATTTTATTCCTTTAATCGGTGAACACTTCTTCGGCTTGCCTGCTCTGCGTGTTGTTCCAACAGCAGATGTCAGTGTCACCTTGTCGATGTCTCTCGGTGTCTTTGTCCTCATTCTGTTCTACAGCGTTAAGATGAAAGGAATTCGTGGTTTTGCGAAGGAGCTGACATTGCAGCCTTTCAATCATCCACTGTTTATTCCAATTAACTTAATTTTAGAAGGGGTCAGCTTGCTGTCTAAACCTATATCACTCGCTCTGCGACTGTTTGGTAATATGTATGCTGGCGAATTGATCTTTATTCTTATTGCGGCTCTTTTACCGTTTTGGTCACAGTGGTTACTTAGCCTGCCCTGGGCGATTTTCCACATACTGATTATTACGTTACAAGCCTTTATTTTCATGGTTCTGACGATTGTTTATCTGTCGATGGCATCTGAAGAGCATTAATTTCTATCAATAATTGTGTTTTAACTGAAACAAACTGGAGACTGTCATGGAAAACCTGAATATGGATCTGCTGTACATAGCTGCCGCTATTCTGATGGGGCTGGCGGCTATCGGTGCTGCGATCGGTATCGGCATCCTCGGAGGTAAATTCTTGGAAGGCGCTGCTCGCCAGCCTGATTTGATTCCTCTGCTGCGTACGCAGTTCTTTATCGTCATGGGTCTGGTTGACGCCATCCCTATGATCGCTGTGGGCCTGGGCTTATTTATGATGTTTGCTGTTGGCGGTAAGTAAAATAGCAGAACTGAAAATTACGCCAATTCATTAATTGAAATAGAGGTATTGTGCCGTGAATATTAACGCAACAATCCTCGGCCAGACCATCGCGTTTGTCCTGTTTGTTTTGTTCTGTATGAAGTATGTATGGCCACCGATCATGGCGGCCATTGAAAAACGTCAGAAAGAGATTACTGACGGTTTGGCTTCAGCAGAGCGTGCCAAAAAGAACCTGGACTTAGCGCAAGCCAATGCGACCGACCAACTGAAAAAAGCGAAAGCTGATGCGCAAGTCATCATTGAGCAGGCTAATAAACAAAAAGCCCTCATTATTGATGATGCCAAAGCAGAAGCCGAGCTGGAACGTAACAAAATTGTAGCGCAGGCTCATGCTGAAATTGAAGCTGAACGCAAACGCGCTCGTGAAGAGTTACGTAAACAGGTTGCGATGTTGGCTATCGCAGGTGCCGAGAAGATCATCGAACGTTCCGTGGATGAAGCTGCTAACAGCGACATCGTTGATAAACTGGTCGCTGAACTGTAAGGAGGGAGGGGCATGTCTGAATTTGCTACGGTAGCTCGCCCCTACGCCAAAGCAGCTTTTGACTTTGCTGTAGAGCACCAATCTCTCGAACACTGGCAGAGCATGTTGGAGTTTGTTGCTGAGGTCACTCGCAATGAGCAGGTTGGTGAGCTGCTTTCCGGTTCATTAGCACCGGAAACGTTAGCCAAGACCTTCATCACTCTTTGTGGTGAGCAGGTTGATACGCATGCTCAGAACTTTATTCGTATAATGGCAGAAAATGGTCGCTTGCTGGTACTGCCAGAAGTCTTCCAGCAATTTATCCAATTGCGTGCGTCACTTGAATCAACTATTGATGTTGAAGTGATTTCTGCATCCGAACTGAATGAGCAGCAGCAGGCTAAAATTTCTGCGGCGATGGAAAAACGTCTGTCACGCAAAGTGAAGCTGAATTGCAAAATTGACAAGTCTGTTATTGCCGGTGTGGTTATCCGCGCGGGTGACATGGTGATCGATGGCAGTATTCGTGGCCGTTTGGACCGTTTAACAGACGACTTGCAGTCTTAAGGGGACTGGAGCATATGCAACTGAATTCCACCGAAATCAGCGAACTGATCAAACAGCGTATTGCTCAGTTCAATGTCGTGAGCGAAGCTCACAATGAAGGAACGATTGTTTCCGTTAACGACGGTATCATTCGTGTCCACGGTTTAGCCGATGTCATGCAGGGTGAAATGATCGCTCTGCCTGGCAACCGTTACGCAATTGCACTGAACTTGGAGCGCGACTCTGTAGGTGCGGTTGTAATGGGGCCGTATGCTGACTTGGCCGAAGGCATGAAAGTCAAATGTACTGGCCGTATTTTGGAAGTACCTGTTGGTCGTGGTCTGCTGGGTCGTGTTGTTAACACACTGGGTGAGCCAATCGACGGCAAGGGTGCTATTGAGAACGATGGCTTCTCACCTGTTGAAGTGATTGCGCCAGGCGTTATCGATCGTCAATCCGTTGATCAGCCTGTCCAGACTGGTTACAAATCCGTTGACGCCATGATTCCAATCGGCCGTGGCCAGCGTGAGCTGGTGATCGGTGACCGTCAGACTGGTAAAACCGCTCTGGCTATTGATGCGATCATTAACCAGCGTAATTCTGGTATCAAATGTATCTATGTTGCGATTGGACAGAAAGCCTCTACCATTGCTAACGTAGTTCGTAAACTGGAAGAGCACGATGCACTGGACAACACTATCGTTGTTGTTGCATCTGCGTCAGAATCTGCGGCTCTGCAATATCTGGCACCATACTCTGGCTGTGCGATGGGTGAATACTTCCGCGATCGCGGTGAAGATGCACTGATTGTTTACGATGACCTGTCTAAACAGGCTGTTGCTTACCGTCAGGTTTCCCTGTTGCTGCGTCGTCCACCTGGACGTGAAGCATTCCCTGGTGACGTTTTCTATCTGCACTCCCGTCTGTTGGAGCGTGCAGCGCGTGTTAACGCTGAGTACGTTGAAAAATTCACCAATGGCGAAGTGAAAGGCCAAACAGGTTCTCTGACTGCATTGCCAATCATTGAAACTCAGGCGGGTGACGTTTCTGCGTTCGTACCAACAAACGTTATCTCCATCACTGATGGTCAGATCTTCTTGGAATCTTCCCTGTTCAACGCAGGTATCCGTCCAGCGGTTAACCCAGGGATTTCCGTATCCCGTGTAGGTGGTGCTGCTCAGACTAAGATCATCAAGAAACTGTCTGGTGGTATCCGTACCGCTCTGGCTCAGTACCGTGAACTGGCCGCATTCTCCCAGTTTGCTTCTGATCTGGATGATGCAACTCGTAAGCAGTTGGATCATGGTCAGAAAGTGACTGAACTGCTGAAACAGAAACAGTATCTGCCGATGTCCGTTGCACAGCAGGCTCTGTCCCTGTTTGCCGCTGAGCGTGGCTATCTGGAAGATATTGAAATCGCGAAAGTGGTCAGTTTCGAAGCTGCGTTGTTGGCGTATGCTAGCCGTGAACATTCTGATCTTCTGAAAGAGATTGACCAGTCTGGTGATTACAACGGAGAGATCGAAGCTAAGCTGAAAGCTCTGTTGGAATCCTTCAAGGCGACTCAGTCCTGGTAACACTATTCGGCCCTGTTTGATTGAACATGGGCCGTCTGGTTGAATTCGGAGAAGCAGAAATGGCCGGCGCAAAAGAGATACGTACCAAAATCGCCAGTGTGCAAAATACGCAAAAAATCACTAAAGCGATGGAAATGGTCGCCGCGTCCAAAATGCGTAAAACGCAGGATCGCATGGCGGCCAGCCGTCCTTACGCAGAGACCATTCGCAGTGTGATTGGACACCTTGCGTTAGGTAATCTGGAATACAAACATCCATACCTTAAAGAGCGTGAAGTGAAGCGTGTTGGGTATGTGGTTGTTTCGACTGACCGTGGTTTATGTGGCGGTTTGAACATTAACTTGTTCAAAAAATTGCTGATAGAAATGAAAGACTGGTCTGATAAAAACGTCCAAGTTGACTTGGCGCTTGTTGGATCAAAAGGAGTTTCTTTCTTTTCTTCTGTTGGAGGCAACATTGTTGCCCAAGTAACAGGGATGGGAGATAACCCATCATTGTCCGAACTGATCGGGCCAGTCCACGTCATGATGCAAGCATATGACGAAGGGCGTCTGGATAAACTGTATATAGTGACCAACAAGTTCATAAATACAATGTCTCAGGTTCCGACAATTACTCAGTTATTGCCTCTGCCAGCCGGAGACGATGAAACGCTGAAGAAGAAGTCTTGGGATTATCTATATGAACCTGATCCTAAAGCGCTGTTGGATACCCTGCTGCGCCGCTATATAGAATCGCAAGTTTATCAGGGCGTCGTTGAAAACCTGGCTAGTGAACAGGCCGCACGAATGGTAGCGATGAAAGCCGCAACCGATAACGGTGGCAACCTGATCAAAGAGTTACAGTTGGTTTACAACAAGGCTCGTCAGGCCAGCATCACTCAGGAACTCACCGAAATCGTTTCGGGTGCTTCTGCGGTTTAACAGCTAGGTTTACGAATTACGTAGAGGATTCAAGATGGCTACTGGAAAGATTATCCAGGTAATCGGCGCCGTAGTGGACGTCGAATTCCCTCAGGACAGCGTGCCAAAAGTGTACGATGCCCTTGAGGTTAAAAACGGTGAAGAAAAACTGGTGCTGGAAGTTCAGCAGCAGTTAGGTGGTGGTATCGTTCGTTGTATCGCAATGGGTACCTCCGATGGCCTGCGCCGTAATTTGGACGTGACTGATTTAGGACACCCAATCGAAGTACCAGTGGGTAAAGCAACGCTGGGCCGTATCATGAACGTATTGGGCGATCCAATTGATATGAAAGGTGAGATTGGCGAAGAAGAACGCTGGTCAATTCACCGTACAGCACCTACCTATGAAGAGCTGTCCAACTCTCAGGAACTGCTGGAAACTGGTATCAAAGTAATGGATTTGATCTGCCCATTCGCTAAGGGCGGTAAAGTTGGTCTGTTTGGTGGTGCGGGTGTAGGTAAAACTGTTAACATGATGGAGCTGATCCGTAACATCGCGATCGAGCACTCAGGTTACTCCGTATTTGCTGGTGTTGGTGAGCGTACCCGTGAAGGTAACGACTTCTATCATGAAATGACCGACTCAAACGTACTGGATAAAGTATCTCTGGTATACGGTCAGATGAATGAGCCACCAGGAAACCGCCTGCGCGTTGCATTGACTGGCTTGACCATGGCGGAAAAATTCCGTGATGAAGGCCGTGACGTTCTGCTGTTCGTCGATAACATTTACCGTTATACCCTGGCAGGGACAGAAGTATCTGCACTGTTGGGACGTATGCCATCTGCGGTAGGTTATCAGCCAACACTGGCGGAAGAGATGGGGGTTCTGCAAGAGCGTATCACCTCAACCCAAACAGGCTCCATTACCTCCGTACAAGCGGTTTACGTTCCTGCGGATGACTTGACTGACCCATCACCAGCGACAACCTTTGCTCACTTGGATGCAACCGTCGTATTGAGCCGTCAGATCGCGTCTCTGGGTATTTACCCTGCGGTTGACCCACTGGATTCAACCAGCCGTCAGCTTGACCCACTGGTTGTTGGTCAGGAGCACTATGACGTGGCTCGTGGCGTTCAGTCTATCCTGCAACGTTATCAGGAACTGAAAGACATCATCGCCATTCTGGGTATGGACGAACTGTCTGAAGACGACAAACTGGTTGTGGCACGTGCCCGTAAGATCCAGCGCTTCCTGTCTCAGCCATTCTTCGTTGCAGAAGTCTTCACTGGTTCACCAGGTAAATTCGTTTCTCTGAAAGACACCATCCGTGGCTTCAAGGGCATCCTGGACGGTGATTATGACCACCTGCCAGAGCAGGCATTCTATATGGTTGGTACCATCGACGAAGCTGTGGAAAAAGCGAAGAAGCTTTAATACGGTTGACGGGAGGTTGATATGGCTGCAATGACGTTCTCCCTGAACGTAGTCAGCGCTGAAAAACTGATGTTTGAAGGGCTGGTACAGAAAATTCAGGTGACAGGCAGTGAAGGTGAGCTGGGGATCTATCCTCAACACACACCACTGCTTACTGCCATAAAACCGGGCATGATACGTATTGTTAAGCAGTTTGGTGAAGAAGAATTTATCTACCTGTCAGGTGGAGTTCTTGAAGTTCAGCCAAACGGCGTTATCGTACTGGCCGATACAGCGATCCGTGGTAAGGATTTGGACGAAGCTAAAGTGCTTGAAGCCAAGCGCAAGGCGGAAGAACATATCCGTAATTCTCACGGCGATGTTGATTATGCTCAGGCATCTGCTGAATTGTCGAAAGCGATCGCGAAACTTCGCGTTATCGAGCTGACAAAGAACATGATGTAATAAGTACCCAAATAGATTTCAAATTACAGCCAGTTGAGCTGCAATTTGAAAGAAGGGTATAGGCAGTGAGATAAAAAGCCAGTTGGTGAAAGCTAACTGGCTTTTTTGCATTACGAAATATGTAGCAATTTATTTTGCAAACGGGTTTACTTTCATACTTAAAATTGGAATTGTCAGGTTTCTTATGTCTATTAGCGCTAAAAGTGTCGTGATCCTTGCCGCAGGTAAGGGAACTCGCATGTATTCCGATCTTCCCAAAGTTTTGCATTTGCTGGCTGGTAAACCAATGGTTCAGCATGTCATTGATACCGCAATGGAGTTGGGAACCCAAAATGTTCATCTGGTTTATGGACATGGCGGTGACCTGATGAAACAAACACTTTCCAACCAAAATCTGAACTGGGTACTGCAAGCTGAACAGCTTGGTACTGGCCATGCTATGCAACAGGCTGCGCCGCATTTTGCAGATAATGAAGATATTCTGATTCTGTACGGTGATGTGCCTTTGATTGCCAAAGGCACCTTAGAACGTTTGATCGAGGCTAAACCAGAAGGTGGTATTGGTTTATTGACTGCTATTTTGGATAACCCAACCGGATATGGTCGTATTATTCGTGAAAATGGTGAAGTAACGGGTATTATCGAACAAAAAGATGCAACGGAAGAACAGCGTAAAATCAACGAAATCAACACCGGTATTTTGGTGGCGAATGGTGGTGATTTGAAACGTTGGTTATCCAAGTTGGAAAATAACAACGCACAGGGAGAATATTACCTTACCGATGTTATTGCGCTCGCACACAAAGAAGGGCATCAAATCAAGGCAGTACACCCAAGCCGTTTAAGTGAAATGGAAGGGGTTAACAATCGTCTTCAACTTTCTGCACTGGAGCGTATTTACCAGTCTGAGCAGGCAGAAAAATTATTGCTGGCGGGCGTAATGTTATTAGACCCTGCTCGTTTTGATCTGCGTGGAACATTAGAACATGGCCGCGATGTGGTGATTGATACCAATGTGGTTATCGAAGGTCATGTCACACTGGGAAATCATGTTCATATTGGTTCTGGCTGTATCCTGAATAATTGCGTTATCGGTGATGGCGCGGTAATTAGCCCTTATACCGTAATCGAAGATTCTGAAATTGCTACCGAGTGTACCGTTGGGCCTTTTGCACGTTTACGCCCTGGCACTAAGCTGGCGGAAAGAGCCCATGTTGGCAATTTCGTTGAAATGAAAAAAACCTCTCTTGGAAAAGGTTCCAAGGCGGGTCACCTGACTTATCTGGGTGATTCTGAAATTGGCAGTAATGTGAATATTGGTGCGGGTACTATTACCTGTAACTATGATGGTGCTAATAAATTTAAAACCATCATTGGTGATGATGTGTTTGTCGGTTCTGATACCCAGCTTGTTGCGCCTGTTACGGTAGCGAAAGGTGCGACCATTGGCGCAGGAACCACCGTAACAAAAGACATTGCTGAGAACGAATTGGTCATCAGCCGGGTGAAGCAAACCCATATTAAGAACTGGCAGCGACCAGTTAAGAAAAAATAAATAAGATATATTCATAATAAAAATCCCCATCTCTACAAAGCTCGGGGACCGGCAAAGCCGGAACACAATCAGGTTGGCGACATAAAAAGGGCTTGTCGGCCCTGCTTTTAGGAATAAAACAAAATGTGTGGAATTGTTGGTGCAGTAGCACAACGAGATATTGCAGAAATACTGATCGAAGGTCTTCGTCGCCTGGAGTACCGTGGTTATGATTCTGCGGGTATAGCTGTCGTTGACAGTGAAAACCGTATGACTCGCCTGCGTGAAGTTGGCAAAGTACAAATGCTGGTGGATGAAGCGGACAAACAGCCAGTGATCGGCGGTACGGGAATTGCCCATACCCGTTGGGCGACTCACGGTGAACCAAGCGAACGCAATGCCCATCCTCATGCTTCTGAACATATTGCGGTTGTGCATAACGGCATTATTGAAAACCACGAAGAACTGCGCGAAGAATTAAAAGCGCGTGGTTACTCCTTCTCTTCTGATACAGATACTGAAACTATCGCCCACCTTGTTCACTGGGAACAGCAACAAGGCGGCTCATTGCTGGAAGTGGTTCAGCGTGTTATCCCGCAATTGCGTGGCGCTTACGGCACTGTGATTATGGATAGCCGTCATCCTGACGTACTGGTGGCAGCGCGTTCTGGTAGCCCATTGGTGATCGGTCTGGGGATGGGAGAAAACTTCCTGGCATCTGACCAACTGGCTTTACTGCCAGTGACTCGCCGCTTTATCTATCTGGAAGAAGGTGATATCGCAGAAATCACTCGCCGTACTGTTCGCATCTTTGATGTGAATGGCGAAGCAGTTGAACGTGAGCAGATTGAATCCAACGTTCAGTATGATGCAGGTGACAAAGGTGTTTATCGTCACTATATGCAGAAAGAGATTTATGAACAGCCGATGGCTATCAAAAGCACATTGGAAGGCCGTTTAAGCAACGGTCAGGTAAATCTGTCAGAACTGGGTGCTAACGCTGCGGATTTACTGTCTCAGGTTGAGCATATCCAAATCGTTGCTTGTGGTACTTCTTATAATGCAGGAATGGTTTCACGCTACTGGTTTGAATCATTGGCGGGTATTCCATGTGACGTGGAAATCGCCTCTGAGTTCCGTTACCGCAAGCCTGCACGCCGTAAAAACAGCCTGCTGATTACCCTGTCTCAGTCTGGTGAAACGGCTGATACATTGGCTGCCCTGCGTTTATCCAAAGAACTGGGTTACCTGGCTACCTTGACCATCTGTAACGTAGCGGGTTCATCGCTGGTACGCGAATCTGAATTTGCCCTGATGACCAAAGCAGGCGCTGAAATCGGTGTAGCCTCTACCAAAGCCTTCACGACCCAGTTAACAGTATTGCTGATGCTGGTGGCTTACATGGGGCATCAGAAAGGCGCTGATGCGGCATTGGAACAAGATATTGTCCATGCCTTGCATGCCCTGCCAAGCCGCATTGAAAGCATGTTGTCCAAAGACAAACTGATTGAAGCATTGGCAGAAGACTTCTCTGAAAAACATCACGCCCTGTTCCTTGGTCGTGGCGATCAGTACCCGATTGCGGTTGAAGGTGCACTGAAACTGAAAGAGATCTCCTACATTCATGCAGAAGCCTATGCAGCTGGCGAACTGAAACATGGCCCATTGGCGCTGATTGATGCGGACATGCCGGTAATCATCGTTGCACCAAACAACGAACTGCTGGAAAAACTGAAATCCAACATTGAAGAAGTCCGCGCCCGTGGCGGTTTACTGTATGTCTTCGCAGATCAGGACGCAGGTTTCACCAACAGCGAAAACATGAAGATCATCTCCCTGCCACACGTAGAAGAATTGATCGCACCGATCTTCTACACTGTGCCACTGCAATTACTGTCTTACCACGTTGCGTTGATCAAAGGTACAGATGTGGATCAGCCGCGTAACCTGGCGAAATCGGTGACGGTGGAGTAATCGGCTAATGCACGTGTAAACCAAAACTAAATACTGTCTTAATCCGGTTATGCGTAAGCTGGCCGGATTTTTCATTTTCAGTGATATGATTTAATTTAAACGTTGCGATACTGTGACGAACCGAAATACTTAGGAAGTACTATGTCTCCCCAAATTGAAGCACAAAATTTAAGTGAACTGCAAAGCCGACTGTGGAATATAGCCGATACCCTGCGTGGTAAGATGAATGCTGATGAATTTCGTGACTACTGCTTAGGATTTATCTTCTACAAATATCTTTCTGAAAAATTCGTGGCCTATGCAAACAAAATCCTTGCTGAAGACGGGATTAAGTACAATAAACTCTCGACAGAGCATTCGGCGTATAAGGATATCGTAGAAGCGGTAAAAGAAGACAGCATCCAGACTCTGGGTTACTTCCTGCCCCCCACTGATCTGTTCCACATTATGGCGGAACGTGTTGCGAAAGACCCTAAAGGTGCTGGCACCGGATTTATCTTGGAAGATCTGGCGACCACGCTGCGCAATATTGAACAAAGTACATTGGGTACAGATTCAGCCGATGATTTTAGCAATCTATTTGAAGATCTGGATTTAGGCTCCAGTAAACTGGGTAGCACTGCAAAAGCGAAAAACGAGTTAATCGGTAAAGTGATCACTGAATTCGACAAGCTGAGCTTTGACCTGAGTGAAGCCAGCTCCGATATATTAGGTGATGCTTATGAATATCTGATTGGTCAATTCGCTTCTGGGGCAGGTAAAAAAGCGGGTGAGTTTTATACCCCACAGCCTGTTTCGACTTTATTGGCGAAAATCGTCACTACCTACAAGCTGAAACTGAAAAACGTTTATGACCCAACCTGTGGTTCTGGTTCACTGCTACTACGCGTAAAACGTGAAGCTTCGTCGGTGGGGAAAATTTACGGTCAGGAGATGAACCCTACCACCTATAACCTGGCGCGAATGAATATGATCCTGCATGGTGTTCACTATGCAGATTTTGAAATTATTCAGGAAGATACGCTGGAATATCCGCAGCATATGCACCTGAAGTTTGATGCGATTGTTGCCAATCCACCATTCTCGGCGAAATGGAGCGCCAGCCCGCTGTTTATGAACGACGACCGTTTTGCCCAGTACGGCAAACTGGCACCCTCCAGCAAAGCGGATATGGCATTTGTACAGCATATGTTCCACCACCTGGAAGATGACGGCACCATGGCGGTGGTTCTGCCACACGGCGTGTTGTTCCGTGGCGCAGCGGAAGGGCATATCCGCCAGTTTATGATTGAAAAGTTGAATTGTATTGATGCTGTGATCGGCCTGCCGGCCAATATCTTCTTCGGCACCAGCATTCCGACCTGCGTACTGGTACTGCGTAAGTGCCGTAAGCACAACGACAGCATTCTGTTTATCGACGCCAGCAATGACTTTGAGAAGGTGAAAACTCAGAACCGCCTGCTACCGGAACATATCGATAAGATTGCCGACACCTATAACGACTGGAAAGCGGTGGAGAAATATAGCTATATTGCCACATTGGAAGAGATCCGTAATAACGATTACAACCTCAATATTCCCCGCTATGTGGATACCTTTGAAGCGGAAGAGGAGATTGATCTCAATGCCGTGGCGCAGGAAATTCGCGAACTGGAAGGGAAAGTGGCAGAGATCGATAAAATCATAGCCGAGTTATGTCAGGAACTGGGGATTAATACGCCATTTACGCTGGCAGAGGGGGATAAGTGATGGTACCGAAGCTGCGATTTAAGGAGTTTAATTCGCCGTGGATGCAAGTTAAATTCAATTCCATTGCTAAATTTTTCTCCGGGGGAACCCCAACTTCAACATGTTCTGACTATTATGGGGGTAATATACCGTTTATAAAATCAGGAGAAATCAGTAGCGATAAAACACAGCAATATTTGACTGAATTAGGATTGAAAAATTCCTCGGCTAAACTCGTTTGTAAAGGAGATATTCTTTATGCGCTTTATGGTGCAACGAGCGGGGAAGTGTCACTATCTCGATTAAATGGTGCTATTAACCAAGCTATTTTGTGTATACGTTCTGAACAAAACTCATACTTTTTGTACTCTTATCTTAGGAAACTTAAAGGTGATATAACGAGTAAATTTTTGCAAGGTGGGCAAGGAAATCTTTCTGCTGAAATAATTAAATCCCTTCAAATATCTATACCAAGTAATGTAGAACAAACCAAAATCGCCAATTTTTTATCCTCTGTTGACAAAAAAATCACGCTGCTGAACAAGCAGTACGACCTGCTATGCCAGTACAAAAAAGGCATGATGCAAAAGATTTTTAGTCAGGAGTTACGGTTTAAGGATAAGAATGGGGAAGCGTTTCCGGAGTGGGAAGAGATGGAGTTAAAAGAAATAGCTTCCAAGGTAAATACTAAAAATAGAGATAATTCAGTAAGAACAGTTCTAACTAATTCTGCCACGCAAGGCATTGTCAGCCAAGAGAGTTACTTTGAAAGAGATATTGTGACAGAGGGTAACTTAACAGGATATTACGTAGTTAATATTGGTGATTTTGTATACAACCCGAGAATATCTTCAACTGCACCAGTTGGCCCTATAAAAATGAATGAATTGATCCAAGGAATTATGTCTCCTTTGTATACGGTTTTTCGTTTTGAAAAAGGGTTATTAAAGTTTTATCAATATTTTTTTGAAAGTTCAATTTGGCATAATTACATAAAAAATATAGCTAATAGTGGCGCCAGACATGACCGTATGAATATTTCAGGAGCAGGTTTCTTTGGTCTTCCTGTAGCTCAGCCTGTTGAGGAAGAACAAACCAAAATCGCCAACCTCCTCTCCGCAATCGACGACAAAATCACTGCTAAAAAAACGGAGCTGGACAAACTAAAGATCTGGAAGCAAGGATTGCTACAGCAAATGTTCGTATAAATATCTCTGGTTCCGTTAATATCGAGTCTGCGCTACATATAAATATAAGGCATTAAAAATTAATGACAACGCAAAGCGAATACGAGTTAGAAACGCAACTGGTGGAACAACTGGTCGGGATGCATTACGAGCTGGTGAATGTCACTGACGAAGCCAGTATGAAAGCCAACCTGAGAAAACAGATTGAAATTCATAACCGAATAGAAGGCTCCCCGCTTACAGACAGTGAATTTAACCGTGTTTTTCTGCACTTGACCAAAGGTAATGAGGTAATCGATCGCGCCAGAACTTTGCGAGATCGCTACCCGTTATTGAGAGATGATGGCACTGAGAAATGGCTTAGCTTTATTAATAAAGAAGAGTGGTGCCAGAACGAGTTTCAAGTTACTCGTCAGGTTAAACAATTCAATGCCGAGCAAAACAGCCGTAAAACCCGTTTTGACGTTACCTTACTGATCAACGGACTACCTCTGGTGCAGATCGAGCTTAAGCGTCGTGGATTGGGGCTAAAAGAAGCGTTTAACCAGATAGACCGTTATCATCGAGATGCTTTCTGGGTCGGTAGTGGCCTGTTCCAGTATGTGCAGATTTTTATCATCAGTAACGGCGTGGATACCAAATACTACGCCAACAACCGCGCCAACCATTTCGAACAGACCTTTTTCTGGACGGATGAAAAAAACGAGCCGATTAAGTCGCTGGAGAAATTTTCCGATGCGTTCCTGAAGGTGTGTCATATCGCCAAAATGATCACCCACTACACGGTGTTGAACGAAACTCGTAAGTGCCTGATGGTGATGCGTCCGTATCAGTTTTACGCCTGCGAAGCGATGATCCATCATGTCAGGGAAAGCCTGCATATTCCGGGGAAACCGCGCAACGGTTATATCTGGCACACCACCGGTTCAGGCAAGACACTGACTTCGTTTAAGGCCAGTCAGGTAATCATGTCGATGCCGGAAGTGGATAGGGTCATTTTTGTTGTCGATCGCCGGGATCTTGATTACCAAACAGCGAAAGAGTTTAACTCCTTTGTCAAAGACAGCGTGGACACGACCAATAACACCAGTACGCTGATTAAGCACCTGAAGGCCACCTGTAGCAAATTAACGCTAACCACCATTCAAAAGCTGAACAACGCCATCACTCACGAAGGTTATAAAGCACAGCTGGAACACCTGCGCAAAGAGCGCATCGTTTTTATCTTTGACGAATGTCACCGCAGCCAGTTTGGCGACACTCATAAAGCGCTCGTTAATTTTTTTGAGAATGCCCAATTGTTCGGTTTTACCGGTACGCCGATTTTTGCCGATAACGTTAATATCACCAATGGCATCAAGCAAACGACCGAAAGTCTATTTGACGAATGTTTGCATAAATACGTTATTGTCGATGCCATCCGTGACGAAAACGTACTGCGTTTTGCCGTGGAATATGTTGGCACCTATAAGCGTAAAGAAAGTAATAATGAAATTGATATCGACGTGGAAGATATCGATACCAAAGAGGTGATGGAGAGCGAGATTCGGCTGGGAAAAATTACCGACTATATTCTGGCGCACCACAACGCAAAGACCCGCAGCCGCGAATTTACCGCCATGTTTTGCGTCGGGTCGGTGGAAATGCTGATCGCCTACTATAAGTTGTTTAAAGAAAAACAGGCTGCACTTATGGCCGCAGATGTGAACTATAAACCGCTGAAGGTCGCAACCATCTTCACTTATGCCGCCAACGAAGCGGATAAAAGCGATAAAGAGGCGGTGAACGGGCTGTTGGATGAAGAAGATATCAGTCTTCCACAGGGCGGTAAAGTGGATGTCTCAAGTCGGGATCACCTCGACAGCTTTATCAAGGATTACAACGAGCTGTATGGCACCAGCTACTCTGCCAATGACTCGCAGAGTTTTTATAATTATTACAAAGACATCGCTAAGCGCACCAAAGAGAAGGGTATTGATATCCTGCTGGTAGTGAATATGTTCCTGACCGGCTTTGATAGCTCATTATTGAACACACTATACGTGGACAAAAATTTGCGTTTTCACGGTTTGGTGCAGGCGTTTTCTCGTACCAACCGCATCCTTAATGAGAAGAAAAGCCACGGTAATATCGTCTGTTTCCGCAATCTGAAAAAAGCCACGGATGATGCTATAGCACTGTTCTCCAATAAAAATGCATCTTCTGTTGTACTGGTTAAGTCATTTGAAGAATATCTGAGCGATTATCAGGCCTCGGTTGATTATTTATTGGCCTTAACCCCGACAGTCGAAAGTGTGGACGATCTACCGGATGAACATGCCCAACTGGTATTTGTTAACGCATTTCGAGATGTGATGCGTTTGAAAAATATTCTTGAAACCTTCGCTGATTTTGATGGTGTGAGTAAGCCATTGTCTGAGCAAATTCTGGCTGACTACACCAGTAAATATCTCGATATTTACGACAAAGTGAAAAAGCACTCCGGTAAAGAAAAAGTATCCATTCTGGATGAGGTGGATTTTGAAATTTCTCTGATCCATCGTGATGAAATTAACGTCGGTTATATCCTCAAATTACTTGCAAATATTCAGTCAATGTCGCCAAAAGAGCAGCAGGAGCAGAAGAAAAAAGTGATGGAGATCATTGATAGCGATGTGACGTTGCGCAGTAAACGTGAACTGATTAATAACTTTATCGAACAAAATCTTCTGCATGTAGCGCATGATGAAGATATCACCCAAGTGTTTGAAACTTATGTCGAGCGGGAAAAAAACAAAGCATTAACGACACTATGTGCTGAAGAACGTCTAGATTTCATAAAGTTAACGGAGTTGGTGAACAATTATCTGTTCACCAACGTGATGCCACGTGAGGATGAGGTTGCTGCAACACTGACTTGGACTCCGAAGATTCTGGAACGTAAGACCGTTCGTGCACGTGTATATGAGCGGGTGTGTAGCGTGATTGAAACCTTTATTAATGGGATTAGAGGATTCTGACAATAAGATGACTGTCTTGAGTAGCACTATCATTGATACGGCGTTATGTGTGTAACAACAAAAAGGTCAAAATAATAAAATGGAAACAATAAAAATCTCTGATATGGCACCAGAACTTGTAGAAATAGCCTCTGAATCTCTTGGGGAAAAAGTTGACGTGGTAAAGTTATTAGCCAATTTTTTCAACCAAGTGCATATTATTGAACGTTTCAATGTCTTTAATATTGAGAACATTTCTGGCTGGGAGAATTGGTTTCAGATTGAGTTGGCCTATTTTTTACACCATCATGTCACAGTCCAAGATAGGGAATGGTGGCGAGAATTTAACATTAAGTGGGATGGAATGCCCGCTGATATGGGAAAATGTAAGCCAGATTTTTGGCTCTGGGCTGGTGAAAAAGATAGCTTTTACCTTTTAGAATTAAAACAAAATGCTAACTTGAGTACAGCACTTAATGGAGTAGCAGAAGATATTAAAAAACTTAGTACTTTAACTAATGATAAAAAATTCAATGCTATTGGTTATAAGAGAGAATACATCTGTAAAGGTAAATTTTTCGCCCTTGTTTCAAAAGTTAATCCAGAAAGCAATAAAACGCCTGTCGGAGTTACTGAGGCTTACAGCGGTTCTATTGGTAATAATGGTTATCATTTTGTTATATATAGCACCTGTGAGTAGGATGACTGACACCGATAATTGTTATCATTCATAGTGGTGTAACCTGTTAACCCTCATTTTTTAAATGTACGGCTGATAGCCGTACTTTTTCGTTTGTTAAAGTTGATCACTTGTAGATCTGAATGATTGAATAGACAACACTATCAAATACTATCATAAGGGTACAAATATGAGTCTCATTCCCCAAACAGTTCGCTAAACCGCAACAACTTTTTTTACCGGAATTTTTTCATCGGTAGTTGTTGCGGCGATCTCTTCCCGTTGATCATTCATAGGCAGATTGCCGCCGGATTTCACTTTCTGAGCGGATTTTTTTGTCATGTCTAATAAAACTACGCCCGTTTGGGGCTATTCTCTATCGTCAGCGCTTGTGCTGATGGTTCCTATTGATCTCCTTGCTTCATTGGCAATGGATGTGTATCTGCCGGTCATTCCGGTTATGCCAGCAGCACTTGATACTTCACCTGCTATGATCCAACTGACGTTAAGCGTCTACATACTTTTGCTGGGATTAGGCCAGATGATTTTTGGCCCGCTGTCGGATCGTATCGGTCGGCGGCCCGTGGTATTAAGCGGCGTTTTGCTTTTTTCTATCGCTTCCTTTGCCCTTGCCATGACAAGTATTGGTGCATTGTTTGTTGTCTTGCGGATTTTACAGGCATTGGGTGCATCGGCAGCTCTGGTGGCGACTTTTGCTACCGTTCGGGATGTTTATGCTGACAGGCCTGAAAGTAGCATTATTTATGGTCTATTCAGTTCCATGCTGGCGTTTGTGCCTGCGCTCGGGCCTATTCTCGGCTCGGTCATTGCGCTTGCTTTTGGCTGGAGAGGGATCTTTGTGATGCTTGGCTTGCTGGGGCTGTTGGCATTCAGTCGTGCGCTACCCCGATGGCATGAGACACGACCACCGAAGCAGAATAAACATGGATTAGCCATTGCGTTGATTTTGTCTAATAAGTCTTTCTGGATCTATACCCTTGGATTCAGTACTGCGATGGGGTCATTTTTCGTATTTTTCTCTACTGCCCCCCGTGTACTTGTCAGTCGTACCGGTTTTTCTCAAATGGAGTTCAGTATAGCGTTCGCGACGGTCGCACTCGTCATGATTGTCGTGGCGCGTTTCGCGAAATTTTTTGTGTCACGTTGGGACATTCCGGGAAGCTTTGTACGAGGCTCATTTGTCATGATGGCGGGAGCCATTATTCTGGCGATTTGTGCTGTCTTTTCAAAACAGTCGTTTATGACTTTCGTGGTGCCAATGTGGTTGATTGCGGTTGGCATGGTGTTCGTCGTTTCGGTCACGGCAAATGGAGCGCTTCGGGATTTTGGCGATGCCTCGGGCACTGCTGTCGCGTTGTACTACAGCATCCAAAGTCTGATTGTGGGCGGAGTGGGTACGCTCATGACTTTGGTGCTTGATGGCGATACGGCTTGGCCATTGGTAGCTTATTGCTTCGGAATGTCAGCCGTAAGTTTCATTGCATTCACGGTATTGAAACAGAAGATAAGAAAATAGTATGGATCTCCGACATCTTCACTATTTTTTTGCAGTAGTCGAAGAATTCCATTTTGTCTGTGCAGCCGAGAGGCTGCACATTGAGCAGTTTTTACAGTCTATTCTTTTTAAAATTGACTAACAGCTAAATTAATTGCTAAAGCTATAAATATTAAACCTGTTATTTTATTTAAAACCGTTTGTATTGATGGTGTATCAGATAAAACAACGCTCAAAAAAACAGATAAATAGGATATGAGTGTAAATACTAAAAAAGAAACAACTACAAATATTAACCCCAGATAGAATAGCTGAAATGGAATGGGTGTTATATTTTCACTATCAGTCGTAAATTGAGGGAGAAAAGCTAAAAAGAAAATAATAATTTTTGGATTTGATAAATTCATTATCAATCCTTTTTTTATGAATTTATTTTTTCCATTAAATTTTTCATTACTGTCTTTAAAGTAAACTGGCTTTACATTGAACGCTCCCCAAGACAGATAAATTAGATAAAGCACGCCCAATATCCTGATAATTTCAAATGCTACAGCGTTTTCTCGTAAAATCGCTGAAATTCCTAATGAAACTAAAGATGTGTGTATTACTAAGCCAATACATAGGCCAATGGTAATTGATATTCCAACTTTACGCCCATTTATTGCAGATTGACTTAACACAAAAATATTATCAGGGCCCGGTAAGAAGCATAAAAATGTTGAAATACTGATAAATGTAACGAGTGTTTCTATGGATATCATATTTATTACCAACATTATAAAAGATTAAGTTCAGTGGGTATAAAAATCAATATGTTAATGTTTTTATTGAAAATGTGTTTTTATATTAATGCAAATAAAATTTATATAAAAGATGGAAAAGCTACTGATAAGTATGAATTAATTTCATACCCTGTTTTATCGTTCTTTCAAGATGAGATTGGATTAAAGGAAAGCAAATCTCTCTGAACCATTTATGCTCTGGATCTTGCTGATGCTTGGCATGCCACAGTAAGTAGTATTTATGTGATTGAATTTCAATGGGTAAGCGTTTTATCTGCAAATCATAATGTTGAGCGAAATCAGCAGCAATATGAAGCGGTATGGTTAACATGGTGTCTGTTTTTAATAACAATTCAATAGCCGCCTGGAAAAACGGAACTGTAGCAGAAATATTACGCTTTAGGTTCATCATTGCTAATTTATGATCAACAGGGCTATTCTTGTCTCCACCACCACTAATGAGAATATGTCGTCCGTTAATATAATCCTTAATAGTCATATCACTATCAAACTTGGCAGGTTTATTTCTAAATACAACGACCAATTGGTCTTCAGCCATTATCTTACCGTATAAATTATCAGGTATAGAATCGGCAATAGTTGCAGCTAAATCAACATCTTGATCAGAAAATTTATTCAGGTTGTCCTTATGCCACAATGTATATTCAATGCTTGCATTAGGCGCTTCTATTTCAATACGACAAAATATAGACGGTAAGATAGCTTGGGCAACATAGTCGCTGGAAGCTAAGGTAAATACTCTTTTGCAAAGGCTTGGTTCCATTGATTCTGGAGCATATAAATTATCTAATTGTTGCATCAGAACTGGAAGTTGTTCTTTCAGTTTCTCTCCTTTCTTCGTGAGGATGAATTTATTTGCCTCTCTTACAATAATCTTGTCATGAAAATCTTCACGAAGCTGATTCAATGTTTTACTCATTGCAGACTGTGTAACATCTAGCCGCTTTGCGGATTCAGTGAGATTAAGCGTTTGCAGGATTGATATTAAAGCTGGAAGTAGTTTGTAATTATTCAAGATGTGCTTTCCGTGTGGTAATTATCTGATTATTATAATAAATATAAGTAATTAACGTTTAAATTTCTCGGTTAGTTAACATAGTGATACTCCCCCCACATAAATGCAAATGGTTGCCCCAGCAAATAAAAAATAACATGACAGATTGAACAAGGTACTTATCTGATTAGGACAGCATTTTTGCAGGAGAGGTAACATGGATAGCCATTATGATGTTTTGATCATGGGAGCGGGCGTTGCTGGCATTGGTATGGCATGTCATTTAACAAGAGAATGCCCTGATAAGAAGGTGATTATCTTAGAGCGTCGTCATGCTATCGGCGGTACTTGGGATTTATTTCGTTATCCGGGAATCCGTTCAGATTCGGATATGATGACCTTTGGCTATAAATTCCGACCTTGGTCTGAAACTAGTGTTTTTGCTGATGGGCCTTCAATTAAAAATTATGTCAATGAAACAGCAAAAGAGTATGGCATTGATAAAAAAATCCAGTTTGGGTTAAAAATTACTAACGCGGACTGGTCAAGTGTGACCAGCCAATGGAGTATTACTGCTGTTGAGGAAGCCAGTGGAGAAACCCGAATCTTTACCTGTAATTATCTGATCGCAGCGACGGGTTATTATAACTATGATGAAGTATATTTACCCGAGTTCCCTGGCATTGAAGATTTCAAAGGGCCAGTTATTCATCCTCAACATTGGCCTGATGGTCTGAGTTATAAGGGTAAAAGGGTTGTTGTGATTGGTAGTGGGGCAACAGCAGCCACGTTAGTTCCAACAATGGCGAGTGATACCGAACATATCACCATGCTACAGCGCTCCCCCAGTTATTATTTGTCTGTCCCTGGAAAAGATAAAATTTCCGAATATCTTAATAAATTTATGCCAAAACGTTGGGTTTACACACTCAGCAGAAATCGCAATCTTTTTATTCACCGTTTACTTTATAAAACCAGCCGACACTTACCTACTGTGCTGAAATCATTTTTACTGTCATCTGTTCGTAAAAGAGTCGGGCAAAATTTTAATATGAATCACCTGACGCCAAAATACATGCCTTGGGATGAACGTCTGTGCGTGATCCCCTATGGTAATTTTTTAAAAGCCCTGAAAGAAGACAAAGCTTCTGTCGTGACCGATAAGATAGAACGTTTCACTGAAAAAGGCATTTTGTTGCAATCCGGTCAGGAATTACCAGCGGATATCATCGTTTCCGCGACTGGACTGAAATTACTGCCTCTTGGTGGTATCGAAATTTCTATTGATGAGCAAAAACTACAGGGCAATGATCGTATGCTCTACAAGGGAACCTTGATTCAGGACATCCCTAATTTTGCCTATTTGTTTGGGTATATCAACAGCTCTTGGACATTGAAAGTTGATCTATCCGCAAATTATGTCTGCCGGTTATTGAAAGAGATGGATCGTCGTGGGGCTAAGTCTGTAACACCCTATGCTCAACCAGGTGAAATGCTGAAACACGAAAACATTTTTGGTGAGTTGCAATCGGGTTATATCAGGCGAGGTGATGAAGGCCTTCCACGTCAGGGACGTAGCCCGAATTGGCATGTTCCACATGATTATAAAAAGGATAAAGAAGTATTGGGGCAGCCTGTAGATGACGCGGAATTACGGTGGAAATAATTTCAGAACAATTTCCAACAAAAAGTCGAGTATGCTTGTTCTATCTGAGAAATATTTTTGAGCTGGCCAATGACGTTTTCTAGCAGAAAGCGTCTTCTTGACATCAGATTATCCCGTAGCAAATTCTGAGACTATACTGCCTGCTCAACATGTTGATGTATACCGATGTAAGCAAAAACGACTACAATGACGCTCAAGCGATTGCCATTCCTTTTATCTGAAAAGCTCTCTTGCAATACAGAGGAAGGCCATATACAAATCTCTGATTATTCACTATTTACTTAACGGCACCACATTGATAATGCCCATAATGAAACCTAAGAATGAAAAATTTGAAGAAAAACAACATAGTATTTTAAAAGATGCGATAAAACTCCTTGTTCAAGGAGGAAGTCGCCCTTTTAGTATGAGATCTCTGGCTAGCCATTGTGGAATAACTCTTGGGAATTTACAGTACTATTTTCCTAATATAGAATCTTTATTAGAGGGTTTGTTCAATCAAGTTATTGAGGATGCAACTACAAGATTACAACTTGCTAATACTGAGCATAATGAGCTTGATGTTTTACTGGATATCATAGTAAATAATTTACAAGACATGTCGTTATGTACCTTGACGTTAGAAACATGGTTAGCTAGCCGCCACTCAGACAAACTACATAAAACCCTAACTAAATTTTATCAACGTTATATTGATCAGATTATTATTATCTTGCGTAATTACTGTTCAGATATGCCTGTAAATATCAGGAAAGAGAAAGCATTAATGTTGGTTTCTTTATTTGAGGGTTTGTCCATTTTGTATTTCTATCATAACAATGAAAACTGTGACTTTGATTTAAGTAAGCGTTTACGCTTTACTATAAGTGCTATTATAGAATCAGAATAAAATAATCCGTAAAGAATATCTTTACGGATTATTTAAGGATTGAGTAATTTTTCAAAGCCACTTTTTATTCTATATTATTATTAATACTAAAATTAACATTTTCTGAAGATAATAACGATTTGAGTTTTTCAACATCTAAAAATCTTTCACCAGTATTTAAAATTGTTGAATGATTATTCTGTATATGTTCAGCCAACTGAATCAATAACGCAGCAGCTCCTGTCGCTGTTAAATGTGTTTGTCCTTTTGGATCATTAATTTGCAGACATACACATTTACGGTGTCCTTTCTTATCAACTCCTTGTATGTCGGTGCGGATTTGATGCTGATGCCCTTCACCTGGATTATATAAAATTTTTCTACGAAACCCGGTAGCTCTCTTGCCTGATAATAGTTTCCAAATCCCCTTCTTAACCAAAAAAGCTAATAATTGATTACTCTTAGGATCATCAAAACCAATTCTGGTTGCAACAGTTTGTGCATTTGTAATTATGGGGAAGATAAATTGCTCTGGCATATCAATACGAAAAACTTTATGGCTGTTACCATCACTAAATAAAACAGTTCTCTCATCAGAAAAAGGGAGAATCTTTTGGTACTTTCCATTTTGCTTTACAGTAAAAGGAATTGTTAACCTATCCATATAATCAATTGAATTTGGGCCTGCTTTATCGTTCAAAGCATATAAGACACTCATATCAATACTATCAATGCTTGAAAATGACTTACTGATATCATTGATGAGTGTCGCTACTATGCTAGCCATCCACGACGATGCAAAAACCATAGTACTTCTTTTTTGATTTTGCATGATTGTTGCCTTACTTAATGCAACCTGCAAACGTTCAGTCCAACGAGTTATATCCACATACGCAATATTATTCTGATGTGCAAAATGTAATAATTTATCTTGTGGATCATTAACAAGTGCTAACACAATGTCAATTTTTAGTTCATCCGGTAAATATGGATTTTCCACATCAAAGGATAGGCCCCTGGAATTCTTTAAATTTTTAGAGGCTTTTTTTGCTTTATTAATATCTCTACCAGCAATAACTAATTGTAAATCTGGCCTATACTGATTGAGAATTTGTGCTACTTGCTGACCAACAACACCATAGCCACCAACGAGTAATACAGATATGTTCTTCATTTTATGATCCTTAAGGCATTCAATGATCTCTAAAATTAAGTCAATTGACCTAATTTTAGAGATCATTGAATTTATTGCAATATATTTATAATGAATTGATTTCAAATAAAAATATTTTCAATTAAGGATCTATCTTACTTAGCCATAGCCTATTGAGGTAATTAAATATAATGATAATTTTAGGTCGAGGGCGATGACATCATCGTCCTGTTATCTCTAAACATCCTGTCTATGGTTATTGGTGAATATCTAAAATGGGGATAATCAACTATCCCCAATCACCTAAAACTCACGATTCGTGATGATCCACTTCTTGGTAAGCCAAGAGAAAACCAGCCCTGCTATGACACCAAAAATATGCCCTTCCGTTGAAACATCCTCTTGCCACGGTAACAAGCCAAAGGCGATCCCGCCGTAATAGACAAATACCAGAATGGCAAAGAAAAAATCCTTGGCTCTTCTCAGGAAGTAAGCATTAGCTAACAGTAACCCCCACAGGCCAAAAATCCAGCCGCTGGCACCAACATGAATGGCGGAGCGACCGAATAACCAGACCAGAATCCCTTCCATAAAGATAATAAACAGGCTGGCAAGCACATAATAACGAATGGAGTGAGTCATCAGTAAGGCACTCAATACCAATAGTGCGGGAAGGTTACTGAACAGATGTTCCCAGTTGCCATGCAGGAAAGAGGATAGCGGAATACCAATCAACCCTTGAGCATATCGGGGAATAATGCCGAAATTGCTTAATGCGCCACCGGTTAAGGCATTAAGCAATTGGATGATGATGAGTATTGATGCCAACCCTATTAGAATATGAAAGCGTTGTTTAAACCTTACTGTCATCACTGCCACCCTGTTGAAAATTTGAAATGATATACCAAGATATTTTTTCCTATAATAACAAGGAATATGTCTATTATCGGATATATCTTACTGGTGGGTTATCTGCCTTATTTTTTACCCCATTGATTTTATTTTCCAGTAAGGTGAGCTTTTTTGCAGTTTATGCAGGTTGTTTGGCACCTGTAATTTTGGATAGTTTTCTGCCACTACCAGTATCTTCTGCAAAGCGTTGGTGATTTCATAGTTAATCTGGATCTTTTGGTTAGTCTGATGGCTGGTAAAGTAGCGTTCGCGTAGCTCTACCAGTTCCAGCCGCAGTGCTTTTTAGTGTGGTATGGATTGTTCGGCAATACTCACCAATTCTGGGATTTCATCCACCCTTCTGTTTTAGCAGTACATCAATATTAGCAAATGCGTTATCAACGTTATTGCTCAGCAGAACCAGATGGCTATAGAGGGTGATTCCTCCGCTTATCCCACAGACAAGCAGGAGGAAAATCACCATAACTGTAATTATTATTTCCATTTCTTTTGGTTCCTTCCCTTAATTCTTCGAATGACTGCCCAGAGCCTGAACGCTTTCAACCAAATCCGCAAGTTGGGCAACAACACGATCGCCTACATCGGCATTATCTCCACCCAATGCTTTATTTCGCATAAAGTCACGTTTGATTTGTTGCCAGCGTTGCGCCTCTTCTGATGTCATAGTGCCACGAATTTCTGCCAGTTTAAGCAGGTTTTCTTCGGCTCCGCTTGTCAACAATTGGGCTTCACCTAAATAGTGATCATCAATAATGCGTCGTATTTCTTCGGCATTCATTACCGCAGAGACTTTTTCGCTGAGTTTGTTCATATTGCGGTAGCTGCCCTGTAATTTGAACGATGGCTCTGTGCGGTATTTATCAGATTGCGCAGCGCTGGCAATGTATTGTTGGTTCACCTTGAACACGATATTCCGCATCATCAGCAGGTGCTCAAGGATCGCGACGATTTCAGTGATCTCAGCTTCGCTGTAGGGATAACTCAAGCCATTGCTGGAGAAGGGCTTACCCATCGCTTTGTCGATAAACTGATACAGATCGTGCATATCGCGCAATGCCAGCGGAGCCAGTACCGGATTCGATGTTAGGCTGTTTTCGATATAACTCTGCGTAAATGCTTCTTCCATAAAGTGCAGATCCACTTCACTGAAACGAGCATTAAGTGCTTTTTCCAATAAAACCAGTACTACAGCTTCTGAAATATAGCCTTTCAGCGGAGCAAATTCTTGTAGGGAACAGAGGCCATTCAGCCAGTTCTCCACCAGCATCCAGCGCCGGGCTAAACGTTGGCCGAGGTTTTGTTGTGACTGGTTGAAATCCCCCCACATATGGGCTTTTTCCAGTTCGGATTGCAATCCTTCCAACAGCGTACGGGCATATTTACTGAAATGGAATTCCACACCCGTCTGACTTAGAGCCAAACTCAGGTATTCCGCAGCTTGTGTCTGCTGGTAAGGTTCACATTTGATGGGGTGGCGTTCAAGGAACAGGCTGATTTCTGCTTCGATTTCAGCCTGTAGATCCAATAAGCCTGCATCATTGCGGAAAAGCTGATAAATATTGGTGCAGGTACGGGCACGTTCTGGCCACAATGCTGGCTGTTCTTCGCGTTGAACCTGTTCCCAGAAAAGCACTGCAATCCCTCTGGCATGAGGATTGAATCGCAAAAGGTCGGCACTTTCCCCCACGGGGATTAATTTGCGCAGGATTGCTACGGCGTCATGGTCATGGAAACCTTTTTCGTATCCTTCTTTATAGCGAGGCGCGGCAAACTCACGCACGGTTTTTTCCAGCGTGTCCGGCTTGCTTAACAGAGATTTCAGCCCGTCCAGTGTCAGGCCATCATGCTCTTTGCTCGCTGCGTAAATCAGTGAATAAGCAAGATACTCCGCGCGATAAACTTGTGGTGACTCTGATTCAAGGGCAATCGACCAATAGGGTTTCAGGATTTCAGAGATGCAAGTTCTGGGCTATCAATCGGCTCCTGATAATCCGTTCCTGTCAGGTGTAGATAGAGGTGATCACCCCAAGGCAGGATGGTGAGATCCAGCTCTTGGGTATTGACGCTGAAACGATGGCGCGGGCCAAGTTTGATAATGTTGCCGCCATCTTCGTAGATTTCGGTTTTATCCCGTAGGCTGCGAATGGCTTGATCTCGTGCCGCCTTGAATTTAGCATCGATATCATCCGCTTTTACGCTGTCTTTCAGTTCCCGCAAGCGTTCAACGATTTCGCGGGTTTTCAGCGATAGGGTATCGGAAGCACAGAAAGCATTCAGTTCATCAAGGGAAGAGAATTTTGCTGTTCGGCGACTAATGCTATCCAGCAAGCGCTCTGCCGCAACTTGTAAATTCTGGGCTTTGCGCTGACGTTCATCCAGCAGTGACTGTTTGTGGGTTTCAAAGGTTTCCAGCAACTCTTCACGTTTGTCCAGAATGTCATTCAAGAACTCATCGTGATCACTGAATTGGGTTTCCAATTCTTCCAGTTGTACCAGCAGGCGGGAGAGTTGTTCGTCACAACGTTCTGGATCGGTAGACAGCGTCAGGGCATTGGTGACCCCTTGACTGAATAATTTAAATTGCGCTCCGAACTGAGCAACGGATTCAACAGCTCCCTGTTCCTTGCGGCGTTGTTGCAGTCTGGCGCGTGCTTGGTTCAGCAGGGCGTAAATTTCGGAAATTGACTCAATGATATGGGTCTGCTGGGTGGTATCTTCGAATTTCAGCGAAGCCATCAAGTTTGACAGCATATCCAGATCGGTGGATATTTTCTCCATACCCGCCAGCGGCTCGGTAAGCTGGGCTCGATTGGCTGCGACCTGAACTTGTTTTTCCAGTTCTTGTAATTGCCGGGTAAATGGCTGTAATGCTTTTTCGCTGGCAAGGAACTCGGCAGTCGCCAGAGAAATGCGTTGCTGACTATCAGCCAGTTGCGTTTCCATTTCATCAAGGCGGGACAGATCGATATAACGGTGATCCCGCAGCGTGATCAAATGACCACGCTGGATGCTCAAACTGTTTAAGGCTTCAATAAATTGCTGAGTCTCTGTCCAGCTTTCCGGTGTCATCGCTGACAGTAATTCTTTCTGATGCGAGGTGGCTTCATTCATGGCCCGAATAGACTGACGACGGATACTTTCTACTTTTTCGTATTCATCCAGTACCTTCTCGCCAGTATTGGCGATCTCTTTCAGCAATCCAGAAATATTCGGGCCTTGTTCGTCATTTACCGTCGCAACGATGATCAGGAAAGGCATGAAATCTGCCATGGCAATATCTGACATGTATTTCTCCATTTTATTTTGGGGCGAACTTGTTTGGGGGCTAACGGGTAGGGCGTCAGGAACCCAGAACTTAAGCTGCTATTCATCCATGACCGAAATGTTGAGTGAGCATGTCAGATAGCAAGGTTTTTACGATAGTGATTTAATGTTAAATGGCGGCAAGTTAGTCGCTATCTCTGTTATCTTTCAAGTTGCTGCTTTGTTGGCTGCGCTGCAACTTGAAATCTATTGGGTATACAACTTAAATTCGTCTTCACTGACCACGGTGTAACTGTGGGTCGCGGCGTCATAGCTGATCAGCACGACAGGGTCGCCACGAGTAATACCGTCACTTTCTGGTGCCCGTACCTGTAAGATCAGACTGGCTCCGTGATTGTCCATCAGGGCTTCACCACGCTGCTCAGTCACGATGGGAGAACGAACTTCGGCGACGTTGCCAATTAGGTTATCGACACTGTTGGAGCGATTGAGTTTGGACAGTTTCGGTTGCAATGGGCGCAATAACATTGCTGTCAGCAATAAGGCAATGAAACTCACGACAAAGAAAGTGACAGTTCCAAGTAAATAACGGATCACATCGGTTTCAATGAAACGGAGCATCAAGTGCACGCTGAAATAACTCAGAGGCCAGCCAATCAGAGTAATCAGTGTAATAATGACGGTGCCGGGAATGCCTGTGAGGCCGAGTTTTGTCAACCAGCCAGGGAGGTCGCATCGGAACCATCCACATCCATATTCAAGATATCAATATCAAGTAAACCAAAAGCGGCGCATATCCAATAAAACAAAACGATGAATAACAGCCCGCTGAAAATAACAACCGGAAAAGCCAAACAATTTTGTAGGAAAAGCGCCATCAGAATGCTATCTCAAGACGATGATGATTATTAAATAACACTTAATTAAATCAGGTTTCAGAATAAGTTAACAGGAGAAAAGAGGGGTTTTTTGAAACTTATCGCAATAATTAGATAACCCCGATTTATTGATATTCCTCATGGGTATTGAGCGATAAATATACCTGATTGTTAGGTTTATGCCGAAATGAAATGGTGAGTGCCAAAATGGCCGAAAAATATAAATTAATTTTCTCATAAAGTGAAAGTTAGTAGTGGAAAAATCTAATGTCGCAACATGAATAAGGCATAGAGATAAGTCAATTAATTAGCTGATATCTGATAAATAATTAATAATTAATAATAATATTAACTATAGATATTATTATTTTGAACAGAAGCGGATAGGGCTCTTTCTTACTGTCTATATTGAGCTCCTTCACTCTACAGTTCGGTCATGGCATCAAAAGACAGTTGTCAGCAACGAAAAGTTGAGTTATTGTTATGTTATAATATAACGTTATGAGGTGGGCGAATATCCCTATATGTCTTGATTGAAGTGTCATTGAAATCACACACTTTTATACCGGCAAGCAAAAGGGGTTGTCGCAAGAAGGAAGTTCGGCACGTTTCCATAAAAGCTTTGGTCGTTTTTTGGGCGAAAAATAAAGAGGATTATTCATGCAGGTATTGAGTTCATTGAAAACAGCAAAACAACGTCACTCTGATTGCAAGGTAGTTCGCCGTCGTGGTCGGTTGTATGTCATTTGTAAATCTAATCCGCGTTTTAAGGCCGTTCAGGGCAAAAAAAAGGAACACTGATCAAGAGCCTACAGTTTTGCTGTAGGTTTTTTTTATTCTTTATTCCCATCTCATTGATGTTCATATAATTAAATCATAATCCAATTCTTAATTCAGTCACTTTTTTCGCTTGTTTGTTTTTGGTTTTTCGTTCTAATAATGAATGGATAATTAATTGCGTGAATAATCCACTAAATTGCCATCGTATTCATACTATGAGTGTGAAAATGGTGAAGGTAGCAATGGCATATAAGGAACAATTATCATGAAAAATATTCAAGTTTTTAGAGGGTTTTATACTTTCGAAGATACTTACCGTAGTTGTCCCCGTTTATCGGTGTGTGCTCATGGAGAATATAATAAAAATAATTTCATCGGATATTTATTGGTTCCAAATGCAAATCGACAAGTAGGAAAAATGACACCTAATGAATTACATAATCAATTGTTCAAAGAAAGAGGAATAATAGATAGATTTCGTTATATTCGCCTGATTGTATGTGATGCTGCAACCTGTGAGAAGGATTACCCAGATTCTCCTTACAACTTTGATGAATCTTTTGCTTCAGCGTTTTCTAAATTGTGCCCAAATAAGATTATCATTGGTTATATAGGGCCTATTTATGGACGTACTGTTGATTTTGATGAATCAAATTTGAGTTACAGACATGACCGAGATGTTCATCGTCATGAAGAGGTGTTTAATATAGGGCATATTTATCAACTTCATTTTGGAGATCTTTCTAGAAAAAGGATGGCCAAAACTGCTTTTATGGCCGAGAAAGAAGCCTATTCAAAGGTAGAAACCAATGATCCTATTACTCCCATACCTTTCTTGAGACCTAAAGTACGGGGGAAGGCAGTCAATCATTTTGATGAAAGTATGGTAGGAAATGCTTCAATATGGTTTAAAAATGGCAAACGCATCCATGCAGAAATGCTGCTGCTATAGTTCATAAATATACTTGCACCTTTCGCCATATTTTGTCAGTTTTAATGCTATTAGTGGTGTCTGATGAACATCTTTCAAGGCAGGGTAAACATGATGAAAAAAGTAGGTTTTATCGGCTGGCGTGGTATGGTCGGCTCAGTATTGATGCAGCGGATGGTGGAAGAGCGGGATTTTGACGAGATAGCTCCGGTTTTCTTCACAACCTCCCAACACGGGCTAGCTGCCCCGGAATTTGCAGGGAAATCAGGTGTTTTACAGGATGCTTTTGATATCGAGGCACTGAGTGCGCTGGATATTATCATTAGCTGTCAGGGTGGGGATTACACCAACGAAATTTATCCCAAACTGAGAGCAACAGGCTGGCAGGGATATTGGATCGATGCGGCTTCTGCGCTGCGCATGAATGATGATGCTGTCATTATTCTCGATCCCGTTAACCATCAGCATATTCATAATGGCCTGAATAAAGGCATCAAAACGTTTGTTGGCGGTAACTGTACTGTTAGCCTGATGCTGATGTCATTGGGTGGCTTGTTTGCCAATGATTTGATCGAGTGGGCATCGGTATCGACCTATCAGGCAGCTTCTGGCGGTGGTGCTCGCCATATGCGTGAGCTGCTGGTGCAAATGGGGATGCTGCATAATCAGGTTGCAGACAAGTTACAGAATCCTGCTTCCGCTATTCTGGATATTGAGAAACGCGTAACCGATTTCACCCGTAGCGGTACATTGCCGACGGATCAATTTGGCGTTCCTTTGGCGGGGAGCCTGATTCCGTGGATTGATAAGCAACTGGAAAATGGGCAAAGCCGAGAAGAGTGGAAAGGCCAGGCAGAAACCAACAAGATTTTGAATACGGGCAATAATGTGATTCCGATCGATGGCCTGTGTGTCCGTATTGGGGCATTGCGCTGCCATAGTCAGGCATTTACCCTGAAATTGAAAAAAGATATCCCGATCCATGAAATTGAAACGCTGCTGGCTTCCCATAATGATTGGGTGCGCGTAATTCCGAATGATCGTGATTTGACGATGCGGGAGTTAACGCCAGCTGCGGTTACAGGGACATTGAATACGCCAGTGGGCCGTCTGCGTAAGCTGAATATGGGGCCGGAATATCTATCTGCATTTACCGTTGGTGATCAGCTGCTGTGGGGCGCGGCAGAGCCACTGCGTCGTATGTTGCGTATTTTGCTGTAGAAAAATTTTAATAGTTATTGAGTTCGTGGAAATAGACCGCCAATTGGTATAGATAAATTGGCGGTTTGAATTTTTGTCATTTTTCATTGAATACTTTGTATTATCGTGAATTTTAGCAAGTTCCTGTAAATCGGTAACCGTCATGACCCGAAGAGAAAATCCAAGCTCTGTTTCCATTTGGGTCTAATGCCATATCTTCCTGTGTATAGTGGATAAAACCCATCCGTCTATAAACTTCTGAGAGTGCTGATGTTGCAATTGATAATTTTAATTTTCCATGGCAGCCTATTTTATAGGACATATTAACGGCTTCCTCCATTAATAAATAAGCACAATTTTTTAGCCCTGGGTGCATGATAAGGTAAGTGACTTCAGGATAATAACGTAAATCAGGATCATAGCGGTATAACATGACTTCTTCATAACATCTAATTATCATCATTCCTATAGGTACATTTTGAATATAACAAATAAAATAAACAAAGTTTTTATCATCTCCATTTTGAACTCTATCATTAATTTCATCTTGAACATGAATTAATAGATTAAGTGTTATACTGCATTTTAAATCCCAGAAGTCGTCTGCTGTTTTTCCTCTTTTATTTTCTATTTCATTGATGTGATAGGTTATATCATCAGAATCTTCAATGAGATTTAATATTTGATCAAGCCAGCCATCTTTTCCGATCGAATAGTAAAGCTTATTAACGGCCATTACCATTTCTTGCAAATTCACTTTTTTAACTATTGATGGTACATATCCGTTAATCAATTTAGGGTTGCAATGATTAATATTTATATTCAATATATCATTTGGAGGCAAAGAGTGAAAAGATCTTGAACGAGATAAAGTTCTTGATGAGGTTCTGCGTATATAAGCATTCAAGGAGTTTGTTCTTTTTAACATAATAGAAATCTCCACGAAATTATTTATACTTCAATTAAATAGGTATAAATAAGATATTGAGCTACGGTAGGTTTTTATCAAATGGTTATTTATGACGATAGCCTATCATAAGAATAAATTTTATATAGAATAAATAAAACACGTTTATTTTGTCACGATCTTGGGGGTTAATAGTTAAGGTTTATTTAATTAAATATTTATTAAGTAAAAATTAATTTTTTATTTCCAATTTTCTGGGGTGAGTGGGCACAGTTAACAAAGCTGCAGCTTGAAAGACGAACGGTATAATTATTTTTTATATATAAATGTAATTCATTCTTTGTTATGAAAAATAAAGAGCACATATCATGGTTATATGCTCTTTGGATATCCCTGATAACTTACGCGTTATCAGGGAAAACACAGAGTGTTAGATATCAATATTTGCCGCTTTCAGCGCATTCTCTTCAATAAATGCACGACGAGGTTCAACTGCATCACCCATCAGGGTAGTAAACAATTGATCAGTCGCAATCGCATCCTTAACCGTCACACGCATCATGCGACGTGTTTCTGGATTCATGGTCGTTTCCCACAACTGATCAGGGTTCATTTCGCCCAGACCTTTATAACGTTGGACGGAAAGACCACGGCGTGACTCTTTGGTCAGCCACTCCAGAGACTGCTCAAAGCTGTTTATCGACTGACGACGTTCACCACGTTCAATGTATGCATCTTCTTCAATCAGATCCCTAATCAAGTCACCTAGTTTGGTGATACGGCGATATTCGCCACCGTGGATAAAATCGAAATCCAGATTGTAGTTGGTATCAACACCATGTGTACGAATACACAGAATTGGCTCGAAAATCTGGCGCTCACGGTTCTCATGGATTTGATAACTGTAAGTACTGCCATGCTGCTCTCTGTCATTCAGACGAATAGCCAGCATGTTTGCCCACTCTTCCACTTTTGCCTGATCGTTCAGGGCATCTTCGGTCAGTTTCGGATGGTAAATCAGGTTGTTCAGCAGAGCCAGCGGGTACAGGCGTTCCATGCGACGGATGAGTTTCTGGGTAGAATTGAACTCAGTCACCAGATTTTCCAATGCTTCACCTTTCAGTGCTGGAGCATGTTGGTTGGTATACAGCGCTGCACCATCCAGTGCGATGGACATTTGGTACTCTTCCATTGCATCGTCATCTTTGATGTATTGCTCTTGCTTGCCTTTCTTCACTTTATACAGGGGTGGCTGGGCGATGTAGACATAGCCACGCTCGATGATTTCCGGCATCTGGCGATAGAAGAATGTCAGCAACAGGGTACGGATGTGAGAACCATCAACGTCGGCGTCGGTCATGATGATAATGCTGTGGTAGCGCAGCTTGTCTGGATTGTATTCATCGCGGCCAATACCGCAGCCCAGCGCGGTGATCAGGGTTGCGACTTCCTGTGAAGACAGCATTTTGTCAAAGCGCGCTTTCTCAACGTTCAGGATCTTACCTTTCAGTGGCAGGATCGCCTGATTTTTACGGTTGCGCCCCTGTTTTGCTGAACCACCCGCAGAATCACCCTCCACCAAGTAGAGTTCGGACAGGGCTGGGTCACGCTCCTGACAGTCAGCCAGTTTGCCCGGCAATCCTGCCAGATCCAGCGCCCCTTTACGGCGGGTCATTTCACGGGCTTTACGCGCTGCTTCACGGGCACGGGCCGCATCAATGATTTTGCCAACAACCGTTTTGGCATCGTTCGGGTTTTCCAGCAGATATTCCACCAGCTTCTCATTCATCAGAGTTTCGACTGCGGTCTTCACTTCGGAAGAAACCAACTTGTCTTTAGTCTGGGAAGAGAATTTAGGATCAGGCACTTTAACGGAAATAACCGCAATCAAACCTTCACGGGCATCATCACCTGTGGCGCTGACTTTGGTTTTTTTGTTGTAACCCTCTTTATCCATATAGCTATTGAGGGTACGAGTCATCGCGGTACGGAAACCAACTAAATGGGCTCCTCCATCGCGCTGAGGAATGTTGTTGGTAAAGCAATAAATGTTTTCCTGAAAACCATCATTCCATTGCATGGAAATTTCAACGCCAATACCGTCTTTTTCGGTGGAGAAATAGAAGACATTGGGGTGAATTGGGTTTTTATTGCGGCTCAGGAACTCAACAAATGCCTTGATTCCCCCTTTATAGTGGAAGAGATCTTCTGCATTAGTGCGTTTATCAACTAAACGAATGGAAACACCGGAGTTCAGGAATGATAATTCACGCAGGCGCTTCGCCAGAATATCGTATTCGAATTCAGTGTTGAGCTTGAACGTATCCATGCTTGGCCAGAAACGGACAGTGGTTCCTGTCTGCTCGGTATCACCGACGACTTTCAGCGGAGACTGTGGAACCCCATGATGGTAAGTCTGTTCGTGGACTTTCCCGTCACGGCGGATAGTCAGTTCCAGTTTCTCCGATAAGGCGTTAACAACAGAAACCCCTACGCCATGCAGACCGCCGGAAACTTTATAGGAGTTATCATCGAATTTACCCCCCGCATGCAGCACGGTCATGATAACTTCCGCTGCTGAAACACCTTCTTCTTCGTGTATGCCGGTAGGAATACCGCGGCCATCATCTTGCACAGAAACCGAGTTATCTGCATGGATGGTGACAACTATCTTGTCACAATGACCTGCGAGGCCTTCGTCGATAGCGTTGTCAACAACCTCGAAGACCATGTGGTGCAGGCCGGTACCATCATCAGTATCACCGATATACATGCCTGGACGTTTACGGACGGCATCCAGCCCTTTTAATACCTTGATACTTGAGGAGTCATATGTATTCGACATCAACGTTTCTCGCTCATCTTAATCCTGTGGTTGAACCTCTATTTTGCCATGTTCTACGCGAAACATCCTGCTATTTACATCAATCATGTCTGTAACTTGCCCAGGTGTGATTGCACTGACAAACACTTGGGCTTGCGTAGATTTTAGACGCTCGGCTAATAGCTGACGACGGCCGGCATCCAGTTCTGAGGCAAAATCATCAAGCAGATACAGGCACTTTTGCCCGCTCTGTCGGGTGAAATATTCACCCTGTGCTAACCTCAACGCGCACATCAGTAATTTCAACTGACCACGGGAAAGCATATCTTCTACCGATGTGCCGTCCGCCCTGATCCGCAGATCGGCTTTATGGGGGCCGGAAGCCGTGTAGGTTAGCGTTTTGTCGCGCTCAAACTGCCGCGCGAGCAGTTCTGCATATTCACTCTCTTTGTCCCAGCCTTGTTGGAAGCTGATACTGAGGGTGAATTCAGGTAAAAATTGTTTGCAGGTTTTTTCGATATCTTCAGAAATTCCTGCAATGTATTCAGCTCGCCATTGACTGATTTCAGTCGCCAGCGGGGCAAGTTCGCGATCCCAATGTTGGATCTGGTTATAACGGGTGACCTGTCGCAATGCCGCATTCCGTTGTTTGAGCAGCCTTTTCAGATTGGCCCAAGCGGTAAAAAAACGCGGCTCATTGTGAAAACAGCCCCAATCAATAAAGGCCCGACGGTATTTCGGGCCACCGTTTAGCAAGGTGAAGCCTTCTGGTGTGATAAGTTGCATGGGCAGCATTTTCGCCAACTCAGCAATTTTATGCCCGTCACTGCCATCGATCCTGACTCTGCTATCGCCTTGACGGTTTTTGCTCAGCCCGATCGACAAGGAACGTTCATGGAATTGCTGATCAAGTCGCCCATGAAGAATGAATTCCTCGCAATCATGGCGGATCACCCTGCCTGCCTGAATGCTGCGAAAAGCACGGCCATGACCCAATGTATAAATGGCTTCCAGTATACTTGTTTTGCCGCTACCGTTTGGCCCAACCAGAAAATTAAAACCAGTTGCCAGCGGCAAGTCAGCATCCGCGATATTACGAAAATCGCGGATCAGCAAACGCGAGAGAATCATATGGTTGAGTTAATGTTGTTACAGGCGCATTGGCATCACGACATAAGTCGCGGCCTGACTGGCTGAATTCTCAATTTTCACACTGGATGTTGCATCCGTCAGCAGGAGACTCACCTGCTCGCATTTCAAGGCGTTTAGAACATCCAATACGTAGCTGACATTGAAGCCAATTTCCATTTCGGTGCCTTGGTAAATGACATCGACGATCTCTTCCGCTTCTTCCTGCTCTGGGTTATTTGCCGTAATTCTGAGTTGGTTTTCGCTTAAATAGATGCGAACACCACGGAATTTTTCGTTGGATAAAATTGCCGCCCGTGAAAATGCCTGTTTAAGCACGTCACAATTGGCTTCCAGTGTTTTATCGGGATTTTTTGGCAGTACGCGGCGGTAATCAGGAAAACGACCATCAACTAACTTTGATGTGAAGATAAAGTCCCCGACGTGGGCACGAATGTTATTGCTGCCAATCTGCAATTGTAGAGGATTTTCACCGCCATCCAGCAGGCGCATCAATTCAATGACCCCTTTACGAGGTACGATCACTGAATGGGATGGCAGATTTTGTCCGATATTCATGGAGCAGACTGCTAAACGATGGCCGTCTGTTGCAATGGTACGCAGTTCTTCCCCTTCGGTTTCAAACAACATGCCATTCAAGTAATAGCGGACATCCTGATGCGCCATGGAAAATTGAGTAGATTCAATCAGACGTTTCAGTGTGGCTTGTGGCAGAGAAAATTCGACTTCGCTCTGCCAATCATCAAGATTGGGGAAATCTGAAGCGGGCAGGGTGGAGAGTGAAAAACGGCTGCGCCCAGAACGGACGAGAATGCGATCGCCATCCAGTTCCACGCTGATTTCTGCTCCGTCAGGCAACCCGCGCCAGATATCAAAGAATTTACGCGCGGGAACAGTAGTTGCACCGTCTTCATGTGGCTGGGTAAGCGTAACCCGAGCCTTCATTTCCGTTTCTAAATCGGTGCCTGTCAGTAGCAGGGAACCTTCTGTTACCTGCAATAATAAGTTGCCTAAAATGGGCAGAGTAGGACGGCCACCCAAGGGGCTGCTAACCTGCTGCAAAGGTTTTAATAATTGCTCACGTTCAATGATAAATTTCATAGCGCTAGGAAGATAGTGTTCTGATTAAGTTAGAAAAATCTTCTTTGATGTCATGACTCTCTTCACGAAGCTGTTCGATTTTTCGACAAGCGTGAAGTACGGTTGTATGGTCACGCCCACCAAAGGCATCCCCGATTTCAGGCAAGCTGTGATTTGTCAGCTCTTTTGCCAGCGCCATTGCCATTTGTCTCGGACGGGCAACGGAGCGTGAACGACGCTTGGAAAGCAGATCCGCAACCTTGATTTTGTAATATTCAGCCACGGTTTTCTGAATATTATCAATGGTTACCAGCTTTTCCTGTAGAGCCAATAAGTCACGTAATGCTTCGCGTACAAAATCAATAGTAATCGCCCGACCTGTAAAATTGGCATTGGCGATGACTCGATTCAAAGCGCCTTCGAGCTCACGAACATTGGAACGCAGGCGTTTGGCAATAAAGAAAGCCACTTCGCCCGGTAACTGGATTTGGTTCTCGTCAGCTTTCTTCATCAGAATGGCAACGCGAGTTTCCAGTTCCGGTGGTTCGATAGCAACGGTTAATCCCCAACCAAAACGGGATTTTAACCGATCCTCGACGCCATTGATCTCTTTTGGATAGCGATCTGATGTCAGAATAATCTGTTGATTACCTTCCAACAGGGCATTGAACGTGTGAAAGAATTCTTCTTGGGATCGCTCTTTATTTGCAAAAAACTGAATATCATCGATCAGTAGGGCATCTACTGAGCGATAATAACGTTTAAACTCTTCTATTGCATTGTTTTGCAATGCTTTTACCATGTCCTGTACGAAACGTTCAGAGTGCATGTACACCACTTTTGCATTGGCTTTGCGTGCCATGATGCTATTGCCAACAGCATGCAAAAGGTGGGTTTTACCCAATCCTGTTCCACCATAGAGGAATAGGGGATTGTATGCGCCCCCTGGATTATCAGCAACTTGTCTGGCGGCAGCTCTGGCGAGCTGGTTGGATTTACCTTCAACAAAGTTATCGAATGTATGCTTGGGATTGACATTGGAACGATAGGATAACTCTGGCTGGGCCTTTGCGTTGTCCCAGCTTGGGCGTACAGAGAAACTGGACGGTGCAGCAGCCACTGGCTTATCGGTAATGATTCTCTTAGATGCAGACTGGTTTGGTGAAACAGGCTTATTTCCTACTTCAAAGCGTAGCAACGGTACTTCAGGACCACAGAAATCATTTAATAACAAATTGATATTATTAATATATTTTTCTCTTACCCAATCCAACACAAAACGGTTGGGGGCATAGAGAGCCAAAGTGTTATCACTCAGTTCTGCCTGAAGGGGTCGTATCCACATACTGAATTCTGTGGCAGGTAACTCATCCTGCAATCGGGCAAGACATTGCTGCCAAAGCGAAAGTGACACGGCGAACTCCCCTAAAACGAGACCAATAAAAGAAACCGGAATAATAGATACGTTATGTTGGGCACAAGGCATAACTCCCCGGTGGTGAGGAAGATAGCATGTACCTTGTGGCGATTTTTAATATCATCGCTCCCCCAACGATCCGCATAATCCGCATATAGAGAGATCGGGATCGTGACCAATGATCATAACGCAAAAGACGACATAGATCCTCATTCTTTTACACAGCTTTGACGCTTTTTATCCACAGGGAGATCACCACGCTTTGGCACTTGCAGAATATAAAGGCCTGTAAGAGATACTGTAGTGTAATCATGGCATATAGCAAACTTCATTTAGTTATCGTTTAAAATTCAACGTGAAAACAACACCATGATCACTAATTCAGTGGCAACGATCTGTGTATGATCCTTGCGCTTTATTGCACAGTCCGTATAATCTTGCACCCTGCGTGTGATGCCAACGATTTTTTCCGGCCATGTCTGGTGAGGATTTGGGGTAAGCACCTCGGGTAGCAAAAAGTCTGGTCATGTCTGGTGAATATCTGATTGAGGTAAAAAATCAGACAAGAAAACGATCAGGCTCGCGTCATCTTGGATTGACTAAGGGTAGTACATTTTATTACAATCCCGCCTCTTTCTATATATTGATGTTGCGATTGAGGCATCGGTGTCTACTTATTTCTCACTGGTCGCCAACGCATTTGCTGAATCAGTAACAAATTTTAAGCTAGGTAGAAATCGCTATGAAACGCACTTTTCAACCATCTGTACTGAAGCGTAACCGTACTCACGGTTTCCGCTCTCGTATGGCCACTAAAAATGGTCGTCAGGTTCTGGCTCGCCGTCGTGCGAAAGGCCGTGCTCGTCTGACCGTTTCTAAGTAATAAAGCTAACCATACTCGTGGTTAAGCTCGCTTTTCCGAGGGAGTTACGTTTGTTAACTCCCGAGCATTTCACTTATGTTTTCCAGCAGCCGCAACGGGCAAGCTCCGCAGAGATAACTATCCTTGGGCGCTTGAATGAGCTGGGGCATCCCCGCATCGGTCTAACCGTCGCCAAAAAAAATGTTAAACGCGCCCATGAGCGTAATCGTATCAAGCGACTGGCTCGTGAAAGTTTTCGTTTAAATCAGCATAAATTGCCTTCAATGGATTTTGTGATTTTGGTGAGGAAAGGGGTCTCTGAGCTTGATAACCGTGAGCTAACGGAAGCTTTGGGCAAGTTATGGCGTCGTCATTGTCGCTTGGCTCGCGGCTCCTGATTGCTTTGATCAGAGGCTACCAGCTAGTGATTAGTCCACTGCTGGGGCCTCGTTGTCGTTTCAATCCTACCTGTTCTCATTATGGCATTGAGGCATTGCGCAGGTTTGGAATGATAAAAGGCAGTTGGTTAACAGTGAAACGCGTATTAAAATGCCACCCCTTACACAAAGGTGGTGACGATCCCGTCCCACCTAAAAACGACGATAACAGAGAACATTAACGATGGATTCGCAACGCAATCTTCTTCTCATCGCTTTGCTGTTTGTTTCGTTCTTGGTCTGGCAAGCGTGGGAGAATGATAAGAACCCACAACCAACGGCACAGATCACGCAGCAAACAAATACGCTGAGTAACGAAGCAAGCAGTGGGCAAGGTAAACTGATCACCGTGAAAACGGATGTGCTTTCGCTGCACATCAATATTCGTGGCGGTGATGTCGAGGAGGCTGATCTGCTGGCCTATCCTGATACCCTCGGTTCCCAAACGCCGTTCAAACTGCTGGAAACAACCCCTGAGTTCACTTATCACGCTCAAAGTGGATTAACTGGCATTAATGGCCCGGATAACCAAGCGGAACGTCCACTTTATCACACCACTCAGAATAGCTTCGTTTTGGCTGATGGTCAGGATGAATTGCGAATTCCGATGACTTACACTGCGCCAGATGGCGTTGTTTATGTCAAAACTTTCATTTTAAAACGCGGTGCTTATGCTGTTTCTGTTGATTACAGCATCGATAACGTGACCAACAAGCCGTTGCAAATGGCGTTCTTTGGTCAGTTGAAGCAGAGTGTTGAATTGCCGAAACATCGTGATACCGGCAGCAGCAACTTTGCCTTGCATACCTACCGTGGTGCTGCATATTCATCAGCAGATACAAAATACGAAAAATACAAATTCGATGATATTACTGACGACAAAGTGCTTTCTGTGACCACCCAAGGTGGCTGGATAGCGATGCTTCAGCAATATTTTGCTACTGCCTGGGTTCCGGGAGCGGATAAAACTAGCACATTCTATACCATTGACTCTAAAAGTCAGAAGATGGCGATTATCGGGTATAAGGGAGAAACCGTTAATATCGCACCAAACAGCAAGCAGAATATCTCTTCGACTTTGTGGGTTGGCCCTGAAATTCAGGACAAAATGGCGGCGGTTGCACCACATCTGGATTTGACCGTAGATTACGGCTGGTTGTGGTTTATCTCCCAACCGCTGTTCAAGCTGCTGAAATTCCTGCATGAATACATCGGTAACTGGGGCTTCTCCATCATTGCGATCACCTTTATCGTGCGTGGTATCATGTATCCGCTGACCAAGGCGCAATACACTTCAATGGCGAAAATGCGTCTGTTGCAGCCTAAAATCACGGCGATGCGTGAGCGTTTCGGTGATGACCGTCAGCGCATGAGCCAGGAAATGATGGCGTTGTACAAAACAGAGAAAGTGAACCCGCTGGGTGGTTGTTTGCCTCTGGTGATTCAGATGCCAATCTTCCTTGCTCTATACTACATGCTGATGGGTTCTGTTGAGCTGCGCCATGCGCCATTTATTGGCTGGATTAAGGACTTGTCTGCACAAGACCCTTACTACATCCTGCCATTGCTGATGGGTGTGACCATGTTTGTTATCCAGAAATTGTCACCAACTACTGTAACTGACCCAATGCAGCAGAAGATCATGACCTACATGCCAGTCATGTTCACCGTCTTCTTCCTGTGGTTTCCATCTGGTCTGGTGCTGTACTATATCGTCAGTAACTTGGTTACCATCATCCAGCAGCAGGTTATTTTTCGCAGTCTGGAAAAACGTGGTTTGCATACCCGCGAAAAAAAGTAGATCTTTTTAAAATCTAAGTCTGTTAAAAATAAGTGGAAGGCGGTCATTGGCCGCCTTTGTTATTTCGGTTTATATACCCAACAGATTTCAAGTTGCAGCAGCTTGAAAAATACCGGGTATAGATCAAAAGAGAGAATTTCATGAATACCACCGATACAATAGTCGCTCAGGCCACTCCTCCGGGACGAGGCGGTGTAGGCATCCTGCGTATTTCTGGCCGCAAGGCGGCGGAAGTGGCTGAGGTGGTATTGGGGAAACTCCCGAAGCCCCGTTATGCCGATTACCTGCCCTTCTGTGATGCAGATGGTTCTGTACTTGATCAAGGCATCGCACTTTACTTCCCTGGCCCTAACTCTTTTACGGGGGAAGATGTGCTGGAGCTTCAAGGGCATGGCGGGCCAGTTATTCTCGATTTGCTGTTAAAGCGTATTCTGACGATTTCTGGTGTGCGCATTGCCAATCCGGGCGAATTTTCTGAACGTGCTTTCCTGAATGATAAACTCGATTTGGCACAGGCTGAGGCCATTGCGGATCTGATCGACGCCAGTTCTGAACAGGCAGCGCGTTCCGCGATGAATTCCCTGCAAGGCACATTTTCCAACCAAGTCCATCAAATGGTGGAAGCGCTCACTAACTTGCGCATCTACGTTGAAGCAGCGATTGATTTTCCCGACGAAGAAATTGACTTTCTTTCCGATGGCAAGATAGAAACCAAGTTGGATGAAGTGATCGCTGAACTGGGTCACGTCCGCTTACAGGCACGTCAGGGCAGCTTATTGCGTGAAGGCATGAAAGTGGTGATTGCAGGGCGTCCGAATGCGGGTAAATCCAGTCTGCTCAATGCGCTGGCGGGTCGTGAAGCGGCGATTGTCACCGATATCGCGGGTACAACGCGCGATGTTTTGCGTGAACATATTCATATCGATGGTATGCCGCTGCATGTGATTGATACGGCCGGATTGCGTGAAGCGAGTGATGAAGTGGAGCGTATCGGTATCGAGCGCGCATGGCAGGAAATCGAACAGGCGGATCGGGTGCTGTTTATGGTGGACAGTACGACAACCGATGCCGTTGAGCCTGCGCAAATCTGGCCTGAATTTATGACTAAATTGCCTGCATCCCTGCCTATTACCGTTATTCGCAATAAAACGGATATGACCGGGGAAGAAACCGGCGTATCAGAAGTCAGTGGTCACGTATTAATCCGCCTCTCTGCCCGTGAAGGGAAAGGTATTGATTTGCTGCGCGATCACCTAAAAGAGGCGATGGGTTTCAACAGCAATACCGAAGGTGGTTTTCTTGCCCGTCGTCGTCACTTACAGGCATTGAATACGGCGGCAGAACATTTGCAGGAAGGTCATCAACAGTTGGTCTTCGCCCGTTCAGGGGAATTACTGGCAGAGGAACTGCGTTTGGCACAGCAGGCATTGAGCGAAATCACGGGTGAATTTTCCTCTGATGATTTACTCGGCCGGATTTTTTCGAGTTTTTGCATTGGGAAGTAATTTCTTATCCTCTGGTATCAACAGTTATTCGAGAATGACTCCCAACAGAGATGATCAGCTACCAAACAGTGGCTGATAACTCATGGTCTGACGCTTTATTTTGCATCCTCTTGAAGAATTTAATTTGGTTGTCAACGTTCACGCTGGCGTAGTGAGCTTCTCGCGATACAAGTCAATGAGATAACCGGATACCAACTCCATGCATCAACAATACTCCGATGGTTGCCACATGCGGATATCGTTTGGCGCTATTCCGGTAAGTGTGATCTGAAGGAAGCTGCAAGACCATTCCTACTTGATAGTGGCTTACTGGATGAAATTCGTCCATTTCAATATAGCGTATGTGACAAAGACTATAATTAAAGATTAAATCACTAGCGAACCCTATTAATGTTGGAATAATATAACTTTCTCTACTTTAATGTTAATTCTTATTTGATATTAATTATTATTTGATGTTGATTCTTATTTGTAAAAAATAAATTGATATTTTTTTATGATCTTTGTCTTGTTGTGTTCAACTATTATTTTCTGATTTTTTTGTGATGAAGCTGTATTTCATTGAATTTAAATAATTTTAATTTTGTGTGGTGAGTTTTTTTTCTTATTTATATTTTCCATAATTTACTAGTGAATTTTATTTAATGTTTTTTATTGATTACTGTTTATTTAGGTAATGTTTCCATGCTTATTTCTTATTAAAAATAAACAATTTAATCAGATTTTTTTGTTTGGAAGGGATTGTTTAAACAGCTTTACTTATCCTTTTTTGAAGTATTAAAAAAATAATTGCAAGTGTAATTATTTTTATTATTACGATGGGTTTTTATTCATTGACACAAAGAAATAAGTTGTGAGAGTTTATTATTCTCCTTGGGAGTTGGTTGTTAAATATTTTATTGCGAATGGGTACTATATGAATAAATATATCTCTGCTGTATGTGAGGAACTTTCCTCTATTCTTTTTATCGAAGAAAGTGATATTAAGGCAAAGTCTTCATTAATTAATGAGTTGAATGCTGATTCTTTAGATGTCATTGATCTGTCATTTAATCTAAGTAAAAAGTTAAAAATAACGATGCCGACAAAAAGTGTTTTTGCTCATGCCCATGAAATTCTCTCTGAAAACGTATTATCGAGGTTATTGAACGGGGACGCCCTCACGCAAGAAGGTAAGGGGTTACTGATTCATAGCTGTTATAATTATACTGAAGACCAGTTAGGTTCTATTAATACATTGGGAGATGTGTTTGGTGAAACTAATGTACATAATTGGGCTTCATTATGCCAGACAGTTTGTGAATCTAATGGAAAAAGCGCTGATGAAGTTATTATTGGTGAAATAGAATGGTATTGTTCAGATATTCTGGCTAAATAACAATGCACATCCTGGATATATAAAAGTAAATAAGATGTAACTTTATGTAAATAAAGTAATGTACAACTTTAATAGAAAATTATTATTAAGGTAGAAATAACTATGGCTGGTATACCGACAGATAAAATTGCTGTGACCGGTTATGGTTTGATTGTTCGTAATCATGATTGCCCTAGTGATTTATTTAATTCGTTGGCAGAAGGAAAATCACTTATCTGTGAGGATGAGTTATTAAAGGAATATGGAATAAAAAATGTTCCTAGTGCCAAATTGTCGTCGAAAGATATAGATAGGTTACGTAGTCAATTCAACTGTGCAGGACAATTATCCAATAATCGTGTTTTTTTGATGGCCTACAGTGCAGCATCAAATAGTTTGCACATGGCAGGATTAACCAACAAAGAGCTGAATCAAGCTAAATGTGAATTATTCTTTGCCAATAATAAGATGTTTCTTGACAGTAAGGCTTTATCTCGTTACGTCAAAGAAGAAATGTCTCACCCATCAAAATATATTGATATTGAACGTTTCGGGGCTTTAGTGCCCCCATATGAACTTATTGAGGAGCTGGCAAACCATTTACATATTCCTGCATTACCAAGAGTCTACAGTGATGCCTGTACAGCAGGAATGATAGCGCTTTATTCCGCATGCCAGAATCTCAAGAGCGGCAGGCTTGATATCGCATTGGTTGGTGCTTCTGAAGAGGCCACCCATCCGATTATGCAGATATTGTTCAAGAAAGTGAGAGCACTTTATGGTGGTACATTTGCCGATTTGCGTCAATCTTCACGAGCATTTGATAAAGACAGATCGGGTTGCGTCCTTGCAGATGCTTCTGCGTTTTTGGTCGTAGAGCGTTATTCTCACGCTGTTGCCAGAAAAGCCAACATCTTGGCTGAAATTGCAGGTATATCCCGGCAGTCTGAAGGATATAAAATGACCTCAACGGATTTGTCCGGTCAATATTATCTTAGCTGCATGTCTGAGGCATTGCGTGATGCAGGCTTATCACCGAATGATATTGATCATATAAATTCCCATGGTACTTCCACTGTTAATAATGATCTTGCGGAAAGCAGAGCGATTAATGCGCTTTTTCCCCACAATCCTCCAGTGATATCCACTAAATCGGCGACGGGGCATTCGCTTGCTGTCAGCGGTTTATTGGAAGCCATACTTTCCATTGAGACATTGAAAAATGAACTTATTCTTCCTAGTCTGAATTTTTCTGAGTCGGGAAAAATGGATGGCGTTGTTAATGTCAACAGTTCAGCAAAAGCAATGCACGTCCATCATATTATAAGTAATTCCTTTGGTTTTGGTGGGGAAAATAGCAGCTTGATCTTGAAGCGGTCTGAGGGGTAAATCATGGGGATTTATATTACCAATGGAGTCAGTTTGCTTCCCGATAGCCTGAATATGGATAACATTATTCATGGCACGATAGAAAAGGCCCGCCTGTCAGGTAACACACTGCATTTACCTAATATTATCGGGGAAAGGTTCATTGAAGAGGGGTCTTTTGTTATGCCCACCATGGATAAGATGATCCGGCGGGCAGCACATGCACAGAGTCAGTGGGTACTCTATACCGGCATTAAAACCTGGGAAAATAGTATCGGGGAGGCCTTTTCCCCTGAACAGCGCGGGTTGTTTATTGGGTTAGGGACGAGTGATGTTGATAATAACGTTTATCTCATCGCCTTTGATACGGCGGATGATGAAAGCTATGTTTCCAGAGCGCTGGTGGAAACACCTCCACTGACGGGATTGGTGCTATTAAATACCTCTACTGCCAGCCAATTGTCACAGCATCTTAATATTCGCGGCGATAATGTCTTCTTTTCTCCTCATGTTGATTCGGGAGGCCAAGCCCTGCTGGAGGGGTATTACAGCCTCAAGGAAAAACGCAGTGAATTCGCACTTTGTGGTGGTAACGGCCAGAAAATTTCACCGTGGTATTACCTGGCATACGAGCGCTTAATGAAAGACATGCCATGGCTACCAGCGGAAGCTGCTTCATTTATTACCCTGCATGGTGATAGCCAGAAGGCAGATAGTGAGATAGCTCATGTTTATCGCATGACATTCCAAAATAGTAACCAATATGCCCATTTCCTGTCAGAAGTGAGCGCATGGGATTCACCCCCAGATCAAATCATCCATGTTGGGAAAACTGAAGATAAATTCACCACTCTGGTCTATGACACTTTCCCCAAGGTATTGCAGTTTAATCTCGATAAAGCAATGGGATATACCGGGGCTGCGGCGCCTTTCATTGCGGTTAATTTGGCTATTGAGATGCATAAAAAAGGTGTAGGTGTAGATAACGTCAATCTAAACCTTACCTGTCAGCAACCTCACCGTTTGGTATTGATATTGGCACATGGACTGGAAAATCAGTGCATTGCTATTTTGCTTCGGATGGGGATGACCAAGAGAGAGGGATTGTGATGACTTCTGATCGTCGTGTTTTTGTCACTGGTATGGGTATTGTTAGTGCTTTCGGTACCCATCTTGACACTTTCTGGAAGAAACTTTGTGCAGGGGAGTCAGCCATTAAGCCACTGGAATTTGAGGATAATGGAGCACTGCCTGTGAAGTATGCTGCTCAGATTGATTTTGATGTGCTGGTTGCTGAGAACTCAGCCTATCTACCGGAAACGGGTATTACTGATAAACGTGGAGTGATGGGGATTATTGCGGCGGCTAAAGCGCTGGAAGATGCAGGATTAAAACCCTTACAGCTAGCAGATAACCTCATCGGTATTTATGGATGCAGCGGAGTATCTGAAATATCTGAAGATGATCGCCACCAGTATCGCAAAAGCGATGCGGGTGGCGATAGTGAGCAGATGATACAGACCCTGTTCGGGTTACGCCATAATCTGGGTCCCTATTCTGGTCTAAGGTGTGGCAATGATGGAATGGTTACAGAAATTGCCCGCCGATTTTCTTTATCGGGGCCTGTGATGAATGTGAATGCGGCTTGTGCGGGGGGAACCCATGCGATTGGGCTGGCTTGTCAATCCATCAAAAGGCAAGAGACTTCTATCATGCTGGCAGGTGGTGCGGATTCCGTTATCAGCCTGCGTACCCTGATCGGATTGAAGCTATTGGGGGCAACTGCCGTAACGGAAAAATGGGGTGATAGGCTTTGCCGCCCCTTTGATAAAAACCGTAGTGGATTGGTTGCTGGTGAAGGAGGCGCTTTCTTGGTGCTTGAAAGTGAAGAAAGTGCGTTGCGCAGGGGAGCCAGAATTTATGCTGAGATTAAAGGCTATGGTGCTTCCCTCGATGCCTATAAACTGACCGCTCCACATCCCGATGGCATTGGCGCAGAAAATGCTATCAGGCAGGCGATCAGAGATAGTGGATTACATCCTGAACAGATCGATTATGTTAATGCTCACGGTACATCCACTCTTCTGAATGATGAACTGGAAACTGCCGTCATCAAGCGTGTCTTTGGTTCTCAGCCTCCTTTGGTTTCATCAACCAAATCCATGCTGGGTCATTGGATAGCGGCGGCGGGAGCCATTGAGGCTGTGGCAACTGTTCTAACAGTGAAAAATCAGTTCATTCTTCCCACCATTAATCTTGAAACACCTGATCCACTTTGTGATCTGGATTATGTACCACGACAAGGACGCTCTGTTCCCGTACAAAACGCGATAACAAACTCATTTGGCTTTGGTGGTATTAATTCGTGTTTGGTAATAGGGGGATATGATGGAAAGTAAGGAAATCAAACTCATTGCTTATGACTTGATCAGCGATCATCCCGAATTTAATAGCTTGAATCATGGTAATGATGGCAGTGAACTGATTAAGAACAGAAAACTCAGACGCTTTTATTCTATCGGAACTGAAAAAGGTCTTATCTCAACCAGAAGATCATTACTGTTATCAGAGCTGAACATTGATGATCCTGCCATAAAATTTGGCTTGTATGCCACTCAGTATGGCTATCTTCATCCAATGCCTTCAGAGCTGCTGACAGAAGCAGGACAAAACGGAGTAAAGGATGAAAATGATATGTATCAGACTATCTGGGCATCAGAACAGATAAATCCTTTCATCATTACGCTATCGCTCAGTAATAACCTGCTGGGTGTACTTTCTCAGGAACTTGGTCTGCAAGGGGATTGCACTTCTTTTCTGCGTGGAAATATTGGGTTGTTATCGGCCTTCAATGAAGCTGAATTATTGCTCAGTAGCGGTACCATTGACTATGCGTTAGTGGTGGCTTCAGGTATGGGCATTCTCGCCCGTGAACCACAACCTGACCTTGCTAAAACGTTTGTTGAGTTTGGTGTCACTTTCATTCTGACAAGTGATGAAGCACAGAGACAGAAACATTATTCGAGTGTCGATATTGCCTCCCTGTGCCGCATGTATCGTGAAGGGAATTACTCCGCTGAAACTATCCATTTTATCAAGGATATAACAGAACGTATGGCCTCCCAGGTATTGATTGAAAGTTTTCATTAACAATAAGGGTTCACAATGGAAAGTTACGCTACATTTTGTAAGCCTCAGCTTACCCGTGCATTGATCTCGCTTGGTTTAAACAGAACTTATCATCGGGCTGCGGGTAATTTTCTTTATTATAAGGATGAGAATGGGGAAGAAATTCCGGTTCTGGATCTTCTGGGAGGATATGGAGCGACATTACTGGGTCATAATTCACCTGTTATCAGAGAAAAAATCAAACGTTACCTTGATGAAGAAACACCGATTCATAACCAGTTTTCCATTAGAAAGCCTGCGGCCGTATTGTCTGAAAGACTGAATGAATTATTGAAGGAAGAAACTGGAGCTCATGGCGATTTTGTGTTCTGTTTTGCCAGCACTGGCGCGGAATCGATGGAAATTGCACTGAAAAGTGCAGAATTCACACGTAATTCGCAGCTTTTAGAACTGGAGCAGGAGATTGCGGCCGCTACTGCCAGAATCGAGGGTGGGAAAGAAATTGTACTGACCGATGAGCAGTGTGAACAATTGCAGCTGGGAAAAGATGCGTCTGTTGAAGAGATTAAAGTGGCTCTGGCTGCATTCAATCAAGATCGATTGGATACCAAGCCCACATTTCTTGCCCTTGAACATTCTTTCCACGGAAAGATGATGGTAACAGCGAACTGTACGCATAGTGTGATGTACCGTCACTATCTTAAAAGATTAGAAATAAATACGCTCTTCCTCTCCGCTGAAAATTTGGCGGAGTTTGTTGAGATGGGCGAAAAAGCTAATGACATTCTCAATAGCTGGTTGTGGTCACCGAAGGAAGAAAATGGTCAGTTCATCCTGACGAAAAAAACTTTCAGAATCGTGACTGCATTGATGGTGGAGCCGGTTCAGGGTGAAGGTGGAGTGTATCCGCTCAGTGCGGAGCAGGTCAGGGACATTAACCAGTTAAAACAGATCGTTGGTTGCCCGGTTATTGCTGATGAAGTGCAGGCCGGTTCGGGACGATGCGGATTTCTAGTGGCATCCGGTGATGCGGGGATTCAGGCTGACTATTTTGTGCTTTCTAAGGCATTGGGGGGCGGTTACGTCAAAATTGGGGTTGTGGCAATCCGTCAGGAAAGTTTTACCCCAGGGTTTGATGTCATCCAAAGCTCAACATTTGGTGAAGATGATTTCTCCTGTCGGGTGGCATTGGATTATATCAATCTGCTGTATGCCGAACAGCGCAAACTACTTAAGCAAGTGACCCAACTGGGAGAAGAGTTCAAAACCCATCTAAATGCTTTGAAAGAACTGTATCCTGATGTTATTCGGGATATTCGCGGCAAGGGGTTGATTTGGGGCATGGAGTTCCACGATGTCATTAATTCAGACTCCTACATTCTGCAAAATATTGCCGTACAAGGCAGTTTAGGCTATGTGCTCAGTGGCCATTTGCTGTGTGGCAGTCGTATTCGTGTCGCACCTTCAGGCAGTGCAGCTAATGTGATTCGCGTGGAACCCTCCGTATTTTTGGAACTTCCACAAATTACCCGGTTTGTGGAGGCGCTTTCCAACATTTGTCTCGCGATTCGCCATGCCAACGCGGGCTTTATTGTGGCTCCTATGCTTGGAAAAATGGATCAATCCATCCCTGCTGATTATCGCCGTAAGGAAAAGCATCTACAGGATGATGGCTTAGTGGATTATAAGGCGGCGTTTATCAACCATCTGATTTCTGCTGGTGGGCTCAGGGAAGTTGATCCTTCATTCAGTATCTTCAGCGATGAGGAACTGGAACTGTTTGTTGAAAGCACGACTTTCAATCTGGCGACGAAACCGTTCAGGGCAGCACGAATTCGTTCGAGCAACGGCAAATCGGTAGAGTTCACGCTTTATCCGCTCACCGTGACCTCAAAAATGATCAAAGAGGCATTGGCCAACAATGAATTGGGGCACCTGCGGCATGAAATTGATATTCGTGTCACTCAGGCGGTAGCTGATGGTAATCACGCTGTTGGGTTGGGGATGTTTACCTCAATCATCACCAATAATGGCAAATCTTTAAAGAATAACCCGATCAGCGTGACAACGGGCAATGCTTTTACCGTGGGTATTGGTATTGAAGCGTTGCAAAGAAGCATCATGGGTCAGAATATGACCAAGATGCGGATTGCGGTTGTGGGCGGAGCCGGAAATATTGGGCGTGTTTATGCTGAGATTCTGGGGCCACAATTTCAGGATATAGTGCTTATAGGAAGCAGTAACCACGGTTCGCTGAAAAAACTGAATGCGGTGAAATACCATATTTATCAAAATATCTATGAACAATTCAGAGTGAACAGTCGGCTTGTTGTGGGTGGGCTGGCGAAAAGAGTGTTGGATTGTCTTGCCACGATGCCGGATGACTATCTGGTCGGTAAAACAAATGTGGGTGAAGCGATAGATCACTATTTAACCCAGCACTATTCTGACCAAAATCCTGACCAAACTTTTATCCATACCTCCCAAGATATTGCTGATATTGAAAACTGTGATGTCATTGTGTGTGCCGCGAATGCTTCAGAGGCATTTATATCGGTCGAAAAAATTAAACAAGGGGCTATCGTCTGTGATATTTCGGTGCCGCATAACCTTTCTGATGAAGATTTGCTGAGTCGGCCGGATATCAAAATACTACGGGGAGGTATTGTTCAGACACCACATAATGACAGTTTAGATCCTCGAGTCAGAGCCTATTTGAAAGAAGGGCAGGTTTATGCCTGCATGGCAGAAACCATTTTGTTGGCACTGGAACAATACAAGAGAAATTTCTCATACGGGAATATCTCGACTGATCAAGTTCTCGACATTATGGCGATCGCCAAGAAGCACAACTTCACCCTGTCTGATATCAAAGAGAATTCAAGTTTATGAGTAAGAATATAGAGTTAACCTCAGACGACTTAAAAAAATGCGCCATTGTGACAGGGGGGAGCAAAGGAATCGGTCGGGCGATTGTATTAAACCTGCTGGAGAAGGGATATCGGGTCGCTTTTTGTTATCGAAATGAAACGCCTCAAACCGCCGATTTTATTGCCCAGGTAGCGCATGATTACCCTGACATACTGCCTGTCAAGGTTGATCTTGCCAAGGCAGAAGGTGTCAGCACATTTATTAATACTGTCAACGAGGCATTTGGCCGTATTGATCTTCTGGTCAATAACGTGGGGATCACTAGAGATGGATTACTGGCCACGATGGAGACCAAAGATATTGAGCTGCTGATCAACAACAATTTATTGAGCTATATCCTGTGTAGCCGTGAAGTGTTGAAAGTGATGATACCGCAGCGCAGTGGTCATATTATCAACATCTCGTCGATTTCAGCCACAAGACCCAATAAAGGCCAGTCAATTTATGCAGCAACCAAAGGCGGGATAGAGTCATTGACTCGGGCACTTGCAGTTGAAGTGGCACCTAAAAAGATCCGGGTTAATGCTGTGGCACCTGGCATTATTCAGACTGAGATGACGGAGTCTTTATTAAAGGTAAATAAGGATATCATCAATAATAAAGTATTACTTAAGCGAGTGGGTCATGTCAGCGAAATTACCAGTGCAATATGTTTTCTAATAGAAAATAACTATATGACGGGTGAAATAATTAACGTCAATGGTGGTATCGCATTAAGCTAATTAAGGAAAAGATAATGTTAACATATATTGTCACAGGCGCAGCCAGTGGTATTGGATTTACTGTGTGCCAAAAACTTGTTGCGGCAGGATACGATGTTATTGCCATTGACATTATCCAAGAAGGGTTAAATATATTGGCAGAGCAATCACCGGAACATATTCGGCCACTTCAGCTTGATATGGTTGATGAAAAAACTATGATTAATGCATTAATACCTGTGGTGAAAGAGTGTAAATTACAGGGAATTATCGTTAGTCATGGTAGAGCGAATGAGAACGATATTGACCAGAACGATATTTGGGATGTGGTATTGGCAACCAATTTGTATGCAACCCAGCGCTTATTATCGCATGTTGTGCCGGATATTCTTTCTGGTGGTAGAATAGTCATCATTTCATCTATTCTTGGCAGAATGGGAACAAAACAGAATACGGCTTATTGTACCTCAAAACATGCTTTGCTTGGGTTAACCAAATCACTGGCTATGGATCTGGCAGAGAGACAAATTACCGTCAATGCCGTATTGCCTGCCTGGGTCAATACACCAATGCTTGTTAAGGGTTTAGAACCACAGGTAAAATTAATCGGATGTTCAACATTAGCTTTACTCAGGCGGATAGAAAAAAGGATCCCATTGGGACGTTTAGTCAATCCGGAAGATGTTGCTAATACGGTCATGTTTTTCATTTCTCCTGAGGCTGCTATGATCACAGCTCAGGGGTTGACTATTGATGGTGGAGAGAGAGGGGGAGCGTAAATTATATTTGTTATTTCATTCTATATTTAATCAATGCTATTGATGAGTCTATTTAGATGGGTCAACTTTTTATTGGGCAGATTCATCTTTATGATGTTGCCAAGCAATATAGTTTTTATTTCTCAAAGGAAATATCAGAAAATGAAACATATGATTATTTATGCTCACCCTAATCCTAAAAGTTTTAATTATGCCATTAAGGAAAGGATTATTGATGAGATAGTTAATAAAGGTGACGAATATAGTTTTATTTCTCTCTATGATGAGAAATTTAACCCCGTACTTGCCAGCCCAGATTTTGAGGCCTTGCACAGAGGGGAGGTATTACCCGATGTTGCGAAAAGTCAGGCTATGGTTAAAGAAGCCGATCATCTTATTTTTATTTATCCTATCTGGTGGTTTGGTCAGCCCGCTATTCTTAAAGGATGGATTGACCGGGTATTCTCCAATGGCTTTGCTTATTATGAAGATGAAAAGGTTTTTACCCCTCATCTGACGGGAAAATCAGCAACCGTATTTATCACTTTAGGTACTGCAGAACAGGTTCTGGTTCAAAATGACATGGAGTTAGATAACTTCATGCGTGATATGACACTGGGAACGTTGGGGTTGGTGGGCATCTATCCTACTAAAGTTGTGCCTTTCTATGCCATTCCCAAGATCAGTGATGAAGAAAGAAAAGCCCTGCTGGAATCCATTGTTATTTAGCCAATATTGATAATCTTCGACACATCTCGCCCAATTGTGGGCGAGGTCATCGGTCAATCTAACTTAAAATCAAGCTGAAGCGTTACATCGGATGGGATATCTGCAGGTATGGGGCCAACCGAACTGGTGCGGTTGATGGCATTGAGCGCGGCATTATCCAATGTGCTGTTACCGGAGGAATTAACCACTTTGGCAGTGGTCAATGTACCGTCACTCAGCAAGGTAAAGTTGACAGTGACTGTACCCTGTTGTTTCATTCTTTTTGCCTTGCGGGGATAGTCTTTATGGCGTTCGATTTCCTGCCGCAATCTTGCTCGGTAATTATCCACTTCACTATTTCCTTGTCCCACCAAAGGCTGTGAAGTTGCTGCTCGGCTCATACTGCCTTGTGAATTAATCTGATTGCTACCGTTGGTTTCCTGTTCTGTATGACTGTCTTTCTGTACCTGCGATGATGGGGCGGGTTTCTTTTCTGCCATCTCCTGCGGTTTTTCTTTCTGCTGCTTTTTACGTTTTTTGGGGTTGTTGGATTCCAGCGGCTTTTCCACTCTGTTTTCAGGGTGAACCGTTTTATCCAGCACGATTTCGGGTGTTGTCGGTGATTCAGGTGCCGTCAAAAGCGGTGGTGGTGGAGAGACCGGCTCCGGTTCACTCTCCCATGATGAGGCAGCGACCATCGTAATGGATAGCCCCGTAGCAGGAGCGTTGTTGTTGATATGATGGGCAGTGTCATCATCATATGAAGCATGTCGGTTAAACAGCCATATCAGACTGATATGCAATAAAATGGCAATCAGAATACCTACCAGCAAGCCCTTTGGGGACGTAAGCGGAGAATGGGCGACTGGATTATCCAATATGGCTGTGTTGGTCATATCATCCCCTAAAACTGGCTGGTAAGACTGAGCTTAAAGGTTCTGCCCGGCGCTGGCATCATCGAACGTGTCAGAGGGTCGAGATAGTAGCGATTGGTTAAATTCGTGCCGGTCAGCTCCACTGATAAGTCTGGGGTGATTTGGTAGCTAACATAGGCATCAACCGTAAACACCGGATTCCAGCGCATCGGATTGTTGGACTGGCCTTTATAAACATCAGGTAGTGCTCCCATCAGCCATTTTTCATCTTTATTTTCTGCCTTGCTGTGATAGATCATTCGGCTGCCCAGTTCCAGTTTTTCATCAAACAGGCGTCCGCCGACGGTCAGGTTAGCAGAGTATTGGGGCTGGATAGAGGTACGCAGATAACCGCCCGGAAAACCGCCATCAATACATTCAGGGATACCATAGCGATTTTGGGAATCCATTCTTGAGACAGAATTATTGTCACACACCTTGTTTTTCATGTTGTAGGTTAGCCCCATATCGGTAAAGAAACTGCCGTTGTCATAACGTGCCTGTAGTTCCAGTCCAGCCAGTTTTTGTTTGTCCAATTGAGAGAAATGATAAGTGTTGTCCCTGTCGAATACATTTTCAATGACTGTGTCGTAGTAAGCGAGTTTGATATCGGCATGGCGTTCAGCATTAACTAATTGGCTGAAATCATAAACAAAGCCGACTTCAGTGGTTTTGGCACGCTCAGGCTTAAATTGTTGACCGATTCGGTTATCTTGGGTACCTGAAAAACCGATTGTGTCGGCAAAAATACTGGGCATTCTTACCGCTTCGACATAGCGGGCATAGAGACGGAAATCGTCTGTGACATAAGCCGTGGCTGAAAAAGCAGGTGCCCAGGCATGATCTTTACGTTTAGCGGCGGGTTCCCAAGGATCGTCAACATTAGGGCCTGATATACCATTTGCGTCAATGCTTGAGCCGTATTCATATTTATAGACTTCCTTGCCGCTTATTGGATCGAGAACCCTTTTATTCATATCCAACTGACCATTGAAATAGGGGTTCTTGCTTTTATTGAGCTTGCCATTGTTGGAATCGTAAAGCCATTCGAATTCTTCACTAACCATATTACGCTTCAGGCCATCACGTGAAGTGATACTTGTTGTCTTGATAGTTGGATATTCAGTTCTGAGCTTCTTAAGGAACGCTATCCTCTCTGCTGTACTCATTTGCGCGGTTTTATTTGATCTTATAAATTCTTCCCTTTTTTGTACTATATCAGCTTCTTTCTCGGTCACTGTCCGAAAATAACTCATTTTATGTCCGAGGGTTTCCCGTTGTTTTTGATAACGCCAATCCTTTGCAGCACGTCGTTCATTAAGCAAATCATCTTGAGACCAATAGGAGACACGTTTGGCACCGGCTTTTAGCTCCAGCCATGAAGTTGGCCGCCAGTCAAAGTTAAAGGCGAGATTGATTTCCTGACGCTGTCCTTTCCGTGAGGGGGACTGGAAAAAGTACATACTTGTGGAATTGTAGTCATCATTGGAGTCAAGGCGTTCCCGTTGGAAATTTCCCATCAAAGTCAGATCCAGACTGGGGTGTAGGGTAAATTTATTGGAGAGATCGACACCCCAGCGGTTGTTTTGGGTATGGGTAATTGAGGAATTGATCAATGTACCATCAATATTGGGGTTCCTGTCTTTGGTACCATTTTCCCAATACCAGTCCCTATCGACGGGGGTGCGTGGGTATCCCCCTGCGGTGTTAGTATTGCTGGTGGTGCGGGTTGTCCACAGGTTCATGTCGAAATCAACATAAGGGTTATCTGTAGGCTGCCATTTGTAGCGCAGGTTGGCCGCTTGCTGGTGGACATTAGCCAGTGGCCATTGGGGAACCTTATTCTCTTCGGGCTTAATCCAGCCCAAGCGTGAAGGCATAATATCACCAAATTCCATGCGGGTATTGCGAAGACCCAACAGCAGTGTCTGTTCGTCGGTAAAACGCCACGTGTTTTTGATTAATACGGAACGCATTTCACTGGAGGTATTGGGGACTTCGTTGCCGGGACGATAGATACGGGCGGCAAATGGCAGATAAGGATCCAGTGCTGTTCGGGCACCTTTCATTAGCTCCCTGTCCGATTCTGTAATGTATTCATCATAACGATGGGCACCACCTTTACCGGCAAAATAGTTACCCTGACGGCGGTATGCATAAGCCAGCATTAGGTCAAAATATTCTTGCCGTGTTCCTACTGCGATACGGAAGGCATTATCTTTGAAGCCAAATAGTTTATTGTCTCTTGATGAATGGGGGGTGATTTGTAAAGCAGGATCAGTCTCGATACCATTTTGGGTAAAATTTGGGATATCACGGTAATCCTGTCCTAATGATAGGGAAGGAGTGCGTTCTCTCACTGAATTACTGCTAGTTTCCAGTTTTGTATTGATGCCGAAGGTTTCCCCCTTCGGCACCACATCATCAATGCCTAAGGTTTTGATAGCTACAGCACCGCCGACGGAACTTTTGATTCCACGGCTCAGAGAAGGACCTTTTTCAATTTCAATGTTACTGATTAAGTTTGGGTCTATGTAGTTGCGGTTATTGGCACCATGATAACCACGCCCTACGGTAATAGCCTGTTCTGTACCATCAATGGTGACAGGAATGCGCCCCTGGCCCTGAACACCCCGGATATTGATATCCAAGGCGCCACCATTGCGGGCGTCACCGCTGTATACGCCAACGGCACCTTTAACTAAATCGGCGGGAGATGAGCCTTTGTAGCGTTCTATCTCCTTTTTGCCGATATAAATATTGGAAATATCTTTGTCATAGACCGCATCATAACCGGCTTTGTCTTTATCATCACTGGTATCCGTGACACGAATTTTACCTAAGTCGGTCTTGCTGCTTGAGGCGGTCACGGTAGGTTTGGATTCGGCAAACAGAGGAGGGGCCGCCAGTGAAAATGCCAGTGACAATGCAATTGTGATGGGGGTTAGTTGTGTTTTAACTCGGTATATCATGTTGTCCTTTGCCTCGATTTGTCGATTATCATCACACAAATAAAAAACATAAGATTTTGATTAAAAATACTTCTCCAGCCTTATCAGCACTTCATTTTTGTTATAGCTGTATAGCCAATCCACATTGCTGTGATTGCGTCTATGGCGGAAAGTGAAAGAAGGTGTCATACCCCATATTTCAGCGGCAGGTACTTTAATGACAGCCGTATAAATCTGCTCATTATCCTGACGTCTGGCATTCAACATCGGGCTGTAAGCACCAAAGCGCCGTGTTTTCAGCGTGGCAAACAGTGAGCCATTAATGCCGGGATAGAGTTGTCCGGCGACACCAGCCCGAACACCCCATTGCTGATAGCGATCCATGGGGTGTTGGTCATTGTTTCGATAAACCCAATCACCACCGCCAAACAGGACGAAGTCTTTGTTAATGGCATGGGATAGGGTGAGGTAAGTTGAAGAGAATTCGCCATCTTTCCGGCGGTAACGTTGCTGATGACGCAGTTGCTTGTGCTCAAGTTCAACATTAAGGGCTGTTTGAGTGGTAAATGCCCATCTCCACTCTGTTTTGGCACCTGTGGCACGGTAACCGGTGTCATCCGCACGTTGTTTATATTCAAACAAGGGACCAAAGGAGAAATCATGACTCTTGCTTTTATAATTGTAACCACCGACTAGCAGAAAAGTATTTTCGTTCCCATCGTGGTAATCGCGGTAGTTTTCGCCATAAATCAGGCCACGGCCAAAAATGCCGTGATGGCCAGCAACTTGGTAACGTCGGCTTAATGTTGCGTCATAAGACATGCCCCACGCTTTGATGGCTTTGGGTATTTGTCGTTTGATACATTTATCGCTTGAGAGGTACTGGCAGATTGACCCCTGATCAGGAGACATATTGACGTTATCGTTATAAGCGTAACCAGCCGAGAAAGAGCCACGCCAGCCATTTCTCAGGTCTATCGCTTCCAGATAGCTGTTAATGTTCTTTAAGACAGCTTCTGGTAACTGTTGCCCTTCACTCAATCCTGAAAACAGTTGTTCGGCTTCTCGATTTTTATGATCGTCAAAATAGACACGAGCCAGTTCCAGTTTGATACGGGGGAAGTCGGGTTGTTGATTCAGGATTTGTTGATAATGATAGGCGGCGAGATCTAAATCTCCGTCAAGACGCGTTAGCCCGCCTTGGGCAAAATTCACCAGCATAACATCATGCCCCGGCAATTTTTGGTAAGCCGCGAGAAAACGCCTGACGTCCGGCCACTGTCTGTGGTTGGTGGCAAGAAATAGTGCCTGACCGATATCGTTAAGATTGTTTTCGACCTGAAATTTCTGTCCATTAATCACAATCAATGAAGCGTTATCTTCAATGAAAACAGGATATGGCGTAATCAGACTGGTTTCTTTTTCCTGTTGGTTATGTTGTGCTTCCTGCCAGATTTTGCGGGAAGTATCTTCATCGGCATAAACGGGCAGGGAAAGGCATAGAGCCATCAGTGCCGCTGATAATATTGGTATTGTTCTATTGTCAGACATCGGGAAACCAGATCACAAAGCCCACGTTATTAGAAATAAAAACAGAGAACAGCGCCAAAAATGGCACTGTTCTCTGAAAAATTAATGATTACTGTTTATCACCACCGAAAGCGGTATCCTTGGATCTGTCACCTTCAAATGTGGCATATCCGGCCAGGCTGGAAGCACTGTCACCAAAGAAGTGACCACTGGTTTTCCCAACTAAATCATCAGTTATGGCAGCGCCATCAAATTCAGCATCAGCGCCGATACTGGCATCAATATCGATTGTCATCGCGGTATTTGCCATTGAACCGATCAGAGTTTTCTCGCCGAAGTCTGCGGTAAATGTACCGGACAGGGCATTGTCATCGCTGTATTGGTTAATGCCTGTCACCGTATAAGTCGCTGTACCGTCGGTTGGTATATTGGTGGTTATATCCTTGCCTGCATAATAAACGGTGCGGGTGTTATCCGATGCTTGACCGGTCTGTGACCATTCACCAAAGTAAACGTCCGCATTGGCGACCTTGCTGAAATGGAATACCCCCATGCCGCCGTGAGATCCTGGCGCACCTGCCATTGAGATATTATGGATACCATTACTGTCCGCAGGAGCCATACTAGTCAAGCCAGCAAACCCAGTGATTTGACCGCCATAAACGGAACTGACACCGATGCCCGGCTCACCACCTTTACCACCGTGTGGGCCTGAACCTGGCTGGGTTGCGCCAACCTTAATGCGTGGTGTTGTTTCTTCCTGGCTCTGGCCAAATCCTACTGCTGCCTGAGCCTGTGCCATAAATCCCAATGCCCCTAAAGCGGCAACTAATACGTTTATCTTTTTCATTATTATCCTCGTTTGGAATGGGGGGATCCCTCGTTACCCAGTCATAAAAACGGCCTGTATTTATTGCGCGGGGAAAACGTACACCGTTCAAATAACAATGTAAATGATAATTATTACTATTTGTTCTTGTTTTGATAGGGATTTTCGCCTGAATTTTAGGCTTAACTTATTAAATTTTGGTGATTTTTGCTGTTTTTAGGGTAGGTGAAGAAATCTGTTTTTTTGCTAAAAGTGTGATGTAGGTAGATTTAATTACCTGATATTATTGTGTTATTCATAATATTATTAGCAATAAAAAAGTTTCATATGTTATTTGGTAAATTTAATTATATAAATTTCTATTACTAAATTTAATTTACTCATTTTTTCTGTTAAGAAAAATTTACATCTTCCTTGTAGAAAATAATTAACTATGGTGTGAAAAATAATAAAGATTATATTGTTATGTTCGAATATCTAAATCATTAGAAATTTAATCGTATATATTCTATGAGTGTTCGTATATCTATCTGGCTGAAAAAGGTTTAATAGGTGACTCATTATGGAAGTAAAAATTATTATTCAATCTGCTGAAGAGAGAACAGATTTAGAAGAGGCAATCTGTAATCTCATCGAACCTAATTGGCCTATATTTATAAATAACGATGCTGTAGCAGAACAACATTGGCATAAATTATATGAACCTGGTTTCAGCCGTTTTCAAAAATTTGCAATTCTGCAACAGGGGAAAGCAGAACGTCTTATTGGTTTGCTGAATTCAATTCCTTTTCCTTGGGAACATCATTCACTGGAGCAATTGCCTGATGAGGGCTGGGACGCCGTATTACATGCCGGCGGGGAAGCGAAGGGAAAGCAGCGGGCCAACATAGTGTCAGCATTGGGCGTGACGGTTGATCCCGAATTCCGAGGCCAAAACATTCCTGCTTTATTGATCAATAGCCTGAAACAGACCGCTCGTGAAGCTGGGTTGCAAGGTATTGTGGTTCCAGTAAGGCCCAGTTTGAAAATTCGATATCCCCTGCAAGATTTTGTCGAGTATTGTGGCTGGAAAAATGAAAAAGGTGAGCCGTTTGACCCGTGGATCCGCACTCATTGTCGTTTGGGGGCAAAAATCATCAAACCTGCCCTTCGCTCCATGGATATTTACGGCACTCTGGAACAGTGGGAGGAGTGGACAGGCATGAAGTTTCCGCAAAGTGGGGAATATATCATTCCCGGCGGATTAGTACCGCTGGTGGTGGATGCTGAAAAACAGATGGCTTATTACATTGAGCCTAATTTGTGGATGTTTCATAGCCTTGGCTAAAAATATTTCTCTAGCTGTATCTGTATCTCGTTTTTGTCATAACTGTACAACCAATTCACATTGCTGTGATTGCGTCGGTGGCGGAAAGTGAAGGATGGCGTCATACCAAATATTTTAGCGGCCGGAAATTTAATGGCAGCAGTATAGAGCTGTTCATCATCTTGACGTTTGGCTCCCAATAATTCGCTGTAGGTGCCGAAGCGTTGTTTTCCCAGAGTGACAAGCAGTGAGCCATTAATGCGGGGATAGACCGGCTATTCCCGCACTCACTCCCATTGCTGATAGCAAGCCGCTGGCTGTTGATTGTTTCGATAGATCCAACTGCCAAACAGAACTAACCATCGGATATAGGCTTTTCAGGAAACCAGTGTGAAAATATAAATAATAACCCAACGGAAACAAGAGTGATAATAAATCCTTTTTCGTTAAAAATATCCATTGCTACACCTGTCACTAAGGGGCCAGTAAGACTGCCAACTCCCCAAACGACACCAAATAGAGAATTGATGGCAATGAGCATCTGACCAGAATATTTTTTTCCTGCTCTCACTAAAGATAAGGTATAAATCCCGCCGCCAAATGCCCCCATAATGATGACATCAACCCATAAAAAAATGGAATTTACTGTAAATGGTAATGCTAATAAGGAAAGAGTGAAAATCACACCACAAATGATATGCATCCGTTTCAGGCTCGTCCTGTCTGCAAACCACCCGATAGGAACCTGAAAAATCGCATCACCCAAAAAGATCAACGTTATTATAGTGATAGTGATTGTCTCCGGTATCCCCACTGACAGCCCATACAGCGGAAACATGGAGAGTGCCACTGCATCAAAAGAAGAAAAGCAAAGAACACCAATAATCAGGCAGGGAGCAGACATTATTAATGGGAAGACAGGAAACCTGCTTTTTTCTTCTTCTCTTTGTTGTGGTGATATTGATGCAGAAGGATTTATCAGTATAAGAACAACGCAAAGGAGGGAAAATACGGCCAGTAATATTGCTGGAATCAGTGAGATTATGCCAAATATAGAAATTAATAGTGGCCCTAGCAATTGACACCCAGTGAATGCTGAAGTGTACAGCCCCATTAGTGTTCCTTTGTGTTTGTCGCTGGTATTGCCGCTGACCCAGGATTCACCAACAACGACTATGACGCCACAGGCAAATCCCATCAGGAATCGAGGAAGAACAAGATAATATATATTATTTAAATAAGCAGAAAATAAAGTAGAGACTGTAAGTAACAGTAAGCTAAAGCTTAATAACTTATTTAAATTATATAAACGTGTAAGTGTGGGGATCACAATAGAAGAAATAAGCATTCCTACTGCAGGTAATGCTGACATTATCCCCAGTAGTGTTGAGGTCTGTTTTTGTCCCGCCAGCTTTAAACTGACCATTGGTAATGTATATCCCATCGCTAATCCTACGAGAGATGCTCCCAATATAATGGACACCATATATGATTTATTAAAGCTGGCTGTCATTTTTATCTCTTTACCTGTTGTGTGGTTCGACTAGATATTGATATATATCCCTTTGTGGTAATGTACTCCCGTTAATCCTATCACCATTATACCAAAGGCACGATGCAGAAGGCCCTTGTCCACCATATGGAAGATAACCATGCTCTTCCCAATGTAAATCAGTATTATGTAGTATACTTTCCGGTAAGTGTAACTTTTTATTTAATTTATTATTGATATAGTCGCTTGTACCAAATAAAGAAATGTACATCGCATTGGCAGGATAATTTGGATTGGAGAAATAGTCAGTTAAATTTTTATCTTGTTGATATCTCTGCAAAAAGAAAACAGGAGCAAAGAATTCTTTGTAGTTTCCACCTAGAGAAAGTGGTTTTTCAAAAATTGTGGGTTTTATCATACCGTTTATGGGGTTTATTTCTCCGCCATAAGTACAATAATCCCGGTTTATTTTAAATATTGATGCTATTTTTATACTATGATCTATATCGCTATTAGGGCCCACTATATTATAGTAGTCAGCATAATCGCCTACTCTATCTTCAATTTTTTTTAAGCTGGAGATTAAATTATCTCTGAATACATCATATATATCATTGTGTACTAATATCGCATTAGGGCCAGCACAATCTTGTCCCTGGTTATAGAGAACAACCCGCTTGGCACTTTCAATAGCCATGTTTATATCTGTGTCCTTTGATATAACAAGTGGATTATGCCCAGCACCGTTTAAGATAAATAACGTGTTTTTTCTAAAGTGTTTGCGAACTTTAATGGCATTTTCTGGTGTTCCTGTAAATATAACTGCATCAGTTATTTTAACTCTTTTACTTAAAAATAACTCTTTATCTTCATAGGAAATAGATAGTGAGTTAGATATTTTTGATAGATCAATCACGTTCTCAAATTTTTTATAATGAGGATGCATTGCTGTCGGTGGGCGGATACAAACATTTTTTGCCATGAGAGAAGGAATGAAGCCAAAACATACAGATGCATATATGGGTTGGTTAAGCGGTAGGAACGAAGTTACACCATAAATATTTTGTTTAAAATATTCTTTGTTTTTTTCAATGTTGTTAAGTAAATCAATTGAACGGTTAATTTCATCCTCAGTGACTATCTTACATTGATATTCTGATAATGCATCAATCAGAGAATCGCAATGTTTTTTTAACTCAAAAGTTAGAGCGTCACATTTGTTTTTTATTTGATTAAAATCAATTTTTCCAAATAACTTTGTCATATGTATTTTATTATCCTCGGTTTTATTGGGTACTGTGGACGGTTCTGTTTTTTTTATCTCTTCATTTGGATTTTTATCTTCTGTTTTTACTTTGTACGGGTTTTCAAAATATTCAATTATATTTTTTGTTTCATTTATTTCTATCCATGTTTTTATTCTTGGGCCACAGACGTCACCAAATAATCCTCTGTAAAGTAAAACCCATATTTGTGATTTGTTTTTTTCAGGGAAACTTTCTTGGAAAGTGTCAAATATGACTTTTAAAATGTATTCTTTGGATAAGTTTTCTTTTTGCTTTATGGCGCTGGCGATAAATGAGAAGTAACTCGATTCTTTACTTGTTGTTATTCCTTTATTATTGTGTTTATTAGTTTTTAAATAATAATTATAGCTAATATTAAGTTCACTTAACGATATAACCTCTCCGTCCCTCTTATATAAGTCAAGGAATTTTTTTGCGGAAGAAATACTGGTAGGTTTTGAAGCTTTCAATATTCTGGATATTTTGATAAAAGATAGTCTTTTTTTATTTCTATTGGAAATGTTGATTTGATCGTTCAATCTGGGGGATTGTTCTATATAGAACTTAGTGGATTTTTGGGGATCTTTTGATAAGTGAATTTGGATTGCTTCTTTTGTGAGAAGATTTTTGGCATCATCCAGAGAAAATCCATTACCTTTTGATTTAGATATTTTTTTTCCTGATGCATCAAGAAAAAGTCCATATTTATAAAGGTGTGGAATCGGTTTCTGTAATGCGACGGAAATCTGTCGGGCAACAGAGGCTGAAACTATCAAATCTTCACCGTGCATTTCAAAGTGAATATTTCTATATAGCAAGCGCATACTCCAGTCAGCTTTCCACTGAAGTTTAGCTTTTCCGTTAAGTACTGAAATGGTTTGTTCTTGATCCAGTATTTCGCCCTGATAAAGTTCTCTCAGTTCTACACCATATTCATGACCCGGCTTATTCACTATTTCATCTGAGGGGATATAATAAGTTATTTCGCCATTTTCAGAATTTATGTCTGTTATAATAATATGCTCAAGTACTTTTTCCGTTATTTCAGATATAGGCATTATGATATTATAGGTTCTTTGCCTTAAAAGACCTGTGGAGTCTTTACATATTTTGTTTATGCTAGAGAAGTTTTGTAGGAATAGCTTAATGGAGTCATTATAGTCCCCATTTTTATAGGCGAGGGAATTCCTTACTAGAGTACACGTTATATCGTACTCTTTAGCTAGCTCCAGTAATCGGTTTTCAGCCATCTCTGAAAATGAAGGGTAGATTCCAAAAGGGTCTGGAACTTGATTTACAGGTAAGCCTAAGTACTTGTTTAATCTTTCTGGATTGGGGATATTGGATGGAATCTTTCTGAAGGGGTCTAAATCGTCTGAAATTAGATAAAAGTTTACTTTTCTGCCTAGTCTGGTTAGTTCTTTTTTAACTAGATTAGTTCGAATGATTTCACAAAGTGTTCCTATGTGAGGTATCCCTGTTGGCCCAAATCCAGCACCAATGTTAATTTGCTCTCCATCGGGTATGGAGCTGTTTATATCTAATGCTTCTTTAGTATACCACTTCATGAATAATTATCTCCTATATTTCATTATATTTTTTATAATCGATTAAAACAAAAAATATAATTTAGAGTTTTGTTTTTCTCTCTGTTTAATTATTTTATGGTTTTATGTAAGGTTTTTAGTGGAGGGTTCAATTACCGTACACTTATTGTTTTTTCGAGTCAATGGAGGTGGTTTTTGATTTATTTTTGTTGTTATCCGTGGTAGTCTATATTTGTGATTGTCTATCTCCTTCCATTTTTCCATTTGGTAGTTTTTATTAATTAGTATATTGTTTATTACTCTATGAAATTCTTTATTTTATTTTGAATGCAAAATAATCTAATTTTATATGTATTTTTTCTCTTGTTGAATTTTTGGTTATATAAAGTGGTGTGTATTGAAGAGTTAACTTAAATATAATTTGATAGAGTTGTAATATAATTTGTCATTATGATTATCTATGAATTTTTATGAGTGTCCATTAATTTAAAATTTACTTATTAAGTGAAATTTTTTTTATGCTTGATATAAGGATATATGCATTATATTCAATGAATTTTAAGTTGCGCTCAACAAAGCTGAGATCATTAATCCACGATTCGCTGCGGATGGGTATACACCGTCGCCCGTCCCGGTTTGCTAAATCCGATCAATGTCAGGTCACATTTCTGCGCGACTTCGATGGCGAGCGAGGTTGCGGCAGAAACGGCAAACAAAATTTCCACCCCACAATGGGCCGATTTTTGCACCATTTCATAACTGGCACGGCTGGAAACTAATATAGCGCCTTGTTGCCAGCCCGTTTTTGACCGCATTCCCAGCAATTTATCCAGCGCTACATGGCGACCAACATCTTCACAACCGCCAAGCAATTTTCCTTCAGGGTCAATCCAACCCGCCGCATGGGTACAGCCAGTGAGTGCACCGATTTCCTGAACACGCGGTAATTCGGCAAGTGCTGCATCAAGGCAAGAAAGTGAAAACGTCTGGGTGAAAAGCAGGGGCGCAATTGGGCGAAAGATTTCTGTCAGTTGCTCGGTGCCGCAGATGCCGCAGCCTGTTCTTCCCGCCATACTGCGTCGGCGCTCTTTCAATTCCGCAAAACGGCGGCCCGATAGTTCAATGTGCAGCTCAATGCCACCGTGACAACTCACTATCGAATCAATACCACGAATTTCCTGCGGAGAAGTGATTATCCCTTCTGACAATGAAAAACCGATGGCAAAATGGTCAAGATCCTTCGGGCTGGCCATCATCACGACATGGGATATGCCGTTATAGACTAATGCGATAGGCACTTCCTCTGCTACCCAATCCAGCTTTGGGCTGCTCAATTGGTTGCTTTGTTTCGCATTTTTTTGTTGCACATTGATGCGAAAGGCGCCGCAGATTCCTTCCATGGTTAACACATTTTCTGACCTTGCATCATCCATTAGTGAATTCCCCGATAGATTGATTCATAATACTATTTGTGTGGATATATAAGGTAAGAAACCCCCCAACCATACAATGGACAATGTTTATAACAGACAGTGCCCAAAATCAAAAAAACATTCATCAAGTTATTACCACATGATGTCTTGATAAAAAGCGAACGCACCTGCGGGATTCCTGTTAGACGGTGTGTTAATGAGCAATGTGAGTGAGGAGATCCCCATGCAAGTCAGCAGAAGGCAGTTCTTTAAGATCTGCGCTGGCGGTATGGCGGGTACGACGGCAGCCGCGCTGGGGTTTGCCCCAACCGCCGCGATTGCACAAACACGTAACTACAAATTGCTGCGTGCGCGTGAAACCCGAAATACCTGCACATACTGCTCTGTCGGCTGTGGATTGTTGATGTACAGCCTCGGCGATGGCGCCAAAAATGCCAAATCTACTATTTTTCATATTGAAGGGGACCCGGATCATCCTGTAAACCGCGGTGCTCTGTGTCCTAAAGGGGCTGGGCTGGTTGATTTTATTCACAGTAAAAATCGCCTGCACTATCCTGAATATCGCGCCCCAGGCTCCAATCAATGGCAGCGCATAAGCTGGGATGACGCCTTCGATCGTATCGCGAAATTGATGAAACAAGACCGCGATGCCAATTTCATTAAAACCAACCAAGATGGCGTTACGGTTAACCGCTGGCTGACAACGGGCATGTTGTGTGCCTCCGCTGCCAGTAACGAAACCGGTTATTTATCGCAAAAATTTAGTCGCGCTCTCGGCATGCTTGCCGTAGACAACCAGGCGCGTGTCTGACACGGACCAACGGTAGCAAGTCTTGCTCCAACATTTGGTCGCGGTGCGATGACCAACCACTGGGTGGATATTAAGAACGCGAACCTGATTGTCGTGATGGGTGGGAATGCTGCTGAGGCACATCCTGTCGGTTTCCGCTGGGCGATGGAAGCCAAAATTCACAACAACGCCAAACTGATTGTTATCGATCCACGCTTTACCCGTACGGCCTCCGTGGCGGATTTCTACACGCCTATCCGTTCTGGTACGGATATTACCTTCCTGTCAGGTGTGATTTTATACCTGATGACCAATGAAAAGATTAACCGTGAATATGTCGAGGCCTACACCAACGCGAGTTTGATTGTGCGAGAAGATTTTTCGTTCGATGATGGCCTGTTCAGCGGCTATGATGCGGAAAATCGCAAGTACGACAAAACGACATGGAACTACGAGCTGGATGAAGGTGGTTTCGCCAAACGTGATAAAACCCTGACCCATCCTCGTTGTATCTGGAATCTGCTGAAAACCCACGTCAGCCGTTATACGCCGGATGTTGTGACCGATATCTGCGGTACGCCGAAGGAAGATTTCCTTAAGGTGTGTGAATATCTGGCCGAAACCAGCGTGAAAGACAAAACCACTTCGTTCCTGTATGCACTCGGTTGGACGCAGCACTCTACTGGCGCACAAAACATCCGTACTATGGCGATGATCCAATTGCTGCTCGGCAATATGGGCATGGCGGGCGGCGGGATTAATGCGCTGCGGGGTCACTCCAATATTCAAGGTCTGACGGATTTGGGGCTGCTATCGCAGAGCTTGCCGGGTTATCTCTCCCTGCCATCGGAGAAACAGACCGATCTGCAAACCTATTTGCAGGCCAATACGCCCAAAGCCACAGTGCCGGGGCAGGTCAACTATTGGGGTAATTATCCGAAATTCTTTGTCAGCCTGATGAAGAGTTTCTATGGTGATAATGCCCGCAAAGAGAATGACTGGGGCTTTGATTTACTACCGAAGTGGGATAAGCCTTACGACGTCCTGCAATATTTCGAAATGATGTCGAAAGGGGAAGTCAACGGTTATATCTGTCAGGGCTTTAACCCGATGGCTTCATTCCCGAACAAGAACAAAATCGTCGCCGCTTTGTCGAAACTGAAGTTCTTGGTCATCGTCGATCCTCTCAGTACCGAAACGGCTTCATTCTGGCAAAATCATGGCGAGTTCAACGACGTTGATCCTGCCTCCATTCAGACTGAAGTGTTCCGTCTGCCCTGCTGCTGTTTTGCGGAAGAGAATGGTTCGATAGTCAACTCCGCCCGTTGGCTGCAATGGCACTGGAAAGGGGCGGATGCGCCAGGGGAAGCGATTGGGGATGGAGAAATCCTGTCGGGTATCTTCAAGCGTCTGCGTGATCTGTATCGCGAAGAAGGCGGTGCGGCACCAGAACAAGTTTTGAGTATGGCATGGGGCTACCTCGACCCTGATAACCCAACACCAGAAGAAGTGGCGCAGGAAAATAATGGTCGCGCTCTGGCTGATTTGTTGGACGCCAATGGTCATGTGCTGGTGAAAAAAGGTCAGCAATTATCATCTTTCGCGCAATTACGTGATGACGGTACAACCACCAGTGGTTGCTGGATTTTCGCCGGAAGCTGGACGCCGGAAGGCAACCAGATGGCGCTCCGTGACAACGCGGATCCCTCCGGTATCGGCAATACATTGGGTTGGGCATGGGCGTGGCCACTGAACCGCCGCATTTTGTATAACCGGGCGTCTGCCGATCCACAGGGCAATCCGTGGGATCCTAAACGCCAGCTGATCGCGTGGAATGGCGATAAATGGGACGGTGTGGATATTCCAGACTACAGCAATGCGGCACCGGGAACCGATGTCGGGCCATTTATCATGCAGCCAGAAGGCATGGGGCGTCTGTTTGCCATCGACAAAATGGCAGAAGGGCCATTCCCTGAGCATTACGAGCCGTTTGAAACGCCGTTGGGAACTAATCCGCTGCATCCGAATGTGGTTTCCAATCCGGCGGCCCGTGTATTCAAGAGCGATTTTGAAGCGATGGGTAAGGCCGATAAATTCCCTTACGTGGGCACCACCTACCGCCTGACCGAACACTTCCATTTCTGGACAAAACATGCGTTGCTCAACGCGATTGCCCAGCCAGAGCAGTTTGTGGAAATCGGCGAACGGTTGGCAGCGAAGAAAGGCATTAAACAGGGCGATACCGTCAAAGTCAGCTCCAATCGTGGCTATATCAAGGCCAAAGCGGTGGTGACGAAGCGTATTCGTACTTTGAATGTTCACGGGCGTGAAGTGGATACCATCGGCATTCCGATTCACTGGGGCTTTGAGGGGGCGGCGAAAAAAGGATTCCTTGCGAATATCCTGACGCCGTTTGTCGGTGATGCCAATACGCAGACACCGGAATTCAAAGCATTTCTGGTCAATGTGGAAAAGGTGTAAGGGAGAAAAATTATGTCATTGCAATCTCAAGACATTATTCGTCGCTCTGCCACCAACTCTCTGACTCCCGCACCTCGTGTGCGGGAGTACCAGCAAGAAGTGGCAAAACTGATCGACGTGACGACCTGTATCGGCTGTAAAGCGTGTCAGGTCGCGTGCTCCGAGTGGAACGATATTCGGGATGAAATCGGGCACAACGTCGGTGTTTATGATAATCCGGCCGATCTGACGGCGAAGTCATGGACAGTGATGCGATTTTCCGAAGTTGAGGAGAATGGCAAGCTGGAATGGCTGATCCGTAAAGATGGCTGTATGCACTGTGCCGATCCGGGCTGTTTGAAAGCCTGCCCAGCGGAAGGGGCGATTATTCAGTATGCCAACGGTATTGTCGATTTTCAGTCAGAGCACTGCATTGGCTGTGGCTATTGCATTGCAGGCTGTCCATTCGATGTGCCGCGCATCAACAAAGAAGATAATCGTGCTTACAAATGTACCCTGTGTGTTGACCGTGTCGGTGTAGGGCAGGAGCCAGCGTGTGTGAAAACCTGCCCAACTGGTGCGATTCATTTCGGCAGCAAGCAGGATATGAAAGCACTGGCGGCAGAGCGGGTTGAGGAACTTAACGGGCGTGGTTATGACAATGCTGGCCTGTACGATCCGGAAGGCGTGGGCGGAACGCATGTCATGTATGTGCTGCACCATGCCAACAAGCCCCAGCTTTATCACGGCCTGCCGGATAATCCGACTATCAGCCCGACTGTTACGTTTTGGAAAGGTATCTGGAAGCCATTGGCCGCAATAGGTTTTGCCGCGACCTTTGCAGCTTCTATTTTCCATTACGTGGGCATTGGCCCGAACCGAGTCTCCAAAGAAGAGGAAGAGAGCGCACTTGAGGATATTGATTCGAACAATTCAAATCATAAGGGGGCGAAAAAATGAAAAAGCGTAACGATGTCATTATTCGTCATTCTCCGCTTGAACGAATCAATCACTGGGCGGTTGTCATCTGCTTCCTGTTTACCGCCATCAGTGGGTTGGGATTTTTTTTCCCTTCCCTTAACTGGATGATGAATATTTTCGGTACACCGCAGTTGTCGCGGATACTGCATCCGTTTGCGGGTTCGGTGATGTTTTTCCTGTTTGTCTTTATGTTTTTCAGATATTTCAAACATAACATGATCGACAGGGATGATATCGAATGGGCGAAGAATGTTCACAAGGTGCTGCGTAATGAGGAAGCGGGGGATATCGGCCAGTACAATCTCGGTCAGAAAGGCATTTACTGGTCAGTGAGTGCCTGCCTGTTCCTGCTGTTGGTCAGTGGCATCATTATCTGGCGTCCTTACTTTGCGGAGTATTTCCCTATCCCATTGATCCGAATTGCCTTGCTGGTTCACTCACTGGCGGCGATTAGCCTGATCCTGACCATTATCGTCCATGCTTACGCGGCGTTTTGGGTGAAGGGATCTGCTCGGGCGATGGTAGAAGGTTGGGTTACACGCGGTTGGGCGAAAAAACATCACCCACGCTGGTATCGTGAAATCGTGAAACAAGAGCAGCAAAAAGAGAAAGAGTGAGTTTGGGGCAGGGTATTTGATATGCCCTGCTTTTTCTTTAGTCATTTCCTCTAATCGTAGTAACGCGAACTTCACCTCTCTGATTAATAAGAAAATTTCTCGGTTATGCTGGAAAACATGCAATGTTCTCGCCATATCTTTGCCTGATCCGTAGCACAAATAACCCTTCTCTGACTGGCTTTGAAAGCGGATATCGTAATTGTCAGCAATGAATTGAAACTGTACCGGGAGGCTAAGGAAACCGGAGGTTGTTGTTCTTCCTCCGGTTTTGTAAGGTGTTAGTGATTAAATAGTGCTTTGAGCCTATCATTAGCCTGTTGTTTATCAAAAGGCTCGAGCGGTTCACTCGGGGATAGCCCCGCCCACTCCAATTGCTCTGCTTCATCTTCCGTCAGCATTTTCTTTTTTCTCAACTTGAGTAAATGATTCCAGTTCCAAATGCCGCCAGAATCTTCAGCCGGGCATACGCCATTACCTGCGGTGACGTCAGGCTGAGTCATATCTTTTTCAAGGACCTTCTCTACTGTCACTAGATGGAACCAATCATCACCAAAGTCATACTGGTAGTTGAGTTCATTCCCGGTATCACGCAGAAATACACCGATACGCACTTGGTCATAATGTTCTTCTGGGATTTCTGCTCCCGCAATGTCAAAACTGAACAGGTGGGCATTTTCCCAGCCCATAGCATTTTGTATCACGTCATGAAATTCATTCAATGTCAGTTGGTTACTCACACGAATCCGACGCCACACGGCAGGACTCGCCTCTGGTAAGCTCACTTTGATAACCAATCCTTGCGGTGGTATCTCAGCCGTGAGGGAGTTCATAGCCACGGAGAAATATTGGAAACTGAGCTCCGCCAAGGTGTCAAATAAAGCAAATTTCTTGCGATTTAACGCGGGGTCGCTGAGTGTATGAGCCCAATCTAAATACTCATTTGTCAGATGTCGTGCTCGTGGTGGCAGTTTATATCGCTCGACTGCGGCTGAATAAGTCAGGCGTTCAGCAAACAGGTCGCGGTTTGCATAGTAATAGAGCTTCAATAAGTCTCTGGGCTTTTTCGCTTTCAATAAGCATTCTTCTGGTGCCAGCCAACTCATTATTAATGGTGAATAATTCATCGCGAGGCTGAGGCGATTCAGTTCTTGTCGTTGTAGATCTACCTGATAGCCGAGCTTTTGGTTCCAATGCTCAATTTCAAACGCTTCTGGTTGTGTCCATTCGAAAGGCAGTTGTGACAACCAATAAAGTGAATAGAGATCGAGTGGTGTGTTTTTATTTAGCTGAACCGAAAGTATCCACGGTAAGATTTGTTGCAGCCAGTCTGAAGAGACCGGCGTAAAGTCAACATCAGCGTCTAATTGCGCAATCAGCTCGGTGATTGATTGGTCAGGATCAAGATTCAGTAAAGTCTCCCGGATACCAGATTTAAAATCCAACATCATATTCAGCTGGGATTCCCGGCCATCCAGTGTGGCTTTTATCATCATACTGGCGCAATCATTGCCATCAACATGGGTGGCGTATAATTCATGTATTTCTGCTGTCGCCCGAGCCTTATTGTGTGCCATCGCGCGTTTTTTCCATCTCTTCATATAGGTCTTAACAGAGTGATGGCGGTTGAATCGGGCACACAGGTTTATAAGCTGTAGATGGGATAAATTTGCCCATGCTGAGGAAGGGCATTCATCTAACACTTGCGCACTGGCAAGTGCAATCGGCTCCTCAAAGTATTGGGTCAGCAGAAGCAGCGCATCGATACCCCATGAATAATGAGTCACTTCCGACAGTAAATGGGGTAACGCTTCATGAGGAGCAACGGAAAAACCGCTTTCAAAAAACTCAATGAATTCGATGCCGGACTGAAGCTCAAACTGATCAAGCAGTTGACTTAATTTGGGCTGTTTTTGGGGAAAGTTCGCTACATTCGTGTTATCAGCGTGTTTTGGGGTGTCCAGCAGATGGGAAATGTCAGCTTCGATGTGAAACTGATTTCTCTTCAATACGGATAAACATAATAATACTCCCTCACTATTGAGTTCTAAGTTTTCTCTGGCATAAACCAGAATCTGTTCAATAGTCTCTTCAAATTGTTGTTTGGTTTCTACAGGCCACTTGGTTACGGTCAACGCGAGTTCCGCGATGGCAATTTCAACCCAATTGTTAACGCTGTCCCCTATCTCTTCCATGGTCTCCTTAGGCAGAGTTAACACGAGGGTTATCATCAAAAAGGCGTTTTCTGGTTTGGCAAACCACTGTATTTGCTGCTGGGTTAAGCGTCGAGTCTTCTCAGGCTTATCGGCGTATTCTTCTATTGCAGCGAATAATTTTTCAGCTGTTAGTTTCATCATCAATCTCTTCAATTATCGATATTCTAACCAAGAAGAGTGCCCATAATTGTACTGCTAAATTCACCCTTCCTCTTTCATAAACACTAACAGCTTAACCTTAATTGTAAATGTGGTGTCAGTAAACAGGTATTGGAATTCACGGTAATGCCATTCCGCTGTTTGGCGAGGTAAGATGGCTGGATATTTACGTATCAACATAACAGAAAGGTTAAGGTAATGAGTATTCGCATTGTTCCTAAAGAGCAGCTAGGCAAAGAGCGCATGAATGACCGAGGGGCCGGTTTTATTCCCCCATTGCTGTTTGCCAACCTGAAAAACCTGTATCAACGTCGTACCGAACGCCTGAAAACGTTGGCAACAGAGAGCAATCCATTTTCAAATTATCTGAATTTTGCGGCTGAAATCGTACAGGCACAGCAAAAGGCACTGTATGACAATCCACTGAATGTGGAATTGGATGAGATCCTCTGTCATTCCCAACAAGAAAATCTCGCCCTGTTGGATTGTAAAACCTTACCCCGCACTCAGCACTGGCAAAATATCCTGCACTCCCTGATTGCGGAATTGCTGCCTATCGTGCCCGAACATGTGAAACCTGCCCTTGAAAATCTGGCAAAAAACTCAGAACAAGAGTTGGAAGAGATGGCGGGAGCGCTGCTCAATAGCGAATTCAGCAAAGTCAGTGCCGATCAGTCGGTGTTTGTCTGGGCCGCACTGTCTGTTTATTGGGCGCAGATGGCCAGTTTGATCCCCGGTAAGGCACGGGCGGAATATGGCGAACACCGCCAGTTTTGTCCAGTTTGCGGCAGTATTCCTGTTGCCAGTGTTGTGCAAATCGGTACCAGCCAAGGTTTGCGTTACTTGCATTGTAATCTGTGTGAAAGCGAGTGGCATGTTGTGCGGGTCAAATGCAGTAACTGTGAGCAGGCTCGCGACCTGAATTATTGGTCATTGGATAGCGAGCAAGCGGCAATCAAGGCGGAGAGTTGCGGTGATTGTGGCAGCTATCTGAAAATTCTTTATCAGGAAAAAGATCCGAATGTGGATGCGGTCGCGGATGATCTGGCGTCACTGATTCTGGATGCCAAAATGGAAGAAGAGGGTTTTGTCCGCAGCAGCCTGAATCCTTTTCTGTTTCCCAACGAATAAACGGTGGTGGGAGAAGCGATGACACAAGCAATAAACTCGCTGTACCGTCAGTTACCATCCATTGACAAAGTGCTTCGGGAGCCAGAAATTATCTCGCTGATTGAATTGCATGGGCAGGCGCGAGTGGTGGAAATGTTGCGGGAAATGCAGGAACAGGCACGGTTACATATTCGGGAACATCAAATTTTGCCGGAATGGCGTGATAACTGGGCAGCATCATTGCATCAAAGATTGGAACAAGATCAAACCTCAGCCTTGAAGCCCGTATTTAACCTGAGTGGAACGGTATTACACACCAATTTGGGGCGCGCATTGTTGGCGGAACCGGCGATTGATGCGGTGACACAGGCGATGCGTTCGCCGATTACGCTGGAATACTCCCTTGATGGTGCAGGTCGGGGGCATCGTGATCGCGCACTGGCTGATTTATTGTGTACGCTGACGGGCGCGGAAGATGCCTGCATCGTCAACAATAATGCCGCTGCGGTTTTGCTGGTGCTGGCAACGGTGGCACAGGGAAAAGAGGTGGTCGTTTCCCGTGGTGAGTTGGTGGAAATTGGCGGTGCGTTTCGTGTTCCTGATGTTATGGTGCAAGCAGGCTGTCGTTTGGTGGAAGTGGGGACGACTAACCGAACGCATCTGAAAGATTACCAGCAGGCAATCAATCCAGAAACTGGCTTGTTGATGAAGGTACACACCAGTAATTACAGCATCGAAGGCTTTACCGCTGACGTTCCGGGAAAAGAGTTGGCGCAGCTAGGTATGGCATCCCAAATCCCAACCGCCATCGATCTTGGCAGTGGTTCCATGATAGACATGACGCAATATGGCTTGCCAGCGGAACCGATGCCTCGGGATTATCTGAACCACGGTATTGATTTGGTGACCTTCTCCGGCGATAAATTACTGGGCGGCCCGCAAGCTGGGATTATTGTTGGTAAGAAGCAGTGGATTGATGCTATCCAGCGCCACCCCCTGAAACGCGCACTGCGGGCAGACAAAATGACGCTGGCTGCATTGGAAGCTACATTACGTCTCTATCAACATCCTGACCAGCTCCATCAAAAATTACCGACTTTGCGTCTGCTGACGCGTCCGCAAGATGAAATCCATGACATGGCGCAACAGTTACTTCCTCAAATTCGGGCATATTACAGCGAAAAATTCATTGTTCGTGACGAACCTTGCTATTCCCAGATTGGCAGCGGCTCCTTACCTATCGATCGTTTGCCCAGTTGGGCGCTGACTTTTACGGCCATTGATGGGCGTGGCAGCACATTGGAAAAACTGGCTCACCAATGGCGCAATTTGAACAAACCCGTGATTGGACGTCTGTATGATGGGCGGTTATGGCTGGATTTACGCTGCCTTGAGGATGGAAACGCATTATTGCCGGCATTGTTATATGAGTGCAAGCTGCATTAAAATTACAAATAGAAAATGAATTAAATCACATTTTTTATGTTGCACTTATTATGTAAATCCAAGAAAAATAGGCTTGATGACCATGATTTTTGCCACAGCGGGACATGTTGATCACGGTAAGACCACGTTAATTCAAGCAATCACAGGCGTTGATACGACCCATTTACCGGAAGAGAAAAAACGGGGCATGACCATCGACCTCGGTTATGCCTATTGGCCGCAATCGGATGGTTCCTCGGTGGGCTTTGTCGATGTGCCAGGACATGAGAAATTTCTGTCTAACATGTTGGCGGGGATGGGGGGGATTGATCACATCCTGCTGGCCGTGGCCTGCGATGATGGTGTGATGGCGCAGACGCGGGAACATCTGGCGATTTTACGTTTAATCGGGCGGCCTGATATCACTGTTGCGTTGACCAAAGCGGATGGAGTCGGACAAGCACGGATCGAGGAAGTCCGACATCAGGTGGCACAATTATTGTCATCACAAGGCTGGCAATCAGCATCTGTGTTTGTAACGGCAACAACAACGGGTGATGGCATTGCTTCACTTAGAGAGCATTTACTGTCTATCCATCAAACCCTTAATTCTCCTCAAAACCCGCAGCACGAAAAATTGAATCAGCGCTTTCGTTTGGCTATCGATCGCGTTTTTACCGTTAAAGGCGTGGGGTTGGTGGTCACGGGAACGGCGTTGGCGGGGAGCGTCAATGTTGGTGATACCTTGTGGCTGACGGGCAGTGATCAAACCGTTAGAGTTCGTGGTCTGCATGCCCAGAATCAACCTGCCGAGCGCGCTCAGGTAGGGCAGCGTATCGCATTGAATATCGTTGGTGATATCAGCAAAGAACACATTTCCCGTGGTGATTGGCTATTACCGCAAAAACCGTTGTCTCAAAAACCAGTGTTTCCGGCTGAAAAAGTGTTGGTGGAAATTGAAACCGATGCGCCGCTGCAAAATTGGCAATCTCTCCATATCCATCATGCCGCCAGCCATATCACCGGACGAATTGCATTACTGAATTCACTTGTAGATACACCAATATTGGCTGAGTTGGTGTTAGATCGCCCTTTGTGGCTGGTGGAAAATGATCGCCTGATACTGCGTGATATCAGTGCCAAGAGAACGCTGGCGGGGGCGCGGGTCATTAACTTAGTTTCCCCGCGCAGGGGAAAACGTCAGCCTGAATTTCTTGCTTGGTCATCCCAATTGGCGCGAGCAGCCAGTCATGCGGAAAATCTCACTTTGCATTTACCACGTGGGGCGTTGTCACTCAGCCAATTTGCATGGGCACGCCAGTTGACAGAAAGTCAACTCAACAGCCTGCTGACAGAGATGAAGGTCATTATTGCGGATGATTGGGTGCTGTCACAGGATAATTCGGTGTTGGCAGAACAAAAATTATTGCAGGTTTTGGCGGAATACCATGAAAAACATCCTGATCAATTAGGGGTGGGCAAAGCCCGCCTGAAACGAATGGCGCTGCCAACACTGGATGAAACGTTGGTTTATACTTTGACCAATCGCTTACTAGAACAGAAAACGCTGAAACAAACTCATGGCGGGTTGCATTTACCAGATCATGGATTGGCGTTTACCGCAGAACAGGCGGGCCTGTGGTTAAAAGCGGAACCATATTTCAACGCCGAAGTGTGGTGGGTACGCGATTTAGCAACTGAAATGGGGGAAGATGAAGAAATCGTACGTCGTCTTTTGCGAACAGCAGCACAGCTGGGGCTTATTATCGCCATTGTGCCTGATCGTTATTACCATCGTCAGCGCATTCAGCAATTTGCTGATTTGATCCGCAAATATTATCGGGATAACGGCGGAATAGCGGCGGTCAATTTTCGTGATGAATTAGGTATCGGTCGGAAATTAGCGATCCAAATTCTGGAATACTTTGATCGCACAGGATTTACCCGCAGGAAGGCGGATTTTCACGTTTTGCGGGATGAGGGTGTGTTTTAGCCACCGATTTTAGGATAATGGTAGTTGAACTCCTTTGAATCCACGCTGTCTTCATTGAGCGAATTTGCTGCATTTTATTTTACTGTATACTTGACAACCTATGCTATTTTCATCCTGCGGTGTCAAACTGAACTCATGTGTGGAATTCAATAAAGTATGAAGAAAAAGATAATCTCGAGGATTTATCTTGGATTGCTGTTGGTTGCTTCCTTGATATTGGTGTTTGAAAAGGGCGGTGATATTTATCCTGCACTGATTTCTGTCGGCGTATTTGGTGTCATCTTTGGTCTGGTGTTTTTAGTTTCAACACGCTGGCTATTTTCGGCGGTGTTGACCGGAACCTTATTTATCATCCTCAAATTCCTCAACCAGATAAAAGTCCATTACTACAAAGATCAACTGATGTTTTCTGATTTGAATGTCATGTTGGATCCCTCAAATCAGGAAACCCTGCTCCATTATTGGCTGGCCGGCATCGCGGTCGTGGCGATGATTATCTGGTTGATATTCAACATGATACTGAGTTGGAGGGCCGCATCCTCTGCACGTGGGATCAAGTGGCGACTTGCCTGTATTGTTTTGATGGCTGCCAGTGTTTGGGGTATTCATCTGACGGTCAAAGCCTACCACATTGAATGGCAGGATGAATTGCCGAAGGGGCGGGGGACGATGACCAATATGGTGATGTCAGGCGCGGGCGCGCAATATCAGCCCCCGAAATTTGGTTCATCTGCTGACTATTTCTTGCAACAGACGAAAAAAGTGACTTTGCCTGAACCGCAGCCAGACGTGAAACCCGATGTGGTTGTATTATTGCAAGAATCCACCGTCAATCCCCATATTTACTCATTACCCGCTAATGTTAAGTTGCCGGATCTTTATATGTTCCAGCGTGATGCCGATGTCATCGCCCAGAGCCCGCTCAGGGTACAAACTTTTGGTGGTGGAACATGGCTATCTGAATTCTCTGTTTTGACGGGATTGAATACGGATGATTTCGGCTCACGCAAAAATGCGGTGTTTTACTCTGTCGTTGATCATCTGCAAAACAGCCTGTTCCGTGCGATGAAAGACAATGGTTATTACACTGTAGTACTGACGCCATTTAATAAATCGGCCTATCATGCGGGGCATGCTTACAAGACATTAGGTGTTGACCGGATTATCCAGCCGCAGGATCTGGGCTATCCAGCCAGCATGAATGAAAATCTATGGACGATTTCGACACAGGATATGTTGTCTTACGTGAAAACCATTCTGGCTAAGGAAACAGACAAGCCGATTTTTGTTTTCTCCCTGACAATGTATGAACATGGCCCTTATGAAGAGAGCCACCATGACGACTATGGTTTGAGCGGTAAAGTTGACCATCCAACAGTGGTTGGTAAGTTCAGTCATTACATGGAAAAAATCACGGCTTCTGATCCTGCTATCAAGGATTTCAGTGAATTCGTTGCCAAGCGCGATAAACCTACCGTTTTTCTCCATTTTGGTGATCATCAACCGAGTATCCATTTTGAGCACTATAACTCTTCGCTACCTGATCCCGCTCATCTGACCCAATTTACCCTGCGAGATAACCTGAAACAGGGCGCTTCAATCACAACGGGCAAGTTGACAGATATCTCTTTCCTCGGCGGAATAGTTCTGGAACGTGCCCGTTTGATAGCCCCACCGTTTTATCAGGCCAACATGGCCATGCGTCATTTGTGTGATGGTGCCTTGAATGATTGTCAGGACAACGCACTGGTAGAGAGCTATAAGCACTATATTTACCAGCAATTGGATGCGGCAGGTAAGGAATAACTTTTTTACTGCGACTCTTCACTATCTCCCTTCTGTCAGCCAGCATCGCTGACAGAAGGGGGGGTTAGAGATATATCGCTACGATATGGTCGCTAGTCGTCAGATTTATTAATTATTTTTGTGATTTATAATTTATGTCGATATTTTGGGGAGAATTGAAATCCAGCCCATAAATATCACCACGACACAAAATTTCACTGAACTCAATGATATCGTTTTGGCTATTCAGGCTTATTTGGTGAATTTGCAGCAGTGGCGAGTTTTCAGCGATATTGAGCAATACGGCAAGTTCAGCATGGCAGGAAATGGCTTTGATTTTGTGATTCACGTTGGTGAGATGAATGTTTTTCTCCTCCCAATGAGCATACAGAGACCCTTCCAGCAATTCAGGATGAGGCAGATAGGTCTGGGGAATATAGGTATTCTCAAGGGAAACCGGAGTGCCGTTAGCAAGGCGAATACGGCGTAGTTCTGCGATGTACTCACCCGCGTTAATCGATAATTTTTTCGCTATTTCTTCCGGCGCAGGAATGATATTTCTCGATAACCAATAATTGGATACCGTTCCGCCCTCTTTAATGATCTGGGAGGTAAAACCAACAGCTTGATTGAGTGAAGAGCTATCCGGTTTGGCAACCTGAGTACCAATCCCTTGCTGGCGGATGATCACCCCTTTTTCTTCCAGAAGTTTCATTGCCTTACTGACTGTTACTCGAGATATATTGAGCCGTTCAGCTAATCGTCGTTCCGGCGGTAAAAATTCATCTACATTCAATAACTGCTTTTCAATCGCCATTTCAATGGTCTTTTGCAGTTGTATATAACGAGGGCTGTTGCTTTTCTTTTCAAGTTGTTCGCGTACCCAGTTAACAAAGTGATTCAGCATTTTTTTAACCCCAGTTATTTGATGGCATAAGTTTACAGTAGCCCGCACAGCAAGGTATAGAGTGTATTGGAATTAGATTGGCATCACAGAATGACAAAATTGGACTTTCATTGGCCTTAATGGCTAGTTAAAGTATAAGTCTTGCTTATATAAGAAATCGGGAGTTAGGAAAGTCCCTTTCTGGAGCTACCTGATCTATTTGCAGGAGATATATACCCAATATGTTTCGAGTTACATCCAATCAAGCTGTAGCTCGAAAGATGGCGGGTATAGAAACGTTATGTGTTCTTCAATCTTAGGGCCAATGTATAACATCGGCCCTAAAGTGGCGTGGTGGAACGTCCTGTCGCCATGCTGTGTTTGAAGAAAACAGAGGCTTAATTAGCTTTATCATGGGCTAATCAAGTCGGAACGTTGTGCTCTGGTCATGGCGTCATTTTTTATGGTACTCCGGTAATGTGTGTGAATCTTTGCGCCAACCTAGGGAAAGAGAACCATTGAGGCCATGATCAGAGCCCTTTTTCAGGACACTATCCGGTATCTTCATATTCCCTGCTGAGGTAATGATATAAGTTAGTGAAATCAACTCAGATAGGGTTTTTCAGTGATGGAAAACATAATGGGTACACAGCAAAATAGTCATCGGTTCTGGAAGGTAGAACACACAGGTATAGATATTGTTCCTTCTTCAGAACGCACAGGTACACCACTGGATTTGTTTTGGGTCTGGTCGGCCGCCAATATTGGTATTCTCGGCATTGTTTACGGTGCCATCATTGTTTCCTTTAAACTCTCTTTTCTGCAATCTGTGCTCGCGGCACTGATAGGTCTCTCCAGCTTTGCGCTAGTTGGCTATGTCAGTTTCAGTGGCAAATTAGGCAGAACCACAACTCTCACCCTTTCCCGCACTATTTTTGGTATCAAGGGAAATATTGCGCCGACGGTGATTTTCTGGTTCATCTCCATGGGATGGGAATCCATCAATATTGTCACCGGCACTTTGACACTTTCCGCGTTATTTCAGGCTTGCGGACTCAGTGAAAGCACCATTTTGACTGTGGTTAGCATGGTATTATTTGCGGGGCTGTCAATCGGTGTCACGTTACTGGGAAAAGAGATGGTCATCGCCATGCAGCGATGGGTTATCCGCATTTTTGGCGTCATGACACTGGTTGTAGTGTTCTATATTCTGCTCACGACAAAATGGAATGTGGTATTGGCCATGCCATCAGGCAGTTGGTTAACGGGGTTCCTGCCAGCCGTCTCGGTGGTTGCTGCTGGGAGTGGCATTGCGTGGGCGGCCACGAGCGCTGATTATAGCCGTTTTCAGAACGAAAATTCTTCTAAAGCAAAAATTTTCACGGCAGTCACTGCGGGCGGAATGATCCCTTTGGTATTGTTATTGTTTGCGGGGATCTTACTCTCCGCTCAATTACCTGACCTTTCCAAATCAGAGAACCCTATTGCCCATATTGGTTCTATCTTGCCGGACTGGATGGTGATCCCTTACTTGATGACGGCAATCGCAGGCATAGTCATAATGGCAGTCATGAGCCTCTATTCTGCCAGCTTGAACTTGTTGACATTGGGAGTAAAAGTTAAGCGAGTCCATGCTGTCACCATTGATTCCATTATTGTTCTGACTATCGCGGTCTACACCCTTTTTGTTACTGGTGACTTCATGGGGCCATTTGTCGCATTCCTGATATTTTGCGGCGTATTTTTGGCATCGTGGGAGGCGGTATTCTTACTTGATTATATCGTGATCCGCCGTAAGCAGGGTTATTGTACGGATAAGCTGTTTAATTATATTGGCCCAAATGGCGGCATTAAATGGGTTCCCATATTGTGTTGGCTACTGGGAGCATTGGCTGGTTTTCTGGTGACGCAAAATGATTTCATCAGTGGCCCGTGGGCAGTTGGGATTTTTGCGAATTCCAGTCTTGGGCTATTCCTGTCATTTTTCGTCAGTTTTATTTGTTATGGTCTGTATTTGATGCTGAGTAGGTGTAAAAGATGAAGGATACTTTACTCCCAGTAGTTGTTGTGGGATCGGCGACAGGAGATATTGTTCTCAGGTTGCCCGAATTACCTCATGATGGTGAATATTGGGAAGCTGAGGAAATTGATCGGCAAGTCGGTGGCTGTGCTTTCAATGTTGCGCGTGCACTGAGCCGTCTTCAAGCCCCGATTATCAATGGCATATTTGTTGGTAATGGTACTTGGGGAGAATGTGTTGCAACAGAAATGGAAAACCTAGGGTTAAGGGTGACATTGCGTCATCCGACAAAAGACAATAGCTGGTGTTTTGCCATGATGAAGCCTGATGGAAAACGCATTTATGTTTCCATCCCCGGTTGTGACGATGCTTGGAGTACGGATGTACTGGCAACTATCCCATGCCCAGAACAGGGATATCTCTATTCCAGCGGCTATGAATTGGCGAACTCAAAAGCTGGCGATTTGCGCGAATGGTTGCTGGCCTCCCCTACCGGGTTAACCTTGGTATTAGATTTTGGCCCTCGTCTGGTTGATATAGATCCTGAATTTATTCAAGCACTGCCTGCGGACAGAACGATACTCAGCTTAAACAAAGATGAGATAGCCTTACTGTGTGGTGTTGGCGATTCAATGACACAGGCAAGCCTCTATGCCAATGAGCATGGCTTCACGATTATTGCTCGTGTAGGCGCAGAGGGAGCATGGATATGTCAGCCAAATCAAAAGCCTGAATATGTACCTGCTTATAAGGTTAAGGTTGAGGATAGGATTGGCACCGGCGATGCACATTGTGGCGGAATGCTGGCGGGATTATCTCACGGTATGTCGTTACGGGATGCTGTCGATTTGGGTAATCGCGTTGCGGCCGTAGTTGTCAGTCGCCCTGGTGCCAACGGTGCGCCGACCAAGGATGAACTGGCAAATTTTATCTTTGACTAAATCATCTAAAAATTGACAAATAAAAAACCTACTCAACTGATATTGCGTAGGTTTTTTCGTGTGTCATGTCAATGGTGTGATTCGATAGGCACAGCGTCGGTGACCACTTAGTATATATTCGATTCTTTTCACATCAGCTTGCAGAGTTTCCTGAAATAGTTTCAGCTCTGTTCGACAAAACCCCTGACATATTTTAGCTGCGGCACAGATTGGACAATGGTTTTCAAAAAACAGAATAGCCCCGTTTTCCTCAACAGAATAGTGAGCCATATAACCTTCTCGGCAGCGAATGGCGACCAGTCGTTCAACTTTCTCCTGTAACCCTGCCGCGCCTTCCATCACCTTTTTATAGCTGGAAAAAGCCTCTTTTTCGCGGGTGTTGATAATCAAATCCATGGCTGTTTCGCCCAATTGACTGCGAATAATCGTGATCAACTGCGCTGTTAGCTCTGCATGGGTATCAGGAAATCGGGCATGGCCTTTCTCAGTGAGATGCCAAAGTTGAATAGGGCGACCAACTCCCTTTGCTTCTGATTTCGCCTCAACCAATCCATCTTTAGCCAGTTTCACAAATTGTTGACGGGCCGCTTCTCCAGTTGTTCCCAATAATCTGCCGGCATCAGTGGCTTGTAAGGCACCTTGAGTTTTTAGAAGCATTAGCAACTTCTCACTCACTGTTTGCCCCTCGATTAAGTTATTTCCCAAGTCAATGCTTGACATATTGTTGACCCCGACGCTAATTTATTCCAAGATTTATCTTGTTTAATTTAGCGTAAGATTTTTCACAACTCAACCTGTGTTCAGGACAACAATCATGATAATGACTGAGGAAGGCCGCTGGAGAGATCTGTTTTCCAGCAAAAATGCGCCGAGTGCGATAGCACTTTCATTGGGTGTGGGATTGATGGCAATCAATACCTTAATTGCGATTACGATTTTGCCTTCTGTCGTAAACGATATAGGGGGATTGAATCTCTATGCTTGGAATACGACATTGTTCGTCGTGGCATCGATTATTGGCTCCATCCTTTCTGCGAGATTACTGAGTGTGTCGGGTGCGAGAAATGCTTATTTGGCGGCGGCGTTAGTGTTTTTCACTGGTAGTCTATTTTGTACCCTTGCACCTACGATGGAAATGATGCTGATTGGAAGAACCATTCAGGGATTGGGTGGTGGATTGTTGTTTGCACTTTCCTACTCAATGATTAATTTGGTGTTTGAACAATCACTCTGGACCCGAGCCATGGCGCTGATTTCGGGTGTGTGGGGCGTGGCAACCTTAATCGGGCCAGCTATTGGCGGTATTTTTGCCGAAATGAACGCATGGCGTTATGCGTTTGGCATTATGCTGCCCACCATTTTGCTGTATGCCTTATTCACCTACCTGATTTTGCCCAAAAAGCAGGTACAGAATAAAACCAAAACGGCACTGCCGATAGTGCAATTGCTTCTGCTGTCGGCCGCGGTGCTAGCGGTTTCCTCGGGAAGCTTGTCACAAGATTTTCGGGGCAATATTATCGGCATTGTTGCGTCTGTGATATTGGTATCCTTATTGGTCATCTATGAACGCCGTACTTCGGCGAGATTATTGCCTGAAAATGCCCTGAGTTTGCGTTCCCCCCATCTGATTTTATTCACCACCATTTCGCTATTGGTGATTGGTTTGTCGGGTGACGTTTTTGTTCCCTATTTTCTGCAAGTTCTGCATGGGCAATCTCCTTTGGCTTCTGGTTATATAGTTGCTATTGCAGCGCTTGGTTGGACGATAGGAGAAATGCTCAGTGCCAGCTGGCAAGGTGCGAAAATGCGATTTGCGATTGTGGGCGGCCCTGTTTTCATGTTGATTGGCATGTTGTTGTTGCTTGTGATGTTGCCATCTCAATCGGTAGGAGAATGGCAGATAATGTTGCCGATCATTTTTGGATTGGGATTGTTTGGTTTTGGGGTAGGTTTTGGCTGGCCTCATCTTTTGACCCGCATTTTACAGGTTTCCAGTGATGCTGATAAAAACATCGCCGGTTCATCCATTACCACCGTTCAGCTATTTGCCACCGCATTTGGTTCTGCATTGGGTGGCATGATCGTCAATCTATTTGGATTTTATCAACCCGGTGGAGTAGCAGGAGCTTCTTCTTCTTCCCATTGGTTATTTTTACTCTTTGCCATTGCGCCAATATTGGCATTCTTGACTGCCTGTAAATCAGCAAAAATTAAAGTGGAAAAATAATTAATTTCTGCGTATTAGTTTTTATGGGAAACTAATACGAAATTGAAATTATTATTTGTATTATCATTTTTAATTGAAAGATGACGGGTATATAGGTTATTAAAGCAGATGGTTCTTCCAGATGGTATTCCAGTATGCACAAGAAGATACTGGTGCTGATGTGGCAACAAAAGAGGCGTTACGTTACCGAACTGCCCTTTATCAAGGTTTTAAGCAGTTGCAAAGTAAACCCTTGTGGACTTCTACTGCAATTGAAGTCTGTAGCACACTCAAAGGCCGTGATATGGAAATTCGTAAGATATCGGGCACGGTTATCGGTAATCAAACTACAGGTGAAATTATCTACACTCCTCCAGTTGGAGAAAGTGCGATTCGCAATTTACTCAGTAATTGGGAGCGGTTCATTCACGCAGAAGATGGGATTGACCCATTGATCAAAATGGCTGTCAGTCATTATCAATTTGAAGCTATCCATCCGTTTCATGATGGCAACGGCCGTACGGGAAGAATATTGAATGTACTATACTTGATTGAACAGCAATTACTGACTTTGCCGATCCTTTACCTCAGTCGGTATATCGTACAGCATAAAGCAGAATATTATCGATTGCTGAATCAAGTCACGCGGGAAGCCCAATGGCAAGAGTGGATCATCTTTATGCTTAAGGGCGTCGAGCAAACATCTTGCTGGACTCGCAACAAAATTGCTGCTATCCGAAAATTGATGGAAAATACTACCGATTATGTACGTAGGAAACTCCCAAAAGTTTACAGTTATGAATTGATACAGGTGATTTTTGAGCAACCATATTGCCGTATCAATAATTTGGTTGAACGTGATATTGCTAAACGTCAGACTGCTTCTGTGTATTTAAAACAGTTGACTGATATTGGTGTCTTGCAAGAACTGATGGCAGGTAAGGAAAAATTGTTTGTGCATCCAAAACTGATGCGATTAATGACTCAGGATGGTAATGATGTTGCAGATGATGTGTACCCAAAATGATTTTTTTATTGATCACCTAATGGTTGAAGTAAATGACCCTCCACAATCAGCAAATGACGTTATCGAGCAGCTTGGTTTACCATTAGCATGGTCGTTAATAGAAACTGATGCCTATACCAGTGTTGGCGTTAATTTAGGTGATTTGAATATTGAGTTTATCAATTTTAATATCCGATTTGGCACGAAGGGTAAAAAATTCAATGGATTTAGTGGGATTGCCTTCAATACTGAGCATTCTGTTAGTGAGTCTATTAATGTATTAAATGCAATGAATCTGCACTATCGAATTGGCGAAGAAGCACAAGCCCACACAACAATAACGGTTGAAGAAGAAAATATTTTTCCAACCCTATTTTTTGTCAAATATCACTTTGATACAAGCGGTTGGAGCAAAAGGCTAAAAAATGAATTCGCAGACTGTTCAGGTGGCAAATACCAGATTGGTCGTTTAAAGTCGCTCTCAATTGCTCAAAAAATCTCAAAAGAAATTGCAAATAAATTTCAGATTGATTGTAATGAAAAAAATCGGATAGAGTTTGAATCACGAACTAATGAAAGTATTGTTGTTGATGGATTGATTGAAGGTCTCGAAATAGCCATAATCTGATCTCAGATGAGATAGCGTATTCCATAATCCTTCATCAACAGGCTCTAGTCCTGTAGCACGAAACCCAAATTTATGGTGATCTAACCATGAGCGAATATCAGTATTATCATTTCGAACGGCATGATGGAGTGCTGTCTGCAAAGCAAAAAGCCGAATTGAGAACCATCTTAGAGGTTGTGATATAAAAAAAGCCCGAAAAAAACACAGGCTTTATGGATTTTTTGACTTTATGATTCTTTGTGAAGCTGAATTTATTCATTGAGTAGGCGGCATGAAGCCTTGTCATTACTGGATTGTTGTTATTCAATATTTTCTAGGGGTACATCCTTGGGTACACGGCAAAACGAGGTCAATACGCTAAATGTACTGAGCTAATGACTGACGACGAATTTCGTCGGAACCTATTGAGTGATTGAGGAGACAGCTAACTGATAGCCCTGCCAGTAAGAAGTCTTCCCCGTCACGGTTATCACCTGACCTCTCCGCAATAACATCACCGACAGCGCCACCTCATCAAAGCCCACGACACGCAGCGGGTAATCACTGCGCTTCTCACTCTGTACCTGCATCGTAGCGACTGCCATGACTTTCCCTGTCTGACACTTTACGCGTTTGGGTGCCACGGTGACCTTGCCTGTGACTGTAGCTATAGGGGCGGCTAAAGCGGTCGCAATACCCAGCATCATAAACGGGTTCTTATTCGCCAGTGCCGCCACATTCTCACGCCAGCTTTCCGGCGTTCCTGAAACGGTATAGGCATTCGCTGACGCACTTCCGCCGACAAATAATACAGGTTGCTCAGGTTTACCGATAATGGAGCCATCCGGCATGATGTACGCCCCTTTACCCACCATAAAATATCACTTAATAGCCATGCACAGGAATTACGCCCAAAATGGCAGCGTGGAGGAAATAAACCTAATCCCTCTAATTTATGGCAATGGCTGCGAGAAATACCGGACATTCGTTCTCGTTCCCGTTCTCTTATTCGTCTTTCAATTTCGCCATAGGCAGAAAGAATATATTTCCGCTGTTCATCGGTCGGTAATATAAATTTTTTCATTGAACTACCTTGCGTCCTAGCAGCTTTTTGCTTTCTACCCACGCACGGATCTCGGCTGCGTCAAAGACAGAAAAACCCTCTTCAAGCTCAAATGGTAATGGTAGCTTTCTGGCTTTAATCCATCGGTTAAGGGTTGCGTCAGATATGCCTAAAAAATCGGCTGTATGGCGTTTTCTAGCATTGCCATTGGTAGGGTACCCATCGGGATCACGTTGTAATCTTCGCCTTTTTCTAGTGCTACCAGTAAATCACACCATTGAGCTAGTGCGGCTTTACGCTCGTCGAAATAATCATGTCTGTTATAGATACCCTCAACGCCTTTTATACGGTGATTTAGGCAACGTTCAGCCACAAAAGGATCAACACCTAGCGCGGCTAAGTGAGTTCTGGCAGTTCGCCTAAAGTCGTGGATAGTGAAGTTAGGCATATCAATAGGGATTGCTCGTCTTACTTTGGCAAGCGCAACGGACAAGGTAGTTTCCTGAATATGTGGGATCATTCGGTGTTGCATTTTTCTGGCTGGCAAAACGTACTGGCTACCACAAGCCATAGCTTTTAATTCCATAAACCACTCTATAACCTGTGGGCACAGTGGAATATCTACTGCATCACCATTCTTGCTACGTTCTGCCGGAAAGTGCCATACCGCCTTTTTAAAGTTGAATTCTTCCCAACGTGCGGCGCATAGCTTCATTTTCCGTAAGCATAGGGCAAGCAGTATCTTGAAGCTGATTTCATTCTGGCGGCTGATTGTGGACGTCCTGAACGTTCTCAGCAGAATGATCAGTTCTTCTCTGGTTAGCCATCTATCGCGTGATACTTCTTTCCCGCCAGCGTCCGCAACCTCGAAAGCTGAACACGGGTTAATCTCTATCATCTGCCGCTTGATGGCATAATCAAACATACGCCTTAGCCACCGTAGAACATCGGTCGCCATAGTCGGTGCGCCTCTGTCTACAATGCTTTTCAGCATTTCATCAATATGACGAGGTTTAACGTCTTCCAGCTTCATATGACCAATGCGAGGGTTAATATCTTTGTCTATGCGTCTGCGGAGTATATCGGGGTGTTTCCAGCGTGGGAGTATTTGGCGCTCAAAATATTCAGCTGCTAAGTCTGATATCTTTATAGCGTTCTTTTCAGCCTCAATCTTTGCCAGCGCTTCGGCCTTGCGTTCCTGTTTCTCTCCGGCAACGTCATAGCCCAAAGCAACACGCGCGGACAACTCACGGGTAAGCTCTCGAGCTTTGGCTAGCGATAGGTCAGCATACGTTCCCAAATTCATGGTTCTGGACTTTCCAGCCAATTTATATCTGAAACGCCATGCTGGAATTCGGTCAATCTCTCTAAAGCGTAAATATAGCCCGTTACCGTCTGCTTTCCCTTCGAATCTTTCGCCTGACTTTATCCACGCCCTGATCTCTTTGTCTGTGAGTTTAGGCATTGTGCAATCTCCAATGAAAAAAAGTAGGGGTGTACCCAAAATGGTTTTCTGAATGCTCTATGGGTATACCTTTGGGTACACGCTAATCATGCCTACTGTGATTCGTTCTGCAATGCTATGATAGTAAAAAAGCCAGATATAACAATGCATATCTGGCTTGATGAAATGTTGTGAGTTGCTAAGAAACACTATTCAATATTTTGAATTTGTTCCCTCATTTGCTCAATCAATACCTTCAATTCAATCGCAGAAGTCGTCACATCTGCATTAATTGATTTCGAAGCCAATGTATTCGATTCGCGGTTAAATTCCTGCATCATAAAATCCAGTCGGCGGCCGACGGCTTCTTTTTTCTTCAGGATATTACGTGTCTCTTTCACGTGGGCATCCAGACGATCCAGTTCTTCCGCCACATCAATGCGCTGCGCCAGTAAAAGCAGCTCTTGCTCAAGGCGGTTATTCTCCAACTGAATTTGTGCTTCTTCCAGTTTGGTCTGTAAGCGTTCGCGCTGCCATTGCAGGATTGCCGGCATTTGCTCACGGACTTTAGTCGCTTCTACCGTTACCGCATCCAAACGCTGCTCAATAAGTGCCTTAAGCGCTTGTCCTTCGGTTTCGCGGCTTTGGATAAAGGCATCCAATGTTAGATCAAGCTCCGTCAGCAATTGTGTACTGATAGCATCTAAATCTTGTTCTTCGGCAGACATCACGCCCGGCCAGCGCAGGATATCTACTGGATTAATCTCACCTTCACCGCTTTGTTGTTTAACCCAGTTTGCTGATTCAACCAGTTGTTTTGCCAGCTTTTCATTCAACATCAAGGAACCCTGAATACGGGCATCCAGTTCAAAACGCAGGTTGCATTCCACTTTTCCACGCGTCAGGCGGGAACGAATGCGTTCGCGGATGACGGGTTCAAGGCTTCTGAATTGCTCTGGTAGGCGAATATAGGTTTCCAAGTAACGCTGATTGACGGAGCGCAATTCCCATGCTGCGTTTCCCCAGTCTCCCTTGATATCTCTCCGCGCAAAAGCGGTCATACTACGGATCATAATTCGTTCTCAATTTATAAAATGATTGGCGGATTATAGCGCTCCATGTAGATGCAGGATAGGCATTCGCCGTGTTAGGCCGTATAATGCGCCCCCTATAATGTTTTAACAACGGAGATCACACTATGAGCTTAGTAGGAAAGCGTCCAGCGGGAAGAGAAGCAGGGCAGATGCGTCCTATTAAAATGACCCGTCATTACACCAAACACGCGGAAGGTTCGGTTCTGGTGGAGTTTGGGGATACCAAAGTGTTATGTAATGCCTCCGTTGAAGAAGGAATTCCACGTTTCCTGAAAGGTCAGGGACAGGGCTGGATCACGGCTGAATACGGTATGTTGCCACGAGCGACCAATAGCCGTAATGCGCGCGAAGCTGCCAGAGGCAAGCAAACAGGGCGTACGATGGAAATTCAACGCTTGATCGCACGTTCACTGCGTGCCGCTGTGGATTTGAAAAAACTGGGTGAATTTACCATTACGCTGGATTGTGATGTGATTCAAGCGGATGGCGGTACTCGCACTGCAGCTATTTCTGGCGCCTGTGTGGCGTTGGTCGATGCCCTGAATAAGCTGGTTGCTGATCGCAAGTTGAAAGAAAGCCCACTGAAAGCGATGGTCGCGGCAGTATCTGTCGGTATTGTTGAGGGCGAAGGCCGCTGTGATCTGGAGTATGTCGAAGACTCTGCGGCTGAAACTGACATGAATATTGTCATGATAGATGACGGTAGAATGATTGAAGTGCAGGGTACGGCAGAAGGTGAACCGTTCAGCCATGATGAGTTGCTCTCACTGCTCTCCCTGGCAAAAGAGGGATTGGATATTATTTTCCAAGCGCAGCGGGATGCGTTAGAACAAGATCCTTTAAAATAATAAATTAATTGGGCGGCTGAAGAGTCGCCTTTTTTATGCCTGCAATTTATTGATAAATGAAAAAATCAAAAAGGAGAAACTCCAATGAAAGCCTATCAGCGCGAATTTATTGAGCTGGCACTGAAAAAACAGGTGCTGAAATTTGGCGAATTTACGCTGAAATCAGGTCGCAAAAGCCCGTATTTTTTCAATGCGGGTCTGTTCAATACCGGACGTGATTTGGCGTTGATTGGTCGTTTCTATGCAGCAGCACTGCTGGATAGCGGAATTAAGTGTGATTTGCTGTTTGGGCCTGCTTATAAAGGTATCCCGATCGCGGCTACTACCGCAGTGGCACTGGCGGAGCATCATGATATCGATATGCCTTATTGTTTTAACCGCAAGGAAGCCAAAGATCATGGTGAAGGTGGATCTCTGGTTGGCAGCCCGTTGCAAGGCAATGTCGTGATTGTGGATGATGTCATTACGGCAGGTACGGCAATTCGCGAGTCGATGGATATTATTAAGCAGCACGGTGCAACACTGTCGGGGGTGATTTTGTGTCTGGATCGTCAGGAACGTGGGCGGGAGACACTTTCAGCCATTCAGGAAGTTGAACGTGACTATCATTGCCAAGTTTTCTCCATCATTACCTTGAATGATTTGGTGAGCTATTTGCGTGAAAATCCAGAGATGCAATCCCATCTGGAAGCGGTGGAAACCTATCGTAAAGAATACGGTATCTGATGGTCAGCAAATGCTGATAGCAGCAAGGCAGAACGAAAAAAAATCCCTCGCCCAAAGGTGGGCGGGGTGAGTAGTAGAAATGGCATCCTGCATACTGAATGGTAAGGATTGCGATAATGATGCCATTATTATTGAGTTACCTGATATTGAACTCAATAAGCTGGAACATATTAACATAACCCCATAAAAAAACCGCACGTTATCATCATTCACTATGTGAAAGGTGGGAACTTGCGGTGCAGTGATAACCTATTGCAGTTGGGTCAATATCAATGGCCAGCGTATTTCAAACTCAGTTGTCGGGCGAGAGCGAAATTCAGAGCGAACAAAGCGGGAGAGCATCCCTTCACAAAATGCCAGCAACTGTGAGGCCAATATGGTCTCGTCATAATCGAACCCCTGCCCATCACGGATTTTTTTCTCTTTTAAAATTTGACGAAGCTGTACTTCAATTCGCTCAAATAGCTGGTTGATGCGATTTTGTAATCTGTCTTGTTCAAACATCAGAGCATGACCAGTCATGATACGGGTTAACCCGGGATTTTTCTCCGCAAAGCCCAAAATCAGGACAAGAATTAACCGAATGCGCGTGATGGTGTCTTTTTCATCTTGCAGGATCAGGTTGATGCGTGAAATTAAGGAGTCTTCAATAAACTCAATCAGGCTGTCAAACATCCGGGTTTTGCTTGGAAAATGACGGTAAAGTGCGGCTTCAGAAACGCCAACGTTTGCGGCGAGTTTTGCAGTAGTAATGCGCTGACTGCCACCACTGGACTCAAGCATATGTGCCAGTGCCTGCAAGATTTCCTCACGTCTATTTTTCTTTTTTGTACGTTCTTTTTCTGCCATGTCTGATAAAACCCCTGCTAAAACAGCAAAACAAATCCAGCTATTTTTTGCCACAACGTTACTACTGACAAAAACATTGTGAGCAAAAAATATGAAAATCGATTGACGGTATCAGGCTTTATGGAAAGTTATTGACGACCGGAATGACCAAAACCACCACTACCACGTTTGCTGGTTTCAAAGTCTTCAACCAAATTAAATTCAGCCTGTGCAACGGGCACAAAAACCATCTGGGCGATGCGCTCACCAGGCTCGATAGTGAATGTTTTATCACTGCGATTCCAAACTGAAACCATCAATTGTCCCTGATAATCGGAGTCGATGAGACCGACCAGATTACCCAGAACGACGCCATGTTTATGGCCCAAACCTGAGCGAGGGAGAATAACCGCAGCCAATTGTTCATCTGCGATATGGATAGCAATCCCGGTTGGCAGAAGTTCAGTCTGGCCTGGAGCCAGTTCTACTGCATTATCCAGACAAGCACGTAAATCTAAACCCGCAGAGCCAGGTGTAGCATAAGTCGGTAAAGGAAATTCTTGCCCGATGCGGGGATCAAGGATTTTAACGTCGATTTTTTTCATCATAGCGTTCGAGTATCTCGTCTAATAAGCGGTGGCTGAGTTGTAATTTACCACTGTGGGGTAAATGAATACGACCATCATGCCAGAATAGATGTAATGCATTGGTATCACTGTTGAAACCGTGTCCGGTCAGGGATACATCATTCGCGCAAATCAAGTCTAAGTGCTTCTGCTTGAGTTTTCCGCGGGCATATTCTTCCACATTCTGGGTTTCGGCTGCAAATCCAACGACGAATGGACGATTTTTTTCCATTGCTGCAACGCTCGCTACAATGTCAGGATTTTTCACTAGTGTAAATGTGATTTCATCACCCTGTTTTTTGATTTTTTCTGTCGCGATTTGTTTGAAACGGTAATCAGATACGGCCGCACAACCGATAAAGATATTCTGTGAGGCTGCCATCGCTTGAACCTGTTCATGCATCTCCAGTGCGTTGGTCACGTCAATGCGTTTAACACCTTGTGGTGTCAGTAAATTAACGGGGCCAGTGATCAATGTCACCTTTGCACCACGTTCTGCCGCAGCCTGTGCGATGGAGAATCCCATTTTACCGGAGCTGTGGTTGCTGATGAAACGGACGGGATCTAAGGCTTCGCGGGTTGGCCCGGCGGTAATGGTGATGCTCAGATCAGCAAAATCTTGCTCAGTGCTGAAATGTTGCGTAGCCAGCTCGACAATCGCCATGGGTTCCAACATCCTGCCTGGCCCGACATCACCACATGCTTGACTACCTTCATCTGGCCCCCAAATCAGCACATGACGCTCTTTAAGCACCTTGAGGTTATGTTGGGTTGCCTGCGCACGGTACATTTGCTGGTTCATTGCGGGAGCGACAGCAATAGGGGCTGCGGAAGCCAAGCAGATTGTGGTAACTAAATCATTCGCCATCCCTGCGGTTAAGCGTGCCAGTAGATCCGCTGTGGCGGGAGCGAGAATGATTAAATCAGCCCACTTCGCCAGTTCAATATGCCCCATGGCGGCTTCGGCTGCTGGATCCAGGAGATCATCAGAGACCGGATGGCCCGATACGGCCTGTAATGTAAGCGGCGTAATAAAGGCTTCTGCCGCAGGAGTCATGACGACGCGTACCTGAGCACCGCGATCACGTAAACGGCGTACCAGTTCAGCCGTTTTGTAAGCGGCGATCCCTCCGCTAATGCCGAGGACGATTTGTTTACCAGAAAGCTGATTACCAGAAAGTTGTTTGCCGGAAAATCCTGTCATTTTGATTGTCCAGATGTAAGTTACAATTCTCTAAGATTCTACCATAAGAAAATATTGAGTTGAGAAACGTGCCTATTTAGACAGCCAAAAATGACAAGTTTGCGAAGCGTTGCGCAAGCCATGAAAATGAGGCTGGCGGTGATTTTTTCATCATGGGATAGTGGGCGAGTGAATATCGGATTGATGGATTCCATCGTCATGGGTGATGGTTCATGGGTGATCGTTATAACGTGATGATTATAGGGCAAAGGATATCAAGGGGAGGGGTGTAATGGAGGTCACGGTAATGGAAAAAAGCGATGAATTGCATGCAAATCTTGCTCCCCGGGAGAAATTGCTGGCTTATGGCGCTGTTTCCCTCACGGATGCTGAACTACTGGCTATCTTTTTGCGTACGGGAACCAGAGGGGTTCCTGTTGTGCAAATGGCAGATTATCTGCTGAAATCGTTTGGCTCGCTTTACCATCTGCTATCTGCTGATTACGCAGATTTTTGTTCACATAAGGGCATGGGGCTGTGCAAATATGTCCAATTGCAGGCGATATCCGAACTGGCAAAACGTTTCTTCTCCAGCCAGTTTATCCATGAAGATATCATGAGCAGCCCTACGATGACTCAGAATTATTTGCAGGATTTATTGTCTTGGCAAGACCGGGAAGTATTTGTCGTGCTGTTTTTGACGAACCAAAATAAAGTTATCTGCCATGATGAAATGTTTAAAGGAACGATAAACAAAGTTGAAGTTCATCCGCGTGAAATTGTGAAACAGGCGGTTAAAGTTAATGCAGCATCGATTATTCTCGCCCACAATCATCCTTCCGGCAATCCAGAACCTAGTCTGGCAGATAAATTGGTGACAGAAAAAATTATCAAGGCTTGTGACTTGGTTGGCGTTAAGGTTTTGGATCATATAGTTATCGGCAAGCAATATTGTGTCTCATTTATGGAAAGAGGTTGGATTTAATACGGTTTTTTCACGATCCTGTCAGATCTTAGTTGTTCGGGACTTGAGCATCAGCGAATGAGGGCGTATACTACGCCACCTTTGAGGATCTTGGGCTTGGCGAGAAGAGCCTATCTCAGTAAGTTTTTTACTGGGAAAATGTGAGTCTTTTCAGTGACGGTCTTTTCAGTAAAGACGTTTTTTCAGTAACGAAAATGTGCTGAGATGGGCTCCTAAGCCTGACGAGGCGGCCACACCCAATACAAAGCTCGAGCTGATTTGATTTTTGGAGAATAGACATGTCCCGAGTCTGCCAAGTTACTGGCAAGCGCCCGGTGAGTGGTAACAACCGCTCCCACGCATTAAATGCGACTAAACGTCGTTTTCTGCCTAACCTGCACTCTCACCGTTTCTGGGTTGAGTCTGAGAAACGTTTTGTAACTCTGCGTGTATCTGCTAAAGGTATGCGTGTGATTGACAAAAAGGGTATCGATACAGTTCTTGCTGAACTGCGTACCCGTGGTGAGAAATACTAAGGAGCTGAAAAATGGCTAAAGGTATTCGCGATAAAATTAAGCTGGTTTCTTCTGCTGGTACTGGTCACTTCTATACCACTACGAAGAACAAGCGTACTATGCCTGAAAAACTGGAACTGAGAAAGTTCGATCCAGTTGTTCGTCAGTATGTACTGTACAAAGAAGCTAAAATTAAATAATTTTAGTGGATGAAAAAAACCCAGCATCACGCTGGGTTTTTTTATGCCTGTTGATAATGTCTCGATAATCTGATGTAAATTAGGTTATGCGTGGACGTCATGAATTATTCAATTATGCTAATGTTTTTTTGATTATTAACCGTCAGGCGTGGCTTTGGAAAATGGCTAAAAAGACCTTGAATATCTTACACACAGAATCATCGTGTGGCTGGGGAGGGCAGGAGATTCGTATCCTGACGGAATCTCAGGGCATGATACAACGTGGTCATCATGTGGTTATTGTTTGTTGTCCAACTTCAACCCTTTACCGTGAAGCCCATCACTATGGTGTGCCTGTGGTTGCACTCCCGATTGAAAAAAAACGCCTTCCCTGCCTACGGGCAATGCGTCGCTGGCTAAAGACAGAAGGCCACCAATTTGATGTGATCAATACCCATAGTTCTACCGATTCTTGGTTAGTGGCAGCGGCATGCTCCACGTTAAAAGGTATGCCTGTAACAGTCCGAACCCGTCATGTCTCTACTCATGTTTCAAAATCTATCGCGACTCGCTGGCTGTATTTGCATGCCTGTCAGCATATTGTGACAACTGGGGAAAAGCTGCGCCAATATCTGCATACGCATAATGCTTATCCACTCTCTCATATGACCTCTGTGCCGACAGGGATCGATCTGACGCGCTTTCATCCTGAAAACAAGCAGCAGAGTCGCCAGCGTATTGGTATCAAAGATAGGCCAACGCTTGGTATTGTTGCCACGATGAGAACTTGGAAAGGCCATCGTTATCTGCTTGATAGCTGGAAAATTCTTCATCAGCGTTATCCTGATTGGCAGTTGTTGTTTGTGGGGGATGGCCCCCAGAGAAAAAATTTAGAACCACGAGTTCAGCAGGAAGGGCTGACAGAGAGCGTTATTTTTCTTGGCAACCGCCAGGATGTTCCTGACTGTTTGAATGCGATGGATATCTTTGCCCTGCCTTCGTTTGGCAATGAAGGTGTGCCACAAGGAATCATGCAGGCGATGGCATGTGGATTGCCTGTCGTATCTACATCAGTGGGAGCAATTACAGAAGCCGTGATTGATGGAGATACCGGATATATTATCGAACCCAAAAATATCGAACAATTAACAGAAAAATTAGATTTATTAATGAATAATGATGAGGTGCGTTTACAAATGGGAAATGCTTCATTAAAACGGGCTACTCATTTATTTGGCATGGATAACATGTTAGAAAAAATGGAATCTATTTTTTATCGCAGTACAGAAATAAATCGATGACATTTTGTTTATATCTTGTTAATCAGCATTGGAAGATATAATTGACATGCCATTACATAACTTCATGAAATTAAATGAATTTTATTGTGAGTGATTATCGCGTTTATTTATTGGCAAATAGTACATTGAATAACTTTGCTGTATAGTGCTCTGAGGCCAATCCTTAGATTGATAAATTAATATTCATTATTATGCAACCCCAAAATATTTTAATCATAAATATTGCCCGTTTTGGCGACACCTTGTTGGTGACGCCGATTATTCGTGCATTAAAAGAAAAATGGCCGGAAGCAAATATTGATATCTTTGTGCATAAAAAAACAAAAGAAATCCTTGAACACATTGATTCAATTAATGAGCTGAAGATTTTTTCAAAAGGAAAGGCAAGATGGTGTGGGTGGTTTTCTCGCCGGTGTTATGATTTGGCATTGGTATATAGTCATGATAAATCCCTGTTACGTTATGCCAAACGCAAAGCAAATTTAACTGTTTATTTTTCGGATATTTCTAATGCAAAATCAAATGAATACACTGTGGCAAAACCACGGGAACTTATGCCAGCGCAACAGGAAAGGGCGCTGTTGATTAATGCACTTGGGATTGACGTCAGTGATTGGCATTTGCAGTATTGCGTGAGCCAGAGTGAAGATGAATATGCCAGAGATTTTCTCCGGCGGCAGGAATTAGAACAGCGATTGAAGGTAGGTTTTCAGTTACAGAGTTTTCCAGCAAAAGCCTATCGCGACTGGCCTGTAGAACACTTTTACGAATTAGCCCAACGTATTTATCATGATTATCCGCATGCACATATTTTGCTGTTGGGTAGTAAAGATGGTGAAGATAGTGCGCAAATGCTCGCAGAAAAGCTGGGAGCAAACAGATGCACATCGCTGGCTGGTAAAACGACGATGCGGCAGAATGAGCCAGCTTAATTTATACATTGGAATCGATACCGGAACGACTCATCTGGCCGGCGCATTAGGGATCCCGATGGTTGCGTTGTATCACAGTTTTCACCCAGGACGTTTTCTCGCACCTCAACAACACCCAAAATTGGTGGTAATTGAACATCCTGTAGATTATAGACAGGCAACTCGTCAAGATACGATGTCAGCAATATCAGTTGATCAAGTTTGGCATTCTGTTCAGAACTTACTGGAAAATGAATGAAAGGATAATGAATAAAATGAAAATAGGATTTATCGATGTTACCGTTACCATGTCTTATGGCGGCATTCAAACCGCAGTGTGGGAGTTGGCCAAAGCTTTGACAGATGCGGGGCATGAAATTCATATTTTCGGCGGTACTGGTGATGTTCGGCCCGCATTAGGTGGGCGAAATATCCATGTTCATACTTTCCCATTTATTCCTAGAGATCGAGTGCTTAACATTGGGCGCCGTTTTCAACGCATTATTGAACGTTACTCTTTTGCCCGCCATGCCCGCGAAACGGTTATTGCCGAAAATTTTGATTGGGTGATTTTGACGAAGCCCTTTGACTTTTTCTGGCCGAGAATGATGCTTAAGTCATCCGGTACAAAGTTTTGCTATATGAGTGGTGGAACCAGTTTTTTTAAAGGGGATCGAATATTAGGTAAGAAAATATCCGCATGGGTTGCATGCAGCCATTTCAATGCCTGGCAGATCCAGCACCACTTTAAGCAATTTCCGGGCGTTATCTACAATGGCGTGGATATCGATAAATTCAAACCTGCTGATTCTGATGTTCGCACTCGATTAGGTATCAATGAGGAAACGTTCCTGTTAACGTTTGCTGGTAGATTGGTAGGCTGGAAAGGTATGAAAGTTGCCATTGATGCAATGGCTTTGCTGCGGGACAAGGATGTAAAGTTATTGATTATTGGTGCAGGTGAAGATTTGAAACCGCTTGAAAAACGGGTTTCTTCATTGCAGTTGGAAAAATCGGTCATTTTTCATCCGCCAGTGGGTCATGATCAATTACCCGAATTTTACGCTGCGGGAGATGCTGGAATCTTCCCCAGCGTTGGTGATGAAGCATTTGGTATTACCATTGCTGAAGCGATGGCGTGTGGGCGCCCTGTGATTGCCAGTTATATTGGTGGAATACCCGAGGTGGTTGGCAATGAGAACCATGCTGGTATTCTGGTGACTCCGGGGGATACTGCGGCCATTGCCGATGCAATCAATCATCTCTCGTCTTTACCGGATAGAGGAAGAGACATGGGTAAATATGCTCGTCAGAGGATTGAAACTATGTATACCTGGGGACATTCTGCGAGTCGTTTATTGGGCGCTATAAAAAAATAATGAAAATTGCGTATATTGATCCTTACCCTGTTCCTGATTACCGGGTTGCATCGCTGCAGATTTTGCAGAATGTCGATGCTTTTTCCCGTCAGGGGCATCGTGTCTGTCTGATTACCCCAAAAGGCCAAAGCCATATTGAAGAGATTCTTGGAAGAGCATTACCGCCTGCTGCGGAGCTAATCGCCTTACACAATATACGTAGAAAATGGTATTTCCCACTGAATACCCAGAAACTGTTTTATTTTCAGGTCTCTCGCTGGCTTAAAGAGCATCAGGTTGATGCCATTTTTACCCGTAATATTAAAATGGCGAATTATCTGTTATGTAAACATCCTGATATTCCTCATTTCTTTGAAAGCCACGAAGTATTTGCTCAGTCGTTTAAAGAATCACATAATTTGACCAAGCGTATAAATCAACACAAATATCAGAAGTTGAGGAAAATTGAACAACAAGTTTATGACTGCTCTAAGGTTGTTTTTGTCCTGACCTCGCTGTTACGTGAAGATATTTATAAACAATATGGCGTCAAAACTCCGATTGTTGTGGCACCGGATGGTGTTGATATGTTGGCGGTTGAATCTACGAAACAGGCGCTTTCCGGCAGAAAACATAAAAGTAAGTCTCTTACTCAGGTGCTTTATTTGGGTAGTTTACATCGCTGGAAAGGTGTCCCTACGGTCATGAAGGCCATGTCTTACCTTGATAACATCATATTGAATATTGCCGGCGGTACAACTGAGCAAATTGAACGATTGCGGCAGACAGCTGAACAGATTGGTGTGAGTGATAAAGTCAATTTCCTTGGTTTTGTCCAACCTAAAAAACGCTTTCAGATTATTGCTGATAATGATATTTGTGTTCTACCATTAACAAAAACCAGTATCGGCAGTCGTTATACTTCTCCCCTCAAGCTTTTTGAATATATGGCCATGGGCAAGCCTGTGGTTATTTCTGATTTTCCTTCCATTCGTGATGCTGTTGATGAAAATGCGGTAAATTTTGCCGATAGTGAAAATGCAGAGAGTTTTGCTGAGCAGATCCGGTGGTTGATTAATAATCCAACTGAAATGATAGCGAAAGTTGATTGCTCGCAGAGATTGGTTGCGGAACGTTTTAACTGGGATCAGCGTGCGAAGTTGATTACGAGCGTGATAGCGGAAAAATTGTCTCAGTAATCGCCTGATTGAACTAGAGAATGTACAAAGTCAGCCCGCACCCTTTTTGGGTATGGGCTGGTGTGTTACTGATTAGTTTATTGCCTTTCCGGGTGTTTTCTTATACAGAGCAATCATTAAGCCAAATAAGATCCCTATCTCATTGATATAGGCGTTTTCAAACGCGCCCCTGACGATGAACAGACCAATAAAAGCAGCCAGAAGTATGAGCCCTGCTTGCCGGATGATGCCACTATGCTGGCGAATGATCCGGCCCCCAGTGAATAGTGCTGTTAATGTCATTAATAGTGTTGTTATCAGACCAAGGATGCCAGCTGAAAACCAAAGTGCTAAAAAGACATTATGTGGACCAATCGACGTTCTAAATGTCCAGTCAGGGTAATCGACCACACGGTTATTGTAGACTTGATGATAAACCTTATTACCAAAACCGTAGCCTTTGATGGGGTTTTCCATGATTAGGGACCATGCTGATCCTTGAGTGCCATTACTATAGCGATAACTACTGTCTGTTTGGGTGAGTTTATGAAGCAGTAATTGGGTATCAGGATTGGATGCTGCTGACCAGTGCGTGGCACCAGCCAATAATCCCAGAGATATTGCCGCCGCAACGGTGAGTTTCCACTCTCTATTAATTGCAATGATAAAGACTGTGGTCACTACAATGGCAACCCAAGCACCACGGGAAAGTGTGCCGAGCAGTAAGAATAGGCTAATCGCTGAGGTAATAACCAGTAATAACCAACTCAGCAGAGAATGTTTTTTCCATAACGCCCAAGTGCATAGCAATACGGGGAAATAGAAAATAAATCCGTAGGAAAATTCACGATGGTTGTAATTTGTAAATGGTATTTCACCGATTCTATGGTAATTAATGATGTATTGTGCAATATCTGCCAGCGAAATAGTGACCATACCGATAATAAATGCAACTAGAATCATCCTCGCAATGTGTTCTCTGCTTTCTTGATAGAGCACGATGGGGAAAGTAAAACTGAATAGCAGCAACCCATTTAAGATCGGTTTGTTCATTTCTTTGAAACTCAACGCAGGATCAATCGAGATCCCAACAGAATAGAGCATGGCTAGAACAAACAGTAAAATGGTTAAGAATAGGTGATTACGTAACGAATTGGCTACTTGGCGAAAGTCTTTTACCAGATAATACAGCGCTGTTGTACAGATCAGTATCATGACAAGATTTTTATATCTTGTAATATCAGGAAGATAAACAAGAATAATGTACAGCCCGACAATGGATAAATTCCATAAGGACTTCTTGCTGTTATTTATGTTAAATCTATTTTTTATATCAATCATAGTGATTAATCTATTTTCTCAACTATCCAACGAAACTGGCTGCAAATGATACATGAAAACGGTATCGTTATCTGCTGAGATACCCGTTGTTGATTATTTATTCAAGGAGTCGGTATGCCGGAGCTACCAGAGGTGGAAACCAGTCGCAGGGGGATTGAACCTCACTTGGTTGGTAATGTGATCCAATACGCTGAGGTCAGAAATTCGCGTTTGCGCTGGCCTGTTTCCGAGCAAATCATGAAACTTTCCGATAGGCCAGTATTGAGTGTTCAGCGACGGGCAAAGTATTTACTGCTTGAGCTGCCTGAAGGCTGGATTATTATTCATTTGGGAATGTCCGGCAGTTTACGTATCTTGTTGGATGAATTTCCTCCAGAAAAGCATGATCATGTCGATTTGATTATGGCTGATGGCAAAATTCTTCGATATACCGATCCTCGGCGTTTTGGTGCATGGTTATGGAGTGACAATCTTGATGAGTGCTCCGTACTGGCCCATTTAGGCCCAGAGCCGCTTTCTGACTTATTTGATGGGGAATATCTTTACACTCTTTCCCACAACAAAAAAACCGCCATCAAACCTTGGCTGATGGATAATAAAGTTGTCGTTGGTGTGGGGAATATTTATGCCAACGAGGCACTGTTCGTTGCGCGTATCTTGCCCGAGCGCCCTGTGAATTCACTGACACAGCAAGAGGCCTATTTATTGGTCGATATCATCAAACAAATCTTGCATCGTTCTATTAAACAAGGCGGAACGACGCTGAAAGATTTTCTGCAATCTGATGGTAAACCGGGGTATTTTGCTCAGGAGTTGTTTGTTTACGGTAAGAAAGGTGAACTTTGCCCAATATGCGGTGAAAAAATTGAGTGTGTAAAATTAGGGCAACGCAGCACATTTTTCTGTCGCCAGTGTCAGCATTAAGCGTATTTGGGGGGCTGGGGATAATCATTGCCCCCTGAATGACGATATTATTTACCTAATTTTTGTAGCATTGCTCGTGCAACTGGCTCAGGCAGGAATGATGAAATATCGCCATCGTGGCGCGCAACGTCCTTGATTAATGATGATGAGACGAAGGACAGATCTTGAGAAGGTAATAAAAAGACATTTTCCAGTTCCGGCATAAAATGTCGGTTCATATTGGCAAGTTGCCATTCATATTCAAAATCGGAAACAGAACGAACTCCGCGGATTAAGATGGTAGCTTGCTGTTTTTTGGCAAAATTAACCATAAGCTCACTAAAACCAATTACATCGACATTCTCTAGATGAGCCGTGACCTCTTTTGCCAACGCGACACGTTCTTCCAAACTGAACATGGGATTTTTTCTGTCACTATTAGCGATAGCCAGTAAAACATGATCAAATATGTTTGCGGCACGAGTAACGATATCAAGATGACCGTAAGTGATGGGATCAAAGGTGCCGGGATAAATCGCTTTTCTTTTCATTGTCTTTTATTCTTAGTTTGAGTTAATTCCCAAAGTGCAGCATATTTATTGAATGTGTACTGAGCATTCACAATTGCTAACACCAACCCTTGCTTCCCATCAAGAAAACCTGCTCTTAACAGCCATGTTTTGAAAAATGCGCCTAACGTATGGCTGAAGATAGAAAAATAACAGGTTTCTTTGCCTTGCTCGTAGCGATGTTTTGCCCAATCTCTCGCATAATTCAATTGCTTTTGCTGGAATTCCATCAGATTGCGGCAGGTCAAGTGGCGTAAATTGCCCTTTAGTGTCACGATGGCGGTTCCTTGAGTATCAAGGGATTCATGAACCTGATTGTCGTTGTATTGGTAACTTTTACGGCAATAGAGACGGATGACCTTATCAGGATACCAGCCACTGTGTTTCATGAACCGACCCATAAACAGATTGAGGCGTGAGCAGCTATAGACTTTATTGTCGTCAGGGCTGACTAGGATTTGTTCAATCGATGTTTTTAGTTCTGGGGTAACGCGCTCGTCGGTATCAATCACGAAAATATAATCGCCGCTGGCATAGGATTGTGCGAGCTGTCGTTGACGACCGAAGCCAGACCATTGCGTATTCGTGTAAACTTTTGCGCCCATCTCGCTGGCTATTTGGCAAGTTGCATCCGTACTTCCGGAATCCAAAACGATGATTTCATCCGCCCAACTTACAGAAAGTAGGCAATCTGCAATCAAATCAGCAGAATTTTGGGCAATAATGACAACAGATAACCGTTTTTTCGCACTCATCAATGGCTCCTTGGAGGGAGATAAGGTTCCAGTAATTTTAGCAAGCGCTGAAGGGCACCTTGATTTTCGTGCAGGACTTCTGCGGCATGATGACCGTAATAGCGGCGGTAGTCTTTGTCTGTCAGCAGACTATTGATAGCTGAACTTAATGATTGGCTATCCGTGACAGTAATCAGCCCATCAGCTTTATCCAGCTTGGCACAGATATCTTTAAAATTGAATGTATGTGGACCCATAATAACCGGAATGGCATGCGCTGCTGCTTCCAATGGGTTATGTCCACCACGTTCTATCAGGCTACCTCCGACAAAAGCCAGATCAGCGATACCGTACAGGAGCATCAATTCGCCCATGGTATCTCCGATAACCACTTGCACATTGGTGTCTGGAATAGTGCCAGCACTTCGCAATATTGCGTTCAACCCAGCTTTTTGTGTCAGTTCAGCGGCCTTGCTGAAACGTTCAGGATGGCGAGGCACTAGAATTAACAAGAGATCAGGAAATTGTTTCAGGAGATTGCAATGTGCATCCAGAATAATACTTTCTTCGCCATCATGGGTGCTGGTTGCGATCCATACAGGGCGGTGAGGAGCCCATTGGCGGCGTAATGTGATGGCCTTTGCCGCTAATTCTGGGGCAACGGAAATATCGAACTTAAGGCTACCAGTCACCGAGAGTTGGGAACGCCTTAATCCCAATTCGATAAAACGTTCACCATCTTCCTGATTTTGCGCAGCAATCAGTGTGATCTTATTTAAAATGGTTTTAATAAAGCTGCTAATTTTTTGATATCCCGCCGCAGAGCGGGTTGATAACCTTGCATTGGCAATGACCAGCGGGATTTCGCGCCGGTGCAACTGAGTGATCAGATTTGGCCACAGTTCGGTTTCCATAATGATCACTAACTTTGGATTGACGTGATCAAGAAAACGGCTCATTGAGCCAGGCAAGTCGTAGGGAAGGTATACATGGTTAACATCAGTGCCCAGAGCAGACAGGACTCTTTCAGAGCCAGTCGGTGTCATGGTGGTTATAGTAATGGGCAAGAAAGGATAATGGTGCCGCAAGATCCGCACTAACGGAATAGCGGCCAATGTCTCTCCGACAGAAACGGAATGAAGTAAAATCCCACCCGGGGTAACTTTTTTGGCACAGAAACCATAACGTTCCCCCCAGCGTTTGCGATACGCAGGTGAGCTACGGCTGCGTAACAGCAGACGTAACCAGATAATTGGTTGGATAAGGTAGAGAAGTACCTGATATAAGCGAAGCAACATTCTATCAAATTCACTGACATAGACTTTGGCTATAATATCACATTGGCTTGAAGAAAGTGTGTAAAATGCGGACCAATTTTATTCATGGCTGGGTGTTTTATGAGCTATTTTTCTATTAATTCAATATATTGCTTCTGTATATTATTTGCTTCAAATTTTTCATACATCTCATCTGTGATTCTTGGTGGGGTATCATAAACAAGCTGCATTTTTTTTGCTAAGCCATCGGCAGTTAGTTCAGCCAGATAGTTTTTAAGGTCACCGGTCATTATTTCCCTTACACCACCAGGACAATCAGTGCTAACGATAGGTGTATGGCAAATCAATGCTTCGATTAACACTGTGGGTAATCCTTCGCTGTCTGAACTGATAACAACAGCTTTGGCACCACTAATAATAGGTAGCGGATTAGAGTGAAAACCAGCCAGAATAACTTTATTGTCCAAGCCAAGCTCACGGATCTTAAATTTAATCTTATCTTCGATTTCTTTACTGCCTTGGCCAACAATAACTAGTTTGCATGGTAGATTTGTTTTTGCAAAGGCATCAATAAGCCTATCTTGACGTTTGACTTCGTGGAGACGTCCAACATGGAGAAGGTAATTTAGCCCATGATAAGGGTTGGTCTGTGAAGATTTATTATTTATTTCATCAATATTAAATGGGTTATAGATGGTTTTTATCTGGTTAGGTTGTATCGAAATATTCTTTATCAGGTCATTGCTAACTGCATTAGAAACACAGATGATTTGCCTGTTTTTATAAACACTTTTTATCTTTTCTTTTTTTATCCAATAAGAAAGACCACTTTTATTACCTAAGTATGATTGAGAGAATATTCCATGAATACAATGCCATACATTGCAATCATCCAATGCTTTGGATTTAACGACTATACGATCAGTCTTATGAAGGTTAGAAATAACAAGAGCTGGTTTGCTTCTTTGTTGGAAAAGTTCTAATAAAACTTTATCCATAGCTTTAGCTCGGCGTTTGATCTCATTGAGTTTTCTTAAAGGGCCCTGATAATTATCGGAGCTAATAATATAATGAATACCTTCTGGTATGGTATAAGATAATTGAGTATTCAGTGAAAGTAATGAAATTTGATAACCTGATTGATGTAAACCAGCGGCAAGACGAAGAGTGACATTTTCAGCTCCTCCTCCGGGTAATCCATCAATAATAAATAGAATGTGTTCTTTCACTGTGCTAAAACTCTTTGATAAAGCTGAATTAATTGCTGAGATAAATTTTCAGGGGTTGCTGTCATTACCTGATTTTTTGCAGCAATAGACATATTTGTATCTAATATATTATCAGGAATGCTATGAACTGCTTCCCCTAATTTTTCGAGGTCTAGTGCATCGCAGACGAAACCATTTTTTCCGTCGGTGATGAATTCGGCTCCTCCGCACGTTGTACTGGTGATTACAGGTAAACCACATGCCATGGCTTCAAGGATCACATTCGGAAATGGATCATAGAGTGTTGGCAGCAACAAAGCATCAGACATTTGATAAAAAGGTAATGTATTTTTTTGTAAGCCCATGAAACGGATACGATGATGACACCCTAAAGCACTTGCAATATCTTGGTATTTCTTCTGCTCTTTATCCTTACCAATAATTAATAGATAGTCTCCCGTTTTCGCAACCGTTTTAATGGCCGCGGATAAGCCTTTTCGTTCAAAACCAGATCCCACATAAATCAGGCATTTTGCAATTGGGGGAATTTCATATTGTTGTCGCAATGCTAAACGAGCTTGTTCATCAGGAGGAAAGAATTTCTTACTATCAATAGCATTGTATATAACGGATATTTTATCTTCAGATACACCAAATGCCTCAATAATTTCCTGTTTTACCATTTTTGCGTTACAGATAACCTGCTTCAAAGCAGGATCCGAATACATTTCCTGCTCTGCTTTCATCACATAACGGTGGTAACGATCGTTTAATAGCCATTTGGCTTTCCATTTTGACAAAATACGAGCACGCTGATGTAGCCAGCGTATATGAACACCATCCCCGGCTCTATAAATATCGCAACCAGCAATTCTTTCGTGACTTTGGACTAAATCAAACTGTTCTTTTTGCCATAATTGTCGAGCAGATTTTGCGAAACCACTTTCTCGACTGATTCTTCCATACTTAATCGGGTTACATAGGTGAATATGCCAATTAGGGTTGTTTTCTCCCTGCCAAGATCGTGTAATCACATTCAGCTCAATTTGTTGGTGATTTAGAGCTTCTAGTGCTCTCGATACAAAACGTTCAGCCCCTCCATCTGGGCGGTATTTTTGGCGAACGATAGCTAAACGTAGTGGTTTCATGAAATATATTTCCTTGCTGCTGAAATAACTGCATCCACTGGAATCAAATCCAAGTAACGCTCATTTGTATGAGTTTTGATATCATCTGGATGTGGGATATTGCCATAGTCACCAGCCCAAACCACTTCACCAATAGATTCCCACGGTTTCCAGAATGTTAGTTTGGATGGGCCGAATAATGCTATACAAGGTGTTTTTAGCGCAGCGGCCATGTGCATGGGGACTGAATCTACACCGATGAATAACTTGGCATGATCAATCAAAGCAGCAAGTTTGGGTAATGTTAATTGCCCTGCGAGAGATAGGATATTTTTTTTATCAGGGCAGTATGACAGGATAGTATCGACCATCTCCAGCTCACGCTTATCTGGTCCAGAAGTGATGATAATACTGTGTTCATCTTTCTGTAGTGTTGTAATCACCTCTGCCATTTTCTTTTCATCCCAGCATTTGAAAAACCATCGAGACGTAGGTTGAATCACGAGGTATCGGTCGGAAAATGCGTATTTGGTAAGTGCTTCTTTTACCCATAGTAAATCCTTATCACTATAGCTCATTGTCACTTTTGTGATGAGCGGTGTAAGTTGCAATGGTTTTAGGATAGAAAGGTTTTGTTCTACTGTGTGTAATGAGTTATGGTCATTTATAGGTATAACTTCAGTATGACAAAAACGCCATTTCCAGTTTTGGCGCTTAGGGTAATCAAGTGCCAAACGAATGGGTGCCCCAGTGAAACGAGTGATAAAGGCACTTCGCCATTGATCAGCAAGATTGACAATTAAATCATAGTGTTGCTGTCGTAATGCTTTTAGTAGATTCCACTCATGTAATAACTTCTTTCTTTCACCTAGCTGTTTCCATTTACGGTCTATGGAAAAAATACGGGAAATTTCTGTTGAATTCTCCAGCATAGGCAAGGTTTCTTTATAAAGAAGTACATCAACTTTTGCATCTGGATAATTATGGGTTAGTGTGTTGATGACAGGTGTTACCAGTAGCATATCACCATGATGTTGTAGTTTAATCACCAGAATGCGTTTGATTTCATTGTTTTTTTTGGTCATGTGTTGAGTTCTTTAGAATATCAATATTATATGGTGATCTTAATGTAAAAATTATAGCGTGCCATCTTTAAGTGCATCAATAAAGTAGCTTTATTAAGGGAAGTTTACACCTAATCAGGTAGTTAGGATTCTCTAATTGCGCTATTTATTTGCTATGCGTACCATTAGGATAACTATTATTATCACATTTTGGTGCATATTGATGTTATTACCCGCTTTTATTATCACGATCGACACTGAAGGTGATGATCTATGGCAAAATCGTGAGAAGATATCGACAAAGAACACGCATTATCTGCCAAGATTTCAGAATCTCTGTGAACGTTTTGGATTCAAACCCGTCTGGTTAACCAACTATGAAATGGCAATGGATGATAGCTATATCGAATTTGCCGAGGATGTGATTGCCAGAAATACTGGGGAAATAGGCATGCATTTGCATGCTTGGAACAATCCGCCCATTGTTCCCCTTACTGATGACGATATGTGTTATAAGCCTTACCTGATTGAATACCCCAAAGAACAGATTAAAGCCAAAGTTGATTTAATGACCAATTTGCTGGAAGATAAGCTCCAAACTAAGATGTTGAGTCATCGTGCTGGTCGCTGGGCATTCAATGAGTACTATGCGCAATTATTGGTCGAGTATGGTTATCAAGTAGATTGTTCCGTTACACCAAAGGTTAATTGGCGTCTTACTAAAGGTGATCCTAAGGGGAATGGTGGAACAGATTATAGCCGTTTTCCTGCTCACGCTTATTTTATGGATTTGCAGGATATAGCCAAAGTCGGTGACTCTTCGTTGCTGCAAGTGCCAATGAGTATTCAGTATAAACACTCACTGATTATGAATTTTATCAAGCAAAAGTATGATCATTTGCGAGGTAAGCAGCGTTCGCCATCGGTTAATTGGTTGCGCCCAAAAGGTGGTAACTTGGAGCAGATGAAAAAAGTTGTCCAGCAAACGTTGGCTGGTGGTAGTGATTATGTTGAGTTTATGCTGCATTCATCTGAGTTTATGCCGGGAGGGAGCCCAACGTTTAAAAACGAGGGACAGATTGAGCAGCTTTATCAAGACTTGGAAGGACTATTTGAGTTTCTGAAACCGCTGGTGCGAGGAATGACATTGGCAGAATATTATTACCAATTAAAATTGTGACATAACAAGATATCATTATTATAATGAGATTGAATTTATTTTTAATATGAAAATTTATAGGTGTAATGTCATAAATATTGACTTGAATTTATGATATTATATATTAACAGTATACCACATTGATAATGTGAATTAATAATTATTATGATTACTAAAATACAAGACACACATTCAGTTTCTTCAAAAATATTGTCAATCGTTGTTGCTGCACATAATTTGGAAAAACTAATTCTAAAGTGTATCAATAGCATAAAAGGTGCTTTGTCTGGTTTAAACCCCTATTTATATGAAGTTTTGTTGATAGATGATAGTTCCTCCGATTCTACTCCATCTATTTTAAAAAATTTTTCTGAGGAAAATAGTTCTTTTGTATATATAAGAAAAGAATTCAGGAGCTTAGGTAAAGTAAAAAAATATGCTGTGGAAGTAAGTAATAGTGATTATATTACTTTTGTTGATGGTGATGATTTTCTAGCAGATTTTTCTATGAAAGAGATTATTGACTTTCTTATGGAAAAAAAACCGGATATGCTAATTACTCCGTTGCAAGAGGTTAAAAAGTTTGATGATATAATACATAAATCGCATTTAATATCTCCAGTGCTATTTGATAGAAATACGGCAATAAAGGAGTATTTGATCCATAAAAAATATCAGGCTCATTCATGCGGTAAATTTTTTAGAAGAAACTTATTTGAAGGGAGTAATTTCCCAGAAGTTTCATGTTATGAAGATGCCTTATCATTTTCATCAATATTAATTAAATGTGAAAAAATATATTATACAAAAATGAAGTATTATAATTATATTAAAAGAGAAGGTAGTCTTTCTGGTACTATAAATAAAGATAAAATAAATACCATGGCAGAAGTTGTGTTAATGGATAATAAAGTGTTTGGTGAAGGTTTCAGAAATCTTACTGTCTGTCATGCAATAGAAATTATATACAAACATAAAGGATTATTATCAATTGAATCTTTTTCTTCATTGATGGGGTTGATAAGAAGTGTATCCACATTAGGTTTTATGCTAGACAGACGTGTTAGATTTAGTTTTAAGAAAAAATACTATAAGGTAATTAATAAGAAAAATTACTAATGATAATCATGGTGTGATATTAAAAAATAGACTAAATTTATTTGGTCTGTTTTTTATTAATTATAAAGTAAGGTAAATTATATTTATTAATAAAGTGATTTTATAATGTTGGTTTTTATTGAAGAAATAGATGTGATTTTGTATGAATTATAAATTTTTGTTTGAATTGATGTGCTATAGTAATAATATAAAAAATTGTTGTTTTTTTATTAAGGTAGATAAATGAATTCATCTCCTAGGATTTCTGTGCTGATGTCAGTCTATAATGGTGAGAGTTATTTAGAGGAATCTATAGATTCTATATTGTCACAGTCTTTTGAAGATTATGAGCTTATCATAATTGATGATGGTTCAATTGATTCGACTTCTTCTATTACTCAATCAGCCAATTAAGTATTCATTTACTGCGAATGAGGGTGATTTTCTCTAATGAAAATTATAAGGGAGTTAATTTGTTATTTCATAAATAATGTAGATTATTATGTTCATATAGATTGTTTTTAACGTAAAATACACCCGTATCTCATTACCTTATTTTTATGTAAAATATGGTATTTGACTGACTGTTTCTAATTATTGACAGATAAAACCAGAATATCTTTATGGAGATACCCCTATGGGAGCAGTAAAAGCACTTCTTTCAGGGTGGAAAGAATGCGGTTTTGAGCAGTATAAAGAGGCTTATGCTCTTTTTGGTGGATGTGCATCAACACACCCCAACATTATCTCTTTTTTGGATAGGCATCTTGATGGGAAATTTTGTTTTTATATCAAAAAAACAAAAACAGAAATTAAAGGGGCCTGTTTTTCTTTTAATAACAAAAAGTTAATTGAAGATATGCAAACTAGTTACTTAGTTTCATATGATGAAATTGTTTTCCCTATTGCAATGGACGCTAAGATATTTTTACCAGTAAAATCAAAGAGGTTATCTCCAATCCATAAAGATAACTTTATTAATACCAGCTATAGCCCACGATTCAACAAACGAAAAATCTGTCTCATTAAAGACAGTTTCTCTTACAAAACCCGTCGTAATCGCAGCAACGAGATCAACAAATTTAAGCGGGCTGGGGGAGAAATCCGTCCTTCAAGTGAATTCAGTGCAGAAGAATTGGTGAATATCTATATCGATCTGTACCAGAAGCGCTGGAATTACAGCTACTCTGAGGAGCAAAAAACGCATCTTCTTGAAATGTATTCAGAGCTTCGTGAACATATGTTTGGCAATGTGTTACTGATTAACGGTAAACCTTGTGCTTATGATTTTGTTCTATGGGCGGATAGCCCTAAATGGATTTCATTTGATGCCATTAATGGTGGCTATGATCCCGAATATGCTCATCTCAGTGTTGGTAGTATTTTGATGTGGGTGAATACCCAAGAAGCAAAAGCACTGTGTCAGCAGGGGGACAAAACCATGCGCTACTCATTGGGTAATCCTACTTTTGAATATAAAAATCGTTGGTGTGAAACTTTACCATTAGGAAAAGTTCTTTTTTAACATATCTTGCAAGAGCAGCATAACTTCCGATGATGTAATACCTTGCATCGTGTTACTCGCTGATTTCAGGGGATGCTGCTCTTTCCCATATCCACCGATCAGACCAGGATCTGTTGGACCAAACAGAGTGATATTGGGGCGATCAAGTGCAGCTGTAAGATGGCTGAGTCCCGTATCAACTGAAACCACTGCGTTTGCACCAGCGAGGACTTGTGCGACTTCAGCGAGTGTCAGTTTAGGCAGAACATCAACATGAGAAAATCCTTCTGCCAGTCTTAATGCCCGTTGATGCTCATGTTCTGCGCCCCAAGGCAATTTGATGCGCATACCCGTTGTTTGGAGCTCTGCGATAAGTTGTCGCCAATGATTTTCGGGCCAATGTTTCTCATCGCGGGTTGTTGCATGCAGGAAAACCAGATAATTGCTTTGGGTTCCCATTTGCTGATTCAGAAAATGGCGAGCGATGACATAATCACCTTGCTCTGACGGTTTTTTATAGCCCAAACTGTCAGCAAACAAGGTGCGAATGCGTTCAACTGCGTGTTGTTGCTTGCTAACGGTATGACGGTGATCGTAGAAGAAGCTGGCTATGGGTTCGCGAATGCTTTTTTTGTCGTAGCCATGTTTTGGGCCATGTGCCAACCGAGTTACCAAGAAGGCGCTTTTTAACAGACCTTGGGCATCAATGATGGCGTCATATTGGGGCTGTTGCAGTTGTTGCCGAAATCGCGCTCGCTCTTCACGAATATCTTTCCTGAACCAGTTTTTTCGCCAGCGACGAATAGCTACGGGAATAACATTTTCGACAGCAAAGTGCCAAGTTGGAATTTGTGCAAATCCTTCTTCCACGACCCAATCAAATTGAATATCAGGAAGGTGCTGTTTTGCATCAGTCAATGCTGGCAGAGTATGTAACACATCGCCCATCGAAGACGTTTTTACCAGTAAAACACGCATTAATCCTGCTTCTCCGCCTGTAGCAGTTTCTCTAATGAAGCTAAAACCATCTCAGGTTGAATATCAATCAAACTTTGGTGATAGCCCCCATCGCTGTCACCTTTTCTGATTTTATGATAGCCCGTAATCAGACGAATGACTTCGGCCTTGGTTGATAGGGGGGGAGTAAAATCTGGGCTACTTGGACCATATAATGCGACTAAAGGACGATTTAGAGCTGCCGCGACATGCATCAAACCTGAATCGTTCGTCACGATGGCATCACAGGCTGCGATGATATTTACTGCTTGTTCAAGTGAAGTTTTGCCCGCTAGATTGAGGCAATCTTCGCGAGCATCGTCGCTTAAAAGGGTGCGAATATCTTCACCCGCTTCATGATCTTTGGCGGAGCCAAACAGCAAGACTTGATAGCCTTTTTGGGCGATTAACTGTTCGGCGAGGGCTGAATAGCGATAATGTGGCCAGCGTTTGGCTGGGCCGAATTCGGCTCCTGGGCAAAAACCAATAATAGGACGATGGTCGGCAATATTGAAGGCTGTGGTCGATTCGGCGATATCTTCGTCATTGACGGTTAACTGCGGGCACAACAGAGGTTGGGGAAGATCATCGGCACTGCGCATGTTCTTTGTATCATACGCGAGAGCCGCATAGCGCTGAACCATAAGCGGAAAAGCGCTCTTATCCAAGGTGCGGATATCATTCAGCAGCCCGTAACGCATTTCACCGCGCCAGCCTGTGCGCAGCGGGATATTGGCGAAGAAAGGCACCAGTGCAGATTTGAATGAGTTGGGCAATACATAGGCACGATCGTATTTATTTTCACGCAATGCGAGGCCGAGACGGCGGCGCTCACCCAAGGCAAGGGCGCCATGACCAAGCGGCATGGCTAATGCCTGATTCACTTCTGGCATTTTTGCCAGTAATGGGCGACACCATGCCGGTGCCATCACATCAATTTCTGCATTGGGGTACAAAGCTTTCAAAGTACGGTAGAGGCTTTGTGACATCATCATGTCCCCCACCCATGATGGACCGATCACCAATATCTTCATAGAAGTCGATTAATTATCCTGATTGAGCCATTGCATATATTCAGTGACGCCTTCGGCAACGGCCTTGAATGGTTTTTCATAACCGGTAGCACGAAGTTTCGTCAGATCTGCTTGAGTAAAACTCTGATAGCGACCTTTTAATTTTTCTGGGAAATCGATGTATTCCACAGCAGGGGATTTTTCTTTATGAAACTCAGTAACGGCATCGGCAACAGCTTGGAAAGATTCAGCGCGGCCTGTTCCACAGTTAAATATGCCTGAAACGCTATTTTTCCAGAACCACAGATTGACTGCGGCAACATCACTGACATAGATAAAATCGCGGCGGAAATTCTCACTACCAGAAAATAACTTCGGATTCTGTCCTTGGTGAATCTGATTATTTAAATGATAGGCGACACTCGCCATACTGCCTTTATGCCCTTCGCGCGGCCCGTATACGTTGAAATAACGGAAGCCACAAATTTGGGAATCCGCATGAGGCAAAATATCACGAACATACTGGTCAAAAAGGAATTTGGAGTAGCCATAAATATTGAGAGGTTTTTCGTACTGACGCTCTTCAATAAAATTATCACTGCGCCCACCATAAGTTGCGGCAGAAGAGGCATAAAGAAACGGGATCTGACGTTCAAGGCAATAATGCAGTACATCTTTGGAATACTGATAATTATTGTCCATCATATATTTACCATCCCATTCCGTTGTGGCTGAGCACGCACCTTCATGGAAAATGGCATCAATGTCACCTAAATCATCACCCGCAACGATACTGGCAACGAAATCTTCCTTATCCATATAATCGGTGATATCCAAATCAACCAAATTGACAAATTTTGTGCCGTCTTTCAGGTTATCTACAACCAGAATATCCTTATAACCTTCGTCATTCAGTGCCTTGACAATATTGCTGCCAATAAACCCTGCACCACCAGTGACAATAATCATTTGGCTCACCTTTAAATAGTCAGTATCTTTGGTGCGTATAATAGCACTTAACCCTACTGACGACAGCAGCTTAAACAGGGGAATATCCTGAAATCCTGCCGCATGGCAGACTCTGAGTCGTGATCAGCTTTACAAAGTTGATATTATCTTTCTCGTTGTGTCGTCACTGGCAGGATCTATCAGTAAAATACACCTCGCCTTTCACTTATTTAGGTACTCAGGAGAGAAAAATGTCAGCGTCGTTTTACCAGAAAATTAATGAACAGCTGGAACAAGCCCGTTCCGAAGGGCTATTTAAAAATGAGCGTATCATCACGTCTGCCCAGAATGCCAATATTGTTGTTGCTGAGGGTAGCCAAGTCATTAATTTTTGTGCCAACAACTACTTAGGGTTGGCCAATCACCCTGACCTGATCGCTGCCGCAAAAGCAGGAATGGATAGCCACGGTTTTGGTATGGCATCCGTTCGCTTTATCTGTGGTACTCAAGACTCCCATAAGGAATTAGAAAATAAGATAGCTGAATTTTTGGGTATGGAAGATGCCATTCTGTACTCCTCGTGTTTTGATGCAAACGGCGGTCTGTTTGAAACGCTGTTCGGGCCAGAAGATGCCATTATTTCTGATGCCTTGAACCACGCTTCCATCATTGATGGCATCCGTTTATGCAAAGCGAAACGTTACCGTTACGCCAATAATGACATGCAGGAATTAAGAGCGCAGTTGGAGAAGGCAAAAGCGGAAGGTGCGCAAAATATCCTGATCGCAACTGACGGAGTATTTTCAATGGACGGCGTGATTGCCGACTTGAAATCCATCTGTGATTTGGCGGATGAATTCAGTGCACTGGTCATGGTCGATGATTCACATGCGGTTGGCTTTGTTGGCAAGCATGGTCGTGGCACACATGAATATTGTGATGTCATGGATCGTGTCGATATTATCACTGGTACGCTGGGTAAAGCTCTGGGTGGCGCCTCTGGTGGTTATACCGCTGCACGCAAAGAAGTTGTTGAATGGCTTCGCCAGCGTTCACGTCCTTATCTGTTCTCCAATTCACTGGCTCCTGCCATTGTTTCTGCATCGATCAAAGTGCTGGATATGCTGAAAGATGGAGAGGAGCTGCGTGATAGTCTTTGGAGAAATGCGAATCTTTTCCGTGAAAAAATGACCGCTGCGGGCTTCACTTTGGCAGGCGCTGACCATGCAATCATCCCAGTCATGTTGGGTGATGCGAAATTGGCACAGGAATTCGCGGTTGAACTGCTGAAAGAAGGTATCTACGTGATTGGGTTCTTCTATCCGGTTGTTCCTAAAGGTCAGGCGCGTATCCGAACCCAGATCTCTGCCGCCCATACTGAAGAACAAATTGAACGCGTGGTAGCTGCGTTTATACGCATTGGCAAGCAACTGAACGTCATTGCATAAGGTATCACTATGAAAGCATTATCGAAATTAAAGCCAGAAGAAGGTATCTGGATGACGGATGTGCCCACTCCGGAACTTGGGCACAATGATGTGATGATTAAAATCCGTAAAACTGCCATCTGCGGTACGGATGTTCACATCTATAACTGGGATGATTGGTCCCAGAAAACGATCCCTGTGCCGATGGTAGTAGGGCACGAATATGTTGGTGAAGTTGTTGCGATTGGTCAGGAAGTAAAAGGGTTCAAAATTGGTGATCGCGTGTCCGGTGAAGGCCATATCACCTGTGGTTACTGCCGTAACTGCCGTGGCGGACGTACTCACTTATGCCGCAATACAACGGGTGTTGGTGTGAACCGTGCAGGAGCATTCGCTGAATATCTGGTTATTCCAGCATTTAATGCGTTTAAAATCCCAGACAACATTCCGGATGAGCTGGCGGCTATTTTTGATCCATTCGGCAATGCCGTTCACACTGCACTGTCCTTTGATCTGGTAGGGGAAGATGTACTGGTATCAGGTGCTGGCCCTATCGGGATTATGGCGGCTGCGGTATGTAAGCATATCGGTGCACGTCATGTTGTGATTACCGATGTGAACGAATATCGCCTTGAGCTGGCACGAAAAATGGGTGTTACCCGTGCCGTGAATGTCAGCAAAGAAAATCTGCCCGATGTTATGGCAGAACTGGGGATGACAGAAGGTTTTGATGTCGGTTTGGAAATGTCAGGAGCACCACCTGCGTTTCGTACTTTGCTGAATACCATGAATCACGGCGGACGCATTGCCCTGTTGGGTATTCCACCGTCAGACATGGCGATAGATTGGAATCAAGTCATCTTTAAGGGACTGTTCATCAAAGGAATCTACGGACGTGAAATGTTCGAAACGTGGTACAAAATGGCGGCCTTGATCCAATCTGGCTTAGATTTGACCCCAATTATTACTCACCAATTCTCAATTGATGATTATCAGAAAGGCTTTGATATCATGCGATCAGGGCAATCTGGCAAAGTTATCCTGAATTGGGATTAATGAATTGAGATTTAATAGTTAAAAGTTAAAAATTAAAAGTTAGAACAGGCGTCCTTGGTTTTATGGGCGTCTGTTTTATCATCCTTTTGCTGTGATTTTGTTTTGCCCGCCGTTTTATTTTCTGTTGTCTGGTTGACTTCTGTCTTACCTAAGGAGTTCAGTGCTTCTTGTTTCGAGGCATTGCCCAAGAGCTTTTGAATGTGCTGGTTTAAGATATTAACGATAGCATTGTTAGCTAATGCCCTTCCTACCATCTTGAGATAATCCAATTGAGTTGCAGGTACAGATTCTGGTGCACGGGGCTTTATACACTGATGTGCTGTCTGTTGACCATTTTTGTTTGTCGGTACGGGGCTTAGTAACATACTGGGTGTTACCAGCTCAATATCACCAGGTAATGTCGTGAGTGTTTGCTGTAAGGCGCGTATGGTTGTCGTATGTGGGTGTCCAATTGCAATGGCAGAACCTTGCTTGCGGGCAAGGGCGATTGCACGGTTGAGTTGATGTCGTGTTTCGGCTTCGGTCTGAATATTATCCAAAAAAATATTTCTGCGGATCACAGAAACAGATGTTCCCATCGCGGCTTTAGTGACTTGCGTATTACCAATCGTCACACTATCCAGAAAGTAAATATGGTGATGAGATAACACTTGCATCACTTTTTCCATGCCACTGAGATTAGATGTCATTGCACTGCCCATATGGTTATTCATACCAACCGCGTGGGGAACTTTCTGTATCGCATCTAGAATAATACGGTCAATTTCTTCCCTGCTCATGTCAGGATGCAGTGTATTTTTCTCCAGAGGTTGCTTACTTAGCGGCACCATCGGCAAGTGGATCAAAATTTCCCGTCCCTGCTGATGGGCCTTTTCTGCCATTTTTCTGCCGTGCGGAGAGTTAGGCAGGATTGCGATAGAAACTGCAACAGGCATTTGTAATATTTTGTTTTCCTCATTAACACTATAGCCAACATCATCAATGACAATGGCTAAACGTGCAGCTTGGGCATTAAAGGTAAACAGTAATGATGTGGAGAGTAACAGTATCCAAAATAACAGAGTGAACGAACTAACACGCTTCATTGATAGATACTTCATCATTACTGTGTTTATCCTTATTTTCCTAACCATGGTAATGGGTTAACAGCCCGGCCCTGACGACGAATTTCAAAGTACAGTGAAGGTTGCTGTTGCCCGCCACTGTTGCCGACCAGCGCTATTGGCTGGCCTGCCCGAACTTGTTGCCCAACACTGACTAGTGTGCTTTGGTTGTAACCGTAAATGCTCATATCGCCTTTACCGTGTTCAACTACGACAACTAAACCATAGCCTTGCAGCCAGTCTGCCAGTAATACGCGTCCATCTGAAATAGCTCTCACTTCTGTACCTTCCGCAGCGGCGATAACAATTCCTTTCCAGCGCAGTTCACCCTGAATCGCTTCACCAAAGCTATGGATGACGCGACCGCGTACTGGCCAGATTGCTTGCCCGGCCGGACGCCCAAGACCACCTGTCCGGGCCATGAGAGCACGCTCATCTTCTGTTGGTTTGTAGCTGGAGCCTTTTTGTTGAGCTTGCTTCTGTTTAGCGGCAACTTGAGCACGAACGCGAGCAGCTTCACGTGCCTCTCGTTCAGCACGGGCTTTGGCTTCACGTTCAGCTCTGGCAATCTTATTCCTCAAGCTGGTTTCATTCTGTCGAAGCTCTGTTAGGCTCTGTTGGTCCTTTTTCAATGAAGATTCCAGTACCGTTAACGTTTTTTGCCGTGCTGTACGGGCAACTTCCATTTTTTGTTTTTGTTGTTTTTGGTTGGTCAGTATTGTTTTCTGCTCACCTTGTTTTTCTAGTTGCAATTTTTTTTGTTGGTTAAGCTCTGCGGTCGTTTTTTGCAGTTTAGTGATAGTGTCCTGACGAGCCTGATTTAAATAACTGTAATAAGCAAGAACACGCTCTTTGCGCTGAGTCTCCTGGCCATTGAGCAGCAATTCTAATCCTTGGTGATTTCCTTGCCGAAATGCAGCATCCAATTGGCTTGCAAGTCGTTTGCGTTGTTCCTTTTGTTGTGTTTGCAGGCGTTTGATGTTTGCATTCAATGATGAGACTTCATTTTCCAGCTCATTCAGACGAGTCTGTGTACCGTGCAGCGAACGCCCCACTTCTGAGATCGTACCTTCTTGTTCCTTTAATTGATCAAGTAGATCAGTGCGTTGTTTTTGCTGTTGTTTTACACTTTGCTCTTTCTCGGCAATATCCTGTTGAATATCTTTGAGCTGATTTTTATTCTCTGAAATTTGATTTGCGAAAGTACTTGTACAGAAGCTGAAAAAGGCGAACAACAAGGCGCAGAGTGAGAACACTCTGATTTTCTTTTGCCATTGATATTGTTTCTGCCGATTCGTACGGCTCTTTAGATCCTTATGTTCAGCCATCTTATTGAGTACCCTGCTTCTATATAGCGTCATAGCGCCCGATTATTTCATGAGGAATTGCCTCTGACCAGAGAACAGCCTGTTTTTTATCATTAATATAAGTTTTAGTTAATTTAGTTCATTTATTGTCGAAGATCCTGCCTTGGATGAGTGTGGCATGAAATATTTTAATGATGTATTACAATCAAGTTATTCTCGGTGCATTTTTTACTTTTTCTCGAAACTCCCCGCAAAATCTGCATTGGGTTGGTGCTAATTGGCTGTAATTGACGCAGCACATAGGTATACTCTGCTACCTTAGATATTTGTTATTAACTAACGGGAGTTGTTGCCCTCCATGCTGCAAGAAATCATGCAATTTATTAGCCGGAACACAATCCTGAGTCTTGTTTGGATTGCATTGCTGGTGGCTGTCATCGTCATGACGGCAAAAAGCGTGTTCTCCAAGAGTAAAGAGATCACCCGCGCACAAGCCATCCATTTAATCAATAAGGAAGATGCTATCGTCGTGGATTTACGCTCCCGTGACGATTTCCGCAGAGGGCATATCATTGGTTCCGTTAATCTGACGCCATCTGAGATTAAAGACAATAATCTGGGTGAGTTGGAAAAACATAAAAAACAGCCTGTCATTGTTGTTTCAGCGAATGGAATGGAATCCAGAACACCAGCAGAGAATCTGGTTCGTTTCGGTTTTGAGCAGGCTTATTCCCTGAAAGAGGGGATTGCTGGGTGGGCGGGTGAAAATCTGCCATTGGCCCGTGGCAAGAAATAATGAACTCTGGTGCTAGCAGTATGCTTGTACCATTAAGGTTTAATAAGGACGTCTGAAAAAGGTAAACACTATTATGTCAGAACAAAACAACACAGAAATGGCTTTCCAGATCCAGCGTATCTACACGAAAGATGTTTCTTTTGAAGCACCAAAGGCACCTCAGATTTTCCAGCAGGAATGGCAGCCGGAAGTCAAATTGGATCTGGATACTGCTTCCAGTGAATTGGTTCAGGGAGTCTATGAGGTTGTTCTGCGTGTCACCGTTACGGCGGCATTAGAGGAAGAAACCGCATTTCTGTGCGAAGTTCAGCAGGCGGGTATTTTCTCTATCGATGGCATCGAAGGAACCCAACTGGCACACTGCTTAGGCTCATATTGCCCGAACATCCTGTTCCCGTATGCCCGTGAATGTATCACTAGTCTGGTTGGTCGTGGTACTTTCCCACAACTGAACCTGGCTCCAGTGAATTTTGATGCTTTGTTCATGAACTACCTGCAACAGCAAGCTGAACCTCAGCCTAATGAGGCTGAACAGGAAGCTTAATGAATACTGCTTCTATGACAGTGATCGGTGCCGGTTCATACGGCACCGCTTTAGCCATTACACTTGCTCGTAATGGACATAAAGTTGTGCTTTGGGGACATAATCCTGAGCATGTCCATGCCTTGCAACAAGCGCGTTGTAATCAGGCATTTTTACCGGATGTTTCTTTTCCTGATAGTTTACTGCTTGAAGCTGACCTGAAGAGTGCTGTTTCAGCCAGCCGTAATATCTTGATAGTGGTTCCCAGCCATGTTTTCGGGGATGTCTTACAGCAGATAAAGCCACATTTACAACATGATAGCCGTATTGTTTGGGCAACCAAGGGTCTTGAAACCGAGACAGGGCGCTTATTACAAGATGTGGCGCGTGAGATATTAGGTAATGAAATCCCCTTGGCAGTAGTCTCTGGCCCGACATTCGCAAAAGAACTGGCGGCTGGTTTACCAACCGCGATTGCTGTCTCTGCTACAACAATTGAATTTGGTGAGGAACTCCAACAGCTTTTCCATTGTGGCAAAAGCTTCCGAGTATACAAAAACCCAGATTTCATTGGCGTGCAGCTCGGTGGAGCAATAAAAAATGTCATTGCAATTGGCGCGGGTATCTCTGATGGTATGGGTTTCGGGGCGAATGCCCGCACTGCGTTGATCACCCGTGGATTAGCGGAGATGAGTCGCCTCGGAGTGGCATTGGGTGCTGATCCTTCCACATTTATGGGAATGGCTGGATTAGGCGACTTGGTTCTGACCTGTACTGATAACCAATCCCGCAACCGTCGTTTTGGCATGATGCTGGGGCAGGGTGTCAATGTTGATGATGCGCAGCGCGAGATTGGGCAAGTTGTTGAAGGGTACCGCAACACTAAAGAAGTTCGGGCACTGGCGGAACGAGTGGGTGTTGAAATGCCTATCACGGAGCAGATCTACCAGATACTGTACTGCAATAAGAACGTGATTGAAGCTGCCCAAGCATTATTGGGAAGAGCTACAAGAGATGAGGGAGAAAGCTCTCACTCTTAAGTAAGATGGGACAACTGATATGTCGCGAGAAGAACTGAACGAAGTCTGGAAAAATATAAAAAACGAGGCGAGGGCTCTGGCAGATTGTGAACCCATGTTAGCCAGTTTTTTTCACGCGACACTACTCAAGCATGGAAATCTTGGTAGTGCCCTAAGCTATATGCTGGCAAATAAGCTGGCAACACCGATTATGCCTCCGATTGAGGTCAGAGAAGTTGTTGAAGACGCTTATCGCAGTGACCCTAAGATGATCGAATCGGCAGCTCGTGACATCAAAGCTGTTCGATTGCGTGATCCGGCCGTAGACAAATACTCGACACCACTACTCTACCTTAAAGGTTTCCATGCACTACAGGCCTACCGCATCGCACACTGGCTGTGGAATCAAGATCGCAAAGCATTGGCGATTTATCTGCAAAACCAGATCTCGGTTTCTTTTGGTGTCGATATCCATCCTGCCGCGAAAATTGGCTGCGGTATTATGCTCGACCACGCAACCGGCATTGTGATTGGCGAGACGGCGGTTGTTGAAAATGATGTTTCCATTCTGCAATCCGTAACACTTGGTGGTACGGGCAAAGCGGGAGGCGATCGTCATCCGAAAGTACGTGAAGGGGTAATGATTGGTGCGGGCTCCAAAATCCTCGGTAATATCGAGATTGGCCGTGGCGCAAAAATTGGGGCGGGCTCCGTTGTATTAAGACCAGTTCCACCTCATACTACAGTGGCTGGCGTACCGGCCAGGATTGTCGGAAAACCGGAGAGTGATAAGCCATCACTGGATATGGATCAGCATTTTAATGGCATCAATAATGGATTTGAGAATGGGGATGGGATTTGAAACCCTGTTCCGTTTTTATGATCACTTTTTTACGATCAATAAATAGCTAGGACATTCAGCGCGGGTTAGGCGCTGAATGTTACCTATCAATCTTAATCCCGCAATAACGCACCTGGATAACCCAGTTGCCGCCACGCTTCAAACACAACTACAGCAACAGAATTGGACAGATTCATGCTGCGGCTATCCGGCAGCATGGGGATTCTTATTTTCTGCTCAGGCGGCATGTTATCTAACACATAAGACGGCAACCCACGGGTTTCCGGCCCGAACATCAGATAATCACCATCACGATAACTCACATTACTGTGTGCTGGAGTGCCCTTTGTCGTTAAGGCAAACAGACGTGCTCCAGAAGGGGATTGCGAATTGACTGAGCTAAGGCCTTCACTTTCTAAAAATGCGTGGTAGTCATGGTGTTGTTTGATGTTAGCAAACTCGTGGTAATCCAGTCCAGCGCGACGTAGGCGTTTATCATCCCATGTGAAACCTAAGGGCTGAATGAGATGAAGCTGACAGCCTGTGTTGGCACAAAGGCGGATAATGTTGCCTGTGTTAGGCGGGATTTCTGGTTCGAATAGGACGATGTTTAGCATGTTTTAAGTAAGTTGTTACATATATAGTTATAGTTTTCAACAGTATCCATTTCTGCTGCGTGTGTTTTTTCTACCAAGTGTGTACCAACATTCATCTTATCGAATAGAGAAATGGGGATATTATCCCAATAGAGTTTACTATTTTCTAATGTTTCATTATCAAGATATTTAGAAAGTTCTTTTTTGATAAGCTCACATGCAGAAGCATTCCAGTAAGATATACCAAGAAGAGAAGGTGCATCAGCATCACTGACTTGCATGCTTTCAATTATGCCACGATTATTTAATATAGGTATCCATTCCTGATCAAGGCTTTTGGGTCTTTCAATAACATAATAAGCACTTTTTTCTAGTGTAACGAAGATATTTTCTAACAAAACTACATCTGCATCTATTACTATAGAGTCATTAAAAAATTCAGAAGCTAAGTTAAAAGAATATATACTATTGTAATCTGCATAGTGTGGATTATGAATTAAATTACACTGATATTTATCTATTAGGTAATTGAATAAATGAGACATATGTCCAGTGACTATATGTATCTCATTTACTCCAAAGTTTGTTAAGTATTGTATAATGCGTTCAATATTAGGAATACCATTAATAGGCAATAGTGCCTTATGATTATTAACCGTTAACTCTTTAAATCGGGATCCTAAACCCGCCGCTAAAATTATTGCATTCATTTGAGAGCCAATTTTAATTTTTTGATATCACGAGGATTAACTGCTGTTAAAAATGAACCGAAAGAAACACCAGCACATGTAAGTAATAAACTTATAGATATGGGTTCACCTACAATTATATATGCAAAGAGAACAGCCCAAACAGAGTAAGTTATATTTAAAGCTATGGCTCTTATCGGGAGCAATTTCTCTATAGCACGATAATAAAAAAGATAGGATATTGTGGCAGCTAAAGAAGTTGTAAATAGTAAAACAGATAATTTAACATCAGAAAAAATGTGTGTTAGGCCAGGAAAAGAATGAATGAAGACTATGATAAGGATAAGATAGCCCAATGAAGATGATAGTTGTCTTATAAAATAGGCAATGTCTGAAGGTATATCTTTATTCATACCATAAGAACTGATTACAACTTCAGAACCCCAGCCCAATGCACATAAGAAAGCAAAAAGAAACCCAATCCATCCAGATACAATCTGAGTTGAGGCTGAAAAACCTAGAATCATTGTACACACTATGGCTAATAGTAAGCCTAACAATCCTATTCGATGAATTCTATCTTTGAGTAGAAAGAATGATATTAAAGCCCCAATAGCTGGATATAATGCAGAGATAGTTGCAGCATAACCTATGCCAATATATTTTATTGCTAGAATATAAAAAGACATACCTATAGGCCCACCAAATATAGCAGCTATAGTAATAATTAAATTTTTTTAAAAATATACAATATATATTTATGGTTTTTTTGTATAAAAGATAGAAAAACATGTATACGAATGAAATTGAATCATTCAGGAATGCTATAACTATAGGAACAATGAAGTAGGAGGACAGTGTATTGTCTTTTAATAATAGAGCTAAAAGAACACCACTTAATCCCCAGAATATGCCAGAAAATAACCCATAGAAATTTTCTGGCAATTTATGGCAACTATTAGACATAATTTAATTTGTATTTTTGCATTGTTTCATAAGCACGTATAAGGCGATTAACTCCATAGTCACCAAAATTTTCGCCACTTTCTTCTTTCACTACTGTCCATATTGTCCAGAGAACATCTTGAGTGAATTGGTATAATAATATCTTCTTTAATGAATTAATGTGTGTGTTTTCACCAAAATAGTTATAGAGAAATTCTCTCTGTTCATTTGATGAGTAGTTACATTCTAAGAATAAGGCTGCAATATCGAACATTGGATCATTCATACCTGAATACTCCCAATCTATAATGTAGATATTATCGTTAAATTTTAATATATTTTCTGCAACCAAATCATTGTGGCAAGGGCAAAGCTCAATACCTAAATTATTTAAAATATCCTCAGATTGATAGAAGAAATTTATTATTTCTTCTTTATATTTAAAAGAGTAAGGGATGCAATTATTCTGTAGTAAAGACCAATAGTGTTTGAATTTGTCGAATACATTGAATGAATTATTGAATTTTAGGTTTGATTGATGTAATTCCTTTAATTTATGACTGACTAATAAGATATTTTTCTTAGAACTAGCTGTTTTTGGTGATAATGGAGATGAGTTTTTTATAAATTCTGTTATTTTTATTCCTGTATTATAATCAAAATAAAGGACATTGACATTAATTCCTAATGAAGAAGCCAGTTCACTATTTATTTTTTCATTGTATCTATCAATAAAATTCTCTGTTGCTTTTCCAGGAATCCGTAAAACAATTTCTTTGTTATCGATATCTATTAGATAATTAGTGTTTGTCATACCTCCGAGTAAATAAATTTTTATTTTATTTTTTTCTAAATTAAATATTCTTGCAATCAGTCTGTTTATATTTTTAGTGTTTTCAGTCACGCAATAAAATTCCAAAATGATATGTTTTTTTAGGAGTTCATTGATTATATCATGTTATTTTTATAATATAAGCAGAATAATGATTTTTTGTTTATTACTTATATTTAAATAACTAACATAGTGAATTTTAATAACAATGATGATTTGAATAAGATCAATATAAGTAGTACTTTCCAACTCCAATGGGTTTGGTATAAGAATATTTATCAGGAATATATTCAGTCTCTATCACTGGTTTCATGAAATCAGTGCCGTAATAATTAGTTAAGTATTCTACTATATTTTTTGGTATGGAAAATTGTCTCCCTTGGAATTTTAAATCTGTTAATTCAAATAGGGGACAATAGTTTTCGAAAGTAATACATGTACCCTCTTTGATATTGCTATTAATTGTAGGCTCATCAAATTTACCAAAATGATGACAAACCATATGGTTTCCTTCTTTTTGGTAGAAAAAAATATCAACTTGAACACCTTTGAAAGAATAAGTAAACTCAAGAGCTTTTTTGTCGCCATTTTTTTCAAACTTTTTAAGTTTTTCAAATCCTTTTTTAATTAGAGACTTTTCAATTTCATCTGAGAAATCTGACAAATACATACCAAAATCTAGATCATTATCATGTTCTATAAAGCCTTTTTCTCTTACAGCACCAAGTAAAGTTCCCCAGTCTAGCCAAAATTTTTTATTAATATCATTCATGGCTTCTTGGAATGAATATAATGCGGCAAGATTGTATTTATGATATCTTTTGTTTCTTTTTATCTTTTTCTTATTAGAGAGAATGGCAGGGAGTAATATGAATTTAATATATCTAATGTAAGCGTTTTTATTTAAAAGTTCTTTTATCTTTTTGATTGTCATAGCTATTTATACCTAACTAAATTAAAGATGTAGGATTCAATATTTGAAAATTATCATTAATCCGGAAAGCTAGCTCGTTTTCCTTTTTTCGGGGTGAGATACTAAAAAAGTGATGAATAGCCTTGCGGAATATCTTGGGAAGAGCGGTAAGTATCAAGGTAATTACCTCTAATTGATTTAAGTGGCTTGTTTTTCTCAGCATCACAGCCTCCCCCTGATTTCTAGTTTCTCATCTTGCCTGACCAACGCTCAGGATGAGCCGATTACGCTGCATGATAAACGGCATTTCTCTTCAACAAAATTCCTGAAGTTCCTTGTTATTAAACCTGCGGCATCGATTATGTGGAAAGTTCACCACAATCATTGATAACCAAATACTGACCAACTCCGGGAAAGCGTCAGCAATATTTTGTTGAACATGGGAAAGATAAAATGTTTTGAAGTCCCGGTAATGGCCCATATGAAAGAGAATGATAATGGTTATGACCTCACTGAGCGAAAGAGAAGAGGAACGATGACGTTTAAGTAAACCATTTTCGATAATCTGTTGATATCAGTAGAGGATAAATTGTTGGCAAAAATCATCGACGTTGCAATAATGTTCTTCTAAAGTATACATGCCTGAGGGTCTCCACTATTTTTTTTCTTGACAAAAATTTTGATCATGCCTCAGGCACTTTAGCTCCTTTCCTGAAGCAATCCTCACATAATATTACGTATTAATCCCACAATAACGACCCTGGGTAACCCAGTTGCCGCTATGCTTCGGACACAACTACCGAAACGGAATTGGATAGGTTCATGCTGCGGCTGTCCGGTAGCATGGGGATCCTGATTTTCTGCTCAGGCGGCATGTTATCTAACACATAAGACGGCAACTCACGGGTTTCCGGGCCGAACATTAGGTAATCACCATCACGATAACCCACATTACTGTGTGCCGGAGTGCCTTTTGTTGTTAAAGCAAACAAACGTGCTCCAGAAGGGGATTGTGAATTGACCGGACTAAGGCCTTCACTTTCCAAGAATGCGTTGTAATCATGGTGCTGCTTGATATTGGCGAACTCATGGTAATCCAACCCTGCACGACGCAGGCGTTTGTCATCCCATGTGAAACCTAACGGTTGAATGAGATGAAGCTGACAGCCAGTGTTGGCACAAAGGCGGATAATGTTGCCCGTGTTAGGCGGGATTTCTGGTTCAAATAGGACGATGTTTAGCATGGTATTTCCCAATTAAGGGAGTTATGGTTGCTGGTTTGAATTCTAAAATGAAAAAAGCAAAAATAGGGAGTATAAAAAATTATAGGTGCTTAAATTCGGTTTGTACTGTGTTAGCAATACCTTGTTCGAGTGTGACTGGAGGTACGAATCCTGTTTGAGCCATAGTATCAGATTTAAATTGTGTACGAGCACAGAATTTTTTCACTCTAATACTACTGATTGGAAATTCTTTTTTTATTACTTTAGATAAAATATCAAAGCAATAACCACCTAAGATCCCTATTGTATATGGAATTCGGAAATTAGATTTCGTTTTCCCTAATGAATTACAAATAACATCTGTTAATTCATTCATAGTAAAGTCAGGTTTATCTACATAATTGAAAACATGGCGTCCTGTACTAAAAGTTGTTGCGAATTTTAGGAAGGCCGCAACATTTTCAACGTATGCCATAGATTTTTTGTTATTACCTGAACCTATCATTAAGAAACGTCCAGAAGCTATTTGCTTGAATAGGTTATAGACATTGCCTCTATTATTTTCACCAAAGATGACGGTAGGACGGATGGTTACTAATGTTCTATCGGTTTCTTTTGCTTGCCAAGCATCGTATACATATTCTGCTTTTAACTTAGATTTTCCATAGTCATTAAAAGCATTAAAAGAGCCATCTTCGCCTGTTTCTTTCTGTACGAAGCCATATACTGCGACAGATGAGGTGAAAACAATATGTTTTATATTTAGTTGTTCGGCAATTTCACATACGTTTTTAGCACCTTGAACATTTACATCATAATAAAGACTAATTGGGTTAACATTGTCTTTATGTTCAGCAGCTAAATTTATTATAATGGAAGAATTTTCTAGTGGTTTTAATAATGTTTCTGGTTTTGTAACATCGCCATACTCCCAATTATTAAGAAATGCTTTGCTTTTTTTCTTATCAACAATTTTGAATGGGATTTTTTCTTGTTTTAAAATGGAGCATAGTCTGGAACCAATAAATCCAGACCCTCCTATTATTATGATCATAAATATCACCTTTTTATTATTGATTGACAGTATTGGTATTATCTAATTTTATTTTTCTAATAATAAATATCTAATTTAATGGTTTTCGTTTGAATATCCTATATTAAGGTAATAGCGCTAAAATTTCTTTTGTCTTGTTTTTCATTAACTCAAAATCTCCTTTGGATTCGACATTCAATCGAATAACTGGCTCAGTATTAGATATTCTTAAATTAAATCGCCAATCATAAAACTCTAGGCTAATGCCATCAGTATAATCAACAACGGCATCTTTCTGGTAAATGTTTAAAATATTATTAATTGTTTCATCTGGGGAGAAAGATTTTTTATTTATTTCCCCAGATGAAGGGTATTTATTAATGCGCTCCTTTACCAATTGGCTAAGTTTTATTTTTTTAATAGAAACTAATTCTATTATTAATAACCATGGAATCATACCGCTATCACAATAAGAAAAATCTCTGAAATAATGATGAGCACTCATCTCACCACCATAAATAGCATTTTCTTTTCGCATTTTTTCTTTAATAAAAGAATGCCCTGCTTTGGAAATAATAGGTATTCCATCAGATAAGGTAACTATATCTATAGTATTCCAAGTGAGGCGAGGATCATGAATAATTTTTTGCCCTGGGTTATTCTTCAAAAACGCCTCAGCTAATAATCCTACTATATAATAACCTTCGATAAAGTTACCTCTCTCATCAAAGAAGAAACAACGATCAAAATCTCCATCGAATGCAATGCCTATATCAGCATTATGTGTTATAACAGCTTCAGACGTATCTTTTCGACATTCTGGTAATAATGGGTTAGGAATTCCATTAGGAAAAGTTCCATCAGATTCATGATGTATTTTTATGAATTCAACAGGGATATTTAGTGCTTTAAAACGATATTCTATAGCATCAATAACATGACCCGCTGTTCCATTTCCACTATTAATGACAAGTCTTAAAGGTTTCAGTTTCTTTAAGTCAATATAATTTAGAATATGGTCTATATAACTTTCTAAAATAGAGATTTTTTTATAATCACCTCGATGCGAATTATTAATTTTAGGAAAGTTATTTATTTCTGCCAGAGATTGAATTTCTTTCAATCCGGAATCTCTACTAATTGGTTTTGCGTCTTCTCTAACTAATTTCATACCATTATAATTAATAGGGTTATGGCTAGCTGTGACTTCAATCCCACCACAAATACCTAGAAAAAAAGTTGCAAAATAAATTTCCTCTGTACCTGCAAGTCCTATATCAAGCACATCAGTGCCAGAATCTTGTAAACCTCGGCTTAAAGCTAATTTAAGTTTTTCACTAGTAAGGCGTGAGTCATGTCCAACAACAACAGATTTAGGTTTAATAAATTCACTATAGGCACGCCCAATACGATAGGCTATATCTTCATTTAGTTCTTGACCTAATTGACCTCGAATATCATAAGCCTTAAAGCAATTGAGTTTATCTTTCATCAATCCCTCATAACCATTAATTAATATAATTTATAATTTCTTTATAGTAAACGTATAATATCTATATCGCTAATGTAATCACCAGATTGTATTTCAATAACTTCAAGGTTTACTTGTCCAGAGTTCTTCAAAGAATGAGCCTCTCCTGCTGGTATATAAATTGATTGATTTTTAGTAAGGCGCAATAGTTCCGAACCTCTTATTACCTCTGCAGTACCAGATAAAATCACCCAATGCTCAGATCTATGATAGTGTGATTGTAATGATAACTGTCCATTTGGTTTTATTGTTAGTTTATTAACACGATGATAAGGACTATAATCTATGAGTTTAGCGGTTCCCCAAGTATGATAGCTGCATTGGTGTTTCTTATATTCAGGTCGACCATCTTTCTTTAATTTTTCTACAATGTATTTAACATCTTGAGTTTTATTCTTATGGGCTACAAGTATTGCATCTTCTGTTTGTATAATAGTTAAATCTCTGACACCTATAGTCGCTAATAATGCACTATCTGAGTGTAGATAGTTATCATAACTTTCATAAGAAATTATATCTCCATGTATTACATTGCCAAAATCATCTTTAACTGAGATATCCCACAGAGATGACCATGAGCCAACATCATTCCAACCTGCCGACATAGGTACTACTACAGCATCATCTGTATTTTCCATTACTGCATAATCTATAGAATTACTTGGACAAGACAGGAAAGCTGTTTTGTCAACACGAGTGAAATCTAGATCCTGAAAAATATTTTCTACTGAATTAGAACAAGAGTCATATATATCTGGACTTAATTTTTTTAGTTCTTCTAAATAACGACTCGCTCGGAACAAAAACATTCCACTATTCCAATAGTAAGTGCCACTTTTAATATAGTGTTCTGCCTGTATTAAACAAGGTTTTTCAACAAACTTATCAACTAGAAATATTTCCGAAGATAGATCATGTGTTAATAAATTACCTCGTTTAATGTAGCCATAGCCAGTTTCAGCAGAGGTGGGTACTATGCCGAAAGTTACTAATTTACCAGCTACAGCATGAGGAATAGCCATTTTTATAGAAGTATAAAAGGAATTTTTATCATGAATTACATGATCAGCAGGCAAGATCAGTAATAACGGATCATTTTTCTCTTGTAAGGTAGCTAAAGCGGCTAGTGCAATAGTAGGGGCTGTATTACGCCCTTCAGGCTCTAATATAATATTTTTATTAAGCTTATTTATTTTTCTTAATTGTTCTGCAACTAAAAAACGATGTTCTTCATTACAGATAACCAAAGGAAAAGAATGTAAACATGAAAGAGCATTTAATCGTAATATTGTCGTTTGTAGCATAGTCTTTCCAGCTTCGTCATTTAAAGCTAGAAACTGTTTTGGATATTGTTCCCGGGATAATGGCCATAGTCGAGAGCCAATTCCTCCTGACATGATTACAGGTAATATTTTATTCATAATAGATAATTCAGATTAACTAAAAACAATTTTCAACCAAGACTGTAAACTATACTTTTCGTACAATTCAATAGGCAAAGGTTGATACTCACTAGATATAAAATCATTTATACCTGAAAAATTATCTTCTGTTAATATATAAATGTTATTTTTATTGTAAAAATCATAATTACATATCTCCTTGTTTGTTGTGATTATTTTTTTCCCTGCTCCGAGCATTTCTATTGTTCTAATTGTAAGTCCATTTTGTGCTAAATGTGGTACATCAAGAACACATTTAGATATATGAATGGCATTTAAAATATCTTCAGTTTTCATTGGAACAAATGATATATCATTTATTTTTAGTCCTTTTAATTCTCTTGTTAAGTATTTTTTTACAAAAAAAACCAATACATTCGGACAATAGAGAAATTTAAAAATGTCTTTAGAGTTAATAGTTCTAATTACTTTATTTAATAATAGATGGCGTTCGCTATGAGCAGTGCCAATAAAACAAATATCGTATATTTCTTTAGACTTTTGACGATGGTTTCTTATAGAGTAATCATTGGAATAAAATAACGGCAAAAAATCGATTCTAAGCTCTTTAGCATCTTTATGATCAAAACTAAAAAAACTATCTACTTTATCTATGTATGAAGTGGCATTTTTCCTATTTAATATTGAATCCCACATATAAACAATAAATTTTGTTTTATTCAAAGAATCCTTAAATTTTTTTATTATTTCAGATTTGAGAGTTTCGGGATTCATAAATAAAATATGATCAGGAGGAGACTTTTTTAGTTCATACAGAATGTTATCATAATATTTTTGGATAGTAGAATTGACAAAGTAATGCAACCTTAATCTAATGATAATTTTAAACAGTGTATTGTTTGATGGTTTATCATCATAGAGTTTAACCTTGGCACCAAGACTTTCTAGTTGTTGAACTATTTTTTTGTCATACCCAAAAAATTTGGGACAAAAAATAGCAATCTTCTTATTTAAAAAAGAATTCTCGTTCATATCAGATATATTAATTATATGTTTATGTAAGGGAGTGATTTATACTCTATTCCAATTTTCTGTAGAATTATTATATTGTTTTATAACTTTTGCCGGATTTCCAACAGCAATAGAATATGGAGGAATATCTCGAGATACTACAGCATTTGCACCAATAATAGAACATCGTCCAATTGATACACCTGGTAGTACTACAACGCCTTCACCTAGCCAAACATTATCTTCAATTGTTACAGGAGATGTACTAAGCGCTCGTTCATTGCAAATGGATTCTGGATGTGATTGTAGTGTTCCACTATATGAACCATGATTTAGATCACTAATAAATACACGACTTGCAATTAATACGTTATTGCCTATTTTTATTTTTTCTGCTGCTGCAATATGAACAAAGTCATTAAGTTGACAATTTTCTCCTATAAACAAGACAACTCTGTTTTCTTCATTATGAGCCTCTATTCTACAATGATGCCCTGTTGTAAGATTGTTTGAGATATCAATATATGAATAACCTCTTATATCAAAAGGACGCCGTATCAAACGAGCTTTAGGGAAAAATATTTTTGTGTAAATATAATTCACAAATAATGAAATACATCCTAGTAATCTATAATGCTTAAAATAGCTTTTTATTTTTAAGAGCATTTTTATTTACTTATAATTTTATTACTAATTAATGATTGTATCAAATTATTATTGATACCAGTTTCTTTATAAAATGAGATAATCTCATTTCTGTTCATTTTTATATTATTTTCAATGTGTAATCTGATAAATTTCTCTAGGTGGTCTTGCTTTATAATAAACCCATTTATTCCATTTTCTACTTTTCTTTTGAAAAAATCTAAGTCAGAGACAAGAACAGGAATACCAAATGCATTAGCGATATCTATTTGAGAGGTCGCAGTCACAGAGTCATACATTACAAACATAAAATCAGATTTGATTAATACATGTACAACTTCATCAGCTGTAACAAAATGGTTTATCCACTGAACATTAAGATTTTTTGTTGAGTGCAAATATAAATTTGGCGCTAATTTTTCTAAGTTACCTCTTCCTATAATAGTTACAGATAAATCTGAATCGCTGAATTTTGAAATAATTTTATCTAAATGTTGTAATCCTTTGTAAGGTGTCAAATTTCCAAAGAAAAGAATATTAAGACTTTTCACTTTATCTAATTCAACTACCTTTTTATTATTTAATAAGCGAAAAAAATCTCCAGATAAAGGTAAGCAAACATAAATTATATTTTTTTTAGGATATTTATCTTGGGCTTTTTTAACTAATTCGTCTGACGATACAATAAGTGTATTTGATTTAATATTCATTATCATATCGGATAAGTAATAGTTTAGTCCTCTTAATAAACCGGCTCTATTAATATAATTATTTATTTCATGACCCCATGGAATGATTTCAATATTTTTTTTAATAAGAACACTTAATTGTGCAGAAAAAATACCTTGGGAAAAAATTATCACTTTCCCATTTTTTTTGTTTATTTTTCGAGCAAGAGAATAAACTGAGATTGAAGTTCTTATAGGGCTTTTAAAATCATAAAAAAATAAATTATTATTGTATTCCTTTTCTGTTTCGGGTGTTCTTGAAGGAAAATAAAAATCTGCTTCTATTTTTTCCTCTTTAATAGCATGATATAAACCGGTAAAAGAAAACCACATAGCTGTATTTCTGTCCGACATTAAAACAAAAGCTACTGAGTTATCTTTTTGTTTATTCGTAACCACGAGTATAAATTCCTTCTTTTATTGACTGTCTATCTGTTTGTAGCAATAAGTAAGTTTTTCCTAAAGTAAAAGATATAGAAAAAGTTATAAAAAACACCATGATTAATTTAGGATTTTTCGCCCTTGGTTTATTTATTACGGGTAATAACAGTAATAATGCAATTGGATAAATTCTAATCATCAAAGGGATAATAGATGATAAACAAATAAAAAAATACATAAATATTGTTATTTTATCTTTTTTGACTGAAAAGAAAAAGAATGGAACTAACAATAAAATTAATGTTTGTAATGATAATATGCTAGGTCTTATATTTATTGCTCCTGCTTTTTTATATTCCAAAAATTTATTAATTATATATGGAAAATTCAGGTATAGAGACAAACCTAATATTAGCACTAGTAATAGCAATGCGTTTTTGTTTGTTTTTTTTATAAAAATGAATGCTGTCAATAAGGAGGTTGTATGAGATAATATAGAAAAAACTATATATATATACGATTTTAATTTCTTTTTTTTCATGAAAAAAATGATGAAAAGTAATCCAAAATGTAATGCAAGGGATTGTCTAAGTAAATTAAGTTCAAAAGTAATAAATGATGTAGGTATATACATCCCCATAAAAAATAATAATTTATGTTTATCAAGGTAAAATATAGCAGTGCCTAATATAATTATGTTTATTACCTTGTTCACAATAAGAAATTGATGATAGTTAAAATTCAGTAAATTTGATATATAAGAAATATAGGTGTAAATTATTTCAAACTTAGGTTCCAGAGGTTCATTTTCATATATCCATTGATAAACAATATGATCTGGGCCGGAATTAATATAAGAAAACACAAAAATACTATAGAATAATAGTAAGGTACTTTTAATAAACCTCTCTTGTCGTTCAGATGAAAAAATGAGGAGTAACAGAGGAATATAAAGAAAGGATACTGAATACAATGACATTTTATTTTTACATCCTTATCCCATCCAATATTCCTTTTATTAGAGCCTTCTTAATATCTGTCTTGCTTTTGCTAAACATAATAATAATTATTCTTGTTATGATTGTATACGCTAAACTAATTTCTCTTTTAGGGAATTTTAAGCATTTTTTAGCAAAAAAAAGTCTATTTCTAGTTAGATAATAGGCCCCAAAAAAACTCGTATTTCCTCCAGTTGAAATACTAACTTTATGGTAAATTTTTACATCAGGGATCAGCCTTACTGTAAATCCATTTTTATGGGCCCTATATAAAAAATCAGTATCATCATAATATGCAAAATAACTTTCATCTATTAACCCACTTTTTTCAAAAACAGAGCGATGAATAATTAAAAAACATGTAGGTGCATATTCATGATAAATTGGAAAATTCTCTTTAATAGTTTTAGGATTTTTATTTACGTATTTATGAGGTGCTAATGCTCGGTATTCATCAAAATATCCGCCCGCATACCAGATTTTCTTCTCTGGATAATTGAGTATTAATGGACTAACCATCTTTTCATTTTTTTCAATAGTAATGTGCATTAGAGTAGACAGAACACAGGGGTTTTTAAAAATGAGATCGTTATTAATTAATAATATATAATCACATCCATCTTTTAGTGCGGATTTAATTCCTTGGTTATTTCCTGCTGCAACACCCACATTGTTGCTTTTATTATCAATTAAAGTAACATGTTCTAATGAATATTGATGAATTAATTTTTTTGTTGTTCTTAATGGTTCTGGGGTAGTGCTATTATCTATGATGTAAAGATGATAATTTTTAAACTCTTGAGATGAAATACTAAAGAAAAAATCTTCTAATACTTCTGGAGCATTATAAAGAACAGTTACTAGACCTACTTTATTATTTTTCATTGTCATTAAACCTTGACCCACATTTTATCTTCATGGCAATATTTTTTTATTATTTTTGCAGGAATTCCTGCAACCACTGAATAATCTGGAAAGCTCTTCGTTACCACACTATTTGCAGCGATAACACAATGTTTTCCAATGGTTACACCACCGGTTATAAACACATTAGCCCCAATCCAGGAGCCGTCTCCTATATATACACCGCCCTTACATTTCAAAGGTGATATAATTATGTTAATTCCAATATCCTCAAAACTATGATCGAAATCATTTATAAAAACATTCGGACCAAAAGATACATTATGACCAATAATAACTGATTCAGCCGCGGTTATATTAAAATAACGATTTGCATATACCCCGTCACCTATGATTATTTTACCATTGTATGTCTTATCAGCATATTTATTCACAGCGTATAATATAGACCCTTTTTCAATTTTTACCTGACTCCCAATCTCTATTGAACCAGCATTAAAAATCCTATCTGGACACTTTATCCATGAGTTATTCCCGACTTTCTTAAATAGATATTTATATAAAATTTGTGTTTTTAGATATGGAATGAAAATTTCAATAAAATATATATAGTCAAAAATGTTTTTTTTAAATAATTTAGAGAATATTTTTTTCATTATTTATATCCTTGGATAAATTTTAATGTTAAAAGTTTATTGTAAATAAATTTTCTTTTGTTCTATATAGAATAATGGTTATAATTCCAAAAATGTTCATCTAATTCACAGATAAGCGTGATATCGTCATAAGCGGCCTATCGTGATGTTACTTTTTTTGGCGAGAGCTTTTTAATGTGCGTACTACTGTATATTGATACCGATACCTAACATACAGCCTGTGTCCCCACACCAGAGCCATTCATTGTCATATCCACAATATCGGCAATTAATTTTTATTATAACGGTCATTATGATATTTCCATTAAAAAGCGCAATAATATAAGTATAAAATTAACGCTTTAACGTCATGACCACTAGTATAACCGATACATAAGACTAATATCTGAACAATAAGAATCTGCTCCTAGGAAAATTGCATTAATTTATAGTTCGGCTATATAACTCTCAATTCTTGCTATACCAAGAGTTGTACATGGTTTATATTAATTGTCTTGTTTACAAGTTCCATTCTGAAATGTTTAATATAATCTTGTAATGCTTTTTTAGTCATTATTGATTCCTTAGATAATTTCTTAGCTCCAAGACCTTTTTCTTAAGCTCATTTAGTATAAACAATGATGTCATTATAGTGATTATTTTTATCAAAGCAGTGTCATAATTTACCAAATGTTTATAAAAAGATATATAAACCATACCTACTAATATAGGTGGGGTCAGTAAGAAAATTAATTTAAATTTATTTTGGTAAGGATTTATAGTTAGTATTTTTAATAACCTAAAATAATATATAAATAGTATAATAATTATTGCGCAAGCCATGCTGATTGGAACTGCATACATTCCATAATGTTGTATAAGGAAAATTGTTAGGAGTACACTTATTACACCCTCAATAAAGGGTATGTACATTATTTCATTTTGTTTGGCTTTTGCTATATACAATAAACTTAAAGGAGCCCCAATCATTCTTATTAAGCTAACTGATAATAGACAAAGGAATATATCGTAAGTATTATCTGATATATTATGGCCTAACCATAAAGTTAATATAGGGTATCCAATGAATGGAATTATAGAAATAGTAATTATGATTATTAATAAAATTATTATTGTTAAACAATAGACTATATTACTGATATTTTTATCTTCATTGTTCTGAGAGGATTTTATAAGTGGTTGAAGAATAGGTGTAAGCCCCGCAGCTAAAAAACCGATTGCTGTTGAAGTTAGAGTCATAGCTAATGAGTAAAACGCAAACTCTTTAAATGCATATTTACCAACAAGTATACTGTTTAATCCTGTAATTAAAAACATAGAAAAATTGAAAACAGAGATACCAAAACAATATGAAATAAATTCTCTGAATGTTGGCTGGTTGTGTTTAGAATAATCTTTTGTGAAAGTGGTTTTCTTCTTATAAACAAGATAGATACATATATAGGAAATTGAATTTAGTAAAAAATACAAACAGGACATATAGAATATGCCATGTGCTGATGAAATTATAATTCCTGCTCCAATTATTATTCTGGAAATTAGGTTGATAGTTGCAGGTATATCATTTCTTTCTATACCCATAAAATAACCGAAAAATATTGAAGGTACTAAACCAAATATAAATGAAAGAGAAACTAAAAAGAAAGATAACTCTACATTCTTAATTTCTTCATAATCAATCTCATTGAATATACTCTTAAATGAGAAACATACTAGAAGTAGTATTATTATAGCAATAAATATACTAATTAGGCATAGTCGTAGGCCATTTTTTATAGTTTTGTATTCTTCAGAACAGTTTTTATTTGTTTTCGCAATTGTTATATAACGAGATACTGCAACCTGGCTGCCAAATCCGAGTAAAGAAAAAAATGCACCAACTTGTAGCATTAGACTCCATATGGAAAACTCATCAATTGATAGTGTCGATAAAAGAAAAGGGGATATAATTATCCCCATAATAACATTAGAAAATCCATTTATTATATTAGCGACTGAATTTTTGATGAGCCGTTTAAAACCACTCATTGTATGGTACTCAATTCTATTCTAAAACTATGAATCATCTTTTCAAGATCGTCTATCACATCACGAGGCGAACATGAAGGCATTAGTTGTTTGAGTAGAGAGATATCAATTATTGGGAAGTTTTCATCTGGGAGTTCAATTTGGTGCCAGATTACTTTACATTGAGTATTTTTTTGCAAAGTATTTGCTATTTTTTCAGCTGTAACATTATAGCCAGCAGCAATATTAATAATCTTTCCAATGGCTTCTTTTTTATTCGACAAATATATACTAGCATTAGCTACATCGGTGACAGAAACATAATCCTTAGCATAATTATGTTTTATATACATGTCAATTTTCCCATTCTTTATTGCATTACGTGTGATGGATGGTAAGAATAAAGGACTATTTAATGCAACGCCATATACATTACTAGGACGTACTATACAAATATTTCTGCCACTTTTAAGGCATAGTTCTTCGGCAACTAATTTTGTTAAATTAAATAATCGACGGCTATCATCTACACAGACCTTTAAATCTTTATTTTCACTCGCAGCTTGATTATTCATATATACACGAGTTGACGATATATATAGTAGCTGGTTGAATTGTGATTTTTTTAAAATATTGGCCAATAAGCATGTGTTAGCTTCGAAGACATCAAAAGGAGTATCTTGGCAATTTCCATTACCTGCACAATATATAACGGTTCCGAGAGGTTTTTTTAAAATATTGTCGTCGCCTCTAAGGGGAATCCATACCTTATGTCCTTGCTCTAGTAATATTTCCACGATTTTGGAACCAATAAAACCACGGCCGCCAAATACAGTGAACTTTCCCATTATAATCATCCTTGAAGTAATTTTTCTTTAATTTCATCAAATTTGGGTAGAGCCTGATCTTTAGGCGATAAAATGGGTGAGTCAATAGGCCAGTCGATAGAAAGTTTAGGATCAGACCACAAGAGGCCACTTTCGTCGGCTGGATCATAATAATCAGTGCACTTATATTGAAAATCAGCAAATTCGCTTAAGACACAAAATCCATGTGCAAATCCAGGAGGAATATAAAATTGGAGATGATTTTCACCAGTTAAAATAATTGATTCATGTTGACCAAATGTTGGTGAATTAGGTCGCAAATCAACCGCCACGTCAAATACAGCACCGTGTGTAACTGTGACTAGCTTTCCTTGTGGTTTAGTTTTTTGAAAATGTAGTCCCCTCAAAATTCCTTTACCAGAGCGAGAGCGGTTATCTTGTACGAAATCAGTAGAAACATCAGCAGATTTATATCGTTGTTTTTGATATGTTTCATAGAAAAAACCACGTTCATCATTGAATATCTTGGGTTCAATTATTAGTAAATCTTCTATTTTTGTTTGGATTATATTCATAGTATCTACATGATTATTTAGATAAGTTTAATAAGTATTGACCATACCCAGTCTTAGACAGTTTATTTCCAATTTCTTCGATCATATCTTTACTCATCCATCCTTGATTAAATGCAATTTCTTCTAAGCAGGCAATTTTAAATCTTTGTCTTTTTTCGACTGTTTGGACAAATTGAGATGCATCTAATAAGGAATCGTGGGTTCCGGTATCTAGCCATGCGAAGCCACGTCCTAACTGTTCTACTCGTAGTAGGCCTTTTTCAAGATATGCTTGATTTATGCTTGTTATTTCTAATTCACCACGCTTGGATGGTTTTATACTTTTCGCTATGTTAATGACATTATTATCATAGAAATATAATCCAGTTACTGCCCAATTAGATTTTGGATGCTGTGGTTTTTCTTCTATAGATAAAGCTTGGAAACAGTCGTTAAACTCAACTACACCAAATCTTTCAGGATCCATCACTTGATAGCCAAATACAGTAGCACCTTCTGTATGAGCACAGACTTTTTTTAACTGATTTCCAAATGATTGACCAAAAAAGATATTATCACCTAGAACAAGGCAAACTTGATCACTTCCAATGAATTCTTCACCTAGAATAAATGCTTGAGCTAATCCATCAGGTGACGGTTGTATAGTATATTGAATATTAATTCCAAATTGGCTTCCATCTCCTAAAAGACGTTTAAAGCTAATATTATCTTCTGGAGTGGTTATAATTAATATGTTACGAATTCCGGCAAGCATTAGGACAGATAAGGGATAATATATCATTGGCTTGTCGTAGACAGGAAGTAACTGTTTAGAAATACCTTTTGTAATAGGATATAGACGACTTCCTGAACCTCCAGCTAGAATAATTCCTTTCAATTTTATTTCCCCAAATCTGATTGTTGATATTTGTAAGCTTTTCTTTGGATATTACTGTACCATTTTTTGTTGGTTAGGTACCACTTCACTGTTTTTTGGAGGCCACTTTCAAAAGTCTCAAATGGTATCCAATCTAATTCAGATTTAATTTTTGTTGCATCAATAGCATAGCGACGATCATGCCCAGGTCGATCAGAAACAAAAGTAATTTGTTTTTTGTACGAAATTTCTTTGGGAACGAGTTCATCCAAAATATGGCAAATTTTCTCGACAACTTCGAGGTTAGTTTTTTCGTTATGACCGCCAATATTATAAGTCTCGCCATTTTTACCACTACTCATAACTAAATGTAGTGCTCTAGCATGATCCTCAACATATAACCAATCTCGAATTTGCTCTCCTTTGCCATAGACTGGTAAGGATTTTCCTTCTAATGCATTTAGGATAACTAGAGGAATCAATTTTTCTGGAAAATGGTAAGGCCCATAATTATTAGAACAGTTGGTTACTATTGTTGGTAGTCCATAGGTTCTGTGCCATGCCCTGACTAAATGATCGCTGGATGCTTTTGATGCTGAGTAAGGGCTACTTGGGGCATAGGCCGTTGTTTCGGTAAATAAAGGAAGTGAAGAACCATCTGGGAATTGGTCTGGATGAGGTAAATCACCATATACTTCATCAGTTGAAATATGGTGAAAAATGAATTTGTTTTTTTTGTCTTCAGGCAATTGTTGCCAATAATTTCTTGTGGCTTCCAGAAGGGTGTAAGTACCAATAATATTGGTTTCAATAAAATCACTAGGGCCACTGATTGAGCGATCAACATGGCTTTCGGCAGCTAAATGCATAATAGCATCAGGCTGGTATTGCTCTAATATGTTATCTAGCCCATTGCGATCACAAATATCTGCTTTTTCAAAAGAATACCGTGGACTATTGTCAATTTCTTTGAGTGATTCTAAATTGCCTGCATAAGTAAGTTTATCAACATTAATAACGCTATCATTAGTATGGTTGATAATATGTCGAATTAATGCAGAGCCAATAAAACCTGCTCCACCAGTAACCAGAATTTTCATTTTTGAGTTTTTCAGTTGATTTTAGTATTGATGCAGAATCGGAAAGGAAGTTTTATGGAATATATTTTGCGATGCTTAATCAAAGCTACCGCACTAGGTTACGGCTCCCAGAGTGCCTGCTGTGCGTAATGATTTTACTTAACTAATTAATATAAAAGGATTTTTCCATTTAACAAAAATTAACATATCAATGATTTGCGTTAAGCCGCGACGAGGTTAGTCCCTTGATGCCTTAAGGTCAAGCACAATAATCTTTTTCCTTTCATTGCTACACATCGCAACTAACTAAATCTCAAGGCGGACTCTGTTTACCTTCCATGCAGCGGCAACCAAATCACTAACCGTAATCCGCCCAAAGAACTATCTTCTGCTCTCACCCAGCCTCGATGCTGACTCACAGCAGTCTCAACTATTGCTAGCCCCAGCCCCGTTCCCCCAGACTCTCTATCCCTTGCTTCATCTGTCCGATAAAACGGCCGGAAGATATGTTCTCGGTCTTCTGGGCTAACTCCCGGACCATCATCATCAACCGTAATCGTCACGCCTTGGTTATCTGCTTTAAATGCAACTGCGATATGGCTGCTGGAGTAACGAAGCGCGTTACGGACGATATTTTCCAGTGCGCTGCCAAGGGTTGCCGGGTTGCAATAAATTACCCAATTACCAGGAGGAGAAACGATATCCAGCGTTTTGTTCATTTGCTCGACTTCGAATTTGGCGTTCTCCAAGATGTCATGCCATACATCGTAGGCTTTGATATTCTCGCGTAGTAATTCGTTTTTATGTTGATTGCGGGAAAGTACTAACAGGTCATTAATCATTCCATCCAGACGCTGGGTCTCTGTTTCGATACGTTGCAGTTCTTTGCATTCACCGTGACGTCGGCGCAGTAAGGCTGTTGCCAATTGTAAGCGCGTAAGCGGTGTGCGTAGTTCATGGGAGATATCGGAAATAAGCCGTTGTTGAGCGGTGACCATGCTTTCCAGTGCGCTAATCATCTGGTTGAAGCTACTGCCCGCAGCCAAAAATTCTTGTGGGCCGGATTCTAGCTCAGGGTGTTGCCGTAAGTTTCCTTTCGCGACGTCATCTGCCGCATTTTTTAATTTACGAGCCGGTTTTGCCAAGCTCCATGCCAGCCATAATAGTAATGGGGCGCTGATTAACATGGTTGCCGCTGGCAGTAAAAATGGCCGATCAAACATTAAGTTAATAAAGTCTGATTGGGGACTGCCCGCCGGCCTGACCAGGTAGAGCTGGTACTGATCTTCACCGTCGCGGATAGAAAAAGGGCCGAGTATTTCGGAGCGACCATATTTTTTCTTTTTAGGGTGATCCGCGTTATCAGATTGTCCAATAAAGTTGCGGACAACTTGTATCTGGCGGGATTGGGTATCAATGTCAATGTCAATGATACGCCCTTCACTGGTGACGAGGAGCAAACGTTGGCCCGGTGGCGTCAGCTGGGCAATAGTGCGATCCAGCCGTAGCCACCAGAACATGTCATTCGCAGGGTAGCGTGTTAATTCTTCTTCTATTTGCTTTGCCAGTTTTTTCCCCTGCTGATATTCACTGTCCAGAAGTGGAGTTAATTGTCGTGAATCCAGTTTGGGGGCCATTAAGGCCACCATCAGGACAAGTGCAAGTGTGAGCCAGAAAATTGCGAATATACGGGCTGTCAAGCTGTTGATCATTTTGCGGAAACCATTAAGTATCCACGGCCACGTAATGTCTTAAACCATGGAAGTTCGTCAGTTCGATTTGGTAATTTACGACGTAAATTAGAAATGTGCATATCAATGGCTCGATCAAAAGGAGTTAAGCGTTTCCCCAATACTTCCTGACTTAAATGTTCACGGGAAACGACTTGTCCCAAATGTTGCGCTAATAAATATAGCAGAGTGAACTCTGTTCCGGTGAGATCCAAAATCGTACCGTCAAAACTGGCCTCCTGACGCCCAGGGTTGAGTTGCAGTTTGTCGACTTCAAGTATAGGTGTCCCGATATCAGCTTGTTGCTCGCTCCAGTTGGATCGACGCAATATCGCACGTATGCGGGCAACTAGCTCGCGATCATTAAAAGGTTTCGGGAGATAGTCATCAGCTCCCAGTTCTAATCCCAAAACACGGTCTAAGTCGCTTCCACGTGCCGTTAACATGATAACGGGGGTCTGATGGTATTGCCGTAGCTCTTTAAGCGTCTCAATGCCGTTCTTGCGTGGCATCATGATGTCCAGCAATAACAGGTCAATTGAAGGATCGATATATTGTAAAGCCTGCTCGCCATCATGGGCGATAACAACATTGAATCCTTCCATCTCGAGCAACTCTTTTAATAGAGATGTCAGCTCGCGGTCATCATCAACTAATAAGATTTTATGCATTAATTCTTCCTCCAAGAGCAAAATACGATAACAAACTCCGCTATTCCATGACTTTACGTTCTTTTACATGCTCTGACGCTAGTTTGCAGCCGCAGGGTTATAGTTATCCGCACTGAATCGAATGCTGCTGTTCGAAACAGCGGGGAGATTTAATGCGTAACATAGCAATATTGGCTCTAGCGTCAATGGTTGTTCTTGGAACAACAGTGGCCTTAGCTGAAACTGCTGATACGGATAATGTTCCTGAGGCTCCAAGTTCCTCGTCGTATTGTATGCCATGCGGTGGTCATAAGAGGGATTTTAGTTATCACCGTAGTGATGAACATAACTACAACTATAGTTATGTCTTCGGTGGAATAACATTAACTGAACAGCAACGTCAGCAGATGTGGAATTTAGTGAAAAAGCAACATCTGAATGAGCAATCGTTGCTCGAAATGCGAGTTGAGCGTCAAAAGATGCATGAACTTTTGACTGCAAAGAATTTTGATGAAGCTGCAGTTCGGTTGCAGCTTGAAAAAATAGCAAAAAAGAATGTTGAGCTGGGCGTAGAAATCGCGCGTATTCGCAACCAGATATATCAACTGTTAACACCGGAGCAGAATGCGCTATTACAGAAACGCTATGAAACGCGTATAGCTCAAGGAATGGACTGAATTTTTGCTAGTACTTTGATACACAATATCATCAACAACGATTTTCCTTGCCATAGACACCATCCCTGTCTTTCAGCCCCCTTGTGGGGCTTTTTTTTAGATAAATCTCTCACTGAAATAAAAGCATTGTTTATTAATTAATACTCCTCCAATCTGTTGTTATCTTGACCAATCTTGATTATCTTAAGCTCTATCACTTCGTTAACTAAAAAGTCATCTCACATAAAAGGGATAAGGATACCCAATATGGATAACCCTCGTAAAATCAGTCTATTGTCGAAAGTCATGGGTGTCACGCTATCAGGCTTATGTCGTCTTTTAACTGGTGTACAGGCGCGATGGATTGGCTGTAAACCATCAATTGCGAGCCGTATTTATTATGCTAATCACTCCAGTCATCTTGATGGATTGGTGATTTGGTCTGGGCTTCCGCTCGCGTTGCGTCATTTGGTTCATCCTGTCGCTGCCCGTGATTATTGGGATAAAACCAAGTTACGTCGTTATCTCATTCATAAGGTATTTCGTTCGGTATTAATTGAACGTCATGGAGAACACTCGCCGAAAGGGGCGATGCTTGCGCCTTTGGAGGCGATTTTGGCGAAAAAAGAGTCTTTGATTATCTTTCCGGAGGGAACTCGGGGAGATGGTGAGCAAATCAATCCGTTCAAGAGTGGTCTGTATCATCTGGTTCGTAAATATCCCGATGCTGAAGTTGTGCCGGTTTATCTGGAAAATTTGAACCGTGCCCTGCCGAAAGGAAAGAAATTGCTGGTGCCAATCATTTGCTCGGTCACATTTGGTAAGCCACTGGGTAAATTGGGCGAAGGTGAAAGTAAGGAAGAGTTCCTGCAACGTGCCCAGTCTGCATTAAAGGAGTTAGTGCTATGACGAAGAGCGATCCTGATTTGATGCTGTTGCTGGGGGGAATATTTGGGGTTTTAGTTGTCGCCAGTGTAATTGGCGGCATTTTGGCCTTCCGGTATTCGGGGGAGAGGAGCAATGCTACCATTGATAATCTGAATGCCCGAATTCGTGGCTGGTGGATGATGTGTATCATCTGTGTGGTGGCTATTATTATTGGGCCAATAGGGTCGGTCATCTTGTTTGCTGTGATGTCATTTTTTGCCTTGCGCGAATTTATCACGCTAACACCTACTCGCCGTAGTGATCATGAAGCCCTGTTCTGGTGTTTCTTTATTTTTATACCTGTGCAGTATGCCTTGGTCGGCGTGCAATGGTACGGGCTATTCTCGGTGTTTATTCCCGTGTATGTATTCCTGTTCCTGCCAGCCCGTATTGCTTTGGTTGGGGATACAACGCATTTTCTGGAGCGAACAGCCAAAATCGAGTGGGGAATGCTGGTGACGGTGTTTGCCATCAGTCATGCGCCAGCGTTGTTGATGTTGGATATTCCAGAGTACAAGGATCAAAATATCAAGCTGTTGCTGTTTCTGATGATTGTAGTGCAAATGTCCGATGTTTTGCAGTACGTATTCGGGAAGTTATTTGGCAAACGTCCGATTGTGCCGAAACTCAGTCCCAATAAAACGGTTGAGGGATTTGTTGGAGGGATTTTAGCTTCTGTGCTGTTGGGAATGTCGCTGTTTTGGGTAACACCATTTTCCCCGTGGGAAGCGGGATTGATGTCGTTGGCAATCACTCTGATGGGGTTTATCGGTGGTGTGTGTATGTCGGCGATTAAACGAGACAGTGGGGTGAAGGATTTTGGCGGAATGATTGAAGGGCATGGCGGGATGTTAGACAGAATTGACTCGCTTTGCTTTGCTGCCCCTATATTTTTTCACCTGACGCGCTATTTTTATACCTGAGACTAAATAACCGAAGGGCTGTAGTCAATGAGTATAAATTATGGGCGATGGGTCAGTACCGCTGCGTTAGCGGCAACGGTGCTGGCCAGTGTGTTGTTGATCGTCAAGGTTTTTTCATGGTGGCTTACGGGGTCGGTGAGTTTATTGGCAGCGCTGGTCGATTCTTTGGTTGACTTGGCCGCATCCTTAACCAATTTTTTTGCTGTGCGTTATTCACTTAAACCTGCTGATGAAGAGCATACTTTTGGGCATGGTAAGGCCGAATCACTGGCGGCGCTGGCTCAAAGTATGTTTATCTCCGGTTCGGCGATTTTCCTGTTTTTGACGGGCTTTCAGCATTTATTTTCCCCCAAGCCATTAGAGCACGCGGTGATAGGTATCTGGGTCATCGTCATTGCCTTGATGTCAACATTATGTTTGGTGACGTTTCAGAGATGGGTGATTAATAAAACCCAAAGTCAGGCGATTCGTGCGGATATGTTGCACTATAAGTCCGATCTATTGATGAATGGGGCAATTTTAGTGGCGCTGATTTTGAGCCTGTATGGTTTTAAACGTGCGGATGCGCTATTTGCCTTGGGGATTGGGATCTATATCCTCTATAGTGCGTTACGGATGGGGTATGATGCTGTGCAATCTTTGCTTGATCGCGCCTTGCCGGATGAAGAGCGGCAGGAAATTCTTGGGATTATCCAGAGTTATCCCGGCGTCGCAGGTGGGCATGATCTGCGAACCCGCCAATCAGGGCCGACTCGTTTTATCCAGTTTCATCTGGAGATAGATGATAATTTGCCATTGGTGCAGGCCCATGCTTTGGCAGAGGGGATTGAAAATAAACTGCGGAACAGGTTTCCGGGTGCCGATATTATTATTCACCAAGATCCTTGCTCCGTTGTTCCCGAGGAGCATAAAAATCGTTGGGATTGATGGTGAATTTATTCATAATCAAAAGATCGTCAAAAATTAGACATAATCTTAATGCAGACTGGGTGTTTTTCCGTATCATAGTTGCTGTTGAATCAATTCAGCTAATGAAGTGACAATCAGGTTTCGCAAAATCGCCGTAAATCTTCCCCTTTAGGGAAGCAGTCAGCAGATTGGCAAATGCTATACCTACAAATAATGCATCTACAAGTCAGAGGTCATCATGATCAACAAGATTAAAAGAATCGGAGTCTTAACGAGTGGCGGTGATGCGCCTGGCATGAACGCCGCTATTCGTGGTGTTGTTCGTGCCGCTTTAACCGAAGGGTTGGAAGTTTTCGGCATTTATGATGGCTATCTGGGGTTGTATGAAAACCGCATGAAGAAGCTCGACCGCTTTAGCGTTTCCGACATGATTAACCGTGGCGGCACGTTTTTGGGATCAGCTCGTTTCCCTGAGTTCAGGAATGATAAAGTCCGGGAAATTGCCATTGAAAACATGCGCAAGAATGAGATTGATGCTTTGGTGGTGATTGGGGGCGATGGTTCTTATTTAGGCGCGAAGAAGCTGACCGAAGCGGGCTTCCCTTGTATTGGGCTACCGGGGACGATTGACAATGATGTTGCGGGCACAGATTACACCATTGGTTATTTCACGGCACTGGAGACAGTGGTAGAAGCGATTGACCGTCTGCGCGATACCTCAACTTCCCACAAGCGTATCTCCATTGTTGAAGTGATGGGGCGTTATTGTGGTGATTTGACCTTATCGGCGGCCATTGCGGGTGGATGTGAGTTTATTGTTCTGCCTGAGAGTGAAACCCCATTTGATCGTGAAGAACTGCTGGTTGAAATTAAGGCAGGAATTCAAAAAGGCAAGCGTCACGCGATTGTTGCTATCACTGAACATGTTTGCGATGTTGCTGAGTTGGCGAAGTATATTGAAGCGGAAACTCGCCATGAAACCCGTGCAACGGTACTGGGGCATATTCAACGTGGTGGTGCGCCTGTCGCCTATGACCGGATTCTTGCTTCCCGTATGGGCGCTTATTCCGTCCAGCTATTGTTGGAAGGGCAAGGGGGTCGTTGTGTTGGTATCCAGAACGAGAAACTTATTCATCACGATATCATTGATGCGGTTCAGAATATGCAGCGTATCTTTAAGAAAGATTGGCTGGAAACAGCGAAAAAACTCTACTAATCCTTTCTTATCTACAAAACCCTTCTTCAGAGACAGCCACATGATGTGGCTGTCTCATTTCTCATATTCTTCTTGCGCATAAGCAGAAATTTTAAATTATTTCTGCGTAATAACGCTTTCTGTCAGTTTTATGGTGAAAAATCATAATAGCTTAGGGGAGCATGTCACTGTGATTATGAATATAAGGGTTATGAATGCAAGGGTTATGAGTGCAAAGGTTATGAACACAAGCACGAGAGGGGATGGTGTGCCGGCGGTATTCTTGATGGCATTGGTTACCGCATTGTTGACGGTCAGTATATGGGCAAGCAGTGCATGGGCAAAAGAGATCCAACTCTTGAATGTATCCTATGATCCGACTCGTGAATTATACCAGCAGTATGATCAGGCATTCAGCGAATACTGGCATAAAAAAACGGGGGATGAGGTGAAGATCCGCCAATCACACGGTGGCTCTGGCAAGCAGGCAACTTCTGTTATCAATGGCCTTCAGGCGGATGTCGTGACACTGGCGCTGGCGTATGATGTGGACGCCATTGCAGAACGTGGTCGTATTGATAAGCATTGGATTAAACGTCTGCCGGATAACTCGGCACCTTATACATCAACTATTGTTTTTTTGGTGAGAAAAGGAAATCCCAAACAGATAAAGGATTGGTCGGATTTAATTCGTTCTGATGTCTCTGTTGTTACACCGAATCCGAAGACTTCTGGTGGTGCGCGTTGGAATTATCTGGCTGCTTGGGGATATGGATTGGCACATAACCATCAGGATCAGGATAAAGCCAAAGAATTTGTGAAATCACTCTATAAAAATGTCGAAGTGCTGGATTCCGGGGCGCGCGGTGCAACGAATACCTTTGTGGAACGCGGGATTGGTGATGTGCTGATTGCGTGGGAAAACGAAGCACTGCTGGCGATTAATGCTTTGGGTAAGGGCAAATTTGAAATCGTTACGCCAAACATTTCTATTCTGGCAGAGCCTACGGTTTCTGTCGTCGACAAGGTGGTTGATAAGCGGGGAACGCGGGAGCTGGCAACGGAATATCTGAAATATCTTTATTCCCCTACTGGTCAGGAGATTGCGGCCAAGAACTATTATCGCCCACGCGATAAAGCTATCGCAGAAAAATATCATGCTGTTTTTCCGGATCTGAAACTCTTTACGATTGATGAAGTTTTTGGTGGCTGGGATAAAGCACAGAAGCAACATTTTGCTACGGGTGGGACTTTTGATGAAATTATCCGTCGTTAATCATTGAGTCGATTGTTTTACAGATAGATTGTTTTACTGAGCGATCGTTTGGCGGATCGAGTTTGGTGAGAAAAGACCGCCACGAGACATATTCCGTGGCGGTTGAGTCATTTCTGCGGTATTTGCGGTAATAAGAGATTACGCTTTTTTCGCTTCTGCTGCGGCTTTCACGATCACAGCGAAAGCATCGGCTTTCAATGATGCACCACCGACCAGCGCACCGTCGATATCAGGCTGGGTGAACAGTTCTGCCGCATTGCTGGCGTTGACGGAACCGCCGTATTGAATGATGACTTGTTCAGCGATAGCGGTATCTTGTTTCGCGATATGGTCACGGATGAATTTATGAACTGCCTGTGCTTGTGCTGGAGTTGCAGATTTGCCAGTGCCGATTGCCCAAACTGGCTCGTAGGCAATAACTGTATCTTTGAACGCTTCAGCGCCCAGAGTGTTCAGAACTGCATCGATTTGCCGTGCACAAACCGCTTCGGTCTGACCCGCTTCGTTTTCCTGTTCGGTTTCGCCAATGCACAGAACTGGAATCAGGCCTTGTTCTTTAAGAATAGCGAATTTCTTGGCAATGAATTCGTCGCTTTCTTTGTGGTAAGTACGGCGTTCAGAGTGACCGATAATGATATATTTTGCGCCGACGTCTTTCAGCATTTCAGCGGAAGTTTCGCCAGTGAACGCACCAGAAAGGTTCGCGTCAACATCTTGTGCACCCAGAGCGATACGGCTGCCTGCCAGTGCATTTTTTGCCAGAGAAACATAAACTGTTGGTGGTGCGATAGCGACGCCACAGCCGTCAACGTTGCTCAGTTCTTTACGCAGGCCTGCAATCAGGTCGTTAACCATGTGGGTACTGCCATTTAATTTCCAGTTACCCATAACTAATGGATGTCGCATATTTTTCCCTCCAACCAGAAAATAATCAAATTGCGAAATGAATGAACATTATAAAGATCATCAACGCGAATAGCTCTGCGCTGTGTCACTAATTTTCATTTGCTGAGATGTCAGATAGCGATAGCTTAATCGGTTCAATTGCGAAGGTCATTATATTTTCGCTGCTGTTCATGATGACATAGCGCATAGCTCCCATTTTTTGACTGAAAGCCGGACGTTTTTCCGCTGTCTTCAAAAGCTTTTCCAATTGGGCTTTGGCTTGGTCAGAGGAAAGAGTCGGTTCGAATTGGCTGATCAGGGCAGCCATATACTGTTTTGCCAGTATGAGATTTTGCTCATCTTCTTGTTCACGTTGTGATGGCAGCAGCGTAATTTGCAGGCTTTTAATCTTTTCGCTACCTCGCTCCAGCACTGCCGAAGAGTAAATTTTTTCATTGATTTTACTGGCGGCACGGATGAAAGGCTGGGAAATATCTTTGCTTGCAACCACCTTATATTCGTACAGGGGAATTTCAGGGTATTTTTTGTTGTATTTTTCCCGAAAGACCGGGATGGTTTCTTCGAAAGTAGGGGAATCGGTCAGCAGATACATCAACGGTGAGTTCATCTCTGGTGTGACAGAAGGCTCACCCGCAACGGCTGATAATGGTAAACCGATGCCAAAAGCGATTAATATTGTCATCAGAAGTTTATTCATGCCTGTTTTCATTTTGCTACTCACTGAGTTAATTACTGAAAAAACAGCATCCACAATTGGAAAAGAGTACATGACATTACAACAATGGGGATTCTCATTCAAAGGTCGAATTGGACGACGAGAGTTCTGGATCGGCACCGGTATCTGTTTCGCCTTGATATTTATACTCCTGACACTGCATGGAATGAATGTCCTCCCTATGAATTATGCAGCGGTTGGTGTTGTCTTGCTATTGTATCCAACCGTGGCGATTTTTTCGAAACGCCTGCATGACCGAAATAAACACGGCGGCTGGGTGTTATTGCTCGCATTGGCTTGGATATTGGTGTCCCTTGATTGGAGTGCGATGGCATCAATATGGCAATGGGGAATTGGCCGTTTCGTTCCAACGCTGATTCTCGTTATGGTGATGCTTGACTGTGGCGTGTTCCGTGGTAAAGAAGAAGCTAATCGCTTTGGTGAGAGGGCAGAAACGGTTGATTACATTTCTGCCAAAGAGTCTGTTCAAAGACGCTGATAAGTTGATTGCTGGTGCTTTGGCTATCAATATGCTGATTACCAGTATTGCTCACTGGTGATATGGCCCGGTTTACGGCGCAGATGTTTTGCCATGTTACGCTGCTCTTTGAGTAATTGTTGGGTATCCCTGACCATTTGGGGATTCCCACATAGCATAACATGGCTGTTTTCTGCCTGCATGGGTAAGCCAACCGCCGATTCCAGCTCGCCATTTTCAATTAATGCCGGAATTCTGCCCACCAGAGAATTAGGTCTTTTTTCTCGACTCACGATGGTCTGTATTTTTAGTTTGCCCTGAAACGTTTTCTCTAATTGCTGCATCATCGGTAAGTAACTCAGATCTTTTCCCCATCTCACCGCATGAACCAAAACGATATTTTTAAATCGTTCCAGATTGATTCCTTGTTGGAGGATGGAAAGATAAGGCCCAATGGCTGTACCAGTTGAAAGCATCCAGAGTGTTTGGCAATCAGGGATTTCATCGAGGACAAAAAAGCCAGCCGCTTGTTCTGTGACCAATAGTTTATCTCCGGTTTTTAATGCTGCCAGCCGAGGGCTGAGTTTCCCTTCCGGCACGGTCACTAAATAAAACTCCAGATTATTGTCATCGGGGGAATTGACGTAAGAATAAGCGCGTTGGATACGTTCACCTTCAATTTCCAGCGCCAGTTTTGCAAATTGCCCGGCGGTAAATTTTTCTATCGGCGCATGTATCTTGATGCTGAAGAGCGAATCTGTCCAATTGGTTATGTCGGTAACTTTTCCTGTAACCCAGTTTGCCATTACGATTAACCTCTCTACACAATACTGCGTGAATTGATGATTTTTTGTGACGATTCTACGTGATTGCCTGAAATAGCATTATCGATTATGTGTTACAGATTAATTAACTGCATTTTTGTTCATATTTTGGATTGATATGTACACTTTTATTGACATATATGGGTAATTTATCTGTTATTTTTTATTTGTGTGAAATTGTATACTGTCTGGAAAAAATATAGATTTACCAAGTAAATCATATCTAATGAAGTCAGTACGTCAGGTTCTTAATTGGGAACTTGAGGGCTTCTTAACAATTGTATGTAAATGCGATGAGAAAAATAGAACATTTTAATTTATTGTTGATGTTGATTGCTTTGGCCGCCGTCGGGCAGATGACACAAACAATCTATGTGCCAGTTATTGCGGATATGGCAAGTGATCTTAGTAAACCAGCGGGTGAAGTTCAACGGGTAATGGCGGCGTATCTGTTTTCTTATGGGCTTTCACAGCTTTTTTATGGGCCGCTATCTGATAAGTTAGGGCGCCGCCCAGTGATTCTGGTGGGAATGTCTATTTTTCTGGTGGCGACGACATGCGCACTGTTTGCTCCCAATCTGCTGGTGCTGGTAATTGCCAGTGCATTTCAGGGGTTGGGTACGGGTGTCGCAGGTGTGATGGTGCGTACCATGCCACGGGATTTATATACTGGTACGACATTGCGTTATGCCAATAGCCTATTGAATATGGCCATATTGGTCAGCCCTCTAGCAGCACCTATGATTGGTGGTATGTTTGCCCATTATTTTGGTTGGCGTGCTTGCTATTTGTTTCTGCTGTTATTCGGGATGATAGTCACTTTCTTCCTATTCCGGTATTTACCGGAAACTCGCCCCACGCAGACTGAACATAGCACGATGTTAGCCGCTTTCCATCAACTACTCTCCCATAGCTCCTTTGTGGCTTACCTGATGATGCTGGTGGGTGGTCTGGCTGGGGTGGCCGTTTTTGAAGCCAGTAGCGGGGTGTTGATGGGGGCTGTTTTGGGGCTGGATAGCTTAACGGTCAGTATCCTGTTTATTTTGCCAATTCCGGCGGCATTCTTTGGCGCATGGTATGCGGGACGCGAAGGTAAAACATTTTCTCGGCTCGTGTGGCACTCTGTCATTTGCTGCTTGTTGGCGGGAGCCTTGATGTGGCTGCCCGGTTGGTTCGGCATTATGAATATCTGGACACTCCTGATACCCGCTGCGCTATTCTTTTTTGGCGCAGGAATGTTGTTTCCATTGGCAACGACAGGAGCGATGGAGCCATTTCCCTATCTGGCTGGTGCGGCAGGTGCTTTGGTTGGCGGATTTCAGAATGTGGGCTCGGGTGTGGCGACATGGCTGTCGGCAATGTTGCCGCAAAATAGCCAATTCAGTGTCGGTATGTTGATGTTTTCTATGGCGCTGCTGATCCTATTCTGCTGGTTGCCCATTTCCCAGCGGGTTCAGCGTCAAGAACATACGATCTCGTAAAATCGAAGCAAGTCGTAACATCAGATAGAAACGATATTTTTATTAAAGGCTCTAGCATAAAAAGGCTCTGGCATAGCAGCATTACAATGCCAGAGCTTTTATTTGCCTGGAAATTGGCGCGGTTAGGCGCGATCTTCCCATTCTTGAGCACGGGCAACGGCTTTTTTCCAGCCATTGTATTTATGGTTGCGCTCAGTCGTTTCGATACCTGGGCGGAATTCTTGTTCGATTGTTGCCTTACTCTTCACTTCATCCAGATCTCGCCAGAAACCGACGGCCAAACCTGCAAGGAAGGCGGCTCCCAAGGCTGTAGTCTCGCGTACTTCAGGACGTTCCACGCGAGTGCCGAGAATATCGGACTGGAACTGCATCAGGAAATTGTTGGCAACAGCACCACCATCGACACGTAGGGCTTGCAGACGTGTACCTGAGTCAGCCTGCATTGCGTCCAATACATCACGGGTTTGATAAGCGATGGATTCCAGTGTGGCCCGAATGATATGGTTGCTATTTGCACCACGGGTCAGACCAAAAATAGCACCACGAGCATAAGGATCCCAATACGGTGCGCCAAGGCCAGTAAACGCTGGAACGACATAAACGCCATTGCTGTCTTTTACTTTGGTCGCGAAGTATTCAGAATCTGTGGCATCGGCGATTATTTTCAATTCATCACGTAGCCATTGAATAGAAGCCCCACCAACAAATACTGCGCCTTCCAGTGCATAGTTGACTTCACCGCGTGGGCCACAGGCAATGGTAGTCAATAGGCCGTGGTTGGAACGGACTGCGTCCCGGCCTGTATTCATCAGCAGAAAGCAGCCTGTGCCGTAAGTATTTTTTGCCATACCGGGGTGAACACACAATTGCCCGTACAAAGCAGCTTGCTGGTCACCTGCGATCCCCGCGATAGGAATACGTGTGCCGCCTTTACCACCGATATTGGTTTGTCCATAAACTTCTGAAGAGGCCGCGACTTTTGGCAGCATAATACGAGGGATCCCCAATTCATCGAGGATTTTCTGATCCCACTCTAGATTATGGATATTGAACAGCAGAGTACGGGAGGCATTGGTGTAGTCGGTCACATGTACGCGTCCCTGAGTCATTTTCCAGACCAGCCATGTATCAACTGTACCGAATAAGAGCTCCCCGTTTTCAGCGCGTTGGCGGACACCTTCGATGTTGTCCAAAATCCATTTTATTTTCGTACCCGAGAAATAGGGATCAACGACCAAACCTGTATTGTGGCGGATATATTCTTCTAGCCCATTTTTTTGTTTCAGTTTGGTACAGATATCTGCTGTCCGGCGGCATTGCCATACAATCGCGTTATAAACAGGCTTACCCGTTTCTTTTTCCCAGACAATAGTTGTTTCTCGTTGATTCGTAATACCAATGCTGGCAATTTGATCAGAACGGATATCCGCTTTTGCCAGTACTTCGACTAACGTAGAGCTTTGGCTTGCCCAGATTTCCATCGGGTCGTGCTCTACCCAGCCCGGCTTGGGATAGATTTGCGGGAATTCGCGTTGTGAGATGCAGACAATATTCGCATCATGATCAAGTACAACCGCTCGTGAACTGGTAGTGCCCTGATCCAGAGCGACGATATATTTTTTTTCAGTGATATTTTCTGTTGTCATAACTATAACCTGGTTTTAATCATACATTTTTTATCGTTTTATAGGTTTGCCATATTACAATTTGGTAAAAGTTCAGTATGGCAAATTTAAATCTCGCGCGGTAAATGGCGAGTAATCAGTTTACGGTAGCCAAACGCACCTAAAATCGCGCCCACGATAGGAGCCACCAACGGAACAAGGCAATAAGGAATATTCCGACCACCAGTCAGGGCAATATCTCCCCAGCCAGCTAAATAAGCAACTAATTTAGGGCCGAAGTCACGGGCTGGATTCAGGGCAAATCCGGTCAGGGAACCAAAGGAGCCACCGATAACTGCAATCAGAACACCGATCAGCAGAGGTGCCAAAGGCCCTCGTGGGATGCCATTGCCATCATCTGTCAGAGCCAGAATCAGACACAGCAGGACAGCTGCGATGATCACTTCGACGATAAATGCCTGTAATACGGAGATCTGTGCAGCAGGGTAAGTAGAGAAAACTCCCGCCGTGAAGAGACTTTCCTGTGAGCCGCGAACGGTGTTATGAACTTGCTCATAATCTAGGAAAAGGTTGTAATACATCATATAGACGATGAGCGCTGCAACAAAGCCACCGAGCATTTGGGCAATGATGTAAGGCAGCACTTTTTTTCTGTCGAAGTTGGCAAACAGGCATAAAGCAATGGTGACTGCGGGGTTGAGATGCGCGCCTGAGATCCCGGCAGTGAGATAAACTGCCAAGGCGACACCAAAGCCCCAGATAATGCTGATTTCCCATAAGCTTAGTTGCGCCCCTGCGAGTCGGGCGGCAGCAACGCAGCCTAAGCCAAAGAAAACGAGCAATGCAGTACCCAGAAATTCTGAAATGCATTGACCCGATAATGTTGGAGTAGTGGTCTGGCTCATTTTCTATATCCTATAAAAAAGTACAGGGAAAGATTAAGTATTAGACCCTTCTTATATGTATTTATAGAAAGGTTTCTGTGAATTTATCGTTAATGCGCGTAAACGAGAAATAGCGAAATGGAAATCTGCGTGTTGCGTCAACAAAATGAGCGAATTCGCATTTGATTGCGGTTTTATTTAGCTTGGAAATGTGATCTCATGTACATTTTGGTTTAGTCGCTATATTTCTCGTTATACCGCACATTGAAAGGATGAAACTAGACAGGCGTTAATAGGCTAAATACAATCAAGGAATTGCTTACAAGAGGGCTAGAGAATGTCATTTGAAGTTTTTGAAAAGCTAGAATCTAAAGTTCAGCAGGCGATTGATACCATCACTTTGCTGCAAATGGAAATTGAAGAATTAAAAGAAAGGAATACCGTGTTATCTCAGGATGTCCAAAGTATGACAGACAGCCGTGAAGCACTGGTACGTGAAAATGAGCAGCTCAAACAAGAACAATCAGCATGGCAAGAGCGCTTACGTACCCTGTTGGGTAAAATGGAAGATGTGCAGTAAGGTTCTAACGGTTTAGCTGAAAAAGGGCGATAGTTGCGCCCTTTTTTTATACACTCGATAAAAAAGATGGCGGATATATCATCTGATAACGGATAAACGTGTTACAAATTTATCTGGGTATTACACTTCATCATCGCTATCTTCATCAATTTCCAGTGGTACATCTGATAAGACGATGCCCGTATTGTCTGCATAGAGATAGTCTCCAGAGAAGAAAGTCACGCCACCGAAATTCACCCTGATATCACTTTCTCCCACTCCTTCATTATTGGAGCCGGCAGGAATGGCGGCCATTGCTTGAATGCCAATATCAAGTTCAGCAAGGGAATCGACCTGACGTACTGCGCCATAGACGACAATGCCTTCCCATTCATTATTGACGGCAAGTTGGGCCAGTTCTGCGTCAACTATTGCCTTGCGCACTGAACCACCACCATCAACGAGCAAAATGCGACCATGCCCATTTTCTTCAAGTAAATCATAAAGCAGGCCATTATCTTCAAAACATTTTACCGTGATGATCTGACCACCAAATGAAGTACGCCCACCAAAGTTGGAGAATAGTGGTTCTACCACGTTTATATCTTCTTGATAGATATCACAAAGTTCGGAAGTATCATATTTCATGGGATTTACGTCTAGGTTTATGCAAGGAACGGACAGTATATCCTTTTAAGGTTAATGTTGGCAAAATCATCAATCTTAAAACTTATGGGCAAAATTGGTATCTACTCGCTTAATTAAGTATCAATCCAACGGAAAACAGCACATTGGTCAATAACGCTGCTTTTACCATTTGTACCAGCTTGGGTCGCATACCTTCAGGTGTCGGATCGTGCAGTACTTGCAACATATGTTTCAATAGCAGGGGAAAGGCGAGCAGAAATAACCAGCTAAACCAGCCATTCAGATACAGGAGTGTAAAAGCGACAAGACAAAGCATAGCACTTATTAGCAGGGTAGCATGGTAATAACGAGCTTTTTTGCCTCCCAATCTGACCGCCAGCGTATTTTTTCCGTTTTGACGATCACTTTCGATATCGCGCAGGTTATTAATATTCAACACTGCCACGGAGAGTAAACCACAGGCAGTGGCAGGCAGAACGGTACTTAGGGTAAAAGTACTGGCTTGCAGATAGTAAGTACCAAGAACACTCAACCAGCCAAAGAAAATCAGGACGGAAATATCGCCCAGTCCTATATAGCCATAAGGTCGGGTTCCCACCGTATACGTGATAGCAGCGACGATTGCCAGTAATCCCAGAACCAAGAAACCGATAATATCGCTTGGACTATTGCAGGCGACGGTGATGAGGGAAATTCCTGATAGACAAGAGAGCAGCACAGTGATCTTCAACGCATTTTTCATCTGTTTTGCTGTAATCAGGCCTTTTTGCATGCCGCGCATTGGGCCAATACGTTTTTCTGTATCGCTGCCTTTGGCGACATCACCATAATCATTGGCGAGGTTGGAAAGAATTTGCAGCATGGCTGCGGTTAATAACGCCAGCAACGCCACAGGCCACTTGAAATGCCCTGTCCATGATGCAAGGGCTGAACCAGTCACGACGGCAGCTATGGCCAGTGGGAGTGTTTTGGGGCGCAAGCTTTCCAGCCATGCCTGTGTCTGACTGATAGACGTTGTTGAGCTCATATTGTCCCTATTTGTCACTAGGTGTTTGGTGTGATCAATTTTATATCATCGAAAATAGTGAAATGGGAGGCCAAAAGCCTCCCATTTTTACTATTTTTCGTTTTTTTCACGTTATATTTGCGTTTAGTCGCGTTATCGTGAATAAGTCTGGCGACTAAGGCCAATGTTACCGATTATAAAATAAATCTGCTCAGATCTTCATCCGCAACCAGCTCATCCAAGTGCTCTTTGACGTAATCGGCATTAATTTCAACCTCTTGCCCCTGGCTCTCGCTAGCGTCGAAAGAGATGTCTTCCATCATGCGTTCAAGCACAGTATGCAGACGACGGGCACCGATGTTTTCAGTCGTTTCATTCACTTTCCATGCCGCTTCCGCAAGTTTGCGGATACCGTCAGCCGTGAATTCGATACCCATGCCTTCGGTTGCCATCAGGGCCTTGTACTGTTCAGTCAGTGAAGCATTAGGTTCAGTCAGAATACGTTCAAAGTCTTCAGTCGTCAGCGCTTGCAGTTCAACGCGGATTGGCAAACGGCCCTGAAGCTCAGGAATCAAGTCAGAAGGGCTGGAAACCTGGAATGCGCCGGAAGCGATGAACAGAATGTGATCGGTTTTGACCATGCCGTGTTTGGTGGAAACCGTACAGCCTTCTACCAATGGCAGCAGATCGCGCTGCACACCTTCACGGGAAACATCTGGGCCGGAAGTCTGACCGCGTTTACAGATTTTATCGATCTCATCGATAAAGACGATGCCGTGCTGTTCAACTGCATCAATCGCCTGTTGTTTCAATTCTTCAGGATTAACCAGTTTTGCGGCTTCTTCTTCTACCAGCAGCTTGAATGCGTCTTTGATTTTCATCTTACGGCTTTTTTGACGCTGCCCTGCCAGATTTTGGAACATGGATTGCAACTGATTGGTCATCTCTTCCATGCCCGGAGGTGCCATGATTTCAACGCCAACTGGAGCGGCTGAAACTTCGATTTCAATTTCTTTGTCGTCTAACTGGCCTTCACGCAGTTTTTTGCGGAATGCTTGACGAGTTGAAGATGGCTCTGACTGCGCTTCTGCCTGTCCCCAGTTATTTTTCGCTGGTGGCAGCAGGACATCCAGAATACGCTCTTCTGCCAGCTCTTCGGCACGATAGCGGTTTTTCTCAATGGATTGTAGACGCACCATTTTCACCGCAGCATCAGTCAGATCACGGATAATGGAATCGACTTCTTTACCGACATAACCGACTTCGGTGAATTTAGTGGCTTCAACCTTGATAAAGGGAGCATTGGCCAATTTTGCCAGACGACGGGCGATTTCGGTTTTACCGACACCAGTTGGGCCTATCATCAAAATATTTTTGGGGGTGACTTCATGGCGCAGTGTTTCATCTAACTGCATACGGCGCCAGCGGTTACGCAGGGCAATAGCAACAGCACGTTTTGCTTTATCCTGACCGATAATGTGATTGTCGAGTTCGCTGACAATTTCGCGAGGAGTCATTTCAGACATACTATCTATCCTTACGCTTTCGAAGGGAGTTCTTCGAAGTTGTGATTATGGTTGGTGTAGATGCAGATATCGCCAGCGATAGACAGGGCGCGTTCTGCGATTTCCCTGGCGCCGAGTTCGGTTGTTTCCAGCATCGCGCGGGCTGCGGCCTGTGCATATGGGCCACCGGAACCAATGGCGATAAGATCATTCTCTGGCTGAATCACATCACCGTTACCTGTAATAATCAGAGACGCATTTTCATCTGCGACCGCAAGCAGGGCTTCCAGCTTGCGCAGCATGCGATCCGTTCGCCAGTCTTTGGCTAGTTCAACGGCCGCTTTGGTCAGGTGCCCCTGATGCATTTCGAGTTTTCGTTCAAACAGCTCGAACAGCGTGAAAGCATCAGCAGTACCGCCGGCAAAACCCGCGATGACTTTGTCATTGTAAAGGCGGCGTACTTTGCGGACATTGCCTTTCATGACGGTATGACCCATTGTTGCTTGTCCATCACCACCGATGACGACTTTGCCATTACGGCGAACACTTACGATTGTAGTCACGAGTTAGCCTCTGGTTACAAAATAGAAGATGGTACACACGGCGCGTTGGTTTGTTATCTTGCAACTGCCTGTGGCCCTGCTGATAAAAGCACCGCGTGTATGTTATTAGCGATTAAGATGGGGGAATTTTCTGATTTTTCAACCCCCGATAGGGCGGAGAATACAGCCGGACACACCTGCACCTGCAACACGGTCGCTCATTTCTTCAGCGCCGGATTTATTTTTATAAGGGCCCAGTACAACACGGTTCCAATTGTCTTTCGTGGTAATCTGACTTTCAATACCTGCGAATGCAAGGTTGGCACGGACGGATTCAGCCTGCTTTATCGTTCGGAAAGAGCCACATTGTAGCATCAATTTAGATGCGTTTGTTTCAGGCTTTGATTTGCTGATTTCACTGGAATCCGGGGAGGCGGCTGGTGGTTTGCTCTCCTGCACAATTGCTGGCTTTTGTTCTTGTGAATATTGTTGTTGTGTAGATTGTTGCGCAGGGGGATTGATCACCACGCGTGAACGCGGAACGGGTTCACTGTTATAAGGCACTTCTTTTAATGAAATAGGTGGCTGACGCATGTCTGACTGCATCTGTTCGAGTAACTGCTTCTGCTCTGGCGTTAACGGGTTTACATGGTTTAACGGTTGATTCAATGTCGCAGTGGGTTCCTGTATCGAAGACTCATTAACAGGACGATTTTCCAATTCTTTGATGTAACTCCAGCGTTCTTCCGGTTTTGGCGGCAGGCCATGCCCCTTGGTTTGGTGGGTTGGTTGTGGCTCATCTTGTACACTTTCTTTCTTGTTGTGTGCGATGAAATAAAGGCCACCAATAAATATGACCACCAAGGCCACGGCAACGGCTAATGTAGTTTTGGGTAATCCTTGATCCTGATTTTTTTTCTTACCAGTACCTTTCCGACGGGGATTGCTACGCCCGCGACTCACATAATCTCGTTGTGCCACTGTTTAATTCGCTGAGTTATTTAAAAATTAAGGAATAGATAACTAATGTTACTTAAGCTGTAGTTATTTGCCTAGCTTTTAGGCGAACAAGTACTCGCACGAATGATCAATTCTGCATCCAATAATCTTGAACCTTTGGAAACCAAGCGGCCCTGAAGCTGCTCCAGCAACAAAAGTATGGAATGATGTCCAATCTTATAACGGGGCTGTTCCACCGTGGTTAGGGCGGGTTCGCTGTATTGAGCCAGATTTAGATCATCGAAACCAACAACAGAGAGATCTTCTGGTAATTGTAATCCCATTTTTTTAGCTTGCCACATTACGCCCATAGCCATGACATCACTATGGCAGAAAATCGCACTCGGAGGTTCTGGCAGGGTAAGCAGAGTTTCCACCAATGTGGCTCCGCTTTCATGGGTGAAATCTCCGCGGACAATATACTCTTCGCGAATTTCTTCCCCTGTACGTCGCAATGCCTGAATGTAACCTTGCAATCGGTAGTGGCACAGTGGCATGCTCTCCGGCCCTGTAATACAGGCGATGCGTTTGTGTCCCAGTTTCTGCAAATGATGGGTGGCATTGAAAGCGGCTGTCAGGTTGTCAATATGGACAGTAGGCAGTTCCAGCTCCGGTGCGAATTCATTGGCCATGACCATAGGTGGCAGGTTTTTCTGTTCTTCCTTGGAAACATCGAAAGGGATATTGGAGCCCAGCAGCACCATACCATCAATGCGTTTGGTGATCAGAAGGTTGATAAATGCATGCTCCTGTTGTTGCTGATGCTTGCAGTCGCCAATCAGAATCAAGTAACCATGCTCTGCTGCGGTTTCTTCAATGCCTCGAATGACTTCGTTAAAGAAAGGGTCGCTGATATTGGGAACGATAACCAAGATCGTTCTGGATTCATTGCGGCGTAAATTTTTGGCAAGGTTGTGGGGATAGTAACCAACTTCCAATATGGCATTCTCAACTTTCTGGCGCGTACGGATAGAAACCTTGTCAGGATTCATAAGTGTTCTTGATACAGTTGCGGTAGAAACGCCAGCCACTTTGGCTACATCTTTCATGGTTGCCAACGTGCAATTCTTTTTTTCCATAGCTCACTCCTCAATTTCTACAGGCAGCGAAACGATTGCTCTCCGGTTGCTAAAAAAATGCCAGTCATTTCTGAGAAGAAAGCGCTGGAGGATCGTTTTCTACAGTCATATTAATAATTTCATTTTAAACTGATTAACAGATCAACCCGTTACTTTGTTTGCATGAAAAGTGTGATATGCATCATTTCTTAGAGATACTTCGCAAATTAAGGAAATAATTGTCTCTCTTTTTCTAAAGATGTTCTGTCTAATTTTGTTGCTTTGCGACGATGAGCCATTTTCTATTTCTGTTATTGGTTAACGGTTCTCTGTTATCAACCTTCGGTAGGATCAACGTCAATGTTCCATTTCACTTTGCGTGCCTGTGGCAGCGCAGTGATTTGCGGATAGATCCCCGCCATCATTTTCTGGAGGAAAATGCGTGAAGGGTGTTGAACCATTAATTGCCAGCGATAGCGGCCACCACGTTTGGCCTGCAATGCCGGTACTGGCCCCATGATCCATAAATGGTCATTATGCTGTGGGTGATGCTCAAACAGTTGGCGCATTTGCTGCAAAAACGCGGGCGCTTGCTGATTGTCGTGATCTTCTGAGCGGAGCAGGATGTGGCTGGCAAAAGGTGGCAGATGCACTTGTTGCCGTTCTTCCATTGCCTGTTGAGCAAAGGCATCGTAGCCTTTTTCCAGCAATACTTGCAAAAGCGGATGCTCAGGATGGTGCGTTTGAAGGACCACTTCCCCCTGTTTGCCTGCCCGTCCTGCCCGACCGGAGACTTGAGTATAGAGTTGGGCGAAACGCTCTGCTGCCCGAAAATCGGCAGAAAACAAGGCTCCATCGACATCAAGCAAGGCGACCAGCGTGACGTCGGGGAAATGATGACCTTTTGCCAACATTTGAGTACCGATCAAAATGCGGGCACCACCTTGGTGTACTTCGGCTAGTTGCTGTTCCAGCGCACCTTTGCGACTCGTCGTATCACGGTCGATACGGGTGACAGGAATATCGGGGAACAGCTTTGTGATGCCATCTTCAAGTTGCTCAGTGCCCAGGCCGACGGGCATTAAGTTAGTGGAACCGCATTGCGGGCATTGACGTGGGAGCGGTCGTTGGCTGTCACAGTGGTGGCAACGCAGGTGTCGATGGTTTTGGTGCAAGGTGTAATAGTGATCACAGCGCTGGCATTCCGCTATCCAGCCGCATTCGTGGCAGAGCAGGGCGGGGGAATAACCACGGCGATTCAGGAACAGAATGACCTGATTATCAGCCTTGAGGTGTTCACCAATGCGGTTGATGAGCGGTTGTGATAGGCCAACAGTCAATGGCAAGCCTTTCAAATCCAGCAAATGTTGGGTGGCTGGTTGGGCGTGTCCTGCCCGTTTGGTTAATGTTAGTTGGCGATATTTTCCCTGCTGCACATTGTATAGTGTTTCCAGTGCCGGGGTAGCCGTTCCCATAATGATCGGCATGCCCTCTTTTTTGGCACGGAATACCGCCAGATCACGGGCGTGATAGCGCCAGCCTTCCTGTTGTTTGTAAGAGCTGTCATGCTCTTCATCGATAATGACAACCCCCAAATGAGCAAAGGGAGTAAACAAGGCAGAGCGTGTACCGATGACGATAGCCGTGTCTCCCCGTTTCGCCCGCAGCCAAACTGCCAACCGCTCACTGTCATTTAAGGCCGAATGCAGAACATCGACAGGAGCGTTGAAACGCTCCCGGAATCGACGGATAGTTTGTGGGGTTAAGCCAATTTCTGGCACTAAAATCAGCGCCTGTTTACCTTGTTCAAGAATGTTTTCCAGCACACTGAGGTACACTTCCGTTTTGCCTGAACCTGTGATACCTGCAAGCAGCCACGGGGAAAAAGTTTTATCTTCCGCACGGATAGCGCCTATCGCAGTGGCCTGTTCCGTATTGAGCTTTAACCGTTCGCCGATGATTTTAAACTGCGCATGCCAGTTTTCGGCTTCCGGCTGTATTGGATGCAGATCAATCAGGGCCTTCTTTTTAAGTGATTGCAATGCACTTTCACTTAATTCCAATTCAGAGACTTGATGGCGGTAAATGGGTTTCTGGCGCAAAGTGGCCAAAGCCTGCTGCTGTTTGGCAGAGCGTTTGAGCTGCTCAAGTGGTAGCTCGAGCCCTGCTTCGGTGATTTGCCACTGCCAGAGTGGAGAAAACTCTGTGTTTTTCCCCTGTCTTAGCAAAACTGGCATGGCATGGAATAAAACTTCTCCCAGCGGGTAGTGATAATAGTTGGCTGACCACATAAGCAATTGCCAGAGGTCGTCGGGGAAAAGTGGCTCGACATCAAGAATGGCAGAAATAGACTTGAGTTGTTCAGGGAGAAATTCGCTGCTGTCTGCGATACCCGTGACGACACCTATCGCATTACGTTTTCCAAACGGCACCTGCACCCGAACGCCTATAGCTGGCAAAGGTAATCCTGCGGGTAATAGATAATCAAAAGCGCGGGTTAGGGGGACAGGTAACACAACCTGAACAACTGTCATAAGGCGATTTCCGGATAATTAATGACCAGATGAAAAAACATATAGCATAAGGATATCATAGCAAATCAGTAGATTTCATTGCGCAATAAACCGATATTCTGTATGATCCGCCGCCTTTGGTATAGAAATTACCGATACTTATTTTTATCAACACGACGTGTGGTGTCTGGCGGCAACAAGGCTGGATAGCGACACGGCCTTAACAGAGGTTTCCCATGAAAGAAGGTATCCATCCTAAGTACGAAGAAGTTACTGCATCTTGCTCTTGCGGTAATGTTATCAAAATCAACTCTACCTGTGGTCACAACCTGAATCTGGACGTTTGTGGTGCATGCCACCCGTTCTATACTGGTAAGCAGCGTGACGTTGCGACTGGTGGTCGTGTTGATCGCTTTAACAAACGTTTCAGCGTTCCAGGTGCTCAGAAGTAATGACTTTTATCTGCCTGTAATCAGTACAGGCAGGATAGTTGAAACAAAAACGCCCGATGTTTTGCATCGGGCGTTTTTGTTATCAATATTCCCATGTTTCAGGATCGATACCGAGCTCACGCATCATGATTTTCGCGGCTTCTGGGATTTCATCATGACGTTCTTTGCGCAAATCATTATCATTAGGCAGAGGTTGTCCAGTGAACGCATGGAGAAAAGCTTCACACAGCAATTCGCTATTTGTTGCATGACGCAGATTGTTCACCTGACGACGGGTACGTTCATCAGTCAGGATCTTCAAGACCTTTAACGGGATTGAAACCGTAATTTTTTTGACCTGTTCACTTTTTTTGCCATGTTCAGCATAAGGGCTGACATACTCACCATTCCACTCAGCCATGAGATACCTTAAATAGTTTTTAAATCAAGTAATTAAAATCAGAAACTGGGGGATATTCCTGATCTGTTTTCATGTCGGTAATACGGTAGTCTAGCATAATTCGCTTATTGACTATATCGCTCTAGTTGCACGAATTTATAAAATATAACTAGAAGAAATATAAAGCATAAGAGTAATCGTCGAATTGTAGTATTAAACCGTGGTATTAAACCGCAAATTATTTTGGATGTCTAGATGTATTGACGTCTATCTCGTCAGTCGTTATTCTTGCGTGACACCAATAATAACGATGATGGGTAAAGTTTATGGAATGCAAGCAAGCGACAGTTGCGGTTCACAGCGGTTTAAATATTGATGAACAATATGGCTGCGTAGTTCCGCCTATCTATCTTTCCAGCACGTACAACTTTACTGGTTTCAACGAACCCAGAACGCACGATTACTCCCGGCGTGGCAATCCTGGCCGTGATGTTGTCCAACAGGTTTTGGCAGAGCTGGAAGGTGGGGCAGGGGCAGTCATGACCAGCAGCGGCATGTCAGCCATTCATCTGCTGTGTACTGTGTTTCTGAAACCGGGGGATTTATTAGTGGCTCCCCATGATTGCTATGGCGGTAGTTACCGTCTGTTTGACAGCCTGAGCAAGCGTGGTGCATATCATGTGATTTTTGTTGATCAGGCGGATGATCAGGCTCTAAAACAGGCGTTGGCACAAAACCCCAAACTGGTACTGATTGAAACCCCCAGCAATCCTTTGCTGCGGATTGTCGATATTCAATATATTTGTGGATTGGCGCATGACGTTGGGGCGCTGACTATCGTGGATAATACTTTCCTCAGTCCTATACTGCAAAAGCCGCTGGATTTGGGCGCGGATTTAGTGGTTCATTCCTGCACGAAATATTTGAATGGGCACTCTGATCTGATTGCCGGGGCGATTATCGCCAAAGATCCGGCGATTGCAGAAGATTTGGCGTGGTGGGCGAACAATATTGGCGTGACAGGGGCTGCTTTTGACAGCTATCTGCTATTGCGGGGTATCCGTACTTTATCCGCCCGCGTGTTGCTCCAACAGAATAATGCTGCCGCCATCGTGGATTACCTGCAACAGCAGCCACAAGTGAAAAAACTCTACTACCCTGCGTTGAAAAACCATCCGGGGCATGAAATTGCCGTTAAACAACAAAAGGGATTTGGGGCGATGCTGAGTTTTGAACTGGATGGTGATGAACAGACCATGCGTCGTTTTTTATCTGCGTTAAAATTATTTACTTTGGCTGAATCTCTCGGTGGTGTGGAATCGTTGATTTCCCATACCGCAACAATGACACACGCGGGAATGTCGGCAGAAGCAAGGGCTCAGGCAGGGATTACGGATTTGCTTCTTCGTGTCTCTGTAGGAATTGAAGATAGTCAGGATTTAATTGCTGATCTGGACAATGCGTTTCAGGCAGCGGTAACGAGGTAATCATTAATCATGAGTGCACTGGCAACAGCAGGGGCGGAATCTGGCCGCCAGTTACATAAATTTGGCGGCAGCAGCTTGGCCGATGTTAAATGCTATCAGCGGGTTGCGGATATTATGGCGAACTATAGCCAGCCGGGTGATTTGATGGTGGTATCGGCGGCAGGAAGCACAACCAATCAGCTGATTGATTGGCTGAAATTGAGCCAGAGTGACAGGATATCAGCACATCAAATACAGCAATCGCTGCGGCGTTATCAGCAAGAGTTGATCCGTGGCTTATTGCCTGAGGCAGTTGCAGAAGAACTGATCGCAAAATTTATCGCTGATCTGGAAAGATTGAGTGCACTGTTGGATAAGCCCGTTACAGATATCACATATGCAGAAGTTGTCGGCCATGGTGAAATCTGGTCTGCACGTTTGATGGCGGCGGTGCTTGAAAATCAAGGTATTCCCAGTGAATGGTTGGATGCACGTCAATTCCTGAGGGCGGAACGCGTTGTCCAGCCTCAAGTCGATGTGAGTTTATCCCAACCCTTACTCAGCCAGTTATTGATCCAAAATCCCAATAAGCGTTTGGTTGTTACCGGTTTTATTTCCAGTAACCAAAATGGCGAAACCGTACTGTTGGGGCGCAATGGCAGTGACTATTCCGCTACACAGATTGGCGCATTGGCGGGAGCCAAAAAAGTCACGATTTGGAGTGATGTGGCGGGCGTTTACAGTGCCGATCCGCGTAAAGTCAAAGATGCGTGCCTACTGCCGTTGCTGCGTTTGGATGAAGCCAGTGAATTGGCGCGTCTGGCGGCACCTGTACTCCATACCCGTACGTTGCAGCCTGTTTCCATCAGCGATATTGATCTGCAATTGCGTTGCAGTTACCAGCCTGAACAAGGTTCTACCCGTATTGAGCGGGTGCTGGCGACAGGGATGGGAGCGAAAATCGTTACCAGTCATGATGATGTTTGCCTGATTGAATTACATGTTTCCTCAGCTCATGGTTTCAAGCAAATATACAAGGATATTGATTCATTGCTGAAACGCGCCCAAGTTCGGCCGCTGGCAATTGGGCTGCATGCCGACTGTAACCTGCTACAGCTTTGTTATACCTCTGAAGTTGTGAACAGCGCTCTTGATGTTTTGCAGGATGCTTCTTTACCCGGAAAACTTTCCTTGCGTGAGGGATTGTCGTTGGTGGCGCTGGTGGGAGCGGGTGTATGTAAAAACCCGCTACATAGCCATCGTTTCTATCAACAACTAAAAGATCAACCCGTTGAATTTATCTGGCATGCAGAAGATGGTATCAGTCTTGTTGCCGTGCTGCGCCTGAATCAGACTTCGCATGTGATTCAGGGATTGCACCAGAGCCTGTTCCGAGCAGAAAAACGCATCGGTTTGGTGCTGTTTGGCAAAGGGAACATTGGTTCTCGTTGGCTGGAGCTGTTCGCTCGTGAACAGAAGAATATTTCTGCCCGCAGTGATTTTGAATTTATTCTGGCAGGGGTTGTGGATAGCCGCCGGAGTTTGCTGAATTATCAGGGTATTGATGCCAGCCGGGCGCTGGCATTCTTTAATGATGAAGCGACTGAACATGAAGACGACACACTGTTTTTATGGATGAGGGCGCATCCTTATGACGATCTGGTCGTGCTGGATGTGACGGCAAGTGAAGAATTGGCTAAAGAGTATATCGATTTTGCCAGCTATGGTTTTCACGTCATCAGTGCCAACAAAGTGGCTGGTTCTTCTGACAGCAACACGTATCGCATGATCCGCGATGCCTTTGCGAAAACGGGGCGCCATTGGTTGTACAACGCCACGGTTGGTGCGGGATTGCCAATTAACCATTCCGTCAGGGACTTGCGGGAAAGCGGTGATACTATTCTGTCCATCAGTGGAATTTTTTCCGGGACGTTATCGTGGCTGTTCCTGCAGTTTGATGGTTCTGTGCCTTTCAGTGATTTGGTAGAACAAGCATGGCAACAGGGATTGACGGAGCCAGATCCGCGCATTGATCTTTCTGGTCAGGATGTGATGCGTAAGCTGATTATTTTGGCTCGCGAAGCCAGTTATGAGATAGAGCCTGACCAAGTGCGCGTTGAATCACTGGTGCCGGAAGAGGCTCGGATCGGTTCCATCGAAGAGTTCTTCGAGAACAGTGCTGCTATCAATGAGCAAATGCTCCAGCGGTTGGAAGCGGCGCGAGAAATGGGCATGGTACTGCGGTATGTCGCGCGTTTTGATGCTAGTGGCAAAGCGAAAGTTGGTGTGGAAGCGGTACGCAGTGATCACCCGTTGGCCTCATTGCTGCCGGGGGACAATGTATTTGCGATAGAAAGCCGCTGGTATCGTGATAACCCGCTGGTGATCCGTGGCCCAGGGGCTGGGCGAGACGTCACCGCGGGAGCCATCCAATCGGATTTAAATCGCCTGTCACAGCTTTTGTAGACCCGCTATTAAGCTAGGCGCTTCATAGACGAGGCTTTTGGCAGGGATATAACGAACTATCCCTGCCAATGACAGAAAGAGAGTTGTTTGATAAATCATCGCCACCAGTTCGTATCATCATCATCCAGTCCAATCAAAAACGCCTTATCATTCTTTTTATTGAGTACACGCAAGGCAGACAATCGGATTATCTTATAAAAAAATCCTGATTAAATTTCTTAAAATCAGCCCAAATTGTTTGTTTTCTGATATGAATAGAGTGCTAGAAATAAACAAAAGAACACGCTCTAATCTTGACAGAAACAGGGTAAATGCCGATTGAGCCAATCATCTGGCGAAATGAGTGACATACAGCAACACAAGGTCAGGAACCTCATGAATCAACAATATTCCGCAATGCGAAGTAATGTCAGTATGCTCGGTAAGTTGTTGGGCGACACGATCAAAGAAGCTTTGGGAGAAGACATTCTTGATAAAGTTGAAACGATTAGGAAGCTATCCAAATCATCGCGAGCAGGTAACGAAGTTCATCGTCAGCAGCTTTTATCGACATTGGAAAATTTATCCAATGATGAATTACTGCCCGTCGCTCGTGCCTTTAACCAGTTTTTAAATCTGGCTAACGTTGCCGAACAATATCACAGCATTTCGTCACACGGTGAAGCGGCGAGTAATCCGGTAGAGTTGGCGGCGTTGTTCAATCGTCTCAAAGACAACCAATTCAGCAACGATGATCTGGTCAAAGCAGTTAATGAGCTGGCAATTGAATTGGTTCTGACAGCACATCCGACAGAAATTGCCCGCCGTACTCTGATTCATAAATTGGTTGAAGTTAATGGCTGTCTGGCACAGCTTGATCATGATGATTTGGCGGATTACGAACGCAATAACATCATGCGTCGTTTGCGTCAGTTGATTGTTCAATCATGGCATACCGATGAAATCCGTAAAATTCGCCCGACCCCAATTGATGAAGCAAAGTGGGGTTTTGCGGTGGTCGAAAATAGTCTGTGGGAAGGAGTTCCTGCATTTCTACGTGAATTCAATGAACAACTGGAAGAATCCATTGGTTATAGTTTGCCAGTAGAAGCTGTACCCGTTCGTTTCACTTCTTGGATGGGCGGGGATCGTGATGGCAATCCTAATGTTACCGCCGAGATTACCCGTCATGTCTTGCTGCTCAGTCGTTGGAAGGCCGCAGCTCTGTTCCTGAAAGATATTCAGATTTTAGTTTCTGAACTCTCCATGTCGGCGTGTACGCCTGAACTGCGTCAAATGGCGGGGGGTGAGCATGTTTTGGAACCTTACCGTGAAATTGCCAAACAATTGCGGACGCAATTAAGCAATACGCAGGCCTATCTGGAGAAACGCCTTAAAGGTGAACAAGTTCTGCCACCAGCGGATTTGCTGCTGCATAACGAACAGTTATGGCAACCTCTGTATGCCTGCTACCAATCCCTGAAGACCTGCGGCATGGAGATTATCGCGAGCGGACAATTGCTGGATACCTTGCGCCGCATTCGTTGTTTTGGTTTATCTTTGGTGCGTATCGACATTCGTCAGGAAAGTACCCGCCATACCGATGCAATTGCAGAACTGACGCAATATCTGGAAATGGGGGACTATGCGAGCTGGCCTGAAACCGAGAAACAGGCATTCCTGCTGCGCGAATTAAACTCAAAACGCCCTCTGATCCCGCGTAACTGGCAGCCAAGCGCAGAAACTCAAGAAGTTTTCGAAACCTGCAAAGTCATTGCAGAATCGCCACAAGATGCAATTGCGGCTTATGTTATTTCCATGGCGAAAGTCCCTTCTGATGTGCTGGCCGTGAAATTGTTGCTGAAAGAAGCGGGATGCTCATTGTCATTGCCTGTTGCACCGCTGTTCGAAACCCTTGATGACCTGAACAATGCGGAGAGTGTTATCCGGCAACTACTGGGGATTGAATGGTATCGCGATCTGATTAAGGACAAGCAGATGGTGATGATTGGTTACTCCGATTCTGCTAAAGATGCTGGCGTGATGGCAGCATCGTGGGCGCAATATCGGGCGCAGGATGCCTTGATCAAATTGTGTGCACAAGAAGGCGTGACATTGACTCTGTTCCACGGGCGCGGCGGCACGATTGGTCGCGGTGGCGCACCTGCTCATTCCGCTTTGCTCTCCCAGCCACCGGGAAGCCTGAAAGGGGGATTGCGTGTAACGGAACAGGGAGAAATGATCCGCTTTAAATTTGGTTTGCCGCAGGTGACGATCAGCAGTTTGGCGTTGTATGCCAGTGCGATTCTGGAAGCAAACTTGTTGCCACCGCCGGAACCAAAACCAGAATGGCATCAGGTCATGGATACGCTCTCGGATGTTTCCTGCGACATGTATCGTGATTATGTGCGTGAACAACCGGAATTTGTGCCTTACTTCCGAGCGGCAACACCTGAGCAGGAATTGGCAAAACTGCCTTTGGGTTCGCGCCCGGCTAAACGCCGTCCGACGGGCGGTGTCGAAAGCCTGCGAGCTATCCCGTGGATATTCGCCTGGACGCAAAACCGCCTGATGCTTCCGGCATGGCTGGGCGCTGGCGCGGCGCTGCAACAGGTGATAAATGTGGGGAAATTGTCGGTATTAACGGATATGTGCCGCGATTGGCCCTTCTTCAATACGCGTATTGCCATGTTGGAGATGGTGTTTGCCAAAGCGGATTTATGGCTGGCTGAATATTACGATCAGCGTTTGGTGGATCCGAAACTATGGCCACTGGGGGTAAAACTGCGCAACCAGCTTGCAGAAGATATCAAAACAGTACTGACAATTTCGCAGGATGAGCAATTAATGGCGGATTTGCCGTGGATCGCGGAATCTATCGCATTGCGTAACGTGTATACCGATCCGTTGAACGTACTACAGGCAGAATTGTTACAGCGCTCCCGTCAGCAAGAAAATCCTGAGCCGCACCTTGAACAAGCGCTGATGGTGACGATTGCAGGTGTTGCGGCGGGGATGCGCAATACGGGCTAGTTTTTAGTTTTCTGACTCTTTTTTTGAATAAAAGCCGAATGGGAAACTGTTCGGCTTTTCTGCTTGGTTAAAATTGGGGACGATGACCGTTTCAACGCTCTTATGATCAATTATTCCTAATCACATTGTTAGCGTTTCCAGCAAATAATCGATGAACACACGGCTTTTACGTTGGAGTTGAGTGTTATTGGGAAATATGACGGTGACATCCTGCCGTGGTAATTGGTATTCGGGAAACAGGGCCACTAAATCGCCGGACGCCAGATCGTCATTCACTATCCATTCCGGTAAAACCGCTACGCCGAGACCGGATATTACCAGAGAGCGTATTGCTGAGGACGTGTTGGATGTGTATTTGGCTTTGCCGCGGATGTTCAGGGTGGGATGTGTGGGGTGCTTTAGTTCCCATTGGGTTGGGTGTTGTAAATTGCTGTTTGCAATCCAGTTTGCTTTATTCAGGTTGCTCGGTTTGATAATGGGGTTTTGTTTGAGCCAAGACGGTGAGGCTACCAGTTTAATGTTATAGCTAGCCAGACGCCTACTTTTCAGGGATGAATTATTAAGTGTACCCAGCCGGATCGCTAGATCAATCCTCTCGGTAATTAAATCATTCAAAGCAGAATCAGCAAAGTAGCTCACTTCAAGTTGAGGATGAAGTGTGCAGAATTGACTGATTAAAGGAAGAAGAAATTTTTCACCAAACTCGGCGGTGGAAGTAATACGCAATCTGCCCGCTAATGAATGATGTCGTTCAGCCACATGATCAAAGGCATTTTGAATATTATCAAATATCGCTTTAAAGTCTTGGTAAAACTCTTTCCCCGCTTCGGTTAATGCAATGCCACGCGTGTTGCGTATCAATAATGGCACATTTAACGCCTCTTCAAGCGTTTTCACATGAATACTGGCGACGGCTTTGCTGATGAAAAGGCACTCTGCTGCACGGGTAAAAGAACCACACTCTACTACAGCGAGGAAAGTCTGTATCCGATTAAGGTGAGGTTGCATGCTAATTGTTAAATTTAATGAAATTCAGTGTTTAAAATAGATTAATAGACGCGATGAGTCAACAGAACTTAAACTCCTTCAACGGAGGAAAAACAATGAGTTATCGCTATCGTATAGCACTGATATTTCTACTTGGTTTTTTTATAGATTGTATCAATATTTTTATGTCGGCCATTGCGCTGCCGGATATTGCCAAGCAAATGTCGGTTTCCGAATCTCATGTTGCTTGGGTCGCAAACAGCTATATTTTGGGTTTGACTCTGATTATACCCATCAGCAGTTGGCTGGCCGAACGCTTCGGTACACGGCAGATCATGACGATCTCAATGCTACTTTTTTCTATTGCAGCTCTGTTTTCTGGTCTGGCGGAACATTTTTACAGTCTGATTCTGTGGCGTTTTGTACAAGGATTGGGAGGCGGTTTGCTGATTCCTGTGGGGCAAGCGTTAACCTTTGGTCTGTTTAAACAACATGAACGGGCAAAAATCTCGACGTTGGTGATGGCCGTTGCGCTGATTGCCCCTGCTATTTCTCCCAGCTTGGGGGGCGCGATTGTCGATCACTATAGCTGGCGCTGGGTGTTTCTTAGCAATATTCCTTTCAGTCTGCTTGCGTCGATACTTTCACTCATTTGGCTGCACAATGAGAAAATCTTCGTCCGGAAACCGGATCTCAAGGGATTGCTATTGGTGAGTTTGGCCTTGATATTTCTACTGGTCGGTCTTTCTACATATGCTGACGCAGCATCTAAATGGTTGCCAATGATCACCTTAGTCTGCGGTGGATTATTTGTTGCGCTTTACATACGACATTACCGTGGTGTGCAGGATGCGATTCTGGATCTGACGGTGATGAAAAATACACGCATGTGCCTTTCGGTGTGGATTTATCACGCAATACCGGGTGTATTTACAGGTGTTAACCTACTGAACATATTTTATCTTCAACAGCAATTGGGCTGGTCGGCAGAAAAAACCGGTTCTCTGATGATTTTATATGCTATTGGCGCATTTGGCGCCATGCTGGTCTGTGGGCGTATGTATAACCGCTTGGGAGCCTATCGTTTATTCCTGTGCGGATTAATACTTCATGCTACGGGGATTGCTCTCTTGGCGACCATCAATCATACCCATGATCTATTTGGTTTGGTTACCGCTTATTTGCTGATGGGTGTTGGTGGTGGCATTGGTGCTAACACGGCACAGACGACGGCATTAATGGATTTTGTCGGTGAACAATTATCTCGTGCTAGTGTGATTTGGAATCTTAATCGTCAAATGTCATTCAGTATTGGTATGGCGCTGTTCACAATGATTTTTAACTTATTGCAGCAGAAATTTATTCCCACTTATGCGTATCACCTGACTTTTGTTCTTGCTGCGATATTTGGTCTATTGCCATTAATTAAATTGAATCAACTGAAAAAACATGTGGAGAAGATATGACAGTAGAACGAGAGTTAGCTGCCCGTAAAAGTGTGATTGAGGTTCATCAATGGATTGAAGATGTTTTTAGTCATCATCCGCAAGAAGATTCTGAAGCGCTGAAGAAATTACTGAATAGCTTTACCTCAGATTTCACCATGATCACCATAACGGGTCAGTGTGTTACTTTGAACCAAGTAAAAACGATGTTTAGTCATAATATTGGCACTCGACCAGGATTAAAAATTGAGATTGATGAATGTGAAGTTATTACATCAAACGAAGAGTGTGTTGTTTTACGTTATCGTGAAAAACATACCAAAGACGGGAACACACATTGCCGTTGGTCAGTTGTGAGCATCTCGTTTATTGATGGGTATCCTCGCTGGTGTTACTTGCATGAGACGGCGATTATTGAATGAGGCTTTTAAAGAAAACGGGGTAAAACAGTATCATTTCCTTTCACGGGATGACGAATAGAACAGTGATAATGAACAGAAATTAGTCGTAGCAGCGGAACACCGTCCTGCTTCTCAGGTTGTTCGTGAACTAATGCGAGAGTATATCCTTTCAGGCAAAAGTGGATGCAGTGCGTCAATCCATCAATGTAGGGAAGGGAATTGAACACACTGACGCCAAAGCGATTTTTGCAGCCCGTAAGCACGGAAAAAAGACTAATGGATGAACTATTTGAAACCGCTGTGGAGCGATTAGTTGAGTTCCCTTATATGGGACATTCCGGCGAAATTTCAGGAATATGGGAAATTTTACCGCATGGGAACTATCGATTGGTCTATGAAATTGTAGGAGGAGATATCCAGATATTAGCTCTGGTACATACTTCTCGGTTATGGCCTCCCATGGAATAAAAACATAGTTGATGGCATAGTTGCTTGATGGCTGTATTGCGAATGCTATCTTCAATAATGCCGAACTATGATTTAGCCCGGCTTTAGATTGAGAAATTAGGTAGGACGAACTCCCAGAGTATGGCAGATGGCATAACTCAACTCCGCTCGGTTCAGGGTATAAAAATGGAAATCCTTCACCCCTTCACGACTGAGAATTTTCACCATATCCATTGCAATAGATGCCCCCACTAAGTTGCGGCTTTCCGGATCATCATCCAGCCCTTCAAACATTCTGGTCATCCAGCTTGGGATGCGGACGTTAGTCATCGTGGCAAATCGTTGTAACTGACGGAAGTTCGAGACAGGTAAAATTCCCGGCACGATTTCTACTTCAATTCCCGTTGAGACGCAGCGATCGCGAAAACGCAGGTAACTTTCCACATCAAAAAAGAATTGGGTAATGGCGCGATTGGCTCCTGCATCAATTTTGCGTTTTAAATTAATCAGATCTGCTTGCGCGCTTTTCGCTTCCGGATGCACTTCTGGGTAAGCAGCAACGGAGATATCAAAATCGGCTTCTTTTTTTAAGAGTTCAACTAAATCAGCACCATACATTTCTGTCTTACAACAGTTACCAGGTAAATCACCACGCAATGCCACGATATGACGAATGCCGTTTTGCCAATAATCATGGGCAATGTTGCGTAATTCTTCACGGCTGGCATCAATGCAGGTCAGGTGCGGGGCTGCATCAAGGCCAGTTTTTTCTTTGATTCCCTTGATGATGCTATGGGTACGATTGCGCTCACCAGAGTTGGCACCATAGGTGACGGAAACAAATTTAGGTTTCAGCCTGCTCAAACGATCAATGGATTTCCACAGGGTTTGTTCCATCTCAGCAGTGCTGGGAGGAAAGAATTCAAAGGAAACTCGAATTTGCCCTTCAAGTTCAGCCAAATTCTGATTCAGCGCTTCTCGCTGATTAGCGTGAAAAAAACTCATACCCTGTGCCCTCGTGAACAAACGGAATTTTTATCCGCTTAATTTTGGATGTTTAAATGTTTATATGGCTATCCGTTTAGATGTCCAAACAGAATGGGCGAAGCGGGATTTTTAGTCAATCGAGAAATGGCTTATTCCCAATGAGGAATATTCAAAGTGATCAGGAAAGAAATTCATGTTGGAAGTGACTGGATTCCAATGTGGAAAGTTTTGAATGAAAAACAACCAGAGATCTAAATTAGATACTGTTTATATTAGCGTAACCAAGCATTCGCTATATTGGAGAAAAATTCTTTTGTGGGGGAGGAAGAAATACTGTTGGAATGGATTAAAAACAGCGGGGATTAAGAATCTTTCCTTAGCTCTAAATAGCGAAAAACCCCGATGCAATCACCGAGGTTATAACGCCGACCGGATACTCCCAAACCATTTATAGTACTAATTATGAGCACTTTTGAGGAAAGGTCATTTAGTCGTTTGACTATTGGGAGAGTCGTGTTTTTTTGATTTACAGCTTTTAGCCCGCATTCAAACAAAAGTGTTCCACAAGCTGTGAAAGCAGTTTTCTTGTCGGTTCAATAAACGCCATATCCAAAAATTCATCGGGTTGATGCGCTTGTTCAATCGATCCCGGCCCCAAGACCAGTGTCGGGCACAATTCCTGAATAAAGGGCGCTTCCGTACAGTAATTGACGGTATCCGTTTTCGTTCCCAAGAGTTTTTCAATCACGCCAACCAGTTTGTGGTCTGTTGGGCACTCATAACCCGGAATTGGAGGGTGAAGTTCCGTCACACTCAGGCGTCCCGGCCAGCGCTGTTTTATCGGTTCCAGTGCGTCATTCAGCAATCCGTTTAAATCCTGCAAAGTCAGTCCGGGAAGAGGGCGGATATCCATATGCAGTTCGCAGCAGGCACAAATGCGGTTTGCGGCATCCCCGCCATGAATATGGCCGAAATTCATGGTTGGATAAGGAATGACGAAGGCCGGATTGTGATAGCGTTCCTGCAAGGTGTTGCGTAGTTCTATCAATTGAGTAATGGATTCGTGCATGAGATCAATGGCATTAACGCCTCGCGCCGGATCACTGGAATGCCCGGATTTTCCCTCAATACGGATTGCTTGGGCCATGTGTCCTTTATGGGCGCGGATCGGCTGTAACGATGTTGGTTCGCCAATGATGGCGAAATCAGGCCGAATGTTGGCATTGGCGGCAAAGTAACGCGCACCTGCCATTGACGTTTCTTCGTCAGCGGTAGCCAGAATGTAAAGGGGATGAGACAGTTTGCGGGTATCAATATCTCGCAAGGTATCAACGATAAAGGCAAAAAAGCCTTTCATGTCCGCTGTGCCAAGCCCGTATAACTTGCCATCGCGTTCGGTCAGTGTGAAGGGATCTTGTGTCCAGCGCCCTGCATCAAAAGGAACAGTATCCGTATGGCCGCATAGTAGCAGACCGCCTGAACCACTGCCCAATGTCGCCAGCAGATTGAATTTTCCTCGGGTTTCAGGGACGGCTTGAATTTCAATGGAAAAGCCAATTACTTTTAGCCATTTCGCCAGCAGATTGATAACCACTTCGTTACTTTGATCTAGTTCAGCATCGGTTGCGCTGATAGAAGGAGCAGCAATGAGCTGGTGATATAATTTAATAAACGATGGTAACTTAATATTCACTGTTGACAGCCCTTATTCATGATAGTATCAATATTAATGCAAATTAATTGAATATAAATTCAATAATGTAGTTGGGTTAATACTATTAAGGTGAATAAATCCCATGTTGAATACACTGATAGTTGGTGCCAGTGGTTATACCGGAGCTGAGTTAGCAGCGTATCTGCAACGTCATCCTTATGTCCATCTCTCCGGCTTGATGGTTTCTTCCCAAAGTTCTGATGCAAGGAAATGTTTTTCAGAACTTCACCCGCAATATAAAGGCATTCTTGATTTACCCTTACAGCCGTTGACTGATGTGTTTGAGGCGGCGAGTGGTATTGATGTCGTTTTCCTCGCCACGGCCCATGAAGTCAGCCATGACATTGCACCGATATTTCTGGAAGCGGGCTGTACCGTGTTTGATTTATCTGGTGCCTATCGCGTACAAAATACACAGTTTTATGAAAAATACTACGGGTTTGAACATAAAAATTCTGCGTGGTTAGAGCAAGCGGTGTATGGATTGGCAGAATGGCAGGCAGAGAAAATCAAGCAAGCACAGCTGATTGCGGTTCCCGGCTGTTATCCCACTGTTTCCCAACTTTCATTGAAACCGTTGCTCGAACAAAATTTACTAGATACCGAGCATTGGCCAGTCATTAATGCGATCAGCGGCGTCAGTGGCGCAGGGCGAAAGGCATCGATCACAAACAGCTTCTGTGAAGTGAGTTTGCAGCCCTACGGTATTTTTAACCATCGTCATCAACCTGAAATTGCCACGCATTTAGGGACAGAGGTGATCTTTACCCCTCATTTGGGCAATTTTTCACGCGGCATTCTTGCCACAATTACCTGCAAATTGAAATCTGGTGTGACAGAAGCACAAATTAGAGAGGCCTATCAGCAGGCATATCATGATAAACCGCTGATACGTTTATACAGCAAAGGGGTTCCTGCGTTGAAATCCGTCGTTGGTTTGCCATTCTGTGATATTGGTTTTGCAGTTCAGGGGCAACACCTGATCATCGTGGGGGCTGAGGATAATTTGCTGAAAGGCGCAGCAGCACAGGCAGTACAGTGCATGAATATTCGTTTTGGGTATGAAGAAACTCAGGCATTGTTTTAATTCCTGAGGACTGAATTTCTAAGGACTGAATTCCGAAAAATTAAGATTCCGACAGATTTTAATATCGATAGAGGATAAATCCGATGGAGCCGTTAGTTATCAAGTTGGGTGGTGTGTTATTAGACAATAAAGAAGCGCTGGATCGGTTATTTACCACATTGCAGTCATACCGAAAAACCCATAAACGTCCGCTGGTTATTGTACATGGTGGTGGCTGTTTAGTTGATGATCTGATGCAGCAATTGCAGCTACCGATTTTGAAGAAACAAGGTCTGCGGATCACGCCAGAAGATCAAATCGACATCATTACGGGCACTTTAGCAGGAACTGCCAACAAAAAATTGCTGGCATGTGCAACAAAATTCCGTTTGCCTGCCATTGGATTATGTCTGGGAGATGGGGGAACCGTAAAGGTTTCCCAACTTGATGAAGAGCTTGGTCACACAGGAAAGGCTCAACCGGGGGAACCTGATCTACTGAAAATTTTGCTGGATGTGGGCTATATACCAATTATCAGCTCAATTGGTATCACTAAACACGGCGAGTTGATGAATGTGAATGCGGATCAGGCGGCTACCGCCATTGCACAGGTGCTAAATGCGGATTTGGTTTTATTGTCTGATGTCAGCGGTATTCTGGACGGGAAAGGCCAGAAAATCCCAGAGGCAACAGAGGAAAAGATCGGGCATCTCATTGAACAGGGCGTTATTACCGACGGCATGATAGTGAAAGTGCGTGCGGCCCTGGAGGCGGCAAAAACACTCGGGCAACCAGTAGATATCGCGAGTTGGCGACATGCGGATCAATTGATTGCGTTATTTAATGGTATACCCGTTGGCACACGAATTTTGGCGTAATTTAAAAGGTTATCTCTATGACTAAAAGTATAAAAAAAATCGTTCTGGCGTATTCAGGTGGTTTGGATACATCCGCCATTATTCCGTGGTTGAAAGAGCATTATGACAATTGTGAAGTCATCGCGTTTGTTGCTGATGTTGGCCAAAGCCGTGAAGATCTGGAAGGTGTAGAGCAAAAAGCATTGCGTTCTGGTGCTTCTGAATGTCATGTCGCCGATCTGCGTGAAGAGTTCATCAAAGAGTATGTTTATCCCGTGCTGAAAACGGGAGCGCTATATGAAGGCAGTTATTTGCTTGGTACGTCAATGGCTCGTCCAATTATTGCCAAGGCACAGGTTGAATTGGCACTGAAAGTGGGTGCGGATGCTGTCGCCCACGGTGCAACCGGTAAGGGTAACGATCAGGTTAGGTTTGAAAGTACTTATACCGCCTTGGCACCACATCTGAAAGTTGTTGCTCCGTGGCGGGAATGGGATCTACGTTCCCGTGAGGCGTTGTTGGATTATCTGAAAGTTCGTGATATCCCCACTACCGCAACGCTGGAAAAAATCTATAGCCGTGACGAAAACGCATGGCACATCTCAACCGAAGGTGGGGTTTTGGAAAGCACGTGGAATGCTGCCAATAAAGATTGCTGGGTGTGGACAGCAGAGCCTGAAGATGCACCTTCTGAACCAGAATATGTCACGGTAACGGTTGAAAAAGGTGAGGTGGTTGGTGTGAATGGTCAGGCGCTTTCACCGTATCAATGCCTTAATGAACTGAACGAGTTGGGAGCCAAGCATGGCATTGGCCGGATTGATATTGTGGAAAACCGTTTGGTGGGTATGAAATCCCGTGGTTGTTATGAAACGCCGGGGGGAACCATCATGATGGAAGCGCTGCGTGGCATCGAGCAATTGGTTTTGGATCGCGATAGCTTCAAATGGCGTCAACAACTGGGATTGGAAATGTCTTATGTTGCCTACGATGGCCGTTGGTTCGCTCCATTGCGTCAATCAATTCAAGCGGCAGCAGAAACTTTGGCAGCCAGTGTTAACGGTGAGGTTATCCTGAAACTCTATAAAGGACAGGTGACAGCGGTGCAGAAAAAATCTGCCAACAGCCTCTACTCTGAAGAGTTCGCCACTTTTGGCGAGGATGACGTTTACGATCACAGCCATGCTGAAGGGTTTATCCGCCTCTATTCGCTTTCTTCACGCATCCGTGCGCTGAACAGCAAAAAGTAATTTCTTGGCAATCAATCAACTCTGGCAATCAATAGTAAATAGATAGAGAGAACAGGAACGATATTATGGCACTTTGGGGTGGACGTTTCAGTCAGGAAGCCGATCAGCGGTTCAAGCAATTCAATGATTCACTGCATTTTGATTACCGTTTGGCGGAGCAGGATATTGTAGGCTCGGTTGCATGGTCAAAAGCATTGGTTACGGTGGGAGTATTAACTTCCGAAGAGCAGCAAAAGCTGGAGCTGGCTTTGAACGAGCTACTGGATGAAGTGCGAATCAACCCCAAGGCCATTTTGCAAAGCGATGCGGAAGATATTCACAGTTGGGTAGAAGGGCAACTTATCGCGAAAGTAGGGGATTTGGGCAAAAAGCTCCATACGGGGCGCAGCCGTAATGATCAGGTTGCAACCGACTTAAAATTATGGTGCAAAGATCAGATCACCGATATCTTGAAAGCACTTATCGAGTTGCAACAGGCATTAGTGATCACCGCTGAAAATAATCAGGATGCGGTAATGCCGGGTTATACCCATTTGCAGCGGGCGCAACCTGTCACTTTTGCCCATTGGTGTCTTGCCTATGCGGAAATGCTGGGTCGTGATGAGAGTCGTTTGCAGGATGCACTGAAGCGGCTAGACGTCAGTCCGTTGGGGTGTGGTGCGCTGGCAGGAACGGCCTACAATATTGACCGGGAACAATTGGCGTCATGGCTAGGCTTTGCCTCGGCGACTCGCAATAGTTTGGATAGCGTTTCCGATCGTGATCATGTCTTGGAGCTGCTGTCAGGTGCGAGCATTAGCATGATCCATCTTTCACGTTTCGCTGAAGACCTGATTTTCTTTAACAGCGGAGAAGCCGGATTTGTTGAACTGTCAGATCGGGTAACTTCCGGTTCTTCCTTGATGCCACAAAAGAAAAACCCGGATGCATTGGAACTTATTCGTGGTAAATGTGGCCGAGTTCAGGGTGCATTGACGGGTATGATGATGACGCTGAAAGGGCTTCCTCTTGCCTACAATAAGGATATGCAGGAAGACAAGGAAGGCTTGTTTGATGCGCTGGATACATGGCTGGATTGCCTGCATATGGCGGCGCTGGTGTTGGATGGCATTCAAGTGAAACGCCCCCGTTGTGAGGAGGCGGCAAAACAGGGATATGCCAATGCGACTGAGTTAGCAGATTATTTGGTCGTAAAAGGTGTCCCATTCCGTGAGGCACATCACATCGTCGGTGAGGCTGTAGTGGCTGCAATCGCTAAAGGTAAGGCGCTGGAAGCGCTTTCTTTGCTTGAATTGCAAAAATTCAGCGGTGTTATTTCGGTGGATGTTTATGACACGTTAACGTTGCAATCCTGTCTGGATAAGCGTTTGGCGAAAGGTGGGGTAGCGCAAAAACAAGTGAAGCAAGCGATTGTTCAGGCAAAGCAGCGATTTAGGTAAAAATACTAATAATCACAAGCGGTTGATAGTTTTTTGCCCTCATGGATATAATGATCTATTGATCAATACTTTCATTGATATCAAATGCAGAGGTTGGGAATGAATATCCGCGATCTGGAATACCTTGTGGCACTTGCTGAATACCGGCACTTTCGCCGAGCCGCTGATGCTTGTCATGTCAGCCAACCAACACTGAGCGGGCAAATCCGCAAATTGGAAGATGAGCTGGGTGTGATGCTGCTGGAACGCACTAGCCGCAAGGTATTATTTACCCAGCAGGGGATGTTGCTGGTGGAACAGGCCAAAACCATCTTGCGGGAAGTGAAGGTCTTGCAGGAAATGGCGTCCCTTCAAGGTGAAAGTATGTCTGGGCCGTTGCATATCGGCCTTATTCCAACAATCGGCCCTTATCTCTTACCACTTATCATTCCTGAATTGCATAAATTATACCCAAAATTGGAAATGTATCTGCATGAGGCCCAAACCCAAAACTTGCTGGCACAGCTCGATAGCGGGAAGCTTGATTGCGCCATTCTGGCGTTGGTAAAAGAAACCGAAGCGTTTATTGAAGTCCCGATTTTTGAAGAACCCATGAAACTGGCGGTGTATGAAGAGCACAAGTGGTCAGAACGAACTCAGATCAAGATGAATGAGTTATCCGGCGAGAAATTATTGATGCTGGAAGATGGGCACTGTTTGCGTGATCAGGCAATGGGGTTCTGTTTTCAAGCGGGGGCTAAAGAAGATACCCATTTCAGAGCAACTAGCCTAGAAACGTTACGCAATATGGTAGCGGCGGGTAGTGGTATTACGTTATTGCCCGAATTGTCGGTTCCCAAAGAAAGAAAGCGTGATGGCGTTTGCTATCTGGAATGCTACGAGCCGGAACCTAAGCGCTCGATTATATTGGTCTATCGTCCCGGCTCACCTCTGCGTGGTCGCTATGAGCAATTGGCAGAGGCGATTCGGGCTAAAATGAGTAATTATTTCGACATTCTCGGAAAAACATCAAAATAACCGGTTTAACCCATTGAGTGCAGCAACACGGTAGGCTTCCGCCATTGTTGGATAATTGAAGGTGGTATTAACGAAATATTCGATATTATTACCTTCGCCTTTTTGTTCCATGATGGCCTGACCAATATGAATGATCTCTGCGGCACGTTCGCCAAAACAGTGAATACCCAAAATCTGTTTTGTTTCACGGTGGAACAGGATCTTGATACTGCCGACATTCATACCCGCAATTTGCGCTCTTGCCAGATGCTTGAATTGGGCGCGCCCTACCTCATAAGGGATTTTCATTGAGGTCAATTGCTGCTCGGTTTTGCCAACTGAACTGATTTCAGGAATGGTATAAATCCCTGTTGGGATATCTTCCACCAGATGCAGATTAGCATTACCTGTCGTGAGTGCTTTCGCCGCGATGCGCCCTTGATCGTAGGCCGCAGAAGCCAAACTTGGATAGCCAATAACATCACCAACCGCGTAGATGTTTTCATTGCTGGTTTGGTAGACACGATTGACTTTCAGTAAGCCACGGTTGTCTGTCTCCAGCCCAACATTTTCCAAACCTAACGTGTCTGTATTACCTGTTCGACCATTGGCATACAGCAGGCAGTCTGCTTTGACTTTCTTGCCGGATTTCAGGTGGACAATCACGCCATCATCGACACCTTCAATTTTTTCATATTCTTCGTTGTGGCGGATAACAGTGCCACTATTCCAGAAATGATAGGACAAGGCATCAGACATTTCTTGATCAAGGAAGGATAACAGATGATCACGGGTATTGATCAAATCCACCTTAACGCCCAATCCCCGGAAGATAGAGGCGTATTCACAGCCAATCACGCCTGCGCCATAAATAATCACGTGGCGCGGTTCGTGATCCAATTGCAGGATAGTATCGCTGTTATAAATACGGGAGTGGGTAAAATCAACATCAGGAGGGGAATAAGGGCGGGAGCCGGTAGCAATGATTATCTTGTCTGCACTCAATACATCAACACTATCATCGGCATAACGCACACTCACCCGATGTTCATCGATGAATGTTGCCTCTCCTGAAAACATTCGGCACCGATTGCGTTCATAAAACCCTTGGCGCATTTTGGTTTGCTGATTAATAACGACTTCAGCATGGCGCAGGATTTCAGAAAACGAGGAACGAAGAATGCGGGAGTTATCACTGTAGAGGGGATTTTGATTAAATTCAATAATACGGCTGACGGCATGACGGAGAGCTTTAGACGGAATCGTGCCCCAATGGGTACATCCACCACCGACATTATTGTAACGTTCTATAACAGCAACGTTTTTACTTTGTTTCACCAACCCCATTGCTGCTCCTTCCCCACCGGGACCAGAGCCAATCACAATGGCATCAAAATGAGTATATTGCATAGAGGAAAGACCTATTTTTACACAAAATAACAACTCTATCTTAACATTACTTGGTGTAATAACCCAATGAGCATGAGGTTTTTATCTCATTGTTTAGAAATAAAACAGGAAAACATCGAATAATATCTTTAAGAGAACAATCACAGCAAACCCAGCAGAATCTGTTATATTTGCCTCATTATAGAGTCGAGATAGATCAGGATTGTTGTGAGTAACGTAACCGGCGTTAGAGCAAAACAGAAAGAAAAAACCCGTCGCTCCCTGATTGAAGCGGCATTCAGTCAACTTAGTGCTGAACGCAGTTTCACAAGCTTGAGTCTGCGGGAAGTGGCTCGGGAAGCTGGTATCGCACCGACTTCGTTCTATCGCCATTTTCGGGATGTGGATGAGTTGGGGCTGACGATGGTGGATGAAAGTGGCCTGATGTTGCGTCAGTTAATGCGCCAGGCACGTCAGCGCATTGCAAAGGGTGGCAGCATCATCCGTACTTCGGTTTCAACGTTTATGGAATTCATCGGCAACAATCCTAACGCGTTCCGGCTGTTACTGCGCGAACGCTCCGGCACATCGGCTGAATTTCGTGCGGCTGTCGCACGGGAAATCCAACATTTTATTGCTGAACTGGCAGACTACCTTGAGCAAGCCAGTCATATGCCACGTCATTTTACTGAAATACAAGCCGAGGCGATGGTGACAATCGTATTCAGTGCAGGTGCAGAAGCACTGGATATTGACGAAGAAAAAAGACGTCGCCTTGAAGAGCGTTTAGTTTTACAACTCCGTATGATTTCCAAAGGTGCTTATTATTGGTATCGTCGTGAGCAAGAAAAAAATACTGTCCTTAAAGTGATCCCTAAGACCCCTGAATAATAATGAAAGGAGAACAATACGATGGAACAATACCGCCAAGATAAAAGCACAATGTTGCTGGCTCTTATCATTGGACTGGCAACACACGGAACTTTCTCAGCATTTTTCAATTCATTTGTGCCTTTTTCCATTTTCCCGATTATTGCATTGGTACTTTCTTTGTATTGTCTCCATCAACGTTATTTGAATTATCCAATGGCAGAAGGGTTGCCAAAACTGGCCACGGGATGTTTCTTTCTGGGAATGTCCATGTACAGCGCGTTTATTCGGATGGAATATCCAGAAATTGGTTCTAATTTCTTGCCTGTTATCATTGGCACTGTTTTGGTGTTTTGGATTTATCTAAAGGTGAAAGGGCGCAAGCAGCAGGCTATATTCACTTCAGAAAGCCAGAGCTGATAGTCTTTTTATCAAGAACGGTTCAATGAAAAACGCCACAAGACCAGTTTTGTGGCATTTTTGTTTTTTAAAGTCAGTTTTGATGCCGATTAAGCTCTTTTTTCCAGCAGTACGCCGCATTCCATATGATGGGTATACGGAAACTGATCAAAAAGGGCCAGTTTGCTGATCTTATGGGTTTGCGTCAGTGTTTCCAGATTTTGGCAGAGCGTTTCTGGATTGCAGGAAATATAAAGGATGCGTGGATATGCCTGAACCATTTTGACCGTTTCTTCATCCAGCCCACTGCGTGGTGGATCAACAAAAATGGTTTCACATTGATAACTTTTTAAATCAATGCCTTGTAGTCGATTAAATTCCCGCTCTCCATTCATTGCCTGCGTAAATTCTTCTGCTGACATACGGACAATCTGTACATTATCAATTTGGTTCGCTGCAATATTAAATTGTGCGGCGGCAACTGAAGGCTTGGCAATTTCGGTCGCCAATACGCGATTAAAATTCGGCGCCAGTGCCAGAGAGAAATTACCATTACCACAATACAGTTCAAGCAGATCACCTTCCGCGCCTTTGGTGATATCAATCGCCCATTCCAACATATGGATATTGATGCTGGCATTCGGCTGCGTGAAGCTGTTTTCAACCTGACGGTAAATCAGGGTATTACCTGCAACAGGTAATTCTTCATCTATATAGTCATGGTCGAGCATGATCTTCGTTTTTGACGCGCGCCCAATAAGCTGGACATCAAAACCTTCTGCTATTAATTGATTGCGTAGGGCGATTGCATGTTCACGCCATTCATCACCCAGTTTTTTGTGGTAAAGCAGGGAGACAATGATTTTGTTGCTGAGGGTGGAAAGGTAATCCACCTGAAACAGTTTGTGGCGTAATACTGGATTATCTTTTATGCCAGTAATGATGGCCTGCATCATGCTGTTGATTAGTTGATTGGCAACTGGAAATTGATCAATACGGATACGTTGTTTGGTCTGCTGATCAAACATAATGTGGTAGAGGTCGTCTTCCTCATGCCAGATACGGAATTCTGCTCGCATTCTGTAATGTGATGCAGGAGAACGGAAAACTTCAGGCTCAGGTGCGCTAAAGGGGGTCATCATTCCTTTTAGACGATGGGCCTTCTCCATCAATTGGTTTTCATAATTTTCCGTTGGCAAAGCATTCTGCATTATCTGGTTCTCGTATGGTCGCGTTAAGAAAAATTTCCGAGCGGCATTGTAGGGGAAGCGTAAAGGATGTCCAGTTTTCTGGATTATTAGCCTCTTTTTTTGATGGAGAGGCATTCTGGACACTCCACGATCTTCATCGTAGCATGACGCTTTATAGTTAGATGCATAATAGTTAGATACCATTTTCTCATCAAAAATCTCATGACAAATAAAAAACATATTCTTTTATCTGCTGCGTCTGTAGTGGTGTTTTCTAGCTGGAATCATTGTGCTGTTGCTGACAATCAAGATCCGCTGGTGGTTACAGCCAATCGCTTTAAACAGCCGATTTCTTCGGTTTTGGCACCAATGACGGTAGTGACTCGTGAAGAGATAGACCGCTGGCAATCCAATAGCCTGGTTGATGTCTTACGCCGTTTGCCGAGTGTTGATATTGCGCAGAATGGGGGCATTGGGCAGCATTCCTCTTTATTTGTTCGTGGTACAAATTCAAGTCATACACTAGTGCTGGTGGACGGGATTCGTTTGAATCAGGCCGGCATCACGGGTTCGGCGGATTTTAGCCAGATCCCGATCTCAATGGTGCAGAGAATAGAATACATCCGCGGTGCACGTTCTGCCGTATATGGCTCGGATGCCATCGGTGGGGTGATTAATATCATTACAAAGCGAGAACAAAGGGGAACGACACTGAATGCAGGGATCGGCTCCAACGGATATCAGAACTATAATGGTTCGACACAACAGAAGCTCGGTGAGAATACCTTATTAACCGCAGCCGCAGGTTATACTTATACCAAAGGGTTTGATGTAGTGGCTGAGGGTAATACAGGGGGATACCCTCAGCCAGATCGGGATGGCTTTATGAGTAAAATGCTATGGCTAGAAATAGATCATAAAATGAATGATCAAATTAGCGGATTTGCTCGAGCCTATGGGTTTAATAACCGAACAGCTTATGATGATAGTTACAACGAGATGTTGGTCGATACTAGGGAGTTATTCAGTCGTACCTATGATGTAGGCCTTCAATTTAATCAGGGTATTTATTCTTCTCAGTTAATGGCTAGTTACAGCCATGTCAAAGATTACAATCTTGATCCCAAATATGGGCGCTATGGCAAAGGCTCCAGCCTGAGTGATTCAAAACAGTACAATGCTCAATGGGGAAACGTATGGCAAGTTGGGCATGGTGCAATCAGCAGTGGGGTCGATTGGAAAAGAGAGTCGGTTGCCGCAGGTTCCAATTATATTCCTGTACAAAAAGATATTGATAACACAGGCTTGTATTTAACCGCACAGCAAAAGGTGCATGATTTCACCTTAGAGGGGGCAGTGCGTTCAGATCATCATTCTGAATATGATTGGAATGCAACATGGCAAACTGGGGCAAGTTGGGAATTCATTGATGGTTATCGTTTTATTACCTCGTATGGAACGGCATTCAAGGCTCCGACTCTGAACCAGCTTTATAGCAAATGGGGAAATGACAGCCTCAAACCAGAAAAAAGTAAACAATGGGAAGGTGGGGTTGAAGGATTGACTGGATCACTTAATTGGCGTTTGTCTGTTTATCGCAATGATATTGAACAATTGATAAGTTTTGCCAATAACCATTATGAAAATATTGGTAAGGCAAAAATAAAAGGTGTTGAATGGACGGGGACAATGGATACCGGCATATTCCAGCACCAACTGACCTTACAATATGTTGATCCGCGCGATGGCAATAATCAGCAATTAATGCGTAGTGCTAAACAGCAAGTTAAATACCAGTTAGATTGGGAAGCCTTCAATATCGATTGGGGAATAACCTATCAATATATTGGTCAGCGTTACGACCAAGACCATAGTGTGTATCCTCCGAAAACTGTGAAAGTAGGGGGCATAAGTTTATGGGATATCAACGTCTCATATCCAATCACTAACCACCTTACAATACGTGCTAGAATAGCTAATCTGTTTGATAAAAATTATGAGACAGCTTATGGCTATCGCACTCCAGGAAGAGAATACTACCTCACTGGCAGCTACAACTTCTGATTTAAACAAGCCTGCCCGTCCAACGCTTCTGGTTTTTGATTCCGGAATGGGTGGTTTATCTGTCTACCAAGAAATCCGGCAATTATTGCCGGATCTCCACTATATATATGCTTTCGATAATGAAGCATTTCCTTACGGCGAAAAAATAGCTGAAGTGATTATCGAAAGGGTCGTTCAGGTTGTTGATACTATCCAGAAAAAACATCCTTTAGCGATTGTCGTTATCGCTTGCAATACTGCCAGCACGATTAGCTTGCCTACCTTACGCGAACGCTTTTCCTTTCCTGTTGTTGGTGTCGTGCCTGCGATCAAACCAGCGGCAAAGCTGAGTTGTAACCGTGTTGTGGGATTATTGGCGACGCGTGCTACGGTGAATCGCGACTATACCAAAGAATTAATTACACGATTCGCTACGGATTGTCAGGTGCATGCAATAGGTTCTGCTGAATTGGTGGAACTGGCTGAGCAGAAGCTACACGGTAAGGATGTTCCGCTGGAAGAATTGGGAAAAATATTGAGACCGTGGCTGAAAATGAAAGAGCCTCCGGATACTGTCATTTTGGGCTGCACTCACTTTCCCCTAATAGCAGAAGAACTTTCACAAGTTTTACCCGATGGGACAAGATTAATTGATTCAGGGGCTGCAATTGCCCGTAGAACAGCATGGTTGATTAAAAATCGGGATGATTTGTTTTTAACAACGGCGGATAACTTGGCTTATTGCACAAAGATAGAGCCAAATAGTGAGGCTCTACGACCCGTTTTACACGAATATGGCTTCCTGTCGCTGGAAAAACTACCAACTTAAGTGCAATTTGCCGTAATAATCATCAGTCGGTAATTTTTTTCAAAAAAACTATTGCCAGTC
>NZ_JACOII010000021.1 GCF_016306625.1 Xenorhabdus lircayensis | reverse complement strand
CGCAATTATCTCTCATATGTAATTGATTGCGTGATTGAATAGATAACGGGAGCTTAATGGTTCCCGTTATTTTATTATAACGATCGATATGGTTATCAAAACCTATCAAATTTTGTGCACTTCAAACTTATTTTTTAGCTGATAGTTTTGGGCTTATGCAATGCGAACTTTTTAGAAGAAGCCATCCAAAGTAAAGGTCAAGATGGCTTCTATTTTCATTCACTAAGATTTTTTTCTGAAGTTTTCGTCATTCTTTGCGTACTCGAACGAATCCAAAACAATCCCTGTAACACGTAAAATGTCTTCTGGAACTTCAATAAAAATTCGTGATCCATTAACTTCTAATCCAGCTCTACATATTTCATTGATGAGTATATCTGTTAATTCTATTGGTGTTTGAATATACGATTTATTTTTCTTATCAAAATATCTAACAATCCATCTATTAGATTTACCTTGATAAAGTATCCCAAAATAAGACTCAGTATCTTTATATTGTAAATCAATATCTTCACCTATGATTGATTTAACTTTTTCGAATAGAGATAACTCATTTTTTGTTGTTATTATATTTGGATTATCTGGGTCTACGATTGCATCTGCCTCGAAATTTTCTGTGGAAATTTCCTTATTGTTAGGAATTTCATCAATTGGAGTATGTTTGTTTGATAATCCTGACACAACCATTGCACTAACTGATTTTTCAACCGCCTGCTTCACCAATGGTGTTATTGACTCTATAAATCTCTGATTAAGCTGTCTTTCTACATTAGATCTATTTGCAACATACCTGACGAATTCGCTATCCACTTCCCGTAAACTTGAACTGATGGTTTTTGTAAATGCAGAAAGATATACACTTTCTTCTGCAAGAGTACGCAATGCTTCCGGTTTAAACTTATCGTGTCTAAATCTGTACAGTTGGCTGGCATCTGCATCGCTGGTTTCGTCCATTCTAATACGTAAGAATGGAGTAGGATCCATAACATTTTTTTGTTTTAAATCTGTAAAAAAACGCCATTCTTGCCCGTTAGTTATAGCAGAGATTGTCACTTCTGGTGTTGAGTTAAAATAACGGGATAATTGAGGACAATGATTTTCTATTTTTTCTTTATATCCCTTGGCTTCTATAAACATGACCGGTACACCTTGACAGAATAGGGCGTAATCAACCCGCTCATTAGCTTTTGCGCCGGGGAAATCTGCGCCATATTCAGCTTTCACTTTTTGTGGGTCGTATGGACTAAAACCAAGTATATCTAAAAATGGCAATATCAGAGCTTGCTTGGTTGTTTCTTCAGTAGAACAATGTTCCCCTACATTTTTGACATGTTCAACGTGATGCTTAAGTTTTTGTTTAAAATTTTCCATTTCAAGACCTTAATAATCTATCATTGAATACCAAAACATTTTACCTATGACATTAGCGCCACTTTCGTGGGCTATTTAATCTTCATATTCTTTTCGATTATGACTCCTTATAAGTAATTTGATTTTTCTTTTAGCGTCATACACGCTTCCGAGGATAGACGATAAACATTTTGTGAATCGACGCAATCATCTTGCTGTTAACCTTATTCAATATTTCCATATACATCAAATATACTTAATACACAAAGAGTTTTTTATGAGGCAATTATAGACACTATTATAAAAAATTGTTGATGTTGTAGGAGGCAAGAAATCTTGGCGGAAATTTACTGAGAATGAAAATTGTTGAGTTTCTGAGGGTTACTGGTTTGCCATTAGAAGTTCTTTACCTTGAGGAATAGTTGACCACCAAGCAGAAGAAGTGCTGTAGGAACCAAAATTGGCATTTTTTCTGATACTCAATAAACTGAGAAATCGCATAAATTTAAGCTTTCCCATGAGTATATTCCCCGCTGAGAAAAAAAGTTACAGCTAATGGTACTAGAAGAGATGTTCAACAAATGGCGAGAGCATTGCATCGTGTAAGAGAGATATTGATTAGCGATAAAGTGAAAACAATCAAGTGGCAATGGTTTTATAATCATGAACGATCTAATATGGCATTAGGAGGTTATACACCCAAACAACATGCATAACGAACTACCTGAACTCTATTACTGGCCTCCGTTAAAAGCGGAGGATTACCTCCTTTAATACGTGAAACGTAATATTATACTAAGCAATGAGGGAAAGATGAGAAAAATAATAATGTTTTCTGCGTTATTACTAGTATTAGTTAATGTTAGCGCCCAAGTGTTAAATGATAATAATCCAGATAAGTATAAAAATTTTAGATTAGGTTATGCGGAGATGGTAGAACTTGCTAACCCACAAAGATTGCCCCATCGAGTTTTTTATGAAAAACCATCAACAGGGGAAAACAGTAAATGGTTTGATGCGGTTAAACGAGGGGATTTAGATACTGTAAAAAAAATGGTTGAGAGTGGTCAAGATATCGAAGTTAAAGACACAGGAAGTTTGGAACAAACTGCATTAGGCTGGGCGGCTTTTATTGGCTATGAAGATATTGTGGATTATTTAATATCAGAGAAAGCTAATTTGTGGGCTACGGATAAAGCCGATGTTAATCATGTGTTGAAATCAGCAGTTTTGGGTAAAAACACTAATATAGTGAAGAAAATACATAATCTGATGAAAGATGAGCTTGATTTAAATGATCAAACTATTGAGGCTGATGGTGAAACACCAGTGATGATTGCGGCAAGTAATAATCGTATTGATACCGTAAATTATTTGATTGGGCAGGGTGCAAATCTGAATTTATTTACGGTAACAAATGACGTAAATATGCCATCTTATGATCAAAGTGCATTATCATATGCTTGTCATCGTAATTTAAAAGAGATGCAAAAATTATTGATTGATAACGGAGCTGTACATCATAAGACTCAGAAGCCATCATGTGATTAATGTCGTAAATCTCATAAATTAATTATTCACGCTAGTGCTAATGTACTGGAGCCAATCTGGAATTGGTATTCAATAATAGGTTATACTGCTTAATAAATCATCTGATTATGGTGTACTTATGTGGAATAGCTATCCCCAAAGAGGAAATATGCAGTTATTGGCAAATTTTCTATCACCGATAGATGCTCACATTATCTTAGGCAGAATGCTATCAGAAGGTATTTATGCAGTAGTGATAGATGAAGGGATTGTGTGGAACAACTACATGTATTCTCAAGCATTTGGCGGCGTGAAACTCCTTGTTCATCGTGCTGATATAGAACGGGCAAAAGAAATACTTTGCCAAATTGAAGATAATCAGTATTCATTGGATTTGGGTAAATCAGCCTCCAATTTAGAAAATCTGAAACCATCTCTATCCCAATATCGTTTTAATGCGTTTATAAATACTTTTTTAGTGCTTTTATTATTTTTAGCAACCGGTATAGCATTACCGTTAAAAATTGACTTTCACTCTTCGCTGTAATTCAGATTTTGGTTCCATTTACCTCTTTTTATAGTGAACTAAAAAATATTTAGCGGTATGAAAGAGCAGGCTCTCATGGTGTTCAAGTTTCTCAGTATCATGTGGTTACTTTATATATATCAGGGGCTAAAGTAATATTTCAATTAATCACAAATTGTAATTAAAAACAAAGGCAATTAAAACATCTTCGGATGGTTTAATAAATATAAATAAAATACTGGCAATGATCATAAAACTTGAAGTATGATGCAGCGCCTGCGAAATGCAGCTATTCACTAAACCCCACTAACGACTGAAAAGGAGAAATTCATCATGATGACAATAACAATGACTCTTTTCAGGCCAGCCCAAAGCTAATTACTAAATCAAATTTTTCAGTATTGCTTGGCTAGGAAGGCCTGACCACACCTTTATTTTTTCATTGATCATAAGGTTGATCTATGGGCAATACTTTGTATTCGGTTGCACCGAACGTACAGCTTATCGTAACAGAAAATACTTGGCTGGAAGGCAAGGCCATCCAGCAACTTGAAATAACAGCACAGCTTCCTGACATGGTACGTACTGTTGGGCTGCCTGATCTCCATCCTGGCAGAGGATATCCAGTTGGTGCTGCATTTTTCTCACAGTCACGTTTCTATCCGGCTCTTATTGGCAATGATATTGGTTGCGGTATGGCATTATGGCGGACAGATTGAGCATTAAATAAATGGTTATTGGATAAGCTGGAAAAACGGCTTGGCTCCATTGATGCCCCTTTGGAAGCAGGGGATTTACCTAGTGATATACCTGAGCATTTTTGTTATCCGCCGGGAACGATTGGCGGTGGCAACCATTTTGCTGAATTACAGCAATTGGATGAAATTTATCAACCGGATATGCTTGAAGCGTGGCAATTGAATAAACAGCAGCTTTTGCTGTTGGTACACAGTGGTTCACGTGGCATGGGACAAATGATTCTTGAACAGCATGTTTGTGAACATGGGCATCATGGATTGATAGCCTCCAGTCTAGAGGCACAGGATTATCTTCAGCAGCATCAACAAGCATTGGATTATGCTTGTTTCAATCGTCAATTAATTGCAGAAAGGATGCTAAGACGCTGGCGAGTCAATGGAGATCGTCTGCTTGATGTCTCACATAATTTGCTCGCCCCTTGTACTATTGACGGTATTGATGGTTGGTTGCACCGTAAGGGGGCAACTCCCGCGGATCAAGGGCCAGTGATTATTCCGGGATCTCGTGGAGATTACAGCTATTTGGTTCAACCGCTGGCCAGTGAACGCAGTCTGTTTTCCCTTGCTCATGGTGCGGGAAGGAAGTGGATTCGTGGTGAGTGCAAGGAGCGTTTGAGCGGACGTTACAACACTGTACAACTTTCTCGCACAGCATTGGGCAGTCGAGTCATTTGCTTAGATAAGCAATTGATTTTTCAAGAGGCTCCAGAAGCTTACAAGCCTATTGGTGGCGTGATGGATGCTATGTTACAGGCGGGTTTGGTGAAGTTGATAGCACGACTTAAACCTGTTTTGACATATAAGACACGAGGAGGCAATGAATGATACTGTTGCAGATCTCCTCGGCTCAGGGGCCTGAAGAATGTACGCTAGCTGTCAAAAAAGCGCTGGAGCGATTGATTCAAGAAGCCGAAGAATTGAGCGTGATAGCAGATATTTTGGAAGAAGAGCGAGGGCAACGTTCCGGTACATTGCGCTCTGTGTTAGTTGCCATTCAAGGGGAAAATGAACAGCAACTATTTGAGCGCTGGAACGGTACTATTAAATGGATTTGCGAGAGCCCGTGGCGAAAAGGAGTTGGCCGCAAAAACTGGTTTATTGGTATTGCACAATTTGAACCGATACAGGAAATGATGGAAAGCGAAATTCGGTTTGAAACATTGAAAGCTTCCGGGCCTGGTGGGCAGCATGTCAATAAAACAGAATCAGCGGTGCGGGCAGTGCATATTGCCAGTGGTATCAGTATCAAAGTACAGACAGAACGCAGCCAACATGCCAATCGCCGACTTGCCTGTTTGTTGATGGGGCATCGGCTTAGACAGCAGCAAAATATGCATCAGGCACAGTTCAAGGCCGAACGGCGTTTATTTCATTGTCAGCTTGAAAGAGGGAATGCGGTGCGCATTTTTATCGGAATGAAATTTATTCCACAGAATTGATATTAGAGCGATGACGTTAGCCAGTCGCTCTACAGGAATTTATTTCGTACCTTGAGATAAGGCATGCTTTGTTTGCACTTTGCATGCCTTAACAGATTTATCCAATGATTCGTCAAAATGACGGTGACTTGGGAATGATTGTTTATTTTTTCTGACTTCTGTGACGGTCTGTTTGATAGATGTAATAAATTCATCCTTGTTGCTATGGATTTCTTTAAGATCGAATCCCTTACTACTTAATTCACTGAAAACTTTTTTGGCTATGGCATCGGGTGAATCATTAGTTTTGAATGCTTCTACGGAGGCTTTTCCAAACAAATCACAATAGGCTTCCGCTGTTTTGTCTACATTCGCATGTGCGGCATAAGAGAAGAGTGGGGCAAGGAAAATTGGCAGTAAAAGACGTTTCATAATTTCCTCTTGATCGATTACACCATGATAGTGGTGACAGCATGAACAGTAATAACAACATTAACAATAGTACATAATTCTCCCGTTTGCGCTGGATCGCAATGGAATGGGAATGCCTTATTGAAGATGAGATTATTGGTGTTTCTGCTCTACACACTGGCCTCGTTTGCATAGTGCTCGAAGTAACTTAACGGGATCATGTTTACTGTTTGTATTGATGCGGGTAAGAAGTTTGACGTTTCTGTCAGTAATTTTGAGCGCATCAACTTCAAGATAATTTCCAGAACCTGCTGTGAGTTTGTAGACAATTAATTCTTTGGAACCGTCACCGTTAATGTCGGCAAATGTAATCCTCGGTTTATGGTTATCTTCGAACACTGAACCGTCACGAGAAAAGACTGCCCCAGTTTCAAATTCTATGAGCTCTTTATCCTTGAAAATGGCAATGGAATAGCTGCCAATTGAAGAACTTTCCAAATCTCCGACTGATATAACGGCGAATCTTTTATCAGGTAAATGAATCAATTTTCCATCTCTTGCGATGGCAGGTGTTGATAACAATAGGGTGATTAGCGTGGGAATGACAATAGTTTTCATGATCTTACTTATACACATAAGCAATACTCCACTGTTTACTATCTTATTCAACATACTCACAGGATGAGATTTATAGAGTAGCACGAATTTTGGAAGACCATGTTTCTAATAGCAGGCGCAATTCAAAATTTATTCGGTATTGGTTATATCGTGTTTAATTTTCTTCAAAATAAAACATTAGTATATCTTATTATTTTTTGAATTTCTTAAAGTGGCATTCTTTACTCTAAAAAATAGAAAAATATTTTGTGATATAGATTATTTTTGATGTATTTACTGAATTTTAATCTAGCAACGACACATTATTAGAATCAACGGGAGTGGTGACTCCCGCTTTTTTATTAATTTCAACATATTAAGCTCTATGTGCTGTTTTTTTCTATTTTTTCGACAATCTTATTGTACTCTTTCCAAACAACGGATAACGGTGAATTTAAACAGCAGATAGAGATTGAGCCACCTGTTGGAGGATGATACTCGTACTTTGATTTTCCTCTATAAACTCGCTTGGGCAGTATGTTGTCTGCGGGATTCTTTCTTTTTCGCTCTAACATCAATTATAACCTCACTTGCAGATTATCTGATGGCCAGATAGTGGAACATTAACATCTTACTAACCTGTTATTGTTGTTTCCTATCGTAAAAATAACAATCAAAAATTTTAATATGGGATGGTAGCTTTTTCCAACTATCACAGTATTAAAATTTAATAATCTCATTTGAAGAAAGATATTGCTATATGTTTTTGTAAATATTGGAAACTTCAATATTAAATTTTGTAACTATTTTCCTGTTCTTAATGAATTAGGTTATTGCCACTAAAGTGATATAGCAGAACGTCACTAATCTAAATTTGTTCTGTGTATTTTATATGGCATGACATCAATAACTTTCAATTAACACATGTTTTTTATATGGTTATTGTATTGGTGTTGTTTTCTATTGGTTATATTTTGGTTATTAACTGGTTTTTTGTTTTTATGGTAATTGTTAATTTGTTTATGTTTCTTGCTTATGTATAGGAAAGGAATTAACTCGTATCTGTTGTTCGTGAAATGCGCTTAATAGGCTTGGGATGGGGAATGAAGCGTTTATTGATATCAATATGAATGTTCAACAACGCTAAAGTAAATGTAAAAAATTCATTAAAAGTTACCCATTGAAATCGATATTGTGTTACATTCTTTTCGTTTTACTGGCTAGTATCTCTGTGTTTTTTGTATACAGAATTGTGTTACTTGTTACTTGTTACTTGTTACTTGTTAATTATAAAGGAAATTAAGCACAATAAAATTTCGCAGGATACTGCATTATAGTCAGCTAACGTTTGCTAATTAGTAAGGGGAAAATATCTTGACGGATCTGATTAACTTCATTAATAACATTCTTTGGGACTACGTACTAATATATCTGCTTCTTGGCGTTGGCCTTTACTTCACACTGCGTTCTGGTCTTATACAGATTTGTCATTTTGGTCACATGTTTTCAGTTCTGAAAAATAGTAAGAAATCAGATGACTCTGGCATTTCATCTTTTCAGGCTTTATGTACCAGCCTTGCTGCTCGTGTAGGAACTGGTAACTTAGCAGGGGTTGCCATTGCAATTACTGCTGGTGGGCCTGGAGCTATTTTCTGGATGTGGGTAGTGGCATTTATTGGTATGGCAACTTCCTTTGTGGAAAGCACGCTTGCCCAGTTGTACAAGACGAAAGACGATCAAGGAAATTATCGCGGTGGCCCTGCCTACTATATGGAGAAAGGGTTGAAGAAGCGATGGATGGGGGTGCTATTTTCATTCTTCCTTATTATCGCGTTTGGTCTTGTATTTAATGCTGTTCAGGCAAACTCAATTGCGAAAGCGGCTGCCGTTGCCTTTGATATCAAACCAATTTATGTCGGTATTGTATTAGTCATTATTAGTGGCACGATTATTTTCGGCGGGTTACGTTCTATCGCTCGGGTTGCCGAATTGGTTGTACCATTTATGGCGGCTGCTTATCTGATACTGGCATTTTGGGTAGTTGGTCATAATATTGAACGTATTCCAGAAGTATTTGCATTAATTATCAAGAGTGCCTTCGGTCTTCAGGAAGCAATAGCAGGAACGTTAGGCTATGGTATTTCTCAGGCGATGACTCAGGGTGTTCAACGCGGATTGTTTTCGAATGAAGCGGGGATGGGGTCTGCACCAAACGCAGCAGCTTCAGCTTCTCCATATCCACCGCATCCAGCCTCTCAGGGTTATGTACAGATGTTGGGGGTATTTATGGATACAATCGTTATCTGTAGTGCAACGGCTGTTATCATCCTCTCTTCTGGAATTCTCAACGAAAATGTCACTGCCATCAGCGGAATTGAATTGACTCAACGAGCATTGTCATCGGCTGTTGGGCATTGGGGAGCGACATTCATTGCAATTGCTATCTTCTTCTTCGCCTTTACATCGATCATAGCCAATTACGCTTATGCTGAAAGTAATATGATATTCCTGGAACGTAACCACACAGCGGGCTTATTTATCCTGCGTTTGGCTGCGTTGGGCATGGTGATGTTTGGTACATTGGCAGAAGTACCTCTGGTTTGGAATATGGCTAATTTATCAATGGCATGTATGGCCATTGTTAACTTGATTGCCATACTTATGTTGTCGGGTATCGCAATGAAGCTGGCGAAAGACTATAATCAACAGAGAAAATCGGGGCAGTTGCCGACATTCAATATCAACAATTACCCAGAGATCCAACAGCAAGTTGAAAAAGGCATCTGGGATAATGATGCTTCGTATAACAGAAAAAAGAGTAATCGCTGATACTGAGGGTTAAACTCCTACTTATATAGGGTATATCAGTAACAGAATCTTACTCATATGATATGATATGATCAGCCGGACACTCGACCATTCTGCGAATGTCCGGCTTTTATTTGTTCTTAAGAGCATGCTTAAAAGTAAAAAACATCACATCTATTTTAGTTTCATCTACTATATAGTCATTACCATGTTATCTTTTCCTTTAAATTAGCTGACCGATCATGACAAGAAGATTACTAGTATGCGTGTTTATCACACTGTTGATTGGTTGTTCTTATTCCCCTAAGCGAGAAGATAGAAACGGTTATATTATTGACCATTCCTATCCTTATTCGACTAAGCAGGATATTGACTCGGTTAGGTTCCTTGTTTTGCATTACACTGCGCTAGATGACAGAAGATCTTTACGGGCATTAACGGGAGGTCATGTCAGCGCTCATTACCTCATTCCCTCGCAACTAAAATATGAAAATAAAGAACCGATTATTTTTCAATTGGTTTCGGAAAAGGAAAGGGCATGGCATGCGGGAAAGAGTGAATGGCATGGATACCAAAGCTTAAATCGTTATTCTATTGGGATTGAAATTGTTAATTGTGGATTTAAACGACATTTTATCAAAAAAGAATGGTGCTTATATCATCCGTCACAAATTGATGCAGTGATTCGATTGGCAAAAGACATTATTCAGCGATATCAAATTAAGGCTGTAAATGTTGTTGGTCATAGCGATATAGCACCGCTTAGAAAAGAAGACCCAGGGTCTTTTTTTCCGTGGCAAGCGCTTTATGAACAAGGAATCGGAGCTTGGCCTGATCATTTGACAGTTAATAAATATTTGGCTGGCAGGGCTCTTGATATGCCCGCATCAGTGATTTCAATACAGAAAGCACTGGCTCTTTACGGTTATAGTATTCCTCAAACAGGTTTGCTGGATCATGCGACTCGTAAGACCATTCAAGCATTTCAAATGCATTTCCGCCCGTCAAATATTAGTGGTATTCCCGATGCGGAAACAGAAGCGATTGCTTTGGCGTTGGTCGAAAAATACCAATAATAACTTATGATTAATATATAGAAATAGAATGCTGTCATTCAGTGGGATAAGAGGGATATATGGTGAGGCATGGCGGCCGCGATGAATGGCCGCTGATGATGCCAAGCTTTATGGTTCGCAGTTGTAAGTCAGATGCAATGGAAGTTTAACTTCAAGTTCAATGTCTATACTCTGGCGAAAATCATAAGGTGTAATGCCATATTCTTTACGGAACATGTATGTGAAATGAGATTGAGAGCCGAAGCCGAAATCCAAAGCAATGTCAAAAATAGGCAAAGAACTGTTCCTCAGAAGAGAAACAGCACCAGCCAGGCGTCGCTGGCGGATGTACTTTCCAAGTGATATCCCTGTGACTTCTTTGAATATTTTCTGCATGTGCCAAAGCGAATAGCCAGAGTAAGCAGCAAGCTCTTCAAGATGAATGACACGGCCAAGATGGTTTTCTATCCATTTACTCAGTGCGCATACAAGTGCTAAGTGGTTATCTAGTGGCATTACAATTTTAAATTGGTTGAAGGTTGGGGAAGTATACACAACTTCTTTTCAAGATGACAAAACCCATTATTATAGGAGCCGATAATGATTAAACAGAAAATCTCAGTGTTTTTCCATATAAAACTCACCATAATATTTTATTATAATGTCAACTACAATGAAATTATTCTGAGGTAACCTAATTGGATACTAAAAAAATGCTCTTTACTTTGTGCTTGATATTGCTAAGTCTGTTTTTGTATTTGCTGGCATTGGATGTACAGTGCGGTCAAGGTAATGCAGAATTCGAATTAGGTGTTTGTTCCATTACCCGATACTTACGTTTTTGATATTCACCTCAATCATTATCCTGCTTGTATGTGTGTTAACATACATTCGTGGTATTCATTCTCTGGAAATGATGTTTTAATATCCACTTGATTCGAATCAACAGACTAAATATCGCGTAAAATCAGAACATAACCCAATCCCTACAATAGTTGAGATAAGTTGAGCTCGACAAATTTTGTGAAAATTGGGAGAGTAGGGAGGTTTCTCGCATTATTCAGGTTTAAAACAACACTCAGGTTTAAAATAACAAATAGAATAGCTTTTAATGAGACGGATTCTAAGCATCGTAAGAAGAGGACTAGATGGCAGGACAACAAGAACAACAATCTACGCTTAAGCGTGGTTTAAAGAATAGGCATATTCAGCTTATTGCCCTCGGTGGTGCAGTAGGAACAGGATTATTTTTGGGCATTGCTCAAACCATTAAAATGGCTGGGCCTTCTGTGCTTCTCGGATATGCGATTGGTGGGTTTATTGCATTTTTGATTATGCGCCAATTGGGTGAGATGGTTGTTGAGGAGCCAGTAGCAGGGTCATTTAGCCACTTTGCTTATAAATATTGGGGAAGTTTTGCCGGTTTTCTATCAGGATGGAATTACTGGGCAATGTTCATTTTGGTCGGAATGGCAGAGTTAACGGCTGTTGGTATGTATATCCAATATTGGTGGCCGGAAGTTCCAACATGGGTTTCTGCTGCAATATTCTTTGTACTGATCAATCTTGTTAATCTGATCAATGTTCGGTTATATGGTGAAACCGAATTTTGGTTCTCTATCATTAAAGTTACTGCGATCATCGGCATGATTATCTTTGGGTGCTATTTACTGATTAGCGGTAATGGTGGTCCACAGGCAAGCATCACCAATTTATGGCAGCAGGGTGGCTTTATGCCAAATGGGATCTCCGGCCTGATTATGGCGATGGCGGTGATCATGTTTTCATTTGGTGGGTTGGAAACAGTCGGTATCACCGCAGCAGAAGCAGAAAACCCTGAAAAAAATATCCCCAAAGCAACCAACCAAGTTGTTTATCGAATCCTGCTATTTTACATCGGTTCGTTGGCTATCCTGCTTTCGCTTTATCCGTGGATAAATGTGGTAGAAGGCGGTAGCCCTTTTGTTCTGATTTTCCATAATCTAGATAGTTTCTGGGTGGCGAACGCCCTGAATGTAGTAGTATTAACGGCGGCATTGTCTGTTTACAACAGTGGTGTGTATTGCAATAGCCGGATGCTGTATGGTTTAGCTAAACAAGGTAACGCGCCTCAAATCCTGACAAAAGTAAATAAGCGTAGTGTACCTGTCTTGTCTATTGGGTTATCGGCACTGGCAACATCGGTTGGTGTGTTGATTAACTATGTTATGCCTGGTAAAGCATTTGAACTGTTGATGGCATTGGTTGTGACAACCCTGGTCATTAACTGGATTATGATTTGTTTAGCTCACCTGAAATTCCGTGCTGTTAAAAATAAAGAAGGCGTTAAGACAAAGTTCCAGGCATTGTGGTATCCATTTGGAAACTATTTATGCTTGGTATTTCTGGCGTTCATTCTCGTCATTATTCTGATGATGCCACCAATTCGTATTTCAGTTATCCTGATGCCATTCTGGATTGGCGTATTATGGATGGGTTATTTAGTTGCCAAAGCAAAAAAGCAAAAAAGCAAAAAAGCAAATAAACAAATAGACTAGTTGTTAATCCATGCAGCTCTTTTTTTCAGCCGGGCATAATACCCGGCTGATTATTATTGTTAATACCAATTCCAACCCCAATCCCGTTAACACTTTAGCATACGATAACCAACCGCATACATCGTTTTTATTCATGGGGGTTTGATTGGATAATTACCATTGCCAGCGTAGCCAACTGAACAGCACATTGCCATTATTGTATGTGCCAGGAATATAGGTTGTTTGAAAAGAGAATCGATTATATTCGACGGAAAAAATCGGTAATGGTAAAGGTACGGGAATATAATGATAATCATGGCGTGCTGTAACGCTGAATGTAAATCCACCACCCATTCTGAAACCATTAAGATCATTAGGTACCCACATTTTTTGAAACCCGTAGCCAATAATAGGTTCAAGACGATTATGTGAGTCCATAAAAATCATCGCATAAAGTGAATGCCAATCGTTATCCTTATCGTAACGATGCTTACCGTAACCCAACCCCCAAGGCATTTCGTTATACCTATCTGTTTTTTCTTTATCATAGGTCAAACGGTTATGCCATGTGATTACGGGTAAATAAAGGTCATTATCTGGTGAATTCCATGTTAATAAAATATTACTCTTAAAATTTCCCCATAATCCAGCATAAGAGTATTTGTAATCCATTTTTGATTTTTCTGACAGCGTAATCTCATTCGTTTGAATAGCCTCCGCGTAGACCAGCTTCGATAATATAAATAGTGTCATTGGTAGAACACATGATATGGCTAAATGAAACTTCATTTTAAACTCCAACTACTCTAATACCATAAGCTTTATGGAATCAGTTTATCGTATAGATAGAATAGTAGACGTTAGGCTGGTAATATTATAATTGAACAATATTTAATAAATGATAAACAAAAAGTAAGCTGGTTATATACAAAATAACTATATTGTATATTAAGAAAAGCTGGGCGAAATTAGTTATAAAATTATAGTTATCCAAAATCCATTTTGGATAACTATAATTCTCTGAACCACCCCATAATAGGCGTGGGAAACAGCATTATATATTAGATTGGTTAAAGTTGTTTCTTTGGGTTAAAATTTCATTTTTGTATTAATTTAGATGGTTATGTGAATAAAATATTATTTATTAATTTAAAATAGGAATGGATATTAAGTATTATAAATATGTGCGTTGGCTCCAGCACCTGAAAAAAATGGCTTGCGATTATATAAAGAGTATGTGATAAAACACATGGGTAAACGAAGTACTGTTCTGTTGATAAATAACAGCAACGAATACGGGTCTGTTTATTTTTATGTCAATCGGCTAATAAAGTGATTCAAAGGAAATTTTTGAAATGGCAAAAATCACTGGTACTGTGAAGTGGTTCAATGAGTCTAAAGGTTTTGGTTTTATTACTCCAGCTGATGGTAGCAAAGATGTATTTGTACATTTTTCTGCAATTACGAAAGATGGGTTTAAAACATTGTCTGAAGGCCAACAAGTTGAGTTTGAAATTCAGGATGGTCCTAAAGGCCCTGCTGCTGCAAACGTCACAGCTTTATAGTAATAAATTTATTTTGGCTGGTTTTTGATTACTAGCTAAATATATATATCGTTAGTCTAGTTTTATTATCTGATGATAACCTATTGCAAAAGTCACTCTATTGGGATACTAATAGAGTGATTTTTATTTTGACTCGGGGCGTTCTTTACTGAACTGAGAAGTACCCGTAATACCTGATCTGGATAATGCCAGCGTAGGGAAGTCATGGTATCTCCTATTTTGATACCCGCTTTTCTTTGGCTGGTGGTAGGAGTGACCATCATGAGAATTAACGCACTGACTATCGCAGGAACAGATCCTAGCGGTGGTGCCGGCATTCAAGCCGATTTAAAAACTTTCTCCGCACTTGGTGCTTATGGTACGACCGTCATAACCGCGCTGGTTGCCCAAAATACAACGGGCGTACAATCGGTTTATGATCTTGATCCCCTCTTTGTTACTGCTCAACTAGAATCCGTGCTTTCAGATGTCAGAATAGATAGCGCCAAAATTGGCATGTTATCGAATGCTGCCAATATTGCTGTAATTGCAGAATCACTGCATCGTTATCCTATCTCTCACATTGTCTTGGATACTGTCATGGTAGCAAAAAGTGGCGACCCCTTGTTATTACCGGAAGCCATTACGGCAATGATAGAGCAGCTATTGCCAATCGTTTCTTTGATCACGCCAAATTTGCCGGAAGCGGCCGCTATACTGAAATGTGCTCTTGCCAGGACAGAAGATGAGATGTTGCAGCAGGGACGTGAATTACTTTCAATGGGATGTCAGGCGGTTTTATTGAAAGGAGGGCATTTGATCGATGAGGAAAGCCCTGATTGGCTTTTTACCCTTGAAGGTGAGTGGCGTTTTACTGCACCCAGAGTAAATACGCAAAATACGCATGGAACCGGTTGTACTTTATCTGCTGCACTTGCAGCATTACGTCCGCGTTATTCTGATTGGCAAAGCACGCTGTCTGTTGCAAAAACATATTTGCAAAATGCGTTGGCACAGGCGGATACCCTTGAAGTTGGTCAGGGAATTGGGCCAGTGCATCATTTTCATCAATGGTGGTAATTAATCGTGGTGAATTAGGATGATAGTCTGTCATTGAACACTGTCGTCATTGGATAATGGGGATACGTGTATCCCCATCTTGAAAAATGGTGAGTTAAATAAGTTTGATTAAGCGATGGTGATTTTCTTGTCGAGATAAACATCCTGAACGGAATGGATTAACTCAACCCCTTCTTTCATTGACTTCTTGAACGCTTTGCGACCAAGAATCAATCCCATCCCACCGGCACGCTTGTTGATGACAGCAGTGCGGACTGAATCACTCAAGTCGTTGTTTCCAGAAGCGCCACCAGAATTGATTAACCCAGCGCGACCCATGTAACAGTTGGCAAGTTGATAGCGAACCAAATCAATCGGATGTTCAGTGGTCAAATTGCTATAGACACGTTTATCAGTATGTCCAAATCCAATAGCAGTATAGCCACCATTAGTTTCAGCCATCTTCTGCTTAACAATATCGGCACCGATCGTTGCTGCTAAATGATTTGCCTGACCTGTTAAGTCGGCACTGGCATGGTAATCAACCCCATCTTTCTTGAAAGCTGAATTACGCAGATAGGCCCATAGTACAGTAACCATGCCCAGCTCGTGTGCTCGTTCGAAGGCGGCTGAAATTTCTTCTATTTGGCGGTGAGATTCGGGAGAGCCGTAATAGATTGTCGCACCAACCGCAACTGCCCCCATGTTAAATGCTTGCTCGACGCTGGCATACAAAGTTTGGTCATATTGGGCTGGATAGGTCAAAGTTTCATTATGATTGAGCTTCATTAGAAACGGAATCTTATGGGCATAACGACGAGAAACCGATGCCAAAACACCGTAAGTCGAAGCAACACAGTTACAACCCGCTTCGATCGCTAATTCAACGATATTTTTGGGATCAAAATAGAGGGGGTTGGCGGAAAAAGAAGCACTGGCGGAATGTTCGACACCCTGATCTACCGGCAAAATTGATAGGTAACCTGTACCTGCCAGACGGCCATGATTCAGCAAGGTTTGCATGGAACGCAGGACATTATTGGGGCGGTTATTTTCGATCATTACTCTATCGACGAAATCCGTACCAGGGAGATAGAGATTTTCATGTGGAATGGTACTGCATTGATGTTGCAATAAATTCTCTGCGTCTTTTCCTAATAAATTAGCGATATCAGTCATGATTAACTCCAGTTTGCAAAAGGCGCTATTGATTGTTGTTGATATTCATCTTGATCACAAGGCAAGTAGAGAGGGAAGCAGCAGTGGATCGCTTCAGTTAATACAAAGGTTGTTAAAATCTGACCAATTTGGATGATGGTAAAGTGAAATAATATTTATCTGGAATGGTGATAAATAAATATTGAGTCATTCTATAATTGAATAATTAACGTGGTGTTTTCTTAAAATTTCCTTCATTAAACTGAATGAATCCTAATGATATTTATTTTGATATGGTTCTCTTATGTATAATAAATATAGTTACTAATTTATGGTCAAGATATATCCAGCATGGAATCGCTAATCATTAAATTAGTTTATCCTTTTTGAGTGGTGTGGTTATTTTTAACACTTTGAATTTATTGTTATTTTTATTTTAAAGTATAAAAGAAAAGGCCAGCCCAAGGGAGATTGAGCTAGCCAAGGAGGTGGTTCCTAGTCTTACAGTAAAACTTTTTTAGTTCTTCATTTTTCAGGGATGATAATACGAGAAATAAAATAGCATTGATGTGATCTGTTTCTAAAAAAACAGAACAATTTCTTTAAAATCTTATTTCGAATTATTTCACTTGTAATTTTTGTGAATGGGGTGCTCTGGTATTGCTTCCCTTTAATTTTCGGACAAGTAAGGCATAATTCAGATCAATTTCCTCAGGAATAGGGAGATAAACGATATGCCCATCACCCGGTGCAACTTCCACTGCCTGACCCTTTTTATTTGTCATGGATTCTAACGTAAAGTTAATATTACCTGATGGTGTCATAAGTTCCAGATGATCCCCAACAAGAAATTTATTCTTCACAGCAACTTCAGCCAGGCCATTGACTCGGTTGCCAGTAAGCTCCCCAACGAATTGTTGAGTGTCTGACACCGAATAACCGTACTCATAAGTTTGGTAGGCATCGTGAGTATGGCGGCGTAAGAAGCCTTCTGTATAACCACGGTGTGCCAGACCTTCCAGTGTCGTCAGCAGGGTCGGGTCGAAAGGTTTTCCGGCAACAGTGTCATCAATGGCACGGCGATATACCTGAGCAGTACGGGCACAATAATAGAAAGATTTTGTACGGCCTTCAATTTTCAGTGAATGAACACCCATTTCTGTTAATTTTTCCACATGCTCAATCGCACGTAAATCTTTGGAGTTCATGATGTACGTGCCATGCTCATCTTCAAATGCTGACATATATTCGCCAGGGCGTTTGGCTTCTTCAATCATGAATACCTTATCTGTTGGAGCGCCTTGACCCAATGTTGGCTCAACGTTTTTAACAGGAATGGGATCGTGCATATGGACGATATTACCGACAGCATCTTCCTTACCTTCCTGCACATTGTATTCCCAGCGGCAGGCATTAGTGCATGTTCCCTGATTGGGGTCGCGTTTATTGATATAACCCGATAACAGGCAGCGACCAGAATAAGCCATACAGAGTGCACCGTGGACAAAAACCTCAAGTTCCATATCAGGTACTTGCTGGCGGATCTCAGCAATTTCTTCCAATGAGAGTTCACGGGAGAGAATGACGCGAGTCAGTCCCATTTGCTTCCAGAATTTGACAGTAGCCCAGTTAACCGCATTGGCTTGAACGGAAAGGTGAATATCTATTTCAGGAAATGCTTCACGCACCATCATAATCAAGCCCGGATCGGACATAATCAGTGCATCAGGCCCCATTTCCACGACAGGTTTTAAGTCACGGATAAACGTTTTCAGTTTTGCATTATGTGGTGCGATATTGACGACCACATAAAAACGCTTACCTAACTCATGTGCTTCCTTAATGCCCTGAGCCAGCGTCTCATGGTTAAATTCATTGTTACGGACACGCAGGCTATAGCGGGGCTGTCCAGCATAGATGGCATCTGCGCCGTAAGCGAATGCGTAACGCATGTTTTTCAAGGAGCCGGCAGGAGAAAGTAATTCTGGAGTAAACATATTCTTAACGTTCTCGGTCTGAGTTCAAATCAGCCCTTACCCTCTCATCGTTATCATTACTAAGGGTAAGGTTAAAGGGAGGGGGATTTTAGCGCTTATTCCATCATTAGCACAAATATATTATTGTCGCCGGAAGAAAGCGCGCCGTTGATGTGGCGCGCATCATTTCATTAATTATGCTTGGTCAAATCACGAATACTTTCTGTCGGGCCGATTTTCATGACAGATTGCATACACTTCTTCATGCTTGTTTCATTGGCATAAGATTCACTGACACCAATAATCTGATGATTGCGGGCTTTCAGGATAAAATAAGACTTACCTGACTTATTTTTCCTCACCTCATGGCGGGCTTTGTCGGGAGAATTGACCCGTACTGAATGGATGCCTTTATTGGCAGCGGCTTTGGTGGTGTACATTTCGCTGTTCAAAATAATGTCACCGTTTGCTGCCACCAGATTGAAATAAAATTGCCCGTTCTTTGCTTTCTTAAGATCATAATGCCCAGTAGACATAAGAAATTCTCCTGATTGGGTAATTATCAGCTTAAGTTTAGCTTGAATTTTGTACAGTGAAGTAATTTGGTAAAAAAATTTATCCGTAGCGTCGTAAAACTCTGTACTTCAGGGCACAAATATTTACACATTTCTAAATTGACCCAAAGTATGCCCAGTAAGCTTTCCAGACTCTATTTTATAGAGCACTATTACTATTTTGTGTTTATCCGATTAATTTAAAATCACTTTCAAGTTGGGTTCTGTACGAATATATTACAATAGAGTATTATCCAGAGATAAATACACTCTGTTTCAATAAGATAATAGCCTGATTAATTTACCCTCTCATTAGGAACTCCACCATGCCAGCAGCTATTTGGGCTCTAGCCATAGCAACATTTGGGATCGCTACAACCGAATTCATTGTCGCTGGTTTACTCCCTGAAATTGCAACCGAATTTAGTATTTCAATACCAACAGCAGGGTATATGGTAACCAGTTATGCGCTTGGTGTATTTGTTGGAGCACCTGTTTTAATTATATTGGGGGGGCGTATCGAGAGAAAAAAGATGCTTTCTATGCTAATGATATTATTTATCATCGGAAATGCTCTGACCACTTTTTCTCCGACATTTTATCTGGCAATTATGGGTCGCATCGTTGCCTCTCTTACCCACGGTGCTTTTATGGGAATAGGCGCTATTATTGCCTCTGAGCTGGTGCCAAAAAATAAAAAAACAACGGCAATCGCATTTATGTTTAGTGGAATGACGCTTGCCAATTTGGTCGGAATACCTCTTGGGACATGGATAGGGAAAGAGATTTCCTGGCGTGTTACTTTTGCAATAATTACTGTTATTGGCATTATCGCATTATTTGGGATTTTAAAATTATTACCTAAATTTAATCAGGAAACGCCTGCCAGTATCAGAAAGGAATTGTTGGCTTTTACAAATATCCATGTCTTGCTGGCTATGGGGATCACAGTCCTAGGCCCTGCTGCATTTTTTACGACTATTACCTATATTGCTCCATTCATGATCAATATTGCAGGATTCTCTGAGAGCGCAATCACATGGATTCTTCTGGTTTTGGGGCTAGGGTTTTTCTTTGGCAATATCGTTGGTGGAAAACTGGCAGATAAGGCAATGATGCTATTGCTATATTGGACTTTGGGATTACAAGCCTTAGTTCTGTTTATTTTTTGGCTTTATGGCGATAATCCAGTCATTGCCTGTTTGAGTTTATTTTTAATGGCTGCGTTTGGCTTTGCCACAGTCTCGCCAATCCAGCGTCTGGTGATGGATAAAGCTCAAGAAGCCAGCGCACCTAATCTTGTTTCCTCAGTCAATATTGGATTTTTTAATTTGGGCAATGCCATCGGCGCATGGTTAGGTGGTGTGATTATCGCCTCTAATTATGGTTACTCTTCCCTCAATCTGGCTGGCGGTTTATTAGCCTCTATGGCACTGCTATTAGCTGTAATTTCAGGTCGCCTCGATCATAAAAGAACTCGTGTAAGGACGTTGAAAAAAGGACTTCACGATGTGTGACGACAGTTCCGTTTTTTGAAGTGTATTGAATTTTCATGTTACTCAACATGATCTTTTTCTGTGTTGTGGATGTTGTCACATCAAACGACAGATCTCCGCTTCCCAACGATAACCCAGCCCATAAATTGAACGGATAAAAGATTTATCCTCATCCAATTGTTCCAGCTTTCTACGTAAATTCTTGATATGGCTATCGATAGTGCGATCATTCACAATGCGATGGTCATTATAGAGATTATTCAGTAATTGATCGCGGGAAAAAACACGTCCCGGCTGGCTGGACATAATCTTGAGCAGACGAAATTCAACAGGCGTCAGTTCAAGTACTCGTTCAAGATAACGCGCCTGAAAGTGGTTTTCATCAATGGTTAGTGCCCCTTGTTCGCTGACGATATCTTGTGGACGGTAGCAACGGCGCAAAATTGTCTTTACTCTGGCTACCATTTCCCTTGGGCTATAAGGCTTGCAGATATAATCGTCAGCACCGATTTCCAAGCCGAGTAGCCGATCAATTTCTTCTGTTTTCGCGGTCATCATCACGATAGGAATATCAGAAAACTTACGGATTTCCCGACAGACCGATAATCCATCAAGACCAGGTAGCATCAGGTCAAGTAAGATAATATGGGGTTGGTATTTTTGGACATACTCAATGACTTCATCACCGCGTTTCAGCCATTGGGTCTGGTAATCTGCGGATTGCAGATAATCAACCAGCAGCCGTCCTAACTTTGGCTCATCTTCAACGATTAGAACAGAATATTGCGTAGAATGTGTACTCATTGTGTTTCAAGTTCAGAGGATTTAATCAGCGGGAATTCTACGTGAATTTGCATACCACCTAAAGGTGATCTTTCCGCACGAATGCTGCCATAATGCGCTTCGACGATATTATAACAAATTGCCAGCCCTAACCCTGAGCCACCGCTTGCACGGTTGCGGGAAGATTCACCGCGGTAAAAGCGTTCAAAAACATGCTGGCATTGCTCGACTGTCAATCCTGGGGCACTGTCCTGCAAATCCAACATCCATTTCTGCTGATCTGAATATTCTCGAATAATCACTTTTCCGGGCTCATTGGTATAGCGCAGGCTATTTTCCAGCAAATTTTGAAATAATTGTGTCAGTCGGCCGGGGTCTGCAAACAGTGTCATATTTTCTTTTAACCTCAATGCCAACGTGATTTGTTTATCCGCAAAGCGGCCCTGATAACTCGCTACGGAGATTTGCAGTAATTCGCTGACATTAATGGGTTCTTTTCTATAAGTCAGCGAACCACGATCGGAAAGGGATAATAAATGCAAATCGTCGACCAGCTTTGTCAGGGTAGTTACTTCCGTGAGTAGAGAATGGATAGTCTCCTGTGTTGGCTGTCGTACACCGTCTTGCAAGGCTTCCAGCTCACCACGCAGCACAGAAAGCGGGGTGCGTAATTCATGGGAGATATCCGCCATGTAATCACGGCGCATCTGTTCATTTTTTTCCAGTGTGCTGGCAAGCTGGTTAAAATTTGACGCCAATGTACCGATTTCATCTTTACTGGATGGAATGACACGGACACTGAAATCACCGGCAGCAAGTTTATGTGTGCCTTCTACTAAACGTTTGACGGGTCTTAAAAGGCCACGGGAGAGAAGAAAAGTCACAATCAGTGCCAATAAGGTTGAAAAGCCTGCAATAACCCAACTGGTGAATTGCTGCTGGTGGGCGAAACTGATATCAGCTTGGCGGGTAATTTTGTCTGATGCGCTGACAATCACCCAACCAACAATATTATTTTGATAGGTGACGGGATTGCGATAGCTCTCTGCGGGAATATTACCGGCATGACCCACTAGGCGATTCATCTGAGTGTCTACAACCCAGAATTGAGTACGCCAGCCACGGGGGGAAGGCCCTTGATGACTATCGCTATTTTGTTCAATAGTACGGATAATTTGAAAGATCACGCGATCATTTTGGGTTAAAAACCCCCAATTGCCATATTGCTGGTATTGTTCCGTCAATGCTTCTGCCAGCATACGCGCACGCATTTGGCTATTTTGTTTGATATAGCCAATAAAACCGTGCTGGAAACTGAGGCGAATGCCCCAGTGCATAATGATCAATACCAGCATACAAGTGGCAAAAATCGCCAGAAACAGTTTACTGCTGATGCCTGTTTTTATCATGAACTTCATGGTGATTCAGCTACCTGAGGCTGTGCCGCCCGACGACGACGCCATTTTTCCCGCAGCCGATCAAAGAACAGGTACACAACAGGGGTAGTATACAGTGTGAGAAGCTGACTCATCACCAAACCGCCAACAATGGTGATACCCAATGGGAAACGCAACTCTGCGCCATCCCCATTGCTCAGTACCAAAGGCAAAGCACCGAATAAAGCAGAAAGAGTTGTCATCATAATTGGCCGGAATCGCAATAAACAGGCCTGGAAGATCGCCTCCTGAGCACTGAGTTTCCCATTCCGTTGCGCTTCAAGGGCAAAATCCACCATGATAATGGCGTTTTTCTTGACAATACCCACCAGCAGCATAATTCCAATCATGGAGATCAGGCTAAAGGGGGTATTGAATAATTCCAGTGCCAGCAGAGCACCCACTCCCGCAGAGGGCAGGGTGGAAAGGATCGTCAGTGGATGAATATAACTTTCATACAATACTCCTAAAACCAGATAAACAGTCACGATGGCCGCGAGGATCACGAATAATTGGGAACGTTCACTCTCCTGAAAATCCTGTGCGGTGCCTGCGAAAGAGCTGCGAACTGATGAAGGAACACTCAGCTCTGTCATTGTTCTTTCTATCGCACTGATGGCATCGGACAGTGTATAACCTGGCGCAACATCAAACGCAATGGTAGAGGAAGCGGAAAGCCCTTGATGGTAAACATCCAACGGTGCATTGGCGGGACGCCAGTGGGCAAAATAGGAAAGCGGAATGCGTTCCCCCTTGGCATTAATGACAAACATTTTCTCCAATGCGCTGGGATCTTGGGTATATTGCGGTGCAACTTCCATGACCACCTTATACTGATTTAAAGGTTGATAAATCGTGGAGATCTGCCGTTGTCCAAAAGCATTGTGGAGCAAATTATTCGCATCAGAGACATTGATTCCCAAACGTGCCATAACATCACGATCATAGGTAATGGCTATTTCCGCCCCTTTATCGTCCTCGCCTTCATCGGAGTTGACATCCACCAATTGAGGCAGTTTTTCCAATGCTTTCTTGATGATAGGGCCCCATTTACGTAGCTCACCAAAATCATCGGACAGCAAACTAAACTGATAAAGGGACTTGGCCCCGCGTCCCCCAGATCTGAGATCTTGAACCGGAATTAAATATAGACGTGCTCCTGCTTCATTATTTAGCTTGCTTCTTAAACGAGTTATAACTTGCTGGATACTTTCAGAACGCTCTTCCAGTGGTTGCAGGGAAATAAACATAAAACCTGTGTTGATGCTGTCACCACCAGTAAATCCCACGACATTATCCACTGTTGGGTCGGAATCGACGGCCTGCATAAAGCGTTTCATTTTTTCACGCATAGCCTGAAATGAAATGCTTTGGTCAGCAACCACAAAGCCCAGCATTTTCCCTGTATCTTGCTGAGGAAAAAAGGTTTTTGGAATGTTGATATAGAGCCAGATATTCAGGGCAATAATGCCGACCAATGTTAGCAGTACCCAGCGAGTATGATTGAGTATCCATTTTAGTGAACGGCCATAGCTTTGCTGAATTTTTAACAGTACCTTACCGAAGCCCCGTGTCTGTTCCTGCGCTTTTATTGGTGGTGATTTGAGTAAATACGCGCACATCATTGGGGTCAGGGTCAGTGAAACAAAGAGCGAAATCCCAATGGCGGTTGCGAGTGTCACAGCAAAATCTCGGAATAACCTACCAAGTAATTCATCGATCAGTACAAGGGGGATAAACACGGCAACGAGTGACAGACTCATGGCAAGCACCGTGAATCCTACCTCTCTGACCCCTTTCAGGGCAGCTTGCATCGGTTTTAACCCGGCATTCAGATGACGGGAAATATTTTCCAGTACGACAATGGCATCATCGACAACAAATCCCGTTGCAATAGTCAGTGCCATCAACGAAAGATTGTTCAAACTGAAACCACACAAGTACATGGCGGTAAAGGTACCAATAAGTGATACCGGAACTGCAACTGCCGGAATCAGCGTGGCTCGGCCCGAACGTAAAAACAGGAACACCACCAGAATCACCAAGGCAACGGCAATAGCAAGTGCCCGTTCTACTTCTTGCAGGGAAGCCTGGATGGTCGGTGAGCGATCCTGTGCGATGTTTAGCTGAATACTGGCAGGCAGCGATGTTTTCAGGGCAGGGAGCTGGGCACGAATACGTTGAACGGTTGAGATGATATTCGCACCTGCTTCACGGCGAATAATGAGAATAATCGCCGACTTGCTGCCGGATATACCTGCTGCCCGAATATCTTCGACAGAATTCTTAACATTCGCGACATCCTGTAAACGAACAGGAGCGCCATTATTATAATGCACAATAATGGAGCGATAGCTGTCTGCTGTTTTCAGTTCGTCATTGGTGTGCAGTTGCCAACTCTGTTTATCGGAATCAACATAACCTGTTGGGTGTCGAACATTGGCATCGCTGATGGCGTTGTTGACATCGTTGAGAGAAACACCTTGATTGAAGAGGGCATTGGGATTCAATTCAACGCGTATTGCCGGCAATGAACTACCGCCAACACTGACTTTGCTGACGCCTTCTACCTGAGAAAGCTTTTGGGCCAGTCTGGTGGACGCAAGATCATACAATTGCCCTTCACTATAACTATCTGAAGTGAGGTTCAAAATCATGATCGGAGCGTCTGACAGATTGGCTTTATAATATCCCGGTTTGCTTGGCATACCGGAAGGCAATAGGCTTTGCGCGGCATTGATGGCAGCTTGGACATCCCTTGCTGCACCATTGATATCCCGATTGAGATCGAATTCTAGATTAATAAAAGAGGTTCCCAGCGAACTGCCGGACGTCATCTCTTTTACCCCTGCAATCCTACCTAATGCGCGTTCCAAAGGCGTCGTGACGGAGGACGCCATGGTTTCTGGTGACGCACCGGGCATGGAGGCATGGACTGTAATCACGGGAAAATCGACTTGTGGCAGCGGCGACACTGGCAGCAAGATAAAACTGAGCGCACCACACAGGGTGATGGCTAAACTCAGCAATGTTGTGGCAACCGGCCGCTGGATAAATAGTGCGAAAAATTTCACAGCGGCTCCTGATGATTAGCAGAGGATTTATCAAGTTTTATTTGATTAGGATGCTCGTTCTGACCATTTTCCTTATTTTTTCGGTAATCTTGTTTGGTTTTTCGGTAATAATGTGCTAACTGGTCGAACAGCAGATAAATAACAGGAGTGGTGAACAGCGTTAGGATCTGGCTCATGATCAGGCCTCCCACCATACTAACACCCAAGGGGCGGCGCAATTCTGCACCAATGCCGGTACTTAGCATCAGTGGCAATGCTCCCAATAGTGCAGCCATTGTCGTCATCAATATCGGCCGGAAACGTAACAAACAGGCTTGATAAATGGCTTCATAAGGGGACATACCCTGTTCACGCTCTGCTGCCAGTGCGAAATCGATCATCATGATGGCATTTTTCTTCACAATGCCGATCAGAAGAATGATCCCAATGATGGCGATAATATCCAATTCATACCCGCCGATCATCAAAGCCAGTAATGCGCCAACCCCCGCCGTAGGCAAGGTAGACAAGATTGTGACTGGATGAATAAAACTTTCATACAGTATACCGAGCACGATATACATAGCGACGACAGCAGCCAAAATCAGCCAAAGAGTATTACTGAGCGCATCTTGGAATGCCAGCGTTGCTCCTTGAAATTGCGTGATGATGTCTTTTGGCATTTGGATCGTCCGTTCCGTGTCCTTGACCGCATTGACTGCTTGTTCAAGGGATGAATTTTTCGCAACATTGAACGAAAAAGTGACGGAAGGAAATTGTTGCAGGTGATTGATAGACAAATGCCCCAGCCGCTGTTCGACGGTAGCGATGGTATTAAATGGCACCATCTTGCCATCATTTCCAGTCAGATAAAGATTGTTAAGCGCTTCCAGTCCTGATGCGCTTTCCGCATCTTGCTCAATAATAACTCGATACTGATTTGCCTGTGTGTAAATGGTCGAAATTAAGCGTTGGCCGAACGCGTTATACAACGCATTATCCACGGCAGACATGGAGATCCCAAACCGACTGGCCATATCTCGATTCACATTGAGATAAGCCACTAGCCCCTGATCTTGCCAATTGTTGCCGATATCTGCCAACTCTGATCGCTGTTTCAGGGCACTCTGTAATTTAGGCACCCAGACACTGAGTTCATCAAGGGACATTGCCTGCAATGTAAATTGGTATTGTGTGCGGGATACTTGGGTATCAATTGTCAAATCCTGCGTCGGTTGCAGATACAATTTGACGTCAGGTACGTTGGTAATGCGGGCTTGTAAACGTGGAATAACTTCGTCAATGTGGTTATCACGCTGACTGAGTGGTTTCAACGTGATTTGGAGACGCGCGTTATTCAGTGTTGAGTTGTTACCATCAACACCAATAAATGTTGTGACATTATCCACGGCAGGATCTTGTAATAACAAAGTGGTGACTTGTCGCTGTTTATCCGCCATTGCATTGAATGAAATGGATTGTGGTGCTTCCAATGTACCCTGAATCAGCCCGTTGTCTTGCAAGGGAAAAAATCCTTTTGGGATCATGATATAGAGCAGGGCGGTCAGAGCCATCGTACCGAATGCAACGCCAAGCGTAATCCAAGGATGATTCAAGACTCGTTTCAGAAAGACAGCATATATTGCAATCATGCCTTCAAAGAAACGTTCGCAGGCTTGTTCGAAACGATTGTGTTTAATTTCGGCTTCAGATTTCAACATCCTTGCGCACATCATTGGTGTTAGCGTCAATGACACAACAGCAGAAATTAAAATGGCGACAGCAAGGGTAATGGCGAATTCCCGGAATAGGCGACCGACGATATCTCCCATAAACAGCAATGGGATCAATACGGCAATTAATGAAAACGTCAGAGAGATAATGGTAAAGCCGATTTCTCCCGCCCCTTTTAGCGCAGCCGCCAGGGGTTTTTCTCCCCGTTCAATATAACGGGAAATATTTTCTATAACGACAATGGCATCATCCACCACAAAGCCGGTTGCGATGGTTAAAGCCATTAAGGTGAGGTTATTGACGGAAAAGCCGCAAAAATACATAACGGCGAACGTACCCACCAGAGAAAGTGGTACAGCAATACTTGGGATCAAGGTTGCGGTGGCATTGCGCAAAAACAGGTAAATCACCATGACGACCAGCGCGATAGCCAACAACAGTTCAAATTGAACATCCTTGACCGAACTACGGATCGTAATAGTACGGTCTGTCAGAACCTCTACATTGACGGATTTGGGGAGGCTACTGATCAGTTCTGGCAGCATGGTACGAATATTATCCGTAGTCTCAATCACATTCGCACCGGGCTGGCGCTGAACGTTGATGACAATGGCGGGCTTTTCATTGGCCCATGCGCCCAATTTGTTATTTTCCGCACCTTGCTCAATGGTAGCGACATCACGCAGGCGAATCGGGGCACCATTTTTATAGGCCACGATTAAATTGCGGTAATCGTCGATAGACTTCATCTGATCGTTGGAAGAGATAGTGATTGAGCGTGTCGGCCCATCGAAACTGCCTTTTGCCGAATTCACATTGGCTTTCATGATGGCAGAACGAATCACATCGCTGTCTAATCCTTGCGTCGCGATGGCCTGAGCATTCAATTTCACCCGCACAGCGGGACGTTGTCCGCCAGCCAAAGTCACCAAACCAACACCGCTGACCTGAGAAATACGTTGGGCCACACGGGTTTCCACCATATCTTGCACCTGTGTCATAGGCAGGGCATCAGAGGTCACAGCGAGCGTCAAGATCGGGGGATCAGCCGGATTGACTTTGCTGTAAATTGGTGGATAAGGTAAATCATCAGGCAATAGATTGCTGGCGGAATTAATCGCCGCCTGTACATCCTGCTCCGCCACATCCAATGGCAATGAAAGCTGGAATACCAGTGTGATAACAGAAGCGCCACCAGAACTTCTGGATGACATTTGCTTCAAGCCGGATATTTGCCCAAATTGGCGTTCCAATGGCGCTGTTACGGCTGACGTCATAACATCGGGATTGGCTCCGGGATAAAGCGTTACCACTTGAATAGTCGGATAATCCACTTGCGGCAACGCCGAAACGGGCAGCATCCGATAACCAATAAGCCCAGCCAGCAATATCGCAACCATAAACAGCGTCGTAGCAACAGGACGCAGGATAAACAGGCGAGATGGCCCCCCGCCTGTCATTGGAGAATCAGATTGCATTACGGATTCTCCACTTCATCATTTGACTGGCTGTTTGATTGAGTTAAATTTTTCTTATCGTTTCCGATATCAAGTGACTCGATTGTCAAAGGTTTGACAATCTCGACTTTGGCACCTTCGGTCAGTTGATCAATACCATCTGTGACAACTCTCTCGCTTGCCGACAATCCGCTGTTGATAACCACAAATTGACTGTTTTGCAGCCCCGCAATGACCTTATGTTTACTGACTTTATTTTCTTTACCTATTTTCCAGACAAAATTACCGGCATTTCCCATTTGTAATCCGGCAATTGGGATCACAACGACATTATTCAGCGTATCGACTTTCATCTGAATATTGACGAATTGATTAGGAAATAGCACGTTGTCTTGATTATTGAACTGAGCCTTCATCTTGATCGTGCCAGTGGTGACATCAATCTGATTATCGATACTGAGTAGCTTGCCTTGTATCAATTGCTGTTGATTATTGCGATCCCATGCGCTGACAATGATATCTTCATGGTTTTTCTGTGCCTTCAACACGGAACCAAGATCGTTTTCAGGCAGGGAAAACAGCACATCAATGGGATCGATTTGCGTAATAACCACAATAGGCGTTCCACCCGTACCGGATACGTAATTACCGACATCAATTCGCTTCAATCCGACACGACCGGAAATAGGCGCTGTGATACGGCTGTAAGTCAATTGCAGTTTTGCTTCGTCGATATCTGATTGATCAGCTTTCAGGCTGGCTTCGTTCTGACGAACCAAAGCAATTTGCTTATCCAACTCTTGTTGGGAGATAAGTTTGCTTTTCGCCAATTGCTGATAGCGGATTAAATCCTGTTTGGCATTGGTCAGTGTTGCCTGATCTTTGGCATATTGCCCCTGCGCCCTTGCCAGTTTGACTTGAAGAGGGCGGGGATCGATTTCTGCCAGCAAATCTCCTTTTTTGACATATTGGCCCTCATTAAAATGCAGTGCCATTAACTGACCTTCCACAAGGCTAGTGACAGTCACTGTATTTGCCGCCTGAACCGTTCCCAATCCTCTTAAATAATGGGGGACAGATTTTATTTCAGCTGTTGCCACTTGCACGGGCGGTTGTGCTGGATTGATTACATTTTGTTGTGATTTTAAATCCTCGGTTTCATCTGACGTTGCAGGCGTGTTGAAGTATTTCCACGCAAAGAAAACTGCCACGACGATCACGGCTATAGCCGCAGCGAGTCGGAAAAAATAGGAACGGCTTTTGTTATTCATTTGCTCGACATTCTCTCAATGTTGTGGCGGTAAGCGGTCATGCGGCATCTTATGCTAAATAGATGCAAGAATATATTATTAGTGTAACTAGCGAGAATTAGTCAATAATGAAGAAAATGTGGAGGTTGTGTCAAAAAGATAATGTTTCTGGTAGTGATTTTTCATGGGATTTGTGATGGGGAGTTCGATGGCCTACAAATAATTATGTTATAGGAGATACGATTTATTCTTTTTGGCAGCTTGGCTGCGTTCATTCACCTCAGTTACATAGTTAGCGATACTCTTGGGGATTCGTTACCTTGCCGCCGTGCCACAACTCGAAATTTATTGGGTATAAAATGCACCATATTCACGGTATTGTCTGGGATCTTTGACGTAAAGTTTAGACATACCATATGTACCTCTTACTGTGCCAATGCAAAGCGCGTAAATGAAAATCAGGAAAAGTGGATGTAAATAAGGTGATATGAAAAATCGAATAATGACATGCTTTATTTTTTTCTTTTTATATGGTTCTACATGGGCATCATAAAATAATATTCCGAAAGATTTACAAGACTATATAGATAATGCGGAAAATTGTCAGTATTTTGCAAGAGAGTTGCAGAAGAAACTTAAGATGAAATACAAAAATGATACTAAAAAAATAGAAATAATGAATGATTATGATATTTAACCTGACTAATACTCCATTGACTTTTATATAAAATCATGTCGCAAAGTAAGTTTAGGTTTAGTCTCTTGTTATATAGCGATTTCTATCACATTTTTTTCTACCAAGGTCACTGTGTTTAGCGATATATTAACACTGTTTGATCGTACTTTATGAACCTTAACCACAACAGGAAATTATTATGGCAAATATGATCTATTTAACATTGCAGGGAGACAAACAGGGGTTTATTTCACAAGGTTGTTCTTCTGTTGAATCTATTGGAAATAAATATCAAGCTGGTCATGAGAATGAAATATTTATATTAAAACTCCATCATTCCATTCACAGAGAACAAAATGTTAACCATAGTCCAATTGTATTTGTAAAACCGCAAGATAAATCATCACCGCTATTGATGATGGCAATTTCAGATAATGAAACACTGAATCTGAAATTTGATTTTTATCGCACGGCTCAATCAGGGGCACAGGAGTTATATTATTCCATTGAATGCCGTGATGCGACAATTATTGAGTTATCACCAAACTACCCGCACAGTGTCAATCATGCGGAAGCACAACCAGAAGAAATTGTCTCTATAAAATATAAAGACATTATTTGCCGTCATCATATGGCGGGAACGTCTGGATATAGTGTCTGGGACGACAGAGTGTATTAATAATTGAAAAAACGCCGATGATTGAATCGGCGTTTTTTATGCGTTTCTTGTTTAATGAGGCCTATCCCCCAAAATAGTGGCGCGATGCATAATACGGCGTTGTGGCGCATAGTCTGCATTGGCGTAATGTTGTGTCACTCGGTTATCCCAAATAGCGATATCATTCGTTTGCCAACGCCAGCGCACTTGAAATTCCGGTTTTATCGCGTGTTCAAAAAGGAAATGCAAAATCGCATCGCTTTCAGTTTGACTGATATCGACAATACGGGTGGTGAACCCTGCATTCACAAACAGCGCCTTTTTTCCTGTCATAGGATGGGTGCGGATTACAGGATGTATCACGGGAGGATTTTTCGCTTTACCTGCCAGCCAATGTTGGTGGTCTTCTGCTGAATCGTGGTACTGATATTCCGGGAATGCTTTTGTGAAATCATGCTCTGCTTTAAGCCCAGAAAGCAATCCTCTGAGTGGCTCGGAAAGTGTTTCGTATGCCCTGATTCCACTGCTCCATGCGGTATCTCCGCCAAAAGGAGGGACGTGTTTGGCAGCCAGTATGGCACCCATTGGCGGTGTTTCAATAAATGTTACATCGGTATGCCAATGATCATTATTGAGTGGTTTTTTATTGTGCGAGTCCAGGACAAGAATTTCCTTACTTTCCGGCGTAGAGGGATAGATAGGATGAATATGCAGATCACCAAAACGAAGGGCTAAATTGCGTTGTTGTAGTGGAGTAATGGGTTGTTCCCGCAAGAATAGAACTTGATGTTCCAACAATGCCTGATGCAATTGCTCAAACTGTTTATCACTGAGTGATGCTATTGATGGGATGCCTTCAACTAACGCACCAATATGCGGCCCCAGAGGATTTATTGTTAACTTTTTGCTCATTGTTTTACTCCGTACCACGGAACCCAGCGTCTTTGCAGCGCACGAAGTCCCAATTCAAGTACACATGCAATAACCGCAATCACACAGATCCCGGCTATCACCATATCGGTTGACAGAAATTCTCCAGCAGATTGCACCATAAAGCCCAATCCTTGTGTGGCAGCAATCAGTTCTGCCGCGACCAAAGTAGACCAACCCACACCAAGCCCAATTCGCAACCCGATCAAAATTTCAGGTAACGCATTGGGTAAAATAATATGTGTTAACAATTGACGACGATTCGCCCCTAGAGAGCGTGCAGCTCTGATCCGGATAACATCCACATTTTGCACACCCGCGACAGTTGAAAGAATGACGGGAGCAAGCATTGATGACCAAATCAGTAATATTTTTGAAAATTCGCCAATTCCGAACCAAATCACTATCAGTGGCAAATAGGCAAGGGGAGGAACAGGGCGGTAAAGCTCAATCCATGGATCTAAAATAGCCCGCATTTTTTTGCTTATTCCCATTGTTATGCCAATAACCACAGCAGCCAGTAATGCCAGTAATATTCGTCTAAGACTCGCCCATAGGTGTTGCCAGAGCGTGACACCCATAAATCCGATATCGCTGGCAGCGCTGATAAGTTGGAGCACCACCTGTTTGGGGGAGGGAAGTATGACGGGCTCAATCCATCCTCTGTCTGTGATAAACCACCAGATAAGCAAAAGAGTTATGACAGAAATGATCCGCAATCCGAGATAGGAAGCAGATACCCATTTGATAAAACGCGGGTAGTAGTTATTTGAATTAAAGGGTGCTAAAGCCCCTTCTTGTTCTGGGTGAAAACTCATCGTCTGCCCTCCCAATTACTGAAAATCTTATCCTGAACGTATTCACGGCAGGCAATAAATTGCGGATCAGATTTTATATGACGGCTACTTTCACCCTGTATAAAGCGGCGGCTGAAATCCAGAGTCATGCGTTCAACAATTTGACCTGGCGAAGACGCCAATAAATAGAGTTCTTCCGCCATAAATATTGCTTCTTCAATATCATGGGTGATGAGCAAGCACTGTTTGCCCGCACTGTGCCATAATTTCAATAACAGTTCTTGCATCTGTGCTCGTGTATAGATGTCTAAGGCTCCAAAGGGTTCATCCAGCAGCAATATCTGTGGATTAATCGCCAATGCCCGTGCGATGCCAACTCGTTGGCGTTGTCCACCAGAAAGTTGCCAGATTTGTGCGGTTTCATATTCTGCAAGTCCCACTTGAAATAACAGTTCTCGCGCTATATTCAGCCGCCCTTGTTTAGCAATACCGGCGAATTTCAATCCTAATGCAACGTTATCAATGACATTAAGCCACGGCATTAATCCATCACCTTGAAAGATTACACCGCGCTCATGACCAGGTTCAGTTAAGGGGATGCCATTTAATAAAATTTGACCTGAAGAAGGTTGTTGGAACCCCGCGATGAGATTGAGCAAAGTGGTTTTTCCGCATCCAGAAGGCCCTTGAATCACCACAAATTTTTCAGGCTTAATATCAAAACTGATATTGTGCAATACCAGCCTGTTCTGATATTTCATACTGAGATGGTTAATAGAAAGCATGCTGAATATCCTTCTTATTCGCGTTATTGTTGTGCTGGATAAGCCTGACGAATAAAGGCATCAGTCACGTATTGGTGGTAATCATCATTTACGTCTGAAAGCTTGCCTTGTTGTTTTAAAAATTGAGCGGTATTTCTAATAACTTCAGGTATTTTTTGATTTAATAATGTTTGTTGTTCTTGAACACTAAAATAGTGATTTGCTTCAATCCAATGTGCCGCCTTTTCTATTGGTAACCCGCAGAAGTACGTCACAGCTGCAATATTTTTGGGGGTTGCCAGCCATTGTTTAGGATTGATGAGATAACGATTATTTTCATCTTGCACGGATTTAGTAAATTGAACGACCAACTCGGGATGCTTTTCTGCAAAGTCATTGCGGACAACCCAGGCATTCAGAGTGGAGTGTCCCCATTGGCTGACTTTATTGGAATCTGTCAGTATATATCCGTCAGTGGAAAGTTCATTTAGGGCAGGAGACCAAACATAAGCACCATCAATATCCCCCCTTTTCCAAGCAGCGACGATAGCAGGGGGTTGCATATTGACTATCTTTACATCTTCCGGTGCTATGCCCCAGTGTTTTAAAGCTGAAAGAAGGCTGTAATGTGCGGTAGAAATAAAAGGAACAGCAATGCGTTTTCCTTTCAGTTGATCAGGCTGGCGTATCTGGGATCTCACTATCAAGGCTTCAGATTGACCAATTTGAGAGTTAATGAGAAAGGCTTTAATCGGCAACTTGCGGCTGGCTGCTATTGCCAAAGGACTGGTGCCAATATAACCAATTTGTACATCACCAGAAGCCATTGCCTTCAATATGGAAGAACCACTGTCAAATTTACGCCATTGAACATCAGCATTAGTCGCTTTTTCAAAAGAGTGATTAAACTGTGCCACTTTTGCGGGATCTGCAATAGCTTGCCAAGCAATGGTTATCGGTATGTCTTTCGCTTGAATCTTTGTGGTAAAGAGCAGTAAAAAAGGTACCAACAATAGAAATAGGTATTGGATTTTATTCACGAAACTCTCCGAATCACATTACAGTTAGATTGTTAGTACTATTCAATATTTCTATTTATTTCGAAGAATGAGATGAATTAAAAGGAATATAAAAATATTTTTTATATTAATTTGTGATATGAAAAAATGATGAATCTGGCTGACAGAATCAGCAAGCACGGTAAGGAAAAGCGAACACTCAAATTTTAACTACGATAATATAGTGAAAAGTAATGAGTTTTAGTGGATTAAAAGGATAATTTAATTACGGATTTTTCCCCTGCGAAAAGAGGAAGAACCAATAATATTGCGATTCTTGTGAGGTATGGATGAATTTATTTCACAGGATATTTTAAACAAGAGCCTATTCCATTAGGCTCTTGTTTAAAGCAAAAATATGTAATCCAAAAGGAATTAAACCAAAAACAGCGTCGCTAATCCCAAAAAGATAAAGAACCCGCCAGTATCCGTAATTGCGGTAATCATCACGCTCGAACCAATCGCCGGATCTCTCCCCAGTTTCATCATGATAAATGGAATCAATACGCCCATCAGCGCCGCCATCAGCAGGTTTAATGTCATCGCCATTGTCATGACGCCGCCCATCGCAATGTCACTATAGAGTAGATAGGTGACGATGCCCATTATCCCGCCCCAGATAATACCGTTGATGAGGGCAACGCCAAGTTCCCTCAATAGCAGGTAAGAGAAACTGCCCGTTTGGATTTGATGGAGCGCGAGCGCACGGACGATCATGGTGATGGTCTGGTTGCCAGTATTACCGCCAATGCCTGCCACGATGGGCATTAAGGTCGCAAGGGCAACAAGCTGGGAAATGGTGTGTTCGAACAGGCCGATCACGCGTGAAGCAACAAATGCTGTACACAAGTTTATGGCGAGCCATGCCCAGCGAGTTTTGACTGCTTGCCCAACCGGAGCGAAAACATCTTCTTCACGGCTTAACCCCCCCATGCGGCGGATATTAGTATCGGTTTCTTCACTTAAGGTATCAACGATATCTTCAACGGTCAGACGTCCCATCAAACGCCCGTTATTATCCACTACGGCGGCAGAGATTAAGTCGTAACGTTCAAACGCACTGGCAGCATCTTCGCCTTTTTGCTCTGGTAAGAAAGTAACAGTATCCGTATTCATCACTTCGGAAACTAATTTATCCGGTACATTGGTCAGCAAAGTAGTGAGCGGAAGTTCTCCTTGAAGACGGTTTTTACGATCAATAACAAAGATCTTATCCGTAGTTTCGGGGATGGAGCCCCGGGAACGTAAAAAGCGCTGAACTGCGCTGAGCGTAACGTTGCCTCGTACCGTCACGAACTCAAAATCCATCATCTGACCGATGCTGTCTTTGTGGTACTGCAAGACTTCGCGGATGCGGTTACGCTGGCTCGGCTCCAGATAGGTGAGTAGGCGCCGCGTGGTATCCCGGGGAATATGTTCCGCGATGTAAGCCTGTTCATCCACATGCAGCGTACCGATGGCGCGTAACAGCTCAACGTCAGACATATCTTTGATCAAGTTATCCCAGACAGGAATAGAGGCTTCGACCAGAACTTCACCGCGCTGGTTATTATCGATCAGTCGCCATAAAGCAAGACGCTCATCATAAGGCAAGGCTTCCAAAATATCGGCAATATCGGCAGCATGCAGGCTGCCCAGCAGCGTACTGACTTCCTCTATTTTCTCCGATAACTGTTCGTCGCTGATGGCTGAAGGTTCATCAGCTTGACCCAATAATTTATCGACAAATAGTTTATCGTTAATGAACAGTGAAAGTAGACGTTGACGAATATGTGCCAGTTTTTGGGAATGCTGGCTGGCAACAGTCGTATTATTATCAGGTGTAAAGGCCGGTTGTAACATGGTGCACCTTTAAAGCAGGGAAATAGGGCAAAAAAATAGGGCGGTCACAATAATATAACCATAACATAATCTGGAGCATTGCCCTTAGGGGGCTAACATAGCAACTATTCTGCTTTTGGGCTACTAAGAGATTCCATCGATTGCTGTTGTGTTTGCTGGTGATACTCCAATGCTGCAATGAACGAATAGATAAAGCGCCCAAATAAAATTAGAAAGCTAATAAGCAATATTAATTTTGTAATTTGAACAGTTTTCTTTTTCTTCTTCATAACGCGATATCGTTAAGTCGATTCCTCTTTAATGTGTAAGTTCCAGCTGATCACATCGTTCCAGTACTCCTGCTCTTTTTCCAGATCGAGCAGCACGAGGGCATTTTGTGTTAAGTAGTTCTTTGGCAGGTAGAGCGTCCAGTGACCATGATCGGTTTCCAGCCTAAGAGTATCCGGTATTGTGGTAGATTGACGTTGGTTATTTAACAATGCTGCCAACCGCAATATCTGAAGCATAGGAAGATATTGTTTTTTCTTGAACAGATAGAAGCGGGGATGCTCATGCACTTTAACTGTTTTTCGATGATAGCGCACCAGTGTTGCCAGCAACGATTGTTGTTCCTGGTTAAATCCCGGCAGGTCGGTATTTTGCAGAATATAAGCGGAATGCCGTTGTAGCCCACTCAGATTGATGCTTAAGCCGACTTCGTGCAACATGGCAGCCCACAGCAGAATAGATTCCAGCTGTGGTTGTACCCGTTTGGGATTTTGTTCTGCCCATTGATCGTAAAGGGTTTTGGCGGTACTCCAAACGCGGTCGGCTTGTTCCCGATCGATATTATAGTGTTCGGCAAGGCTTTTGGCGGTTCGCTGGCGAATATCTTGATGACGGAAACGATCTTCCATTTCGTAAAGTACGCCTTCCCGCAGCGCTCCATGAGACAGGCGTAATTCCTGAATATGCAGGGCATCGAAAATACCACATAAGATCGAAAGGCCGGGAACAAAAGTCTGTTTGCGATCATCGGATAGCCCCGGTAGTGCTAATGAGTTGAAATTTTTGTATTTCAGGACACGTTTTACCAGCATATTGAGGCGTTCTGGCGTAATCAGACCATCTTTTTCACCTAATTCAACCAATAATTCATGTACCGCTTTAATCGTACCCGACGCTCCCAAGGCAAAATCCCAGCCTTTCGTGCGAAATTGCCAGACAAGATTTTCCAGTTTTTGGGCTGCCTGAAGCCGTGCCTTACGGAAATTATGCTCATTGATCACACCGTCAGGAAAGAATTGACGGGCAAAATTGACGCAGCCCATGCGGCGGCTTTCAATCAATAGAGGTTCGAAGTCTTCACCGATGACTAATTCTGTTGAACCACCACCGATATCAATCACCAGTTTCCGGCCTTTTTCCGGTTGCGTATGCTCAACACCCATAAAAATCAATCGAGCTTCTTCATGACCAGAAATGATTTCAATCGGATAGGGAATAACTTCTTTTGCCCGTTTCAAAAACTCTTGTGCGTTAGTGGCTTCACGTAGGCTATGAGTTCCCACCAGACAGACATTATTCGCGGAAAAACCCTGCAATCGTTCCGCAAACAGGGAAAGGCAAGTTAGGCCACGGTTTATGGCTTTTTCGTTTAATTCATTTTTGCTGTTTAAACCATCGGCAAGGTAAACCCGTTTCTTTAAACGCCCAATGACCTGTAGTGCACCGTTAACAATACGGGCGATTACCATATGAAAGCTGTTTGAACCCAGATCAATAGTGGCAATTTCTTGGGGTTTTGGCATTGGGGTGTCGTGTTTCAACGGCATAGATCAGGCTCTTGGTTCCGGTTGTTCGAGATTTTTCAGGTAATCATAAACAGCAATCTGCGCGCGGATTTTACGCTTATTTCCTCGTGGAACATAGCGATTGCTTAACTCTTTATCAATATAACGTGCCTTGACAGTATCACTGAACTGCAATTCGAGGATATTCATAACTTGTTGTTTTAACATGGGGTCAAGCAGGCAGACCGCAACTTCAATACGATAATCGATATTGCGGGTCATCCAGTCGGCTGATGAGAGGAACACTTTTTCGTTGCCTTTATTGGTGAAAACGTAAACGCGGTCGTGTTCAAGGAAACGATCCACGATACTGGTCACTTGGATATTTTCACTGAAACCGGGCTGATTGGGCACCAAAGAGCACATGCCGCGTACCAGAATACGAATTTTTACGCCAGCTTCTGAGGCATCATACAGGCGATCCACCAGTTCCTTGTCTACAAGGTTATTGATTTTCAGGGTAATGCCTGCTACTTCACCTGCCTTCGCATTCTCGATTTCCTGAGTAATCAATCGATTGAACATAGCTCGTGAATTTTGCGGCGATACCATTAAATTCTCAAATGTGACCGGACGATAAGGATTTTCAATAAAGTTAAACACCCTGCGAACTTCATTGGTGACTTCGGGGTTTGCGGTCAGCAGAGAATAATCGGTATATAAACGCGCGGTTTTTTCATTGAAATTCCCCGTACCAATATGGGCATAACGGATAATTTCATTCCTTTCAAGACGAGAAATGATAAACAACTTAGCGTGAATTTTCAGGCCAGGCGCGGAAAAAATAACGTGCACACCCGCTTCAGTTAGGCGCTTCGCCCAATGGATATTGGCTTCTTCATCAAAACGCGCCTGTAATTCCACCACGACGGTGACTTTCTTGCCGTTGTGTGCTGCATGGATCATGGATTCAATAATGCGTGAGTCTTTTGCAACGCGATAGATATTAATCTTGATAGAAAGCACGCTCGGATCAAAAGAGGCCTGACGCAGCAATTCCAGCACATGTTCGAACGTGTGATAAGGATAATAGAGTAGGACATCTTTTTCACGAATGGCATCGAAACCGTTACGGAAATTGTCAAACCAAGTATGGCGCAGCCGTGGCATGGGCTTGTTCAATAGATTTCGATTGCCTTCATTGGGAAATTTGATGAAATCTTTAAAATTATGATAACGGCCACCTGCAATTACCGAGTCATCATTGGATAACCCCAGTTTACTGCGCAGTAGTTCCACCATTTCATCAGGCATATCACGCTGATAGACAAACCGAACAGGCTCTGCCGTCAGTCTTTGTTTCAGCGTGGAAGACATCAGTTCCAGCAGATTGGATTCCATTTCTGTCGCCAGATCATATTCGGAATCACGGGTCATTTTCATGGAATAGACGTTCAAGGTATTGTAATCGAAGAATCCTTTGAAAATTTCATCCAGCGTGTAACGCAAAATATTATCAAGTAAAATCATTGACTTGCGTCTTCTCGGCATTTCTGGAGGCAGATTGACGAAACGAGGAACTTTATCTGATGGAATTTCCAACAAAGCATATTGCGTTCCCTGTCCACGGATAATTTCAACGGCCAAATAGGTATAATCATCCTTCAAAAACTCAACCAAATTGGTTTCTGGATTGATGACAATTGGCGTAATGTGTGGGCGCAAATGCTGTCGAAAATACTGTCGCAGCCAGATTTGTTGATTTGGGGATATTTGCCGTTCATTGATCAAAAAAATCTGATTACGGGCCATTTCCAGCAGCAGCTCGTTATAGAGATCATCGAATTCTTGATCGATTTTGGCGACTTTAGACTGTATTTTTTTCAATAATTGGCGGGCGCTGGTAGCTGATCCCCGCTCTTCACTGATAAGAATGCGCCGTTTTACGTCGGCAAAGCGAACTTTATAAAACTCATCCAGATTATTGGAGTAGATCCCTAAGAACCTCATTCTTTCAATCAGCGGGTTACTTTTATCAGCCGCTTCTTGAAGTACACGTTCGTTGAAAGAGAGCCAGCTGAGTTCTTTTTCGGTATAGAGACGATCGTGGGACATTACTACTCCATTTGGTTTTCCATTTAGTTTAATGGTTAGCGTTTAATGACGAGTATCTAATGGGTCAGCGTGCTGGTCTGGGTTTCACGGGCTTTATTGGCAAAATAGTGGTGTTGGAAAGTACACATCCTAATGGCCGTATGATAAGAGCCGTTTACAAAAAATTCATCGATTAATTCGCCTTCGGTATAGAATCCCAACTTATTGTATATATGAATTGCTTTCGAATTTTCTTTATCAACGATCAGGTACAGTTTGTAGAGATTCAGGACAGCAAAAGCGTACTCCATCGCAAGTTTGGCCGCTACTGTAGCATAGCCTAACCCTTGATAGGCTGGTGCAATGATAATTTGGAACTCAGAACGGCGGTGGACATAATCAATCTCGACTAATTCCACTAACCCAACTTTGGAATTCATGCTTTCGATGATAAAACGGCGCTCACTTTGGTCATGAATATGCTTGTCATAGAGATCGCACAATTCAACAAAGGCCTCATAAGGTTCTTCAAACCAATAGCGCATGACACTGGCATTATTATCGAGTTGGTGAACAAAAGGGAGATCTTCCCGTTCAAGGGGACGCAGGTTTACGGATGGACTTTCTGAACCACTGGACATTGGATACCTCAGTGCTTTTAAGGGGATGATGAATTTAGTTAAAGATATTTGATATTAAATAATGTTCGAATAAATAATTATTACAAGACAAATAATTATTGTCAGATTAATATTTTTAGATGGATAAATAACCAAACTCTTGGGATATAGACAAACAACCAATCCGAAATGACAACTTACAGCAAAGTATCACTTAAATACAGTGCATTAAAAACAGTGCATTAAAAACAGTACATTAAAAAATACGCTAACACAGAGCTGTAAGTTGAAATTTAATAGCCAAGGTTATTCTGATGCATAACCTTGTGGTGGCAGAACTTTGCCATCCAGTATTGCTGTATTTCCTTCCATCGCTAAACGCTCATCCAGTAACCAGCCAATGACCAGAGGGTAAATATTATGTTCTTGAGTTTGGATGCGCCTGATAACATCTTCTTCCTTATCTTCTTCAAAAATCGGTACCTTGGCTTGTAAAATAATGGGGCCGCCATCTAGCTCTTCGGTAACAAAATGGACGGAAGTACCATGTTCTTTATCACCATTCTCAATGGCTTTCCGGTGAGTATGCAGGCCGGGATATTTTGGTAATAGAGAAGGGTGGATATTGAGTAGACGTCCATGATAGTGCTGCACAAAATCGGGAGATAAGATTCTCATATAGCCAGCTAAAACCACTAAATCCGGCTGATATTGATCAATGGCTTTGAGCAGGGCGATATCATAACTTGTGCGATCCGCATAGACTTTCGGATTGATAAAGTGGGCGGAAATATCTGCCTGTTCAGCACGTTGCAGGCCATAGGCATCGGCATTATTGCTGAAGACCGCAGAAATACGCCCATTAATCCGGTTTTGCCGACAGGCATCTATGATGGATTGAAGGTTGCTGCCATTGCCAGAGACTAAAACGACAATTTTTTTCATGGTTTGTTTCGCTGAAGAAATTCATTTTCTGATATACCCTTGGTCTTTCAAGCCACAGCTTTATTGGCTGCAACTTGAAATCAATCGGGTAGAATACTTATTTTGCAATTTTATTTTGTAATTTTATGTCGTAATAACAACAGGTTGCTCGTCAGCGTTAAGTTCGGCAATTGTACCGATCTGCCATGCGTTTTCACCCGCTGCTTTCAGATATGAAATTGCCTGCTCTGCCTGAGATTGAGGCAGCGCGATGACCATACCGACTCCGCAGTTAAATGTACGGTACATTTCATACTCGCTGACATTACCCGCTTGCTGTAACCACGTGAAAATTGCTGGCCACTGCCAACTGTCAGCATTGATTCTGGCCTGCATATTTTCTGGCAGAACTCGAGGGATGTTTTCCCAAAAGCCACCACCTGTCAGGTGTGAAATTGCATGAACTTCAATTTTTTCAATGAGTTCAAGGACTGATTTGACGTAAATTTGAGTTGGGGCAAGCAGATGATCTGCGAGTGATTTTCCTTCAAGCTCGGTAGTTTCAGGATCTGCCTGGCTTACTTCGAGGATTTTACGGATCAGAGAATAGCCATTGGAATGTGGCCCACTGGACGCCAGCGCAATCAGTGCGTCACCAACCTGAACTTGACTGCCATCAATAATTTCTGATTTTTCAACGACACCGACGCAGAAACCAGCAACATCATAATCTTCACCGTGATACATGCCGGGCATTTCTGCTGTTTCACCGCCGACCAGCGCACAGCCTGCTTGTTTACAGCCTTCCGCTATACCCGAGATAACACTGGCGGCAGTGTCGATATCCAGTTTGCCCGTGGCATAGTAATCAAGGAAGAAAAGTGGCTCTGCTCCCTGAACAACCAGATCATTGACACACATGGCGACCAAATCAATCCCGATGGTATCATGGCGTTTCAGATCCATGGCCAGACGCAGTTTGGTGCCTACACCATCTGTACCGGAAACCAACACAGGCTCACGATATTTCTGTGGCAGGGCACATAACGCACCGAAACCACCCAATCCCCCCATCACTTCAGGGCGACGGGTCTGTTTTACGACACCTTTGATACGATTGACTAAGGCATTGCCAGCATCAATATCGACACCAGCATCTTTATAGCTAAGAGAGGTTTTGTTGGTCACTGCGTAGCTCCCAGGCGGTTGCATTTTTATGAATAAAACAGAACGGCGACAATTCTAACAGTCTAAGCAAACGTTTGCGATAGCTTTATACAGGTTTCCTGCTAGATATAAATAGAGGAAAAATACTGGAGATTGATAAAAATCAATAGATTGATAGTGGCGAGATGTTGAAAAGGGGGTATAATCCCGCGATTTTTTATCTGCCGGCTATATTATAGGAGAAACCCATGAAGATCGTTGAGGTTAAACACCCACTAGTTAGACATAAACTTGGACTGATGCGAGATCATGATATAAGCACAAAACGCTTTCGTGAACTGGCCTCAGAGGTGGGTAGTCTTCTGACATATGAAGCAACTGCTGATTTAGAAGTTGAGAAAGTGACCATAGACGGATGGTGTGGTCCGGTAGAGGTAGACCAGATTAAAGGGAAGAAAATTACGGTAGTACCTATCTTGCGCGCAGGGTTGGGCATGATGGATGGTGTACTGGAAAACATCCCAAGTGCGCGAATTAGTGTCGTTGGTGTGTATCGCGATGAAGAAACACTTGAACCTGTGCCTTATTTCCAGAAATTGGTTTCTGACATTAACGAACGTATGGCATTGGTTGTCGATCCAATGTTGGCGACAGGGGGTTCCATGATTGCCACCATTGATCTGTTGAAGAAAGCCGGATGCCCTGTGATTAAGGTCTTGGTTTTGGTTGCCGCTCCAGAAGGTGTCGATGCACTGGGAAAAGCCCACCCAGATGTCGAACTGTATACAGCCTCGATTGATGAGCGCCTCAACGAGCATGGATACATCGTCCCTGGCCTAGGGGATGCGGGCGATAAACTATTCGGTACTAAATAACATTTATAGCCGGCTTTTTTGGGTTTCTAGCAAGGTGATATAAGAGGATATCAATAATGATCCGTCGGACTATTGGGGTAGATGAAAGACCGCCTCTGGCGCAGACTATTCCATTAAGTTTACAACATCTATTTGCCATGTTTGGTGCAACCGTTTTGGTTCCCATTTTGTTTAAAGTTAATCCCGCCACGATTTTGCTGTTCAACGGTATTGGAACATTGTTGTATCTGGTGATTTGTAAAGGGAGAATTCCTGCTTACTTAGGTTCCAGTTTTGCCTTTATTTCTCCAGTTCTGTTGTTACTGCCTTTGGGATATGAATTGGCATTGGGTGGGTTTATTGTCTGTGGTTTTCTGTTCTGTCTGGTTTCTTTGATTATCAAAATTGCAGGGCGTGGCTGGATTAATGTGATATTTCCACCTGCGGCGATGGGGGCGATTGTTGCCGTGATAGGTTTGGAGCTGGCTGGTGTTGCTGCTGATATGGCAGGTTTGCGTCCAGGGGCAGGCTCTGATGTCAATATGATCAACCTGACTATATCCATGGTGACGTTGGCTGTGACGATCTTGGGTTCGGTGGTATTCCGTGGTTTTATGGCGATTATCCCGATTTTGATCGGTGTGTTGGTGGGCTATGCGCTGTCATTCTTCATGGGCGTTGTAGATTTAGCACCAGTACATGAAGCACCGTGGTTTGCATTGCCGACTTTTTATACCCCGCGTTTTGAATGGTTTGCCATCATGACTATCTTGCCAGCGGCGCTGGTGGTGATTGCTGAACATGTTGGTCATCTGGTGGTTACCGCCAATATCGTGCAGAAGGATTTGATGAAAAATCCAGGCCTGCATCGTTCGATGTTTGCGAATGGCTTCTCAACGATGATTTCGGGTTTCTTTGGTTCAACGCCTAACACGACTTATGGTGAAAATATTGGTGTTATGGCGCTTACCCGTGTCTATAGCACATGGGTGATTGGTGGCGCTGCGATATTGGCAATATTGCTTTCTTGCATCGGTAAACTGGCAGCGGCGATTCAAATGGTTCCTGTTCCAGTTATGGGCGGTGTTTCTCTGTTGCTATACGGTGTGATTGGCGCATCAGGTATTAGAGTTTTGATTGATTCGAAAGTGGATTACAGTAAAGCACAGAACTTGATCCTGACTTCCGTTATTTTGATTATTGGTGTCAGTGGGGCGAAAATTCAAATTGGTGCCGTGGAACTGAAGGGAATGGCACTTGCAACTGTTGTCGGCATTGGCCTTAGCTTGCTTTTCAAGTTAATTAGTATTATTCGTCCAGAAGAACAATATATTAGCTCTTCTGTAGAATCGATTGGAAATGATAAAAAGAGTGAAGCAGTAGAATAAATTACGTTAATAGAATCGAGAAGAAAGGGCTTTTAAAAAAGCCCTTTCTATTTTTAGAAGTAAAAATAGGTGATTTAACATTTTTTCTTAAGACTATTTTAGTTAATTCACTGTATAAACGTACTTTTTCTTTTGGTTTTTCGACTGTGATATCAGATAAGTCATTAGGTTGGACATGATTTAATGTACTATTACTCTTTATGTTGTCAAGTTCTAGACATATCGCGGAAACCCATGGAAAGAAAATCCTCATTGCTGATTTCACCAATATTATAAGCTACTTTATTATCACCTATAGATGTCTTAATATCTCCTACGCTATCAATAATAACCACTTTTAATGTATTAAATTCGGAATTATTTGCAATTACATTATATACATTTGGTCTTAAAGGGGAAAATAATGAATTGTATCTATCTATTTCAATGACGTTATATCTCCCACTATCCCTTGTCGTTATGAAAATATTGCTATTATCCCATTGTGTCATTTTAGCTTGCCATCTATAAGGGTAATCGTATCCTCTACAAATAATATCTGCCCAAGGATCACATATCCATGAGTCTGGTTGAATGCATGAAGATGTTTTTTGATCAAAGGTTGATTTAATTCTATCCGTCATGTGATATATATTGATAAAAGCGTGGTCATAAGGTTTTTGGGCTCCATAAAGGGTAATAAGTATTATATTTTCTGGATTGTGGTCTTTTTTTTGTAAAAATTTAAAATTTAAAATTTAAAATTTCAAGTGAATGATGTTTTATCAAATAATGAAAAGCATAAATACAAAGTTCTAGACAATTTCCGACGAGGTTAATTTTGAATTTACTCTCGTTAAAATATTTATATATATAAGGAAATTCTTCTTATTTATATTCTTTTGTACGTAACCTATTAATAATATTCTTTTTTTGGTTATGATGTCTGTGATTTTAAATGATATTTGGAGTTCGTTTTTACCCACTTTATCGAGATTCTTTGTTTCGCAATAGAATTTATTGTCAGAGCCTCTCATAAAAGTGTTTTGTGCCTTTTTTACCACATTAAATAATACGTCTTCTATTAACATATTAACCTACAATAAAAATAACTTAAGATGGATAATTTAAAATTTCCAGTAACGTATCGTATTTTTACCATTAGGATATAGAGCTTTCAGATGTGAAATGAATTATTTACTGTTGGATATATTAGTATAGGTCCGGTATCTGAGATGAAAATAACTTTGGTTATGTGCGAATTTTTATCATTTTTTGCTGTAAAAACAATGAGTTACCAAGTATTCTGTACCCATGTATCTAATGGAATAGCCTCAAATTTTAGAAATCTGTCTGCTTGATAGATGAAAATAAAGGCATGATGTAAAATATCTTCAATTAACATATTTTTCTCTTAAATGAAATAATGTGAATATATGATTATTTATTTAATCTTTTTGGAGTTTATGTGATTTTTTATTGAGCAATTAAAATGTCAAACGGACAATATGCCTTCTTAACTTTTTTCTATAAGTTTTCTCTTGAGTTAATTAGAATTATTGCATTGGTAATTATAAGATAATCTTCTGTTTTTATCCGTTGTCTTTTTCTTTACTTATCAAGGTTACCCTATCTATTAGTAACAATACTGTGACATAAGGTTATTTTTTGTTAGTAAAATAACCGCTCTCAGACAAAAAATATGACAATTATCGATGTTATGTTTTATAGATTTAGACATGGCAGAAACCTTTGCTATGGGATAGCTCGTCTAGGGGCTGCGGGCGAAATAGGCTTTGATACTCACTTGAATATTCACCAACAGCCTAATTAAAAAATACATTCCCGCTATATAGTTGGTTGTAAATTATCCATTTTATGGAATGATGAGCATCGGTAATAACCCCTCGTTTTAAACAAAGCATTCGTTTCATTTATAGAGACTTTTTGTGGTAGACTTAACACTGTTCGTTATCCATTCTGTTTGAGGTGCTTCTGAATACACCGTCGCAGCTTTCATTACCATTATATTTGCCCGATGATGAAACATTTGCCAGTTTCTTTGCAGGTGAGAATACTTCCTTATTAGCTGCAATAAAATTGGCCATTAGTCAGTCACACGGTAGTTATATCTATTTTTGGTCCCGCGATGGCGGGGGCAAGAGTCATTTGCTTCACGCAGCCTGTGCCGAATTATCTCAACAGGAAGAAGCGGTGGGGTATGTACCACTGGATAAACGTGCCTATTTTGTTCCCGAAGTCCTTGATGGTATGGAACATTTATCATTAGTGTGCATCGATAATATTGAGTGTATTGCTGGTGATCAGGAATGGGAGATGGCTATTTTCAATCTTTATAACCGGATTGTGGAGATTGGCCAAACTTGTCTTTTGATCACAGGTGATCGTCCCCCACGGCAGATTAACTTGACGTTACCGGATCTGGCATCTCGTCTGGATTGGGGGCAAATTTACAAATTACAGCCGTTGTCTGATGATGAAAAAATCCAAGCATTGCAATTGCGAGCAAAATTACGGGGTTTTGAATTACCTGAGGATGTCGGACGCTTTGTGTTGAAACGGCTCGATAGGGAAATGCAAACGTTGTTTAAAACTTTGGATGAGCTTGATCGGGCTTCCATTGTAGCACAACGCAAACTGACGATCCCGTTTGTGAAAGATATCCTTGAGCTTTGAGTCAATAAGGCAGGAAGACAACAAGGTTTGGATGAAAAAGTGATAGCAAATATATCCCTATCACTTTTTCATTTGGCTATCTTTTAAGGTGACTGTTTAACGGTGATTGGTTAACGGTGATTGTTTAAGGTGATTGTTCTGAAAGATGATTAGCGGAGAATCTCTTTCACTTGCTCAGGGGGACGACCCAAACGAGCCTTATCGCCGACAACAACAATCGGACGTTCTATCAATTTTGGATTTTCAGCCATCGCTTGAAGTAATGCTTCTTGAGATAACGAATCATCACCGAGATTTAATTCCTTATAGAGCTCTTCTTTGGTTCGCATCAATTGGCGAACATCTTTGAAACCGAGCTGTTTCAATATCACGGCAAGCTGTTCCACCGTAGGTGATGTATCGATATAGTGAATGATTTCTGGCGCAAAGCCGAGATCTTCAACTAGCTTGAGTGTTTCACGGCTCTTTGAGCAGCGGGGATTGTGGTAGAAAGTAACTTGTTGCATGTAAAAATCCCTCATTTTTTATATTGGTCATAACTTTGTTGCAGTTGGCGCAATTGATCAATACGGGCATCATATCGTTCTTGATCATAGCTACCCAATTTTACCAATGCACTGGCTTTACTGAGATATTCTATAGCCATGTCAAATTTACCTTGTAATGCCACGGATTCTGCATAAGCCGCCAGCTCTTCATTGTGTTTCCCTTGTTTTCCAGCAGCCTTTGTCAACAGTGTCCAACCGTTGAGATCGTCAGGATTATTGAAAGTATAACGAAACAGGAGTTGTGATGCCTGCGGATACTGCTTGGCCTGGAGATAGGCGTTTGCAAGATTGATTTGCAGTATCGGGTTGTTTTTCTGTTTCTTGAGTGCGTCCTGCAATCGAGTAATGGCGTTCGCATACTGTTTTTGTTCGATATCAATGTCAGTCATTGTATCGATAAACCAAGTATTATCCGGTTGCTTATCCAATAACGGTGACAGTATCGTTCTAGCCTCAGCATATTTTTTATCTTGAGAAAGCAAAATAGCGTGTCCATAGGCAGCAGCAAGCTGTTCTTCGGCAGTTCCTTGGCGATATTTATTCAGCAGTTGCTCAATATGAGAACGTTGTTCTTGTTCGGGCGGGTACTTTGTCAGAATACGGACACGAGCGAACAGAAAATCCTGAGATTCAGGAATGGCCTTAGTCGAATATTGATTTGCCCTATTACGGGCATCAGCTAAACGGTTGTCGGGTAATGGGTGAGTATATAGCATCTCTGGTAGTTTGGAGCTGTAGCGGGATTGATCTGCCAGCATTTGCATGAAGTTAGACATTCCATGCGGATCAAATCCTGCTCGTCTGAGAGTTTGCATCCCAATACGGTCGGCTTCTTGCTCATTCGATTGAGTAAAACTGATCATACCTTGCTGGAAACCGGCAAGTGTGCCGCTGAGTGCAGCCATACCTGCTTGTGGACTGGCCATCATAAGCAAGATAGAGCCCAGTGCGCCAGCCCAAGCTAAGGGACTTTTACGCTGTTGATCTTCCATTAATCGTGCTAAATGTCGTTGTGTCACATGGGAAATTTCATGGGCTATGACTGACGCCAGTTCGCTCTCATTACGACTGTAGCGGAATAGGGCTGAGTGAAGTACAACATTACCACCGAAAAATGCGTAAGCATTAATATTGGGGTTATCGATCAGATAGAAATGGAAAGGTGTTTTTACTGAATCGGCATGCTTGACTAATCTTTGGCCTAATTTATCAATATATTGCGTTAGCAGAGGGTCATAAATCAAAGGTGCTTGGGCTCGTATCGAACGTATATATAAATCGCCCATTGCCATTTCTTGATTGATGCTGAGAGTAGCCCCCGCCGTGGTGCCGATATCAGGCAGTGAATCTTCAGCTGGTGCGGAGAATAGAGAAGTATTTCCTAATAATAACAAGCTGATAAAGATGGCTATCAGAGATTTTTTCGGCGTTTTTTTCATAAAGTGATTCTCATAAAATGATCCTCATAAAAACACTGTACTTCAATTAGCTATCAATTTCATGAATACGTGTATGATAGCAAAGGGTATCTTAAAATCTGCCAATCGTAGTAATTTTTAGTAAAAAATACTCATTGAGTATCGCTGTCAAGGAGTTGTATTTATGCTGGATATGATCATGCAATGGTATCGCCGTCGTTTCACTGATCCACAAGTTGTTGCATTATCAGTCATCTTGCTGGTTGGGTTTGGGATCATCTATTTTTTCAATGGAATTCTGGCGCCTGTCCTTGCCGCTATTGTACTGGCCTATTTGCTGGAATGGCCAACGGTGCAATTAGGAAAATTGGGTTGCAGCCGTATGCTCTCCGTTTCCATTGTATTAACAGTTTTTATGGGGATAAGTGCATTGATTATCCTGATTGTTGCCCCAACCGTTTGGCAACAGGGATTAAATTTGTTTTCTGATTTGCCTAATATGCTCAACCGTTTTAATGAGTATGCGCATACTTTACCTGCCCGTTATCCTGCTCTGGTTGATGCTGGTATCATCGACATGATCGCCGATAATCTGCGGAGCAAACTCTCTCTGGCTGGTGAATCCGCCTTTAAGTTTTCGGTGGCATCTCTGATTGGTTTGTTGACACTCGCGATTTACCTGATCCTTGTTCCTTTGATGGTATTTTTCCTGTTGAAAGACAAAAATCAAATGGTAGCGGTATTACAGCGCGTACTGCCACGTAATCACGGTTTGGCAGGAAAAGTATGGCGCGAAATGAACCAACAGATTACCAACTATATCCGTGGTAAAGTCACAGAAATGGTTATATTGACTATCTGTACGTATGCTGTATTTGCCTTCTTTGGATTACATTACTCCTTGTTGCTTGCGGTTTTGGTCGGCTTGTCTGTGCTAATTCCTTATATTGGCACTGTACTTGTCACCATTCCGGTTATTATTGTGGCGTTGTTTCAATGGGGTCTTGGCGCTGATTTCTGGACGCTGTTTATCGCATATCTGGTTGTACAGGGATTAGATGGTAATCTCCTTGTGCCAATTTTGTTTTCGGAAGCGGTCAATCTTCATCCACTGGTCATCATCCTTTCTGTGATTATTTTTGGCGGGTTGTGGGGGTTTTGGGGTGTTTTCTTTGCTATTCCATTGGCCACGTTAATCAAGGCAGTCATTCATGTCTGGCCAGAAGACAAAATTGAAGGGGAAGAATGATAATGGCGAATCCCAATGAAGTAATGTTATTTGCAGCAATGGCAATGAAAGTAAATGTGGGGATTGTGATGTCGAGTCATATATACGCATGTCGCTGCTTCATGCTATCTGATCATATCCTTCATTATTCAAGTTGCCGCTTTGTTGGTCGCGCGGCAACTTGAAATCTATTAAGGATATTAAAACAGGTTCATGATAAATGCTGTTTCAGATAGTCCAGCACAACTTGATGATGGTTACTAGTTTTGAATTTATCAAAAACGTGTTCAATATCGCCTTGTGGGTTAATCAGGAAACTGATGCGGTGGATGCCGTCATAGATTTTCCCCATGAACTGCTTTTCTCCCCAAACACCAAATTGCTCGGCAACTTTATGATCAACATCAGAAAGCAGCGTGAAATTCAGCATCTCTTTTTCGACAAAGCGGAATAACTTTTCAGGGACATCGGTACTGATCCCCAGCACTTCCACATTGATACTTTTTAGTTCACCCATCGTGTCACGCAAGCCACATGCCTGAACTGTACAGCCGGGTGTCATGGCCTTGGGATAAAAATAAACTAAAACACGCTGACCTTTGAAGTCAGATAAATTAATGGGTTTACCATCTTGGTCAGGAAGGCTGAATTGGGGGGCCCTATCACCGGCTTTCAATGGATTCATCACGCATTCTCCGTTTAATCGTTTTGATTTAAATGATTTTGTACACTAATACTGCCTCGTGCATTTAATTCTGTACATAGACGATGGAAGGTTTCTTTAAATATAGTGCCATTATCATCTAAGGGGTGATGGCCTGTAATTTGAATTTGCAGGCGAGGGGGTCTATTTCCTTCGGCGGGATGCGTTTTTGATACCAATTCAGCGATATTAAGATTCTGGGTGGTGAACAGGCTGGTAAAACGCTCAACAATCCCCGGTGAATCATCCACATCCACTTTGACGATAATGGTCGCAGGAAATTTTTTCTGGGCACCACATCGGGTACGTTTCATCACAATGAGTAGCTCAAGCTCTGCGCCTTTCTGTGGCAGAGTGGACTCGATCAAGGTAATGGCGTTCCAGCTACCGGATAGCAACATGATAAAAGTAAATTCTTCGCCAAACATTGCTAGACGGCTGTCTTCAATATTACAGCCGCATGTGCTGGCAAGGCGGGTGATAGTATTGACGATGCCGGGACGATCTGTACCGAGGGCCGTGATCACTAAAAAATGTTGTTCTGATGTTGGCAAAGTGATTTTCCTTTAATGGTCGTAGATGTCTGCTGTGTATGCTGTGTTTTAACATAAAAAATGATCAGGAGAAGGTCAATCGCATTTGTTAGGGGAGCACGATTATAATTTCTGTTTAATCGGCTACACTTGGTATTAACAAAATTCATTGAAATCGCGCCCTTAAAGAGTTTTCTTCTGTATAACAAGAAAGTACCATGAACTTCTCATTTGCGGTTTAAGGTTTAACTAAGGGGAAATGGCAATGGTAAGCGATCATTTTGGTTTTACAGGCAGCATGGTTGCATTGATAACTCCGATGGACTCAGCTGGTCAGGTTGATAAGGTCAGTTTGCAAAAACTGGTTGATTATCATATCGCCAGTGGTACATCTGCGATTGTGTCTGTTGGGACAACTGGCGAGAGTGCAACACTTAGCCATGATGAACACGTTGCTGTCGTACTGGCAACACTGGAAGTGGCTGATGGGCGCATTCCAGTGATTGCCGGAACAGGGGCAAATGCTACGGCTGAAGCCATTTCGCTGACCAGCCGTTTCGAAAACACGGGAGTTGTGGGTTGCCTGTCGGTGACACCTTATTATAATAGGCCGTCACAGGAAGGATTATATTTGCACTATAAGGCAGTAGCCGAGAATACTGACTTACCACAAATCCTGTATAATGTGCCGTCTCGTACCGGATGTGATTTATTGCCATCGACTGCCGCTCGTTTGGCGAAATTGAAAAATATTGTTGCGTTTAAGGAAGCGACGGGGAACTTAAGTCGTGTTAGTCAGATCCAAGAATTGGTTAATGATGAAAATTTCATTCTGTTGAGTGGTGATGATATAAGTTTTGTCGATTTCATGCAGCTTGGTGGCAAAGGGGTTATTTCTGTGACGGCGAACGTTGCAGCAGCGGAAATGGCACAGATATGCGAATTGGCTGAACAGGGTGAATTTTTGAAGGCCCGTAGCCTGAACAACCGACTGATGGAATTGCATCATCAATTATTTGTTGAACCTAGCCCGACGCCAGTCAAGTGGGCTTGCCGTCAATTGGGATTGATTGCCGATGACACACTGCGTTTGCCAATGATTCCGCTAACGCAAGAAGGGCAAATTTCAGTTGATAAGGCCTTGAAAGTGGCTGGATTACTGTAAAATTTAGGGAATTTTAATGGCAACATTATTGCAAAAATCGAAGGTCATGAAGGTTGCTGGCCTGTCATTGGTAGTTTTTTTGGCAGCCTGCTCCAGCGATCAGCGCTATAAACGTCAAGTAAACGGGGATGAATCTTATCTTGAAACGCCCCCATCAAAAACATTGAACATCCCTGCGGGAATGACATTACCGTTGCAAAACGGTGAATATAGTCTTCCGTCAGCGACTTCAACAGGCGCAGTGGGTAAAGAATTGGATATTCGTCCGCCATTGCAGGCGCTTGCGTTATTGACGGGTTCCCGCGTTGAGAATAGCGCTCAAAGCAGTAAGTTGTTGCTTGAAAATACCTCGGAATACAGCAAATTATGGTCACAGGTAAATAATCTGTTGGCGAAGAAAAATTATCAGATCAGCCAGAAAGACGATGCTGCACAAACATTGACAACTGATTGGATTACTTGGCCACGGACAGATGAAAACATTCCTTATCAGGGGCGTTACCGTATTTCGGTTGCCCAACAGGATTATCAAACAATTCTGTCTGTTTCGAATGAAGGTTTGAAACATGGCGAAAAGGACACCACCGATCCGGTAGAAATCCAGCGTTACAATGTGTTGATGCTCAACGAACTGGCGGGTGGTTTAAGCCTGCAACAGGAAGAGGCGAGTCAAAACAGTACCAAAGATTCTGGTGCACTGTCCGTACAAAGTGGTAGCGATAATACTGGACTGCCACAAATTATTGTTCGTGCGCCATACAACGTAGTTTGGAACAGGTTGCCATACACGTTGGAAAGCGTAGGTATGCAAGTGACGGATCGTACCCGTTCTACGGGAGCAATAGCCGTGACTTACAAAGAACGCAGTTCTTCTGATTGGAAAGCGCTGGGTGTAGAAGCGCCTTCTATCAGCGAAGGAAATTACAAGTTACAGGTGGGTGATTTGGATAACCGAAGCAGCCTGCAATTTATCAGTGAGAAGGGCAAACCGCTGACTCAATCTGAAAATGATCAAATGGTGGCTGTGCTGGAAGCCGCATTCAGCAAATCCACAGATAAGTAAAATATAAAGGGGCCTAGGCCCCTTTATATTTTAGGTGAGTTTTTTTGTTTAATTCTTTACGTTTGAGATGTCATATTTCTGGAGTATAAAATGCAAAAAAAAGCTGAGTTGTATCGTGGAAAGGCAAAAACAGTGTATGCCACTGACAATCCTGACCTGCTTGTGCTGGAATTCCGTAATGATACATCAGCATTGGATGGTGAACGCATCGAACAGTTTGATCGCAAGGGCATGGTGAATAATAAATTCAATCATTTCATTATGAGCAAATTGGAAGAAGCGGGTATTCCGACGCAAATGGAACGGCTACTGTCAGATAATGAATCCTTGGTGAAAAAACTTGATATGGTGCCTGTTGAGTGCGTTATCCGTAACCGTGCCGCGGGCTCCCTTGTGAAGCGCTTGGGGGTGGAAGAGGGGATGGTACTTAATCCTCCACTGTTTGATCTGTTCCTGAAAGATGATGCCAAACATGATCCGATGGTGAATGAATCCTACTGCGAAACATTCGGTTGGGTGGGCAAAGAGCACTTATCTGAGATGAAAAGCCTGAGCTACAAGGCCAATGAAGTATTGAGCAAACTGTTTGATGATGCTGGCTTGATTCTGGTGGATTTCAAACTGGAGTTTGGTCTGTTCAACGGTAAGATCGTATTGGGTGATGAGTTTTCTCCGGATGGTAGCCGACTGTGGGATAAACAGACGATGGATAAAATGGATAAAGATCGTTTCCGTCAGAGCCTTGGTGGTTTGATTGAAGCGTATGAAGAAGTTGCACACCGTATTGGCGTTATTTTGGATTAATGACGCAAACGATTACTTCGGGATTTTAGTTTGAGTTAAGGATGTCCCTGCAATACAGGGCATCCTTAGCGCAAGGATGGATAGTATGGTTAATAGATGATATCAACTACCCAAACATGATTTTGCTGACTATGTGAACACTAGAACAGGTATTTAGTTTTTTGCTTCCAGCCTTTTTGTTGCATACAGTTGTAGAAATATCGGTTTCTGGAATCTTTGTTAACATCCATAACATAGCTTTCGGTTATGGGAACGCTTTGGTTGTAATAACCGTCTTTTCCGCATTCGACACCGTTTACACAGGGCTGTCGCACTGTTTTGAGTGCTGATCTTTGGGCAACTTCATTTTTTACAGGAAATAGCCTTGATGACAATTCATTGCATGCAGTAGTTGCTTCATTGAAAGGAGTCGGGCTACTTGTTGCAGGTACCCATTGAGTGGTGCAACCCGCTAATGAAATACAGGCCATGATGGAGAACGTTAATCTTCTCATATTTGTTTATACGAACGCATCCTGTTTGCAAGGCATTCCTTACAACCTTTCCGCATTCACCTTGGTAAAATTGTTGTTTTTTATCAGTAAGTTACTATTAAATTAACTTGTTACTGACGTTATGAATAAATTGCCCATGTCGTTATACCTTCCATCATCAAGAAGCAAGGTCGTATTATGATCGGGCTTGGTTATTATTTATCATTGTTATTATTTAAATCAAGAATGTTGAAAAATGTAATCCGATAAACTATTTACCCAATCTAGGTATGACACTTAAATCATAGGGAAAATCTGTTTCATGTCGTTCTTATTACCGCTTGTTTTATTTGTGAATATAGTCATTAATAAGCATTCGTCCACTGAATATAAATATTTTTGATTAAGTACAAAAATTTTAAGTTATTATTCAGTTTCTTATTAGAACGTATGTTATCTGGTGTAAAAATCATCAAATATTGTGTTGTAGGAAATAGAAATTCATGAGCCATATTGATCCCACTTTACTTATTTTGCTTGTATTGGCAGGTCTTGGCATCATCAGTCATAACATGACAGTTACGCTTGCCATGTTATTGCTACTGGTGGTTCGCATCACGCCATTGAATCAGTTTTTTCCTTGGGTGGAAAAATATGGCTTGACGATAGGTATCCTGATTCTGACTGTAGGAGTCATGGCACCTATCGCAAGTGGAAAAATCTCCGCTCAGGAAATTTTTAGTTCTTTCCTGAATTGGAAATCACTGTTGGCTATTGCTGTTGGTGTCATTGTGTCATGGCTGGGAAGTCGTGGTGTTGCTTTAATGTCCGGCCAGCCTTCTACGGTAGCCGGATTATTGGTCGGCACAATATTGGGAGTCGCTCTATTTAAGGGGGTTCCCGTTGGCCCACTGATTGCTGCTGGTATTTTATCGATCATGATTGGTAAATCATGACTGTGCTGATGACTACTCTGGATAGGGAATGGGTGACGTTGCAGGCACAGATGCAACAACAAGGACAGCGCCGTTTAGTCGTATTGAGTGGTGATCCTCAATGGAGTGAATTGATTGTTGGTCAATTTAAAAAACAGTTTCATGGAGATTGGCTAACGGTTTCATCTCATGCAGATGAGGCCATTGAGCCGGCAAAAGCGGTCAGTTTACTTGGACGTGAATTTTTGCACGGTGTTTTTGATGCGACTCATGGTTTTAATGCTGAAGCATTGGCGATACTGGCTGGCACATTAAAAGCGGGAAGCTGGTTGGTGATGCGTGTACCTACTTGGTCACAATGGTTAGAACAATCTGATGAAGATAGCTTGCGTTGGAACGAATCGGTGGGAGTCATCCCGACACCTAATTTTATTCGGCATATTCAGCAGCAGATCCTTGCGTTACCTAACGTATTGCTATGGCGACAGGGAACGCCTTTCCAGGCGCAGCCATTACCTCAGACTGATTCATGGCAGATGCCGGATGGAAATCCAACGGTTAGTCAGCTAGCTATTCTTGAAGAATTATTCCAGGTTTCACGGGGCGTTTGGGTAATCACTGCCCCGCGAGGACGAGGGAAATCTGCTCTGGCAGGAATGCTGGTACGGCATTGGCAAGGCAAATGTTGGTTATGTGCGCCTGCAAAAATCACAACGGAAGTCATTCGCCGTTACTCCGGTATTTCAGATCTTGCTGAACCGAAAACTTCGGAGCGAGAAACGCCATTCTGGGCGGTAGATAATTTACTGAAATATTGCCGATTGAAAAATGGCGGACAGGAAAATAAAAACGGCGCTGACTGGCTATTGATTGACGAAGCCGCGGTGATCCCAACGCCACAATTGGCTGAATTGATCTGCCATTTCCCACGAGTATTACTAACTTCAACGGTTCAAGGCTATGAGGGAACGGGGCGTGGATTTTTATTGAAGCTTTGTGCTGCATTACCTGAATGCCAGATTCGAGAATTGAAAACACCCATGCGTTGGGCTGAAAATGATCCATTGGAAGCGTGGTTGGATAGCGCACTGTTCTTTGATGATAAACCGCTATTTGATGATACATTGCAGCTTGATGAACAGTCAGCCTATTTCAATGTTGAAAAAGAGCTGAATTTTTACTCTATTAAGCAATCCATGTGGTTGCTACAGCCCACATTATTGCGCCAGTTTTATGGATTATTAACCAGCGCCCATTACCGCACATCTCCCCTTGATTTACGTCGATTACTGGATGGTAACGGGATGACATTTCTGGCTGCCATGTCTCGTTTCCCTGCGGATAAGCAACAACTGGCTGGTGCACTGTGGATGGTAAATGAAGGTGGTTTATCACCGGCATTGGCACATGAGATATGGGCAGGACGGCGTCGCCCGAGAGGAAATTTGGTGGCTCAATCCTTAGCGGCACATGGCGGCTTTCCGCAGGCTGCGACTTTGCGATCACAGCGAGTCAGCCGTATCGCTGTGCAAGCACAATATCGCCGTCGTGGCATTGCTCAACATTTTATAACCCAACAGAGCCAGGAAGCCAATAAACACAGGCTGGACTTTCTTTCTGTTAGTTTTGGTTATACCGCTGAACTTTGGGCGCTTTGGCAGAAATGTGGTTTTCGATTGGTGAGAATGGGGACTCACCGAGAAGCGAGCAGTGGTTGCTATACAGCGATGGCGATCTTGCCGTTGAGCGAGCAGGGTATACGGTTTACTCAATCCGCACAGCAGCAATTATCCCGTGATGCTATCGGGCTAGAGTCGTTACTCGGCTTTGAGTTACCGATTGAACATGATGCTGATGAGCGATTCAATAGCAATGATTGGCAGGAATTGGCTGGATTTGCATTTGCCCATCGCCCTTTGTCTGCGTCTTATTTTGCATTACAGCGATTATTGCTAATGAGTGATTTGGCTTTGCCTGCATTGAGAAAACACCTTCAGCAGCGGATAGATATTGAACAGTGCACACGTGATTTATCGTTGAATGGGCGTAAAGCGTTATTGAAACGTTGGCGGGAAGAGACTGCTCATGCATTGGCAAACATAGATGAGGTGCTTGCCAATCACTGGAAAAATTGGGTTATTTCTTACGATCCTGTTTAGGCCAATCGTCTTCATCATCCCATTGATCGTTAAGATCTCGATGGGGGGGTAATTTCGGTTTGTTATCTAAGAAATATTTTTGATCGACACGATTTAACGCTTTTACCGCATTAATGATAATGCCGACGAGCACTAACAGAACAACCCACCAATAATCTATTAACCAATGCATTGTATTTTCCTCAGAATATTAAGGGCCTCCTCCATGAGGCTCTTGGAGCCTAATCAGTTATCCTGATGTATTTCTCAAATACATAGGATAGATTGGATTTCAACCAATCTATACCGGCTATATCACGATTTTGCCAAGCATTTAGTAGCATTTGCTCATCGAATAAATTTTCGGCTTCATGGGATGTAGGCCAATAGCTGATATGCCACGGCTCATAAGCTACACCAGCGTCGTGACGAGTAAATGGGCGGTAGAAATCATAATGAGACATGTTTTCTGTCAGCCAATCAGTCAATGGCTCAAAGTAGCCACCGTCTTCATACTCCCACGGCTCTAGCAGCAGCTTTTTACCTTGTGGTAGCAGGAATGGATCATAAACATCCAACTCGGTACCCCAATGATGACGGCTCGCCCCCGGCAGGGCTGACCAACGGAGAATGGCTTCACAAAGCTCACCTTCACTCATTCCTGAGATATTAAGGGGTTGGCTATGATCATCCAATACTGGGCGCTGACCGCGAAATTTCTCATTCCAGATAGTTTGCTGGCGTGTGAAATCGCGGAATGAGCTGGCAGGTTGTAGCTTAAAGCCCGATTTGACAGCATCTTTCTGCATGGTGAGAAACGCTTTGGTGGCATTGAACTGTAAACGGTGATTGCCGGCAAGAGTTACCAAATGATCCGTGGACAGGCCAACCAACACTTCAGGTGTCATCATTTGATTAATTGCTCCATGATACGTTGATAAATCAGACTCAATTCCTGTAAATCAGCTACCTTAACGCATTCATCGGTTTTATGGATCGTGGCATTAATTGGCCCCAATTCCACGACTTGCGCCCCCATCTTGGCAATAAAACGCCCATCTGATGTACCGCCACTGGTTGATAGCTCTGGTTTATATCCGCAATAGTGTTCAATTGATTCAACCACGGCATCAACAAGTGTGCCTTTACTGGTCAAGAAAGGCTGGCCTGATAGCCACCAATCAAGTTCGTATCTCAGGTTATGCTTTTTCAGCATATCTTCAACCTGCCGGCGGATTTCGGTATCTGTCAGTTCGGTACTGAAACGGAAATTAAATTGAACCCATAATTTACCAGGGATAATGTTATTGCTGCCGGCTCCCGCCTGAATATTGGCGATTTGCATACTTGTGGCAGGGAAAAACTCATTGCCACTGTCCCATCGAGTATTGACCAGTTCTTGCAGAAAGGGCAGTGAACGGTGAATGGGGTTATCTGCCAATTGAGGGTAGGCGACATGTCCTTGGATACCAAAGATAGTCAGATCGGCGGTTAGGGAACCTCGTCGCCCATTCTTAATCACATCCCCAAGTTGTTGCTGGCTCGATGGTTCTCCCACCAAGCAGTAATCCAGACGTTCATGGCGAGACATCAACGCTTCAACTACCTTGACTGTACCATTTATCGCTTTGGCTTCTTCATCGGAGGTGATCAGAAAGGCAAGACGACCTTTATGCTCAGGATTCTCTGTGACAAAACGTTCAGCAGCTACAACCATTGCAGCCAGAGAACCTTTCATATCTGCGGCACCACGACCATACAGCATCCCATCGCGGATAGCCGGCTCAAAAGGGGAAGTTTGCCATTGTGAGGTATCACCAGCAGGAACAACATCGGTGTGTCCAGCAAGAGCAAAAGTTTCTCCTGTTCCCCGATAAGCCCAAAAATTCAGAGTATCACCGAAAGGCATTCGCTCTATCGTGAAGCCAATGTCTTGCAGACGCTGAATGAGAATTTCCTGACAGCCTTGATCATCTGGGCTGACAGAAGGACGTTCGATTAACTGTTGAGCAAGGTCAATTACTGGACAAGTCATGATGGGTCCTTATCTAGTCATGCGAGAAAAATTGTTGATATTGTTCGACTTTAAAGCCGAGTAAATACTTTTCTGTTGCTGATCCCGTTGTTTTTGAGGTCACTGTTTTTGAAGTCACTGTTTTTGAAGCCACGGTACGTGAGGTCAAGAGAGGGCGTTTTATGATTGAGGGCTGTTCTAGCATCAGTGCTTTGGCAGCCTCTGCATTATTAATGGCTGCTTTTTGTTCTTCAGACAATTTGCGCCAAGTTGTACCGCGGGTATTCAGCAGGGATTCCCAGCCTATTTGTTCAATAAATGATTGGAGTAGCTCAGAGGATAGACCATCAACGCGATAGTCATGAAATTGATAGGGGATCTCTTGGTCTTCTAACCAGCGACGTGCTTTTTTTATAGTATCGCAGTTTTTGATACCGTAGAGAGTGAATGTTTTATGAGAAGTGGTATCCGACATGATGAGATCCTTGGTCTTATTTAACATATCCGACATAATGCGGGAAATTTGGTATTTTATCCAGATAGCACTCATCGTGCATGCCTTCTGCCTGCTTATCTCCTAACATTTATGCTGTGGGTATTCAAATTGTCTGCAACAAGAGACGACGGAAGAGATAGATTAGTAACGGAAAGTATAATAAATAAAAAAATAGTATCTATCTATATTTATTAGATACGAAATTAATTTATTTTGAATTAATTGGCCATTTTTGATAACTCACAATTTCCCCGCTAACAAAACTTAGGGAAATTGTGTTTCATATTGGGGATGTTGAGAAAGCCCCCAATGTTAGATGAACTCTGTTTTCCTATGTTTCAGATAGATGATAGTGGCTTCGAGACGGGAGCGGGATGTAAGTTTTTTCAATAAGTTACGGGTATGGACTTTCACAGTCTCTTCCGAAATAAAAAGGAAGTCAGCAATTTCTTTATTTGTCATTCCTTCTGAAATTTCTTTTAAGACATCTAATTCGCGTTTGGTTAATTTTGATAATGGATCGACATAAAGATGGCGGGTGGATAAATATTGATGGACTTTTTCACTGAACACAGCATGACCGTCGGCGGCTTTTTTTATGTTGCTCAACAGAGGAACGAGTTCAATATCTTTTAATAAATAGCCATTTGCACCTGCATCAACCGCCTCATAAATATCACTTCGATGATCTGAATTGGAGAGTACCAGAATATAGGAATCAAAACCTTTGCGCCGAAGGGATTTAATCGTATCAATCCCTGAAAGTCCGTGGATTTTCAGATCTATCAAAATAATGTCAGGTCTTATCTGGCAAGCGATATTAATTGCATCTTCACCATTGTCAGTTTCGGCAGTCACAATGAGTTCTCTTTCCAATTCAATCAACCCTTTTAAGCCGTGACGAGTGATAGGATGATTATCGACTATCATGACTGAATGATTATGCATGTTCTTTCTCCCATATAGAAATGCAGATTTTATGTTTTATAAAACATAAAAGACAGGACTCTGCTTTATGTTAAATTGCTGTGTGATTTTTATGGAGTATATTGAATCATCGTTAATGAGATTCTGAAAATATATCCTGATATAAAAATAGAAATATCGCAAACAGGTTTAACCATTCAGGTGAAATAAAATTCACTTTCATAAGAAAATGTGTTTCCTTAATTGCTTATAATTTTCCAAATAAATTTATAGGAATATTTTATAGATTAATTTTTGTTTTTGTAAACTTATTTTAAATGCTGACTTTAAAATACTTCTTTAATTAATTTATCAGGTTATTAATTGGATATGAAATACCTCTCTATAGGTATCATTAGGATAATATCTATATAATATTGGTTAGCATGAAATCATTTATTGTTTGTTTTTTACCCTTTGATTTTGAGGGATTATGAACAAAATGTTGCTAACATCATGATTTAACCTTCTGTAACTATTATACTGGGCAGATTTTCACTTTGACATGACGCGTAAAGGATCAAATGATGGACGAAAAATTAAAACAAAGTGCTCTTGATTTTCACGAATTTCCACAACCAGGAAAAATTACGGTTACTCCAACTAAACCCCTGACAACGCAACGTGATTTGGCATTAGCATATTCACCGGGTGTTGCTGCCCCTTGTCTTGAAATAGCAAAAAATCCTTTGGCGGCCTACAAATATACTGCTCGTGGCAATCTTGTTGCAGTGATTTCCAACGGCAGTGCTGTTTTAGGGTTAGGTAATATTGGTGCGTTAGCCGGTAAACCTGTTATGGAAGGCAAGGGCGTTTTGTTCAAGAAATTCTCTGGCATTGATGTTTTTGATATCGAAGTAGATGAATCCAACCCTGATAAGTTGATTGATATCATTGCCGCCCTGGAACCAACCTTCGGTGGTATTAACCTTGAAGATATCAAAGCACCAGAGTGTTTCTATATTGAGCAGAAACTTCGTGAGCGCATGAAAATTCCTGTATTCCACGATGATCAACACGGTACGGCAATTATTTGTACCGCAGCAGTACTGAATGGATTACGGGTTGTTAACAAAGATATTAGCAAAGTGCGCTTGGTTGTCTCGGGGGCTGGCGCTGCCTCGATTGCCTGTATGAACCTGCTGGTGGCACTGGGTCTGAAACGTGAAAATATTGTTGTCTGTGACTCGAAAGGGGTTATCTATCGTGGCCGCGAAGAGAATATGGAAAAGACCAAAGCGGATTATGCTATTGAAGATAATGGCAGCCGTACACTGGCAGATGTGATCCCCGATGCCGATATTTTCCTCGGTTGTTCTGGGCCGGGAGTATTGACTCCGGACATGGTGAAAACCATGGCGAAAGATCCGCTCATTATGGCATTAGCCAATCCGGAGCCGGAAATCCTGCCACCACTGGCAAAAGAAGTTCGCCCTGATGCGATTATCTGTACTGGTCGTTCTGATTTTCCTAATCAGGTGAATAACGTCCTGTGCTTCCCATTCATTTTCCGTGGGGCATTGGATGTTGGGGCGACTACCATCAATGAAGAAATGAAACTTGCCTGTGTGCGCGCTATCGCTGATCTGGCGCTCGCCGAACAAAGTCAGGAAGTGGCTTCAGCTTATGGTGATCAAGACCTGTTCTTTGGCCCTGACTACATTATCCCTAAACCGTTTGATCCTCGCCTGATTGTGAAGATTGCCCCGGCTGTGGCGAAAGCAGCGATGGAATCCGGCGTTGCAACACGGCCTATTGCCGATTTCGGGGCATATATTGAGAAGCTCAATGAGTTTGTCTATAAAACCAACCTGTTTATGAAGCCAATCTTCTCTCAAGCGAAAAAAGAGAAGAAACGCCTTGTATTGGCAGAAGGAGAAGACATTCGCGTGTTGCATGCCACACAAGAACTCGTCTCCCTTGGGTTGGCATTCCCTATTCTGATCGGCCGTCCTAGCGTCATTGAAATGCGGATCAAAAAGCAAGGTCTGCACATTGAAGCCGGTAAAGATTTTGAAGTGGTGAACAACGAAAATGACCCACGCTTCAAAGAATATTGGCAAGAATATTATCAAATGATGAAACGTCGTGGCGTTTCTCAAGAGCAGGCGCGTCGTGCAGTGATTGGCAACCCAACACTGATTGGTGCAATTATGGTACACCGTGGTGAAGCGGATGGCTTGATCTGTGGCACGGTCGGCAGCTACAGTGAACATTACCAAGTCGTGAAAGATGTCTTTGGCTTCCGTCAGGGAGTACATACCGCAGGTGCCATGAATGCCTTGATGTTGCCGATGGGGAATACTTTTATTGCCGATACCTATGTCAATGAAGATCCAAGCCCAGAGGAATTGGCAGAAATTACGCTGATGGCGGCTGACACTGTTCGTCGTTTTGGTATTGAACCTAAAGTGGCTCTGTTGTCACGTTCAAGTTTCGGTTCTTCAGATTGTGATTCTGCGCAAAAAATGTGTAAGACACTGGAGCTGGTTCAGCAAATGGCTCCGTCACTGGAAATTGACGGTGAAATGCACGGTGATGCCGCTCTGGTGGAAAGTATTCGCCGCGATATCATGCCGGACAGCCCGTTGAAAGGCTCTGCGAATTTGTTGATCATGCCAAATATGGAAGCAGCCCGTATCAGCTATAACTTGTTGCGTGTCACTAGCTCGGATGGGGTAACGGTTGGGCCAGTTCTGATGGGCGTTGCGAAGCCTGTTCATATCCTGACACCGATTGCCTCTGTGCGTCGTATCGTGAATATGGTGGCATTGGCAGCTGTTGAAGCACAAACCAATCCTCTGTAAGTCATGTTTGTTACTGTCCCGATTTTAGCAATGAGATCGGGATGAGTGAGCTACCCTGTTAAGTCTATGCTTCGCAGGGTATTTTTATTTGTAAATAGTTCTCATTATCTATAATATGCGGCCAATTTTTCTTTTGATAATGAATGCTCATGAAAACATCTACCCGCATAAAATCGACATTTTTAGTTTGTTCTCTTCTGCTTGGTGGTTGTGTGCTCGGAGGTTGTTCCGTAGCGCAAAACGATGCCAAAAACACCTCTCAAAAGGCATTTCAAGTTCTTTCTGGCGAACTGATGCAATCCGGTGCATTGCTTGATATGAAAACAGGGAAAGCAATCACTCCCGATGAACTGCTTGAGCAACTGGCGAGCTATCCTCGCGTTGTTGTTGGTGAAAAACACGATAATCCTTACCATCACCAGATAGAGTTATGGTTGGTACAACAACTTGGGCAAAAACGTCCCCACGGCTCTGTATTACTAGAAATGATTAACCCAGACCAGCAAGAAAAAGTGAATAAAGTTAAAAGCTGGCTACAAGGTAATCCGATTGTCAGGGATGAACGGATCCAACAATTATTGGCATGGCAACAGGGCTGGCCGTGGAAATGGTATGGTGATTTGGTTATGGAGCTGATGAAAGCCCCTTATCCATTGTTGGCAGCCAATCTGGATCGCAGTGAAATCGATCAGGCATACAAAAACCACAAGGCTGGAGATAACACTTCTCTGGTTTCTGATGATGTCAAAAAACTGATCGAAAAAACGATTAAAAACTCCCACGGTGGGGATATAGACGAGCAACACCTCTCAGCTATGAGCAAAATTCAACAAATGCGTGACCAACGAATGGCAGAACAATTGGTTAAAGCACCATCACCTGCTCTGTTATATGCGGGGGGATATCATGCGGTAAAAGCCATGGGGGTGCCTCAACATGTGAAGAAAATAGCGCCAAATGAAAAAATGGTTGTATTCGTTATTGCAGAACAGGGCGTTTCGTTGAACAGCGAATATGCTGATTTTGTCTGGTTTACGCCAAAAGTGAGTGAAAATATAACCAAATAATAGTAGATATCACAAGGAAGTGCATAACTAATAAATAAAAATAGTTTTCATTTATATATACAATTGATTATCATTCCCACTAATTTACTATTGACATAATGTGCTATAAGAGATGTTGACGTACAACACGTATCAAAATGCTCACACTGGTCACGTGACAAAATCCTTTCTTGCTGCGATCACTCTTCATGCCTTGTTGGTAGGCTGGCTAGTCTACAAACCTAAGGATGTTGATATTGAGGAATTTCTGCCTCCGCCTGCGGTTATGGTAGAACTGTCAACGCAGACAGAAGCAATACATAAGGTACAAAATCAGCCGATTGGCATTGAACAGCAGTTATCTACAACCAGTAAACAGCAGGAAAGCAAGGTTGATGAAGTTAACATGCCGAAATTGGATGTAAATGAAAATGCCCTGCTGCTGGTGCATAAACAGAAGAAAAAACAGAAAGAGCAAGATCCCCCGAAAAACACACAGCCAGTCAAACGTGTAAAAGCAAAAGAGCAGGAAAGTGAGAAATCTCGCAGTAGTGCGGCACCCACAACCAGTAGTGCAACAGCAAATAATGTGACCGTTCGCACCGCTGCATCTTATGAAAGTAATTCGAATGCCATTGCTGATGCCAAAGCAGTGTGGCAGGCAGAAGTTACCGGGCACTTGAACCGCTATAAAAAATATCCAGATGATGCTCAGAGAAGGAAACGAACAGGGCGTCCGATAGTGAGATTTACGGTTAATCAACTGGGAGTCGTGATTGACAGTGAATTAACTCGTCGTTCAGGGACTAATTCACTCGACAGGGAAGCAAGGATGGTGTTGGAAAGGGCACAGCCTTTACCTACACCGCCCGACGTCATTTTAACTAATGGCAGGATTACGGTTGAATTGCCGGTTGATTTTTCTTTGTCTCAATAAAAATATAGGATTGATGGCATGCCACAGTATAAAAAAACAACAGCGGGCAGTAAAAGAATAGTGCTTGGCTTTTTGCTGGGTGGTAGTTTGTTGAGTAATAGTTTTACCACTATCGCAATGGAGGAAAATATGGTGCCACCTATGGCTACAAAACAGCCGTATAAGATGGAGATTCACGGAGATGCCCGCGTCGATAATTACTATTGGCTGCGTGATGACAACCGTCAGGACAAAAACGTCATTGATTACTTAACGGCTGAAAATCGGTATACCGAACAAGCGCTGAAGTCGGGTCAGGAATTGCGTGAAACCCTGTATAAAGAAATGACTGACAGGATGAGTAAAGAAGATCAGTCAGTTCCTTATACCTATAATGGGTATGTCTATCGTACCGTTTATGAGGCAGGAAAAGATTTCCCGATCTATCAGCGCAAGCCTGCCGATAATTCAATTGACTGGCAGGTGATGGTTGATGGCAACGAGCGAGCAAAAGGCCATAAATTTTATCAAATTGGCGGATTTGCGGTTACGTTGGATAACAAACGTATCGCTGTGGCAGAAGATACTCAAGGGCGCCGTAACTATAATATCTCATTTAAAAACTTTGATGATGCTGACTGGCAGAACGATGTTATAGAAAACACCTCTGGCAATATTTTGTGGGCAAATGACGGCAACACACTGTTTTATGTTCGCAGAGATCCACAAACTTTGCTGCCTTATCAGTTATTCAGCCATCAATATGGCACTGATACCAAACAAGATAAAAAAGTCTATCAGGAAGAAGATGATCGCTTCTATCTGTCGATTTCAGAAAGTACCTCGCTTGATTATATTTTGATCTCGAGTGCCAGTTATTCGACTTCAGAATATCGACTGATTGATGCCAATAATCCACAATCGGAACCGCAGGTTTTCTCTGCCCGTCAGGCGGAGCGTGAATATGATCTCGAGCATTTCCGTGGACAATTCTATATTCGTTCGAACCATGAAGCCCCATTGTTTGGTTTATATCGCACAGATGCCATTAATAAGCCGTGGGAAACTGTGATTGCGCCACAGGAAAATACGGATCTGGAAAATTTTGAGCTGTTCAACAATTGGTTGGTTGTACAGGAACGTACCAAAGGATTATCGTCAATCCGTCAGATTGATTGGAAAACTAAGCAGGAAAAACGCGTTCAATTTGATGATCCAGCCTACATGGCATCGTTGAGCTATAACCCAGAGCCAGATACTAATTTACTGCGCTATAGCTATTCATCCATGACAACGCCAAGTTCAGTATTCCAGTGGGATATGCAAACAGGTGAGCGTGAACTGTTGAAGCAGCAAGAAGTCAAAGGGTTCAACAAAGAAAACTATGAAAGCCAGCGTATTTGGATAAAAGCCCGTGATGGAGTAGAAGTTCCCGTTTCTCTGGTGTACCGCAAATCCCTGTTCAAGAAAGGTGAGAACCCGATCCTGATTTATGGTTATGGTTCTTATGGTATCAGCATGGACCCTTATTTTAGTTCTCCACTGTTGAGTTTACTGGATCGCGGCTTTGTGTATGCGTTAGTGCATGTGCGTGGTGGTGGCGATTTGGGTAAAAATTGGTATTTGCAAGGTAAAATCGCTAATAAGATGAACAGCTTCCACGATTTCATCGATGCGACCAAGACATTGATTGCGGATGGTTATGGTGATAGCAAACGCGTTTATGCTGAAGGTGGCAGCGCAGGAGGCTTATTAATGGGAACAGTCATTAATCAGGCTCCAGAGTTATACCGTGGAGTAATTGCGAAAGTGCCTTTTGTGGATGCTTTGACAACCATGCTCGACTCAACCATTCCATTGACAACGGGTGAATATGAAGAGTGGGGTAATCCAAATAATAAAGAAGATTACTTCCGTATTAAATCCTATAGCCCTTATGACAATATTAAACCTCAGCGCTATCCTCATTTGTTGGTTACAACAGGTTTGCATGATTCTCAGGTACAATATTGGGAACCTGCAAAATGGGTGGCGAAATTAAGGGAAATGAAACAAGGTGATAGTCTCTTATTATTGGAGACAAATATGGATACTGGACACGGTGGAAAATCTGGGCGCTTTAATCGTATAAATGATATTGCCTTCGATTACAGTTTTCTATTGATGTTAGATAACGAAAAAATTTATTTTCCGGAATTAAAAGACTAATAAAAAATATATTTATCACCCATGATACTGATAATTTTTATCAGTATCATGGGTATCTTATACATAAATTTGTGAAGCAATGTGAGCAGCAATAAATATTCTTCTATTTAGGGTAATGGTAATGAAAATTGTGGCAAAAATAGCTGGAGCCAGCGCAGTGCTGATTGGGCTTCAGGGGATCGCTTATGCTGAAAATACGAATGACAATAAAAAAGAAAAAGTCATGCGGTTCAGCAGCCTGAAAGTTTCAGGTGCTCAGGATAATAATAATTCCCCGGAAGTTTAGGCAATGGAAAAACCCGGTTCTTATAGTTCCGTGGGTGAAGATAATAAATTGGAGTCCGTAGATAGCGTATTACGTAGCTTGCCGGGAAGTTATACTCAAATGGATGCAAGCCAAGGGCAAGGGATCGTGAGTGTTAATATTCGTGGTTTAAGTGGCTTCGGTCGCGTTAATATGATGGTGGATGGTGTTAGCCAGAGTTTTTATGGTTCTTCACCCAGTGAATTCGCGCATGGTGCACAGTCTTATAGCCAATTTGGGGCATTAATTGATCCCAATTTTATTGTTCGTGTTGATGTTGCTCGAGGGCAAGCTGATGACGCTGATTCCATAAATGCCTTAGTTGGAAGTGCTAATTTCCACACAATTGGTGTTGATGATGTGGTATTCGAGGGCAATAATCTGGGAGTACGTACTAAATGGGCATATGGTAACAATGGCATCGGCCGAAGTGGTATGATGGCTGTTGCAGGAAAAACACAAGCATTCAGCTCAGAAGGTTCTGTGGGAGCCATATTTGCTTTCAGTGGACACAATATTGAAGCTCATTATAGAAATGCTGATGGTATCAGTAGTGAGGAATTTGGTACAAGAAATACATTCAAACAAAAGCCAAATTCTCAATTGATGAAAATAAATATTAAACCAAATGATTTTCATGATTTGGAATTAAGTAGTCGCCTTTACCACAATAAATTTAACCGTCGTCATATTGATAATTATGATTATTATTTGAAATATCACTACACTCCATTTACTGAGTTGGTCGATACCAAAGTAATGCTCAGTACCAGCAATGGTCAACAAAGTTTTCACAATAAGTCGGTGGGGGTGTTGGGGGAGGGTGAATCAAAAAATAAATCCGATTCTGTCAATATTAGCAATACCAGCCGATTCAATTATGGTGATACTGATGTTTCGTTCACTCTTGGCAGTAAATGGATACTCACTGAATTTCGCAAAGAAATAGGTAAAAGTTCGGAAGATGAAAAGCAAGATAGGGATATGAGGGAAAATAATGCCTTTGCTTCAAGAGGCAAGCAAAACATTTCTAGCATTTATAGTAGACTGAAAATTGAACGTGGCATTTATTCCGCTGATCTGGGGCTGAATTATTTGGATTACAGAGTCAAAGGATTAAAACCAGCTTGTGATGAGCGTGTAAATTGTTTTCCACAGGGAAAGACACAGTTAAATCTAAAAGAGCGTGGATTTAATCCAAGTATCTTATTATCAGCAGAAATTATTCCTGAATTTCAACCTTTTGTAAGTTATACCCATTCAATGCGAGCACCAAATGCTCAAGAAATTTTCTATTCCAATGAAGGAGGGGCGTCTATGAACCCATTCTTGAAAGGGGAAAAAGCGGATACATATCAGATTGGATTCAATAGCTATCGTCCAGATTTAATTGTAAAAGGAGATATATTCCGTCTAAAAGCTGCTTTTTTCCATACTAAAATTAAGAATTATATCAGTAGTGAATCTTATTTAGTTTGTGCTTCAGGAAACATCTGTAAAAATGATGGAACTTTAACTGATGAAGATTGGAGTGGTGTCAATCCTAATTACAATATGTTTATTTACACTAATAGCTTAACGCCAATAAATATGCGTGGTTATGAACTTTCAGCAAAGTATGATGCTGGAATGTTTTATAGTTCATTGGCATATAGCCAGCAGAAAACACAACAACCTACTTCATTAGCGACATTCTATTTTGGAGGAAGCCCCGAGTCCCAATTACCAGAACGTTATTTGACATTGGATACGGGAGCTCGTTTTTTGGATGAAAAACTTCGGATAGGAACCATTATAAAATATACAGGGCAATCTTATCATCAGAGTCCTGAAGATGAGCGAGATGATAATAATAGAATCGTAATGCAAAAATCAAACAAAATTCCAACAATTATTGATCTATATAGTGATTATCAGATTAACAAAAACCTATTAATTAAATTTTCTGTGCAAAACTTAACTAATCGAAACTATTCTGACGCATTGAACCGTATGAATTCGTCACCTATGATGAGTGAACAAAATGCTAAAACTCAAACTGCCCGTGGCAGAACCTACGTTATGGGTGCTGAAGTTCGCTTCTGATAAAGTTTAAATAGCCATATAGCGATAGCGGTGAATTTTCACCGCTATTTCTCTAAATCTATTTTGATTTATTTCTCTTTCTTACTTTTGTAACTTGCGTTACCTGACTCTCAACCCAGCCATCCTGCAACCGTGTTTTCAGCGTATCACCCGCTTTCACCTGCTTAACCTGCTTCAATAACTTTCCATCAGGTGCTTCGCTGATACTATAACCGCGACTCAATGTTGCCAGCGGGCTCACGGCTTCTATTCGCGAACAGGAAACAGCAAACTTTTCCCGATAACGCCCTAATTGCCGCTCAATAGCCTGTTTTAAACGGAAATCAAATTGCTGGATAGATTGGCTGTAGTGCCGAATTTCCCGCTCAGGATGCGTCTGTAAAAATCGTTGATTCAATTTCTCATATGAAGTTGAATTCTGTTTCAGACAACGTAACAAACTATCAATCAACTTTTGGCGTAATTCTGCCAGATGATTCTGCTGACGAGCCAATCGTAAATCAGGACGTTGCTGCTGGAGACGGTGCTGCAATACATTAAACACCCGCTGCTTCTGGGCAAAGAAGTAATCCATTGCCATTTCAAGGCGTTGTTGTAAGGATTGAATTTGCCGTAATAACTCGATTTGATTACGGCTAACTAACTCTGCCGCCGCAGAAGGCGTAGGAGCACGTAGATCAGCGACAAAATCTGCAATTGTCACATCGGTTTCATGTCCGACAGCACTGACGATGGGAATACGGCTTTGGAATATCGCCCGTGCAACTTGCTCATCATTGAAGCACCATAAATCTTCCAATGATCCTCCGCCACGCCCGACAATCAGAACATCACACTCTTGTCGTGCATTTGCCAGTTCAATCGCCCGAATAATTTGCAATGGTGCATCGGCGCCCTGAACCGCAGTGGGATAGATGATAATTGGCAGCGAGGGATCACGGCGTTTCAAGATATTCAGAATATCGTGCAGTGCTGCGCCACTGGCGGAAGTGATGATACCGAGTCGTTTTGCGGGAGAGGGCAGTGGTTTTTTATGAATCTGATCAAATAACCCTTCTGCGGCGAGTTTTTGCTTCAATGCTTCAAATTGCTGTTGTAGCAGCCCGTCACCGGCAGGTTGGATACTCTCCACAATCAGTTGATAGTCACCCCGAGGCTCATACAGCGTAATTTGAGCCCGAACCAACACTTGTTGACCATTTTGTGGGCGAAATGTTGCCTTCAGATTGTGACTTCGAAACATAGCGGCACGGATTTGTGCCCGCTCATCTTTTAAGGTGAAGTACCAATGTCCTGATGATGGCTGAGAAAAATTGGACATTTCGGCTGATAACCAAACTCGGCCCATTTCCAGCTCCAATAGCTGACGGACAGTCTGATTTAGACGGCTAACAGAAAAAATTCCGATGTTGGCAGGTAGTGACATGTGAGCTAGATCAAATTTTAAAACAAGGAGTTAATTAACTGATATTAATCTCCTCGCATCACTAATCAAGAATTTTTTTCAAAAAATGCTGGAGGCAACCGATTCCGGCCTGTATAATGCCGCGGCAATATTTTATCCCTCTTATTGCCCCATTGCTTGGTGAGATATTGCCCATGTTACGAATTAAAAAAGAAGCATTAACTTTTGACGATGTTTTGTTGGTTCCTGCCCATTCTACAGTCCTGCCTAACACAGCAGATCTGTCCACTCAATTAACTTCTACCATTCGCCTGAACGTTCCTATGCTTTCTGCAGCCATGGATACCGTAACGGAATCTTCACTGGCAATCGCACTGGCACAGGAAGGGGGCATTGGCTTCATTCATAAAAATATGTCAATCGAGCGTCAGGCTGAAGAAGTCAGCCGTGTGAAGAAGCACGAAAGCGGTGTTGTTACTGATCCTGTTACTGTAACGCCACAAACTACTCTGCGTGAAGTCCACGAACTGACTGAACGTAATGGTTTTGCAGGTTATCCAGTTGTGACAGAAGCGAATGAATTAGTCGGTATTATTACTGGTCGTGATGTACGTTTTGTTACTGATCTGGATCAGCCAGTGACTGCGGTGATGACGTCGAAAGAACGTCTGGTGACAGTAAAAGAAGGCGAAGCCCGTGAAGTTGTCTTGCATAAAATGCACGAACAACGTGTTGAGAAAGCGCTGGTTGTTGATGATAGCTTCCACTTGCTCGGCATGATTACGGTAAAAGATTTCCAGAAAGCAGAACGTAAACCAAACGCGTGTAAAGATGAGCAGGGTCGTCTGCGTGTTGGTGCTGCGGTTGGTGCAGGTGCTGGCAACGAAGAGCGTGTCGATGCATTGGTCGCTGCGGGTGTGGATATACTGCTTATCGACTCTTCCCACGGCCATTCTGAAGGTGTTTTGCAGCGTATTCGTGAAACTCGTGCTAAATACCCTGATCTGCAAATCATCGGTGGTAACGTAGCGACTGGCGAAGGTGCTAAGGCACTGATGGATGCGGGTGTGAATGCGGTAAAAGTGGGTATCGGACCAGGTTCTATCTGTACGACCCGTATCGTGACGGGTGTTGGTGTTCCTCAAATTACTGCGATCGCAGATGCGGTTGAAGCGTTGGAAGGTACTGGTATTCCTGTGATTGCGGATGGTGGTATCCGTTTCTCTGGTGATATTGCCAAAGCGATTGCGGCGGGTGCGGCATGTGTGATGGTAGGTTCAATGCTGGCAGGCACAGAAGAATCCCCAGGCGAAATCGAACTTTATCAAGGCCGTTCGTTCAAATCTTACCGCGGTATGGGTTCTCTGGGCGCGATGTCCAAAGGCTCTTCTGACCGTTATTTCCAGACTGATAACGCAGCTGACAAATTGGTGCCAGAAGGCATCGAAGGTCGTGTGGCTTACAAAGGTCTGTTGAAAAGCATTGTTCACCAGCAGATGGGCGGCTTGCGTTCCTGTATGGGTCTGACCGGTTGTGCAACCATTGATGAACTGAGAACTAAAGCAGAATTTGTTCGTATCAGTGGTGCAGGTATTCAGGAAAGTCACGTTCATGACGTGACGATCACTAAAGAATCACCAAACTATCGTTTAGGTCTGTAATCTATTTAGGGTGGCCCGTCATCGGGTCACTGACTTTTTTATTTTTTAATTGCCACTTGTTTTTGGAATTCACCTCAAATGACAACTAATATCTATCAGCATCGCATTCTGATCCTTGATTTTGGTTCGCAATATACCCAGCTCATTGCCCGCCGTATTCGTGAAATTGGTGTTTATTGTGAACTTTGGACATGGAATGTCACTGAAGAGCAAATCCGCGAATTTAACCCGAGCGGCATTATCCTTTCTGGTGGACCGGAGAGCACAACCGAGCACGACAGCCCACGTGCGCCGGAATATGTTTTCAATGCAGGAGTACCGGTACTGGGGATCTGTTATGGCATGCAAACCATGTCCATGCAATTGGGGGGTCAAGTTTCCAATTCTGATGAGCGTGAATTTGGCTATGCTCAGGTTGAGATCAAAAATGACTGCGAATTATTCCGCGGTATTCAGGATGCTCTGAGCGAAGCCGACAAACCTTTGCTGGATGTATGGATGAGTCATGGTGACAAAGTGACAGGAATCCCAGCTGATTTCACCACCGTTGCCAGCACCGATACCTGCCCGTTTGCCATTATGGCCAATGATGAAAAGCGTTTTTATGGCGTGCAATTCCACCCAGAAGTGACTCATACTCATCAAGGCTTGAATATCCTGAAACGTTTCGTGCTGGATATCTGTCAATGTGAAGCACTGTGGACACCGGCTTCCATCATTGACGATATCGTAGAACGTCTGCGTGCACAGATTGGTGATGACCAAGTGATTTTGGCTCTGTCTGGCGGTGTAGATTCATCCGTCACTGCACTGTTGCTGAATCGCGCGATTGGTCAGCGCCTGACTTGCGTCTTCGTAGACAATGGTTTGTTGCGTCTGAATGAAGCGGATCAGGTGATGGAGATGTTTGAGGGAAAATTTGACCTGAACATCATTCATGTTAAAGCGGAAGAGCGTTTCCTGTCTGCGCTGGCGGGGATTGATGAGCCAGAAGCTAAACGCAAAACCATCGGTCATGTCTTTATTGATGTGTTTGATGAAGAAGCATCGAAACAAACTCAGGTTAACTGGCTGGCACAGGGCACAATTTACCCAGACGTTATCGAGTCTGCGGCATCTGCGACGGGTAATGCCCACGTCATTAAATCTCACCATAATGTGGGTGGCCTGCCAGAAGACATGAAACTGGGGCTGGTTGAACCGCTGAAAGAGTTGTTCAAAGACGAAGTTCGCCGTATCGGTCTGGAACTGGGTCTGCCATATGACATGCTGTATCGCCATCCATTCCCAGGCCCAGGTCTTGGTGTTCGCGTATTGGGTGAAGTGAAGAAAGAATATTGTGATTTGCTGCGTCGTGCTGATGCTATCTTCATCGAAGAACTGCATAAAGCGGATCTGTACAATAAAGTTAGCCAGGCATTTACTGTATTCCTGCCAGTCCGTTCTGTGGGTGTTATGGGTGATGGTCGTAAATACGACTGGGTTGTTTCCCTGCGTGCGGTAGAAACTATCGACTTTATGACTGCTCACTGGGCACATCTGCCATATGATTTCTTGGGTCGTGTATCGAACAGAATCATTAATGAAGTCGATGGCATCTCGCGGGTAGTCTATGATATCAGTGGTAAGCCACCCGCGACAATTGAGTGGGAATGATTTAAAGCCTTACCAAGCCTAACCGAATCATGATGATTTTCTAATTAAGACCCTGAAATCAGGGTCTTTTACTTTAGTTGCATTTTGTTAGTCAGTAGTTGAGTTTATATAAATTCGATAACTGTGTTGGAATAGGTTAATTCCAGACTTTATCATTAAGTGAGACTCATACCATTGGGGTGGATATTTTGGTGTGGCAATCATTCTTTGCTTAACAAAGAGTGTGATTCCTTTCACGCTTTACGTTCGAATAGAGCAAAACTAAGAAAAATTCCTAGTTCAACTAAGACCGTAGCTCAAGCCAAACTTTTTCCAGTTTCTTAAACTGCTGGGTAATAACAATACCTACGAAAACTTTCGCTTTCTTGCGGTTTGCCTTTTTTATTTCCACCTGCATCAAAAAGGCTCTTCTTCTCGTGATTATCTAGGGATTTCACATGATTAAAATTCTAGAACAAATTCGTAAGCCGACGCTGGATCTTCCAGTGGCAGTACGCCGTAAAATGTGGTTTAAGCCATTTATGCAGTCGTACTTGGTGGTTTTCATCGGCTATATGGCCATGTATCTGGTACGTAAAAACTTTAACATAGCCCAAAACGATATGATCTCGACTTACGGTTTGTCGATGACGCAGTTGGGCTTGATAGGGTTGGGATTTTCTATCACTTATGGTATCGGTAAGACCGTTGTTGCTTACTATGCAGACGGTAAAAATACCAAACAATTCCTGCCATTCATGCTGATTCTATCTGGCCTTGCCATGTTAGGTTTCAGTATGAGTATGGGTAATTCCAGCGTCAGCATTTTCCTGATGGTGGCATGTTATGCATTGAGTGGTTTTTTCCAAAGTATAGGTGGGCCCGCAAGCTATTCCACCATTACGAAATGGACTCCCCGTAATAAGCGTGGAACTTATCTTGGCCTGTGGAATCTATCACATAACGTAGGTGGCGCTGCTGCTGCTGGGGTCGCACTATTCGGTGCCAACTATTTCTTTAATGGTCATGTGATAGGGATGTTCATTTTCCCTTCTATCATTGCGTTGATCATTGGTTTTATCGGATTACGTTATGGTAGTGATTCACCAGAAAGTTACGGTTTGGGTAAGGTTGAAGAGTTATTTGATGAAGCTGTTAGCGAAGAAGATATCGCGGCAGAAGAAAGTCAAATGACCAAACGAGAGATCTTTGTTGAATATATATTAAAAAACAAAGTGATTTGGTTACTCTGTTTTGCCAATATTTTCCTTTATATCGTGCGCATTGGTATTGACCAATGGTCAACAGTGTATGGGTATCAAGTACTGGGACAATCAAAAGAAACTGCTATCACTGGTTTTACCATGTTCGAAGTTGGGGCGTTGATCGGTACATTGATGTGGGGGTATTTGTCAGATTTGGCGAATGGACGTCGTGCTCTGGTTGCCTGTTTCTCGTTAGGTTTGATTATTGTCTGTCTTGAATTCTATCAGAATGCTACCAGTGAATTCATGTACTTGGGTTCTCTGTTTGTACTCGGTTTCTTGGTGTTTGGCCCACAATTGTTGATTGGTGTGGCTGCTGTTGGTTTCGTACCGAAAAAAGCGATCAGCGTTGCCGATGGTGTTAAAGGGACTTTTGCTTACTTAATCGGTGACAGTTTTGCCAAGCTCGGTTTGGGTATGATTGCCGATGGTGTACCTATCTTTGGTTTGACTGGTTGGAAAGGAACGTTTGTTGCTCTTGATGTCTCAGCATTTGTCTGCCTTAGCTTGCTTGTTTTTGTGGCGATTGCGGAAGAGAGAAAGATCCGGAAAAGTAAGAAAGTACAGTAAATCACGTTGAAAGAATATTCCGATGCTGCTGTGTATTCACAGTAGCATTTTCTTATCACCTTTACTCTAACGCCCTAGATCTATTGCGAAGCTATATCAATAAGGGTAGTTTAGTCCGATTCTCTAATTCGATAATAAATAGTGATGATTAAAGTAGCATTGGTCGATGATCATGTTGTTGTACGTTCGGGGTTCGCTCAATTACTGAATCTAGAAGCCGATATTGAAGTGGTGGGTGAATTCAGCTCATGTGCTGAAGCTAGGCAAGGACTGCCAGGATCAGGAGCAACAGTTTGTATTCTTGATATTTCGATGAAAGATGAAAGTGGGCTTTCACTACTGCAAGATCTCCCTTCGGGCATTACCTGCATTATGTTGAGCGTTCATGATTCTGCCACGATGGTGGAAAATGCCTTGAAGGCCGGTGCACGTGGTTATCTCAGCAAACGTTGTAGCCCAGATGAATTGATTCAGGCGGTGCGTACCACGGCAAATAATGGTTGTTATCTCACTCCGGACATTGTACTTAAATTGACGTCATCAAAAAGCAATCTGGCTTCATTGGATCATCTGACTAAACGGGAGAGACAAGTAGGGGAGATGCTGGCCAGTGGTATGGATGTCAAGGCGGTAGCGGCTGAATTGGGATTGAGCCATAAAACAGTACATGTCCATCGCGCTAATGCGATAAGTAAATTAGGGGTAACGAATAACGTTGGTCTGGCAAACTATTTCGCGACTAGTGATCTTTAATGCACCGATATATGATCAATTCATTTTGCGGCTGGTTGCTGTTTTCTTGTTGGTGGTTTTGCTTATGGGTAATCGCCTACTATTTTGTCAATGACTCAGAGCTGGCTATCTTATTTTTTCCTTTTGCCTTGCGTCTCGGTATTGTATTGCATACCCCCAAGCGTTATTGGCCGACTGCTTATGGTGCAGAATGGGGATTAACCATTTGTTTGGCGCTGTTAATGGGGCAGCCGCAATGGTTTACAGTATTAACCGCTAGTATGGTCAGCCTTCCTATTGTTTGGTTTGCCAGTCGTTATTATTGCGGTAGTCAATGGCAGAGATTCACTGTAATGGCAAGTGTGATTCTGGCAACTTCTATCATTAATGTAGTGGCGATAAGTAACCATAATCCTGCCTTGATCATCGCGTTTTTGGTTAGTTTAACTGGCGGTGTCATGCTGGTTCCTCTGTGTTATTTAGTGTGGCACTACTTGTTCCAAAATATCTGGTTTCCTTTGACTGCCAATCTTGTATTACATCGGGTTCAGTTTCGTCTGCGCCACATTATTTTATATACTCTATTGTTTATACTGAATATTTTACTTCAAGTTTGTCTTCCGAATGAATTACGCTACTTTGCCCCATTTTGTCTGGCCATTCCCATTATCTTGTTGGCTTTTCGTTACGGCTGGCAAGGTGCTGTGCTCGGTACCTTATTGAACAGTATTGCATTGATTGCTGCACGCAGTGGTGTCTCGAATATGGAGATCACGGATCTACTGTTGTCACTTTTGGTTCAAACAATGACGGGGATCATGCTTGGTATGGCGGTTCAACGTCAGCGTGATCTCAATGCACAGTTACAGCGTCAACTACATTGTAATCACAGCCTATCCCGTCAGTTGGTGAAAGCAGAAGAATCGGTAAGACGGGAGATTGCACGAGAACTGCATGATGAAATTGGCCAGAATATTACCGCCATTCGTACACAGGCCAATATCATCCAACGGGTCGAAGTGGCACCAATTAGTTCTAATTGTGCCAAAACTATCGAATCGTTATCCCTTAATGTTTATGATACTACTAAAGGGCTGCTTAGTCGGTTGCGCCCTAAAATTCTTGATGATCTCGGCCTGAAAGAGGCAATTGAACAATTATTGCGGGATATGGAATTTGAAACTCACGGTATATTAGTGGAAATTCACTGGATAGCGGATTCTGCTGTGGCGATTGAACAATTGAGTGACACAACTAAAGTCACGTTATATCGTCTCTGTCAGGAAGCACTGAATAATGCATTGAAGTATTCTCAAGCGGATCGTATTGAACTGCATTTTTCTGTCAGGGGAATGATCCATTTATTGATCAAAGATAATGGCATTGGTTGTAAGGCCGAAGATCATATGAAAGGATTTGGTTTACGTGGTATGCGGGAACGTGTGCAGGCCCTTGGTGGCAAATTCTCAATTGATAGCGAAAAACGACAGGATGATTCGACATATTCGGGTACAGATTTGTCGATCACTTTACCTAAACTTTAAGACACGGTCATGACAGTTTTTTCTCAATCTAAGCAAGCGCATCAAAATCATTTGTCTGATGGTGAAATCCGAGAACAATACCGTTACTGGCGTTTGCATATTATGCTTAGCCTCTATGTAGGATATGCGCTGTTTTACTTTACTCGTAAAAGTTTTAGCTACGCGATGCCTGCCATGATAACCGATCTTGGTCTCGATAAAGGTGAGATTGGCCTTATCGGGACTTTGTTTTATATCACATATGGTTGTTCCAAATTTCTTTCTGGCATCATCTCAGATCGTTCCAACCCGCGCTATTTTATGGGAATAGGGCTAATTGCCACAGGTATTATCAATATCTTTTTTGGCCTGTCCAGCTCGATTGTAATGTTTACCTTTCTTTGGGTATTAAATGCGTGGTTTCAGGGATGGGGGTCGCCGTCATGCGCTAAATTGCTTACCAGTTGGTATTCTCGTTCAGAACGTGGGTTTTGGTGGTCATTATGGAACACTTCACATCATGTGGGTAGTGCATTGGTGGCATTGTTTGTTAGTTTTTTGACATGGCACTTTAGCTGGCGAGAAGGGTTTATTGTGCCAGGTTGTTTGGGTATTTTGGCTGGTATATTTTTATGCTGGCGATTACGTGACAAGCCGACCACCATGGGGCTACCGACCATCGGTCAATTTCGTAATGATCACTTGGAAAAGATGCAGGAAAGCCAAGGGCAGGGGTTAACCACCAGAGAAATACTGAAAACCTATGTTTTTCGTAATAAATACATTTGGTTGCTTTCGTTTAGTTATGTTCTGGTATACGTAGTTCGTACTGTTATTAACGATTGGGGAAATCTCTATCTGACGGAATACCATCATTATGATTTAGTGAGTGCAAACGCGGTATTATCACTTTTTGAAGTCGGTGGATTTATGGGATCACTGGTGGCTGGCTGGGGTTCAGATAGGTTGTTTGGTGGTAATCGTGGGCCGATGAATTTGTTATTCTCGATGGGAATTTTTTTGTCAGTGGCTGCTTTATGGTTAATGCCTGTGACGGGTTTGATTTTTCAATCAATTGGTTTTTTTACAATTGGTTTTTTTGTTTTTGGCCCGCAATTATTGATTGGGATGGCAGCCGCTGAATGTTCACATAAAGATTCGGCCGGTGCTGCAACAGGATTTGTCGGTCTTTTTGCTTATACAGGCGCTGCCCTTGCTGGTTATCCTTTTGCCATCATTTTAGAGCATTACCATTGGACGGGGCTGTTTATCACCATTTCTGCTTGCTCAGTAATGATAGGCTTATTATTGCTCCCGTTCCTGCAAGCTCAGTTTCCTAAGCAAAGAGTGCAGGATTAATGGTGATGTATTAAATGAATCAGCTCATTGTTATATTTAGTCACCTATATCAAGAATAGCGTTTCGGTTATCCCATTCATCTCTGGTTATTTCCCAAAATTCACAGTCATATTTTCCTGATACATATTCTTTTTCTTCCACTCTTAACAGTCTGGCCCCTTGTGCCAATGAGATTCTTTTTGAACGCTGATTAATACTGGCTTTTTGTGTTCTAAGGATGGGTTGTTCCAAGGTGTGAAACCAATAATTAGTGACTTTTTCACAGGCTTCGCGCATTAACCCTTGGCCTTGATGTTCCAGAGATAGCCAAAAACCTCTATTGTTATCCTGCTTATCATATAATCCGATCACACCAATCAACTCATCAGGATGGATCTTGGCCCTAATAGACCATAGCCATGCTTTTCCAGCTTGTATTGTAGGCAGAGCAACTTTGTTGATGAAGTATTCTGCGCCATCGTCGGGATAGGGCCAAGGAACTGCGCGGTTATCTAAGTATTTGACAATATCCCAATGAGGGAATTTTTGCTGAATTTGAGTGGCGTCATCATAAGCTAATTTTTTTAATAGAAGCCGCTTAGTCTCTAAATCGTCAAATGGCATATCGCTCTCGTCTTGTGAACAAAATGTGATTGTATTGTAATCAAAGACACTAAATTTAGTGTTGGGAATAGTCAACCTAGTTTCCCCAATTTAGTAAAATATGGCGTGTAAAACATGGTATAGTACGCCCCTGATTTTTTCCTATCTCATCGGAATGTTATGTCTTATCAATGTCCTTTATGCCACTCACCATTACTGTTTGCTCACCATCAATGGCGTTGCGAAAACAACCACCAGTTTGATTGCGCAAAAGAAGGGTACGTCAATTTGCTGCCCGTTCAGCATAAACGCTCTAAAGAGCCGGGTGATAGTGTGGAGATGATGCAGGCGAGAAGGGCATTTTTGCATTCTGGTCATTATCGGGCGCTGCAACAAAAGGTCATTGATCTGCTTAACGAATATTTGCCAGAAAGTGCTGAAACTCTACTGGATATTGGTTGCGGTGAAGGCTATTACACGGCTGCGGTGCAGGAACAATTAAATTTTCATCGAAATTTAGCGGTGTATGGATTGGATGTGGCGAAGGTTGCGGTTCGTTATGGTGCTAAACGTTACCCTAATGTTAATTTTTGCGTGGCATCCAGCCACCGGCTACCATTTTTGGATAGCTCACTGAACGGTATTTTTCGGATTTACGCCCCCTGCAAAGCAACAGAATTAGCTCGTGTGGTAAAACCACATGGTATTGTTTTGACGGTGACGCCAGGCCCACGTCATCTGTATCAATTGAAGGAGTTGATTTACCAGGAGGTGCATTTACATCCTGAAAATCATGAACAATGGGAAGGATTTGAATTAATTACGACGGAAACGCTGGTATATGCAATGTCATTGGATGGTGAACAAGCCCATAATTTATTGCAGATGACACCTTTTGCTTGGCCGGCTTCAGAAGAAGTTAAAGTTGATTTGATATCTAAAGAGCGATTTAATTGTGAAGCGGATTTCACGTTGAAAGTATATCGACGTATTTGATAGCAATAGTCTTACAATTATTTTATTAAGCATTAAATCTGGAGTAAATATATTCTTACTATTTACTCCAGATTATCTATTTCAGAGAATTGGATTGAGATAAGAAATTATTCCGCATACATAAATAGTTTAAGATGCTCGAATAATATATTTAAACCAATGATAATTAATATCAATCCACCAATCAATTCGGCCCTTTTACCCAACAGAGGTCCAATATAACGACCGATTAACATTCCCAGTGTGGCCATAATCATGGTCATGAGCCCGATCGCCATGGCTGTATGCAGAATATCAACTTGTAGGAAGGCAAGGCCGACACCAATTGCCATGGCATCCAGACTAGTTGCAATCGCAGTGAGAAATAATGTCACTGAACTATGACGTTGAGGAATGGTTTTACAGGCGGTTTCAGGCTCATTCTTGAAACTTTCAATAATCATGCGACAGCCAAGAATGAACAGTAATGAAAAAGCAATCCAATGATCCCACTCTATAATATATTGGCTGGCATACAGTCCCAATGACCAACCGATTAAAGGGGTACAAGCTTCAACCAGACCAAAGATGATACCTGTGCGGATGGCTTCACGGAAATGGGGGCGATGAAGGGAGGCTCCTTTTCCGACTGCAGCGGCAAAAGCATCCATAGAAAGTGCTAGTGCGAGAATAAGTGTTGCATAGAGATTCATCAAAACAGTCTCGGTTGGGTGATTCCATATACACATAACCGACCCCCAACCAAATGGTGCTGTTATGTGTCTATGGTCTTGCCAACCGATTTAGAGCCTCTATCTTATCAGGCTCTTTAGGCATTCGTACCACGTTTTATTTTAAACGAGTATGTTGATACGAATTTTCCAGAGACTCTCTGGAACAGGCTACTCCCCAATGACTGAAACGGACGATATCATATTCAGAGTAAAAGGCAAAAAATATTTTGTTATATTTTAAATATGAAATTGATAATAGTTATCATTATCTATTGTTCACAAGAAACTGATAAATTTTCTCTAAGTCATCCAGTTTTGTGACGGAGAGATATATTTTATTATGTTCTAACTCCATCATGAGAATACCATCTTCAGATAAATTCATTGCCTTAATACTTTCATAAGAAAAAAAACGGTTGGCATAATAAAGACCATGTTTTTTTAAGATCAATTTTGGTGAGCGAATATAACCCAGATGTAATGTCACCAAGATAATGAATGATAATAAATAGGTGGTGAACTGACTACCGTGCAATGTGACATTATTATAAATAATGATGGCAATCAAGACGATAAAGATCAGGGCATCAATCCGCTGTTTTCTTTTGAGTTTTATTTTTAACAACGTTTTGCCTTTGAGCTGATTGATAATAAATTCATCATAAATCGCAAAAGCGAGCATTAATACAATCAAAACTATTAGGATAATATCATTCAAGCTCATTTTTAATCTCTATTTTTCATATAGCTATATAGCACATGGGAGCTTTATAGTATATTTGCTTTTTCAATAAAGAAATGGGGAGGTTTTACCTCCCCATTGTATTGATATCATGCAGGAATATCAGATTTAGCCGAGGAAACCAAAATGGAAGCCGACGATCCCCAGAACGAAAAAGCCTACAATGATCCACAGCGGATTTACTTTCTTCCGCAGTAACCACATACAACCGAATGTTAATAACAATGGCATTAGGCCGGGCATTAATTGGTCAAGAATGGTTTGAACTGTAGTGACCTTTACCTCACCCGTGATAGGATCAGGCACTTCAGAAACTACTAGCGGAATATTCACTTTGGTCCATTTATTGACCAGTGCACCCATGACAAACAAGCCGAGAATTGACGCTCCTTCCGTCATTTTCTGCAAGAAGCCACCGCCCATGTCCTTAACGATATCCAGTCCCTTTTTATAACCATAAGCTACGCCGAAGTAGCGGGTGAGTAATCGTACTAAGTTAAACAGGATGAAAAATAGAATGGGTCCCATCAGGCTACCACTCATGGCAATACCTGCACCAAGGGCCGCAAATACCGGACGCACGGTTCCCCAGAAGATAGGGTCTCCTACGCCAGCTAAGGGACCCATTAAACCAACCTTGATACCGTTGATAGCACCGTCATCAATGTCGGCTCCATTGGCTCGTTGTTCTTCCATTGCCATGGTGACACCCAAAATAGGTGCTGCAACATAAGGATGAGTGTTAAAGAACTCCATATGTCGTTTGAGGGCTTGCTTCCTTTCTTCGGTATTCTCAGGGTACAGGCGACGAATGGCAGGTATCATTGAGAAACAGAAACCGAGCGCCTGCATACGTTCAAAGTTCCATGATCCTTGAAATAGGTTAGAGCGGAGGAAAACACCACGGATATCGCTCTGTGTCAGCTTTTTCTGACCCATTTTTGTTGTCTCTGACATGTTGTTCATCCTCTTAATCTAATTCGTTATCAAGGTCGTTTGAGGTATTTCCAGCAGAAACTGCTGCCTGTGATTGGTTGTATTTAGGGCTAAGCTGGATATACAGGATTGCCATAACGATACCAATCACACCTAATGCAACAAGGTTGAAGTTAGTGAAGGCGGCAGTGACGAAACCAAGGTAGAAAAATGGCATCAGATAACCTGCGCGCATCATGTTAATCACCATTGCATAACCGACAACGACGATCATGCCACCCGCGATATTCAGGCCGCTGGTGACCACTTGTGGAATGGAATTCAACATGTGTTGAACTTCAGAGGTTCCTACTGATACAGCAACAATCAGGGCAGGGATGGCGATTCGCATAGCCTGAAGCATCAGGGCTGAAATGTGAAGAACGCTGATCGCACGAAGATTACCGTTTTCGGCTGCTTTATCTGCTGCGTGCTGGAAGCCGACAGTCAGGGTACGGACGATGATGGTCAGAACTTGACCTGCCGCAGCCAGAGGAATAGCCAGAGCGATACCAGCACCGACATCCTGCCCACCCGCGATAACTAGAATGGTTGAAATGATGGACGCTAAAGCTGCATCGGGGGCGATGGCTGCACCGATATTCATCCATCCAAGAGCAATCATTTCGAGTGTACCACCGATGATGATGCCAGTTTTCATATCGCCAAGCACTAAGCCGACTAATGTACAGGCAATTAACGGACGGTGAAATTGAAATTCATCAAGAATGGAATCCATACCTGCGATACAGGCAACGATGAATATCAACACAAGTTGAACAACGGTAATTTCCATTATTTTTCTCCTATAACCAATTGTAATTTGGTAATAATTTTGTTATTGAGTAATGGTTAGTAAAATGACATCTGTTTTTGTTTTTAAACTTTTTTGAGCAGATCCATCATATTTAAACGGGTATCGCTGGAAACTTTGCGGGCTTCAAGTTCTATGCCACGAGAATCCAACTTCTCGAAAGATTCAATGTCAGCGCCATCAACGGAAATTGCGTTGTTGATTTGGGTTTTTCCTTGACGGAAAGCCATACCACCGATGTTAACGGACTCAAGAGTCACGCCACCTTCTACGATACGCAGGACATCTGTTGGGTTGGTGAATAACAACATGACGCGTTCACCGGCATATTTGGGGTTGTTGTAAACACGAACACACTTGGTAACGTCCACGACGTGCGCGCTGACACCGGGCGGTGCGACTTGTTTCAACAAGGTAGAACGAACAGTATCTTGAGCAACTTCATCACTGACTACAATGATACGTTTAACGTTAGTTTCTTTAGTCCAGCGGGTAGCAACTTGACCGTGGATAAGGCGATCGTCAATACGCGCAAGGGCTATCTTCATATGACCGCCTACTGTGGTTGCTGAAACAGTAGGCGCTGAAACAGGTGCGACGGCCGATGCTGCTGGCTTGGCCGGTTCAGGTTTTGCCGGTTCTTCAGCTTGTTCCGTTTTAAGAGCACGGATCCCTTCTTTCCCAGCTTCCAATGCAACAGAAACCAGTTCTTCCATGGATGGATTATCGTCACGGCACATGAAGGCTTCAACCAGCATCGGGACGTTTACACCGGTAATGATTTCGTAGTTGTCTTTGTCAACCACGATACGGTTTGCAGCATTGAATGGACTACCGCCCCAAGTATCGACGAAAAACAAAACCCCTTGCTCTGTGTCAAGAGGTTCTAGTTTTTTGTTGTATTTATCAAATAACGTATCAGCATTTTCACCAGGCACGAAGTCGATATAGGAAACGTTCTCCTGTTCCCCAATCAACATCTCTGCGGTATGAAGCAGTTGTTCTGCCGCCGCCCCATGTGTGCCAATCATAATGGCTATACTCACTTGTTTTCCCCTTTCTGTCACAATTGAACTCAGATCTACTGTAAGTTCACATTCAATATTTCTAATGTATTGAACTCTCTATCAATAAATATGATAGTTACAAACATAAAATCTTATCGAAAATCTATCTGAATATTTCATTTCGCGTGGTTTTATATTTCGTTACATGAGAAAATATGTCGTTAGCTTATCATTTGAAGCCTTTAAGAAAATTGCTATCAGTCAGAAAAATTAAGATAGGCTATTTTGATAGGAAAAAACGTGATTTTTAGCTATAAAATATTATTTAACATTTTTTTATTTTTTGTTTTTGTCAATTTTTGGTTTTTATTACTGTTGCCGGTAACATTTCATTAATTTTTTTATAAAAAATTTGTAATGTTTTTATCGTGAAATGGAAAATAATGTACTTTAGTGATCCGTTTCAGCCAAAATAATATCCCTACTAAATGACAGGGATATTATTTCAAGTAAAATCTAAGCGAGGGTAAAAAATAGGCAGCAATGTCACTCATCATAGAAAGAATGACTGATACTTTATATTAGTCACACTGAACTTTTATCGCCAAACCACCGCGTGAAGTTTCACGGTACTTCGCGTTCATATCTTTACCTGTTTCATACATGGTTTCAATAACCTTATCGAGCGAAACGCGTGGTTCGCTGGTACGGCGAAGCGCCATGCGAGTTGCATTGATCGCTTTGACTGAAGCAATCGCATTACGCTCAATACATGGAACCTGTACTTGGCCCGCAACAGGGTCACAAGTCAGACCGAGGTTATGCTCCATACCAATTTCTGCCGCGATACAAACCTGCTCTGGGCTTGCGCCAAGCAATTCAGCGAGGCCGGCTGCTGCCATTGAACAGGCAACACCAACTTCTCCCTGACAGCCGACTTCGGCACCAGAAATAGAGGCATTCATTTTATACAAAATACCGATTGCACCAGAAGCGAGGAAGTAACGGATGTATATTTCCGGTGTCACTGGCTCAATGCAGTGATTGTAATAGGCCAAGACGGCTGGCACGATACCACATGCACCATTGGTCGGTGCTGTAACAACACGGCCGCCAGCGGCATTTTCTTCATTGACGGCCAATGCAAACATATTGATTAAATCAACAACATTCATTGGGTCATTGGATAAATTGTTCGATGATGTCAGCATACGGTGCAATGCTGCTGCACGGCGAGGGACACGCAGTGGGCCTGGCAATACACCTTCAGTGTTCAGACCACGATCGATACAGGCTTGCATGGTCGCCCATACATCTGCGAAATACTCAGCAATTTCTTCTTTGCTGTGTAAATCCAATTCGTTTTTCATCATCAAGCCAGAAACGGACAAACCTGTTTTTCTGCAATTCATCAGCAGTTCAGCTGCAGAGCTGTATGGATAAGAAACAGGCTTGGTATCTTGAGATGGTTTGCCGAAATGTTCTTCATCAATAATAAAACCACCACCGATAGAGTAGTAGGTTTTGCTGTAAACTTTTTCGTCACCTGCGAACGCATGGATTTGCATGCCGTTTTCGTGCAGTGACAGATTATCGCTACGGAAGTTCATACCACCATCGCGAGGAAAATCGACTTCATGTAAACCATTTGCCAGAGGCAAACGTTGAGTGTGCTCAACATCACGAATAAAACCAGGAATTGACTCAATATCAACAGTAGCTGGCATATTACCTGCCAGACCCATGATGATAGCGATATCCGTATGATGACCTTTCCCGGTTAATGAAAGTGAGCCGTATACATCAACAGCTACACGCGTGATAGAGGACATTACCCCTTGGTTTACAAGATCATCGACAAATTGTTTGCCTGCTTTCATAGGACCAACAGTATGAGAGCTGGATGGGCCAATACCCACCTTAAACATGTCGAAAACGCTAATCACGCCAGACTCCTTTAAGAAGAAAGAGATATAGTTATTTATATTAAAAAGCGCGCTACTCTACTGTTATTTAGTAGTGTTGATAAAGGAGTTTACAGTTTTTTTTTAATTATAATAGCAATTGATATGATTATGGATAAGAAACGCACAGTTTTATGGTGTTTCTCGTTCAAACTAGATCGTATTTTGAACTTGTTGTGCTAGCCGGTAAATAATGGCAGCGGTTAATCCCCAGATCATTTGTTCCTGGTGCCAATAAAAATAGATTCGATGCTGCCGGTTACAGCGTTTTATGTCCAAATATCGATAGTGGGGAAGGGAAAGCGCATCAAACAGTGGGACTTCAAAAATCCTTGCCACTTCTGCTGGATTTGTCCGAAAAGAAACCGGAGTGGAAATTAACCCTATGACTGGAGTGACGCGATAGCCTCCGATGCTATCTAAAGGGGCTAATTGCCCCAGAATCTGAACCTTATCTTGTGAAAGATTGACTTCTTCTTCTGCCTCACGCAAAGCGGTGGCAATAAGAGAATGATCTTCAGGGTCAGCAGCTCCGCCAGGAAAAGCGATTTGACCCGCATGGGAACGGAGGCTTTGGGATCGTTGAGTCAATAAAAGCGTTGGTTCTGGCTTACATATAATCGGCAGTAATACCGCAGCATTCCGTTGATTGCTCGCCAAATGCGTTGGCTGCGTAGGAAGTTGCAGTTGAAACCGATGAATGAAGTCAGAAAGCGATATCATGGTTTATGAAGTTCCCCTAATTGAGGTAAGATTCGTCCGAGTTTATCAAATGTTTCCTGATATTCTTTTCCAGCAATGCTGTCTGCAACGATACCCCCCCCGGCCCAACAGTAAATTTTTCCTTTTTCTGTCAGTAAGGTACGAATAGTGATATTGCTGTCCATTGTACCGCAGAAACTAATATAGCCAATAGCACCGCAATATCCATGCCTACGATGTGGTTCCAGTTCTTCAATGATTTCCATGGCACGAATTTTGGGGGCTCCGGTAATTGAACCACCAGGAAAACAGGCGCGAAGTAAATCAGTGGCATGATATTCATCAGGTAAGATTGCGGTAATGGTACTGACCAGATGGTGCACGGCAGGAAAGGGCTCCACGATAAATAATTCAGGAACTTTGACAGACCCCGGAGTGGCAACCCGTCCGATGTCATTTCTCAATAGATCAACAATCATCAAGTTTTCAGCACGGTCTTTTCGTGAACTTGCTAATTTCTCAGCTTGTAATTGATCTTCAGCGGGATCTTGTAGCCGTGGGAGTGTTCCCTTAATTGGGCGAGTCTGGATTTGTTTATCTTCCAGCAGAATAAAACGTTCAGGTGAAACGCTGATAATGCAGTGTTCAGGTAAGCGAATAAAGGCAGAAAAGGGCGCTCGATTACTTTCATTGAGTTGAGTGAAAGCCTGCCATTCATCGCCTTGATAATCGGCATGAAAACGCTGTGATAAATTGACTTGATAGCAATCACCATCCCGTAGATAGCGATGGATCTGGGCAATTTTTTCGTGGTATTGCGATTCCGTCATGTTGGATTGCCACTGATTTATCAGGGAAAAATCTGTTTTCCTGTTTTCTCGCAGTGATTCTAACCACGTGAGTCGCTTATCAATGTCGTGATAGCTCAGTAACGTGGCTTTCTGTTGCTGATGATCAATAATCAGCCCCCAGTCGTAGATCCCAATAGCCATATCAGGAAAGTTCAGCTCATCGGCGGCAATTTTTGGTAATTTTTCAATCTGTCGCCCAAGATCATATCCCCATATACCTAATGCTCCACCCTGAAAAGGCAGGTCAGGATCAAATTGAGGGGTGATATCACAGGCATGAAGATACTTTTTTAACAACAAAAAGGGATCTTCTTGAGAAAGAGAAACCTCACCACCATGATTAATTTCGGTAGATTCTCCGTGGGTAACAAATGTTGTCACGGGTTCGGCGACTAAAATATCAAATCGATTATGTGGGTGTTCGGCAGCTCCAGAATGTAACAAAATTGCCCAGGGAGACACAGAAATAGGAGCGAAATAATGGGTGGCAAGATCAGGAGAATAAGGTAGTTGTCGTTTTTGTAATGCAATCTTCATGATGGAATCAGCGTTGGTGTTTGGCAATTCACAATAATACCCTGCATCGTTCAAGTCGCTGCCCTGTTGGTTGCGCTGCAACTTGAAATCTATTGGGTATGAATAACATATTAATCCGCGGAGATTATCACAGAATCTCACTCCTGACTTGAGATAAAAAAGGCTATAATCGTCGTTTGCTATTAATTGTTATGTTCTGTTTGAGGTTATAGCCATGTTTTCAGGTATGCCATCACTATCCTATGAAGAGCAGCAAGCTGCTGTGGAACGGATCCATCAGCTCATTTCAGAAGGAATGGGAAGTGGGGAAGCCATTGCCATCGTTGCTCAGGAATTACGCGAAAAACATCGGGGTAGTGAGCAGATCCGTGTTTTATTTGAGGATGACGAAAAATAGTTGCAACGCATTTTTAACAAAACTTACATAATTACTTTCTACTACATGTTAATTTATCGTAACTTTTAATCCATATTATTTGGATGGTAATAGGAGGTAATATGAAGACAAGTCAGTTTATTCATCGTATTGGGTTATTGAGTACAGGGATTCTGCTTTCTGTTTCATTTACTGCGACAGCCGTCGAGAATGAGCGCATGGCGAAGTTTATTTCCTGTGAAAATTTAACTAAAGAGCAAGTTGCTGCGCAGGTTAAGCAAGATTTTCTACAAAATCGTATTAATCGCTGGGATAAAGATAAAAAGCAACTAGGAACTTCAAAACTGATCGCATGGGTAAATGTCAACGATATTACTGGTGATGAAAACGCATTGCAGGTTCCACTTATTGTCCGGGGTTCGAAACGGGATAAAAGTTACAACGTCACAATTGATTGTCAAAAAAAGACTATTAGTTATAGTGAAGTAAAGTAAATAGTTTGTCATGCTATCTTTAAATATGGGCGGGATACTGGGAAAGTATCCCGTTTTGTTTAAACAGTGAGAGGGCTTTATGGTAGAACAACGGAAACTCTATCCCGCTTATGATGCGTATGAAACAGGGTATTTAGATACAGGAGATGGACACCAGATTTATTGGGAATTGTGTGGTAATCCGAAAGGTAAGCCCGCAGTATTCATTCATGGTGGTCCTGGTGGTGGTATCGCAAACTATCATCGCCAGTTATTCGATCCTGAACGCTATCATATTATGTTGTTTGATCAGCGTGGCTGTGGGCGTTCTAAACCCCATGCCAGTTTGGAGAATAATACAACGTGGCATTTGATAGATGACCTTGAACGGCTGCGTAATTTGATGGGTGTTGAGAAATGGCTGGTTTTTGGTGGCTCATGGGGATCAACGCTGTCTTTGGCCTATGCTGAAAAACATCCGGATCGTGTGTCAGAATTGGTGCTAAGGGGAATTTTCCTACTTCGCCCACAAGAGTTGCATTGGTATTATCAGGAAGGTACTTCTCGTTTTTTCCCAGAGAAATGGGAGCGTACACTATCTATTTTATCTGAAGAAGAGCGCGGAGATGTGATCGTAGCCTATAACAAACGGCTGACGAGTGCTGATCGGCAAGTGCAGTTGGAAGCCGCACGTTTATGGAGCCTCTGGGAAGGTGAGACTGTAACGTTGCTGCCTTCTGAGAATGCGGATTCATTTTCAGAAGATAAATTTGCTTTAGCATTTGCACGTATTGAAAACCATTACTTTATCAATAATGGTTTTATGGATGAAACTCAGCAGTTATTGGACCATGTTGACGTGATAAAACATATCCCTGCCGTCATTATACATGGACGCTATGATATGGCGTGCCAAGTGCAAAATGCGTGGGATCTGGCAAAAGCATGGCCGGAAGCGGAATTGCATATTGTGGAAGGTGCTGGTCACTCTTTTGATGAAGCGGGCATTTTACACCAGTTAATCAAGGCAACTGATAAGTTTGTTGGAAAATAACTGAGATAACCACCCATCAAACGGTGGTTATCTTTATTCCCCCACTCCCTCAACGACTTTTGGGTTCGTAAGGCAAGCGTGACAGAAACCTCGATTGCTGGCGATAGTGATGCAAGCGCTGTTGGAAATATTCTCGTAGATGCGGTGGTTGTGATTGCTCAACAGTGTCAGGAATGACAGGCATGTTATAGCGTTCTTTGAAAGCAACACCGGATGCTGCTAAATCCACATTGATCTTATCCATCTCATCTTTAGATAACTTGGCTAAGTTATGCCCCATTATGACCTCTCTGAAAACTTATTTCTTAGAGGAGAAAATTAATCGACTCTATTTTGTTTAGCAAGTGATTTAACAAGTTTAAAAAAACATCGAATAAATATAAATAATATTAATTCTCATTTTTATTAAATGTTTAGTTTTTGAGTGAAGATTGGATTAAATAAAACTGATTCTTATTTCCTTATATTTAATGAGATGTATTCCTGTTGCCTTAATATAATAAATTCATTAATTATCATGTGGTTGTATATTTTTATTTTATTTTTGTCTTATATGTTTTTAATAGGCATAATACGTGGAGTTTAATAAATTATTAGGAGAGTTTGCCGATGTTAAAACAAGAAATGGTCAAAAAATTAAATGAGCAGTTAAATCTGGAGTTTTACTCTGCGAATTTATACCTACAAATGAGTGCATGGTGCAGTGACAAAGGATATGAAGGTGCAGCAGCGTTTCTGAAAGCGCATTCACAAGAAGAAATGCAGCATATGCAGCGTTTGTTTGATTATTTGGGTGACACTGGTTCAATGCCTGTACTGGGTGCTATTCAGGCCCCTCCTATTGAATTTGGCTCTATCTCTGATGTATTCAATCAGACTTATGAGCATGAGAAATTGATTACAGAAGAGATCAATAAACTCGCTCATGTAGCGATGTTGACACAGGATTATTCTACTTTTAATTTCTTGCAGTGGTATGTTGCCGAACAGCATGAAGAAGAAAAACTGTTCAAATCCATTCTGGATAAACTGGGTATGGTGGGTGAGAGTGGCAAGTCACTATTCTTGCTGGATAAGGATCTGAAAGGTTTATCTATGGCACCAGCACATGCTTGATACACCGTTCATATAGATAGTCAAATAAATCAATCTGAACTGTTACTTACCGTAATTCCCGTTTTTTCGTTTATTGTAGGGCAGGAATTACGGTTATTTTCATTTTTTTCCGCATTTTTGAGTAGTGCTTCACAGCTCAAGACATTACTCGTCGATTATCGCAGATTAAACCGATCTTTTGATATAGAATCCCGCTTAAGTATAAAAATTTATCTGTATATTAAAGGGTTATCTATATGTCTATTCTTAACATCCGTTCATTCTGGGCCAAACTATCTACTCTTGTGGTTCTGTTTGTCGGTATGTCCTGTCAGCAGGCTTTGGCTCATGCACATTTGAAAGATCAGACTCCTGCAGAAAACACAACGATTGAAGCTGCTCCACAAGCCATAACTCTAAGTTTTTCAGAACGTATTGAGCTTGGGTTCAGTAAGGTAAAATTGATTGGCCCAGAGAAGACAGCGGTTAAAACAGGTAAGTTAGAACTTGATTCTGACACCAAAACTAAGCTAATCCTGCCAGTTGAAGGCAAACTTGTTGCGGGAGAATATAGTGTCGACTGGAGTGTGCTCTCTGTCGATGGTCATAAAACAAAAGGTGTTTACAGCTTTACTGTAAAATAATGATCTCTCTAGAGGCGCTATACGTATTCTGCCGTTTCTCTCATTTTACGGCTGTCATGCTGATGTTTGGCCTTAGCTTATTTACTGTGATGCTTGTTTCTGGTCATTTTTCGACTCTGATAAGAGAACGGTTGAGAGTTGGAGTTTTAGTTAGCACCGTGCTGGCTTTAATAACCTCAATCGCTTGGTTTATCGTACAGACGGGGTTAATGGGAGATGGCTGGCCTGATATCTATGTTCCGAGCATTTGGTTGGCTGTATTGGAAACTTCCTTTGGGCAAGTGTGGAAATGGCAGTTATTGGTTGCAACTCTTGCTGTTGGTGGGTTGTTCCTTTCCAATACTAAGGTCAAAAATCTCCTGTTATTGAGTTGTTCTGCTATCTTACTATCCAGCCATGCTTTCATTGGTCATGCAGCCATGCATGAAGGAAACATAGGGCTATTACTTCAAGTCAATCAGGTTGTTCATTTACTGAGTGCTGGTTATTGGTTTGGTGGGTTGTGGCCATTTTTACTATGCCTGCAATTCTTGCGTTTGAAAAAGGCATCAGAAGCGAATTTATACCGTAATAGTACACATGTATATAATGGTACATATGTAGGAAATATAGGCAGTAGTGAAAATATTGCCGCCAACCTATATTCAGAAAGCGTAGTAGCAATGAGAAGGTTCTCCTTTTATGGGCATTTTGCCGTTTTTCTGGTGATTGTGACGGGAATTGTGAGTTGTGTGATTTTAATCCCTGGCTGGCCTACTTTAAGTCGTACTCTTTCTGAATATCAATCCATGTTATGGCTGAAGATAGTTTTTGTTATTGGCATGGTACTTTTGGCACTGCTTAATCGTTATATTTTAGTCCCAAGGTTAAGGCAGCAAGGCTGCTATCAGCTGTTGATAATCAATAGTTGGTTGGAGATTATTCTAGGGGCAACTGCATTATTATGTGTGGCGATTTTTGCAACGCAACCTCCTGTATGATAATTGAATGATTGATGCAAATCTGGGTACATAAACAGGGAAATTAGCGATAAAATTAGGCCATATGTCTATCAGGGGAATAATAATGAAACGAATATCTTGGGTTTTGCCTTTCTTGCTTCTCTCCTTTCAGGGAGTAAGCGCACCGATACAAACTATCAGCAAGTTACAGTTTGGAAAACAATGGGCATTCACTCGCGAAGAAGTGATGCTTGATTGCCGTTCGAATGAGGCGTTATTTGTGATCAATCCCAGCACATTGATGCAATATCCGTTGAATGATCGAGCAACACAACTTATGAAATCTAATAAAGTTATCGCAACTTTATTAGATACGATCCTCTTAGATAACCCCGAACACCCCAATCAAAAGATGAGCATTGAGCCATTCCAGAAAATAGCTTTGGCTTTATGTGGTCATTCAGATAATAAAAAGTAATGGTGAGTTAATACTCTTAATAACCCTATCCGCCCGGTAAGGGTTAAATTTGGTAAATCATAGCATGTCAACTACGCTTTAAATGGTAAGTTGTTCTACGTCTCAATGGTAATTTTTAGTGAGTGAACGGCTCTTTGACAGAGCCATTTTCCCTAGGCCGAGTAGAGGAGTAAACTCGGCCTTTTTTTGTTTATCATGAGAGAAGAGTATTTTTACTCTTTTTTCAATAAATTATCTTATTTTCTCATATATATAATGAGCAAATGAGAATAAAACAACCATTCGGAATGTTGAGTAAGGTGTTTTATAATAAGAATATGAACAAGGGCACAGGCACGGATTTGACTGCAAGTCAGACTGATTTTGAATATAATTTGTGATATTCCCCTGAATTTTATAAGTAAATACTGGTAAAATTAATTACTGAAAATTTAAATTCAGGAAGACAGGCTGTTTTCTGAAAAAATTTACGTCATGGCGACAGATTTTTCTCAGAAGTGGTCTGTTATAAATATGGTAGGAAAACCAAGATGTAAAAATCTTGTTTTTTTGTTAAGAAATTATCTATTGCATAGGGGCTTATGGATAAGAATGAATTTTATCAAGAGCTAGCGGATAGCCTGATAGCTCTTCTATCAGGTGAATATGATTTTATCGCTTCTCTTGCCAATACGAGTGCGTTGTTATACGAACGTTTAGATAATGTTAATTGGGTTGGGTTTTATTTAGTGGATGATGATACCCTAGTATTAGGGCCATTTCAGGGTAAGAACGCTTGTGTTCGCATTCCTATAGGAAAAGGTGTATGTGGAACAGCTGCTGCAAATAAGAGTATACAACGTATTTCTGATGTGCATGCTTTCCCCGGTCATATAGCCTGTGATGCCACCAGTAATGCTGAAATTGTCCTTCCTCTGGAAATCAATGGACAAATTATTGGGGTCTTGGATATCGATAGCACGGTTTTTGATCGGTTTGACGAAAATGATGAAAATGGCTTAAAAGCGCTAGTTATCAGGTTTTGTAAGCATTTGGAACAATGTGTTGTGTCAAAATATCAACAACAGAACGTAACTTAACATACGTATGACGTGGCATTTATCAGCAACACTATTATAATGTCGCCTGTTCATGCCTGCGCTGATTGGCAAAACCGTTGTAATCAGGAAATTTCATGGAAAATCAACCTAAGTTGAACAGTAGTAAAGAAGTCATTGCTTTCTTGGCTGAGCGTTTCCCGCTTTGTTTCGTAGCAGAAGGTGAAGCACGTCCTTTGAAGATTGGGATCTTCCAGGATATCGTTGAACGTATTCAGGGCGAAGAGTGTTTAAGTAAAACACAGCTTCGTTCTGCTCTGCGCTTGTATACTTCCAGTTGGCGTTATCTCTATGGTGTTAAAGAGGGAGCCCAACGTGTTGACCTTGATGGGAATGTATGTGGTGAGCTAGAAGTTGAACATATTGAACATGCGCGCCAGCAACTGGCAGAAGCAAAAGCGCGAGTACAGGCTCAACGAGCAGAACAGCGTGCCAAGAAACGTGAAACTGAAAACGTATCTGACAAGAAAAGTGAACGCCCTGTGAATAAAAAGTCGGCTCCTCGCCGTCAAAAGACATCAGGTGATGGTGAAAAACATCCATCTCGTTCACGAAACCGTCCGCAGCAATCGCGTAAACCAGCAGATAAAACTACAGAGAAAATTGCACAGCCTGAGTTAAACTCAGTCACAGACGTATCCTCTTTGAAAGTCGGTCAGACAATCAAAGTAAATGTAGGAAAAAGTTTAATGGATGCTTCTGTGCTCGAAATTGCAAAAGATGGTGTAAGAGTGCAGTTACCCACTGGTTTGGCAATGATTGTACGCGCAGAACACTTAAAGTTCTGATACGGAGGCCAACTTGGGCATGAACAAACTCATTACTTTGGTTTTCGTTTTAGGTCTATCATTTACTAGTACAGGATATGCAGATACTAACAATGGCGACGTCGCCAGCAGTGGCAATGCCACCAGTGGTAGTGTCATTAATAGCAATAATACAGCTGTTATTAGTCTGAATCAGTCGCCAGATCTAAAGCCGGAACCACAACATTTCACTGTAAGTAAGCGGATTGTTTCCCGCTTTCTTCGTTCTCATTATCGCCAGTTTTATCTGGATGCTGTTTTTTCAGGAAAAATCTTTGATCGCTACCTGAATCAACTAGATTATGGGCACAATGTTTTTCTAGCGTCGGATATCGCACAGTTTGCGGTTCAAAAGGGCACGTTAGGAAAAGATCTTGAAAATAGCGATCTAAAACTTCCTTATGCCTTATTTAATTTGATGCAAAAGCGCCGTTTTGAGCGCTATCAATATGTACTCTCTCGTTTAGAGCAACCTGTCGATTTAGAAGGTCATGACACTATTGAAACAGAACGTTCTAAAGCGCCATGGCCAAAGAGTGTTGAGGAATTGGATAAGCTTTGGGATGCCAAGATTAAATTTGATTGGATAAACCTCAAGTTATCTGGCAAAAGTGATAAAGAAATCAAAGAAACATTGACCAAACGCTATCGAACGTTGTTGAAACGCCTGACGCAAACCAAGAGTGAGGATGTTTTTCAAAACATCATGATGGTTTTCGCCCGTGAAATAGACCCTCATACCAGCTATCTTTCACCTCGTGATACAGAGCAGTTTAACTCAGAGATGAGTCTTTCTCTTGAAGGCATTGGCGCTGTTTTACAATATGAAGATGAATATGTCACCATCCGTTCATTGCTTGCAGGAGGCCCCGCCGCCAAAAGTCACTTACTGAAAGTTGGTGATAAAATCAGCGGTGTTGGGGCAGTAGGCAAACCCATTGTGGATATTGTCGGATGGCGCTTGGAGGATGTTGTTGCTCTGATCAAAGGGCCGAAGGGGAGTAAAGTCCGCCTTGAAATCATTCCAAGCACGAAAGGAGCAAAAAATCATATTGTTACCTTAACCCGTGAGAATATCCGCCTTGAAGACAATGCGGTCAAGATGTCGGTGAAAACTGTCGGCAAGGAAAAGATTGGCGTCCTTGATATACCGAGCTTCTATGTTGGTCTAACTAATGATGTAAAAGTACAGTTGCAGAAGCTCACCAAGCAAGGTGCTTCCGCGATTGTGATTGATTTGCGTAGTAATGGTGGTGGGGCGTTAACAGAAGCAGTATCGCTATCTGGCTTGTTTATTTCTACTGGCCCCATAGTTCAAATTCGGGATAATACTGGTAGAATTAAAGAAGAAGCAGATACAGATGAGGCAATATATTATAAAGGCCCTCTAGTCGTTTTAGTTGACAATAGAAGTGCCTCGGCGTCTGAAATTTTTGCTGCGGCGATGCAAGATTATGGCCGTGGGTTAATTGTAGGAGAGCCTACTTTCGGTAAAGGCACCGTTCAGCAATACCGCCCCCTGAATCGCATTTATGATCAGATGTTAAGACCTGATTGGCCAGAGGTTGGTTCTGTGCAATATACTATTCAGAAGTTCTATCGTGTAAATGGTGGCAGTACTCAGCTTAAAGGCGTAACGCCTGATATGATTATGCCAACAGGGGAAGAGCCTGCTGAAATAGGTGAAATCCGAGAGGATAATGCGTTACCTTGGGATAGCATTCAACCTGCGTATTATACTTCCTCAAAAGTGATTTCAGAGTTAACGCTACTACTGACTAAATTACATAACCAACGTATTATCAGTGATCCTGAATTTAAATATATCAAACAGGATATTGCTTACTACAAAGTCATAAAAGAGCGTAATGGCGTTTACTCTTTGAACTATGCTCAAAGGGAGAAAGAAAATAAGGAATACGAAACAATCAAGTTGAATCGTATTAATGAGAGTTTTAAACGCGAAGGGAAAAAGCTGCTCAAGTCACTTGATGATTTACCAAAAGATTATAAAGGGCCAGATCCTTATTTAGATGAATCGGTAAAAATTGCGCTGGATTTGGCACATCAGCCTGCTGGAACGGCTGTAACGAAGTAGTTTTAAAATTCGTTATATAGATAAAAGGCCGGCCTGATAGCTGGCCTTTTTTATTATATTGTAAAGTTATGTTGATTCTATCGCTTAACATTTTAAAAAACTTGAATATTATGGGCTCAGTCCCCATTTTATGGCTCAACTCTTAGTTGAACTGTTTGATTATTAAAGGAAGCAAATTTATATGATGAGAATAGCCTTATTCCTTCTCACTAACCTTGCCGTCATGGTGGTGTTTGGGATAATACTTTCACTTACAGGAGTCCAGCGAAGTAGTGTTGCTGGCCTCATGATTATGGCTGGTTTATTTGGTTTTGGTGGCGCATTCATTTCTTTATTAATGTCGAAATGGATGGCTCTACGTTCTGTTGGTGGGCAACTTATTGAAAAACCATCCAATGAAATTGAAGCTTGGTTGATGGAAACTGTACGCCGTCAGTCGGACCAAGTTGGAATTACTATGCCACAAGTGGCTATCTATGATGCTCTCGATATTAACGCATTTGCGACCGGGGCACGCCGTAATGCTTCTCTCGTTGCTGTTAGCACGGGGCTGCTAAACAATATGAGCCGTGATGAAGCAGAGGCCGTCATTGCGCATGAGATTAGTCACATCGCTAATGGTGACATGGTAACGATGACCCTGCTACAGGGTATTGTGAATACATTCGTTATCTTCATCTCACGTATCATTGCACAGGCTGCTGCAAGCTTCCTTTCCAGTAATGATAATGAAAGCGAAAACAGCAATAATGGTAATCCAATCGTTTATATGGTGCTTTCTATGGTGCTGGAAATCGTATTTGGTATATTGGCAAGTATTATCACCATGTGGTTCTCCCGTTATCGTGAATTTCATGCGGATGCAGGATCAGCGAAGTTGGTTGGGCGTGGAAAGATGATCGCTGCGTTACAACGTCTTAAGACCAGCTATGAGCCTCAGGAAGAAGGTCGTATGATGGCATTCTGTATTAATGGTAAATCTAAGAGTTTCAGCGAATTGTTCTTATCTCATCCACCGTTGGATAAACGCATTGAAGCTCTGCGTAGTGGTGAATATATAAAATAATACCATAGGCTTCTTATTAGGAGCTTAATCTACTATAAACTACGAAAAAAGCCGGGAATCATTATGATTCCCGGCTTTTTTTATCATATTTTTAAACGAATTTGATGTAATTCGGGGGCTGCTATCAAAATTTTAGGAATGTGTTTATTTTTTCCAAACTCAATGTATATATCCCAATAGATTTCGCGTGTAGCAGGGATGATAAGGGAGTTAGTCTCCAGAAACTCAGATATCCATTCCGCCAGTTGCCAGCCATTTTTACGTTCAACGTCACTGAGCAGCCCCCGGAGATATGCGAGGCTGCGTTGTTGTGGGCCAGGATGGTGAAACAAGGGAGCCAGACGAATATGGAGTGAGAGCAGTTCTTGTTCCCAGGCATTAGTCGGTGAGTGCATTGAACACCTCCCCGTATTTTCAGGAAAAAAATGTCAGGGCCATCATGCCACAATGGGGCGTACGACTGTAGTATTAAGGAAGTTGGGGGAGGCGTCGTTATAAAAATGCCTCCTTTGACTGTAAGCTGCAAAGGAGGCCCGGTTATATCCAATCAGATTAAGATTGGATTAACGCTACTTCTTCATCTTGTTCAAATATTTTTGTATCAGTTTGCCCCATCAATTGGCTAGTGATTGTACCCGCAGTCATTGCTCCATTGACATTTAGCGCTGTGCGGCCCATGTCGATGAGAGGTTCAACAGAAATCAGCAGTGCAACTAAGGTGACAGGCAGGCCCAAGGCAGGCAAAACAATCAGTGCTGCAAATGTTGCTCCACCACCAACGCCAGCAACCCCCGCAGAGCTGATAGTTACAATCCCAACAAGAGTCGCAATCCATAAAGGATCAAAGGGGTCGATACCTACGGTTGGGGCAACCATCACTGCTAGCATGGCTGGATAGATCCCAGCACAGCCATTTTGGCCAATAGTAGCACCGAAAGAAGCGGAGAAGCTGGCAATAGATTCAGGCACACCAAGGCGGCGAGTTTGTGTTTCAACATTCAGTGGGATACTTGCTGCACTTGAACGGCTGGTAAATGCAAATGTCAGTACAGGACCTGCTTTTTTAAAGAATTTCAGAGCATTAATACCAGTGAATGCCAGAAGGCCACCATGCACCACAAACATCAGACCTAGGGCGACATAGGAAGCAACGACAAAATTACCTAATTGTGCAATATCGTGAACATTGGAGCTGGCAACAACTTTAGTCATTAAAGCCATTACACCGTATGGGGTGAGGCGCATAACTAGCCGGACTAGTTTCATTGCCCATGCTTGCATAGTATCAATAGCAACGAGAGCTCGCTCACCGCGCTCATGATCATCTTTAAGCATTTGTAATGCTGCAATACCTAAAAATGTCGCAAAAATCACAACACTGATAATGGAGGTAGGGCTTGCTCCAGTCAGATCAGCAAAGGGATTTTTAGGGATAAATGAGAGTATAATCTGCGGTACGCTCATATCTGCAACTTTACCAATATAATTGGTTTCAATCGCTGATAAACGAGCTGTTTCTTGAGTACCTTGAATGAGTCCTACTGCGCTCAATCCAAACAAATTGGCAATTACGATGCCGATTAAAGCGGAAATCGCGGTAGTGAACAACAATGTGCCAATGGTAATAAAACTAATTTTCCCTAAAGCAGACGCTTTATGTAAACGCGCGACTGCACTTAGGATAGAAGCAAAAACCAATGGCATAATGACCATTTGCAGTAATTGCACATAACCATTACCGACGATATTGAACCATTTAACTGACTCTTTCACGGTAAGGTTATTTGAGCCGTAAATGACGTTTAATGCCAGCCCAAAAATGACACCTACGACTAGAGCCACAAGAACTTTTTTGGACAAGCTCCAATTAGTTGAACTCGTTTTTGCTAATAAAATAAGTAGTGCTATAAAAACGAGCACGTTGATGACGAGTGGTAAATTCATCCCTAGTCTCCAAAACTTTTATACCCTCCACCTTTCAAGTCACGGCGTGGCAACTTGAGATATATTAGGTATAAGTATATCTATATGATCTATGTGTTTTTTTGCATGGTATGTGATCGCGTTGGGCGATGACAGGCATATCTTTTATCTTTCAATCTGCTGATTTGTTGGCTGTGCTGCAATTTGAAATTTAACGGATACTTACCATGAAATGTATAAGATAGAATAATATCAGTATAAGAATATACTTACTTATAATTAAATGGAATTTAATATAATTATTTTTCACTAACTAATTTAATTGATTATATATACTAATCTATTTCTGTTTTGTTTTTGTTCTATTTTGACGATTAACGGTATAATTTGGTGAATGACAAGTATTGATTGTAGAGCAATAAGAAGGAATTAAAAAAAATTGTTTATATTTTGCAGATAACCCCATTTTAGAAATGGGGTTATGAATTTAAGTTGAATTAGCTACTTGTAGAGATTCTGTAGCTTATCAATTTGTAATTTATCAAACGGTAGTTTGTCAAAATAGTGAGTAAGTGAAGAACTGATGTGCTGTGGTAGGAGAATGGCTATCACCACTACCAGTACAGCAATGAACCGTTCAGCTTTTTTGCGCTCCTTGCCTCTAAGAACAGGAATACAAAAACGTGTTCTCAGTGGCCATAAGAGTGGAATACCAGCCGGAGTAAGCATATCGGCAATCAGATGGCTGATATAACCCACAATCATCGCATGGACAAAATCAGTTGGAATAGGCCAATCAGAAGGTATTTCAGTCTGAAATAGAATAATACCTACAATCAGCGCTAATAAACTATGAGTAAATCCACGATGCCCACATAGTTTCGCAATTGGAATGGATATAAAACGGAATAATCTACCTAAAGTTGAACTTGGATGATCAATATCTGGTAATAATGAGGCCAGAAGTACGCCAGGAAGCATATGTAGCCAATCTCCCTGTGCTATTTCTGGTGTGATTTCTAGCTGGTGAGCCAATATAAGGCTAGCAACGGAAAAAAGAAGATGTCCTTCTGCTGTCATAACGATTTATTCTAATTATTTACGCTAATTGCTGTCTATACATACAGTGGGCAGTATAGAGGGTTTTGCATAAGGATGATAGAGGGTAAATAAGAAAAATCTTTTATTTATTAATATAGGACACTACGATTTAATGGATCTTTGCCTAGAGCCCTTAAGAAAAGGGAGCTGCGGTCAATATTTACGCTGCCAGATACAGGAAGGATATGTATTTGAGAATGGCAGCGTAGTAGCTATTAGGTAATATTCTCTATTGTTAATTTTTCTAGTGAATTCAATTTGATATTAGCCAGAAACCACCGGGGATCATCAAAATGGTGAGCAGCAGGAACGACAATAGAGCGCATTCTTGCGGCTTTGGTTGCTATCATGCCGTTAAATGAATCTTCTAACGTAAGGCAATGAATCGGGTTAACCCCAAGTTGATTGGCGGCTTGCAAATAAACTTCGGGATGTGGTTTGCTGTAAGGTAAATTTGCGGCAGAAACTACGGTATCAAAGTAATGTCGCAAGTTAAACAATTCGAGTACTTGCTCAAGCATTTCATGAGGAGATGCAGAGGCCAGACCGATTTTCAACCCACGTTCGCGACAGAGATTTAAAGCATATTCTACTCCAGGTAGTAGCGGCCTGTTTTCTTTAACTAATTGAACTACGTAGTTGATGATACGTTGTGCAACCTCACTTTTGGGGATACCTTGCCAAGGTGACGCTTGATACCATAGTTCAACAACTTGATCGATTCGTAATCCCAATGTATCAGGCAGTTTTTCTGCTAAGTTCAAATCCAGCCCCAATTCACTGAATATGTTTATTTCTCCTTGTTCCCAATAAGGTTCAGAATCGATGAGCAGGCCGTCCATATCAAAAATGGCGGCTTCTATTGATAAACAAAATGACATCTCATGTCTCTCCTTGGTGATGATAGCGATTGATGAAATTTGATTGTAACAATCTCAGTGAGTTAAAGCTCGTTATGAGGTGATGCAAAGAAAGAGTTTTCTAATAAAAATAAGGGCATTATGCTACAAATAGGGTTAAAGTTAGTTTCTTATGAGCTATCATTGAGTAAAAATAAAATGATTTATGCCAATGAGGAATGTGAATGACGTATCAACAAGCTGGATATGTTGCTATTGTTAAACGAATCTTGGGTTGGATTATTTTTGTACCAGCTTTTTTGTCAACTTTTGTTTCGGTGATTAATTTAGCATGGCAACATGGTGTCAAAGGTGATGGTATTAATGCGGTATTGAATGATTTTCTCAAGATGATGGCAGAAATGATTAAATTCAATACACCATTTTTGGATTTTTTATGGAAGCATTCTCCAGTCCCTGATCGTATAGTCGGAATTACAGGAGAAAATATTAGTTTTATTATTATCTATATTTTGATATTTGTTGGTTTAGCAATGAGTGGATCTGGTTTAAGAATGTACCGTCAATTTAAATTCATCAAAGAACATATTGAAGATCAAATGATTCTTGAACATGCTAAGGAAAATGGAATAACCAAGGAACAATTGGAAGCTAAAATTAAATTTCCCAGTCATTCCTTATTCAGCCAGATTTTTACCCTTTATATATCACCAATTATTATCGGCGCAATTGCTTATTTTTTATCTAAATTACTGGGTTGGTAATGTAATAAAATATTAGCTGCGTCAGGATAATCTACGCAGCTATTTAATATATCCCTAGGGATTTGCTCCCTTGCCGGCGAGGTGTAATTTGGAAGATAAAGTGTGTGTATTTTTTAATATAATAAGTTTTTCTCATGACTATTCAGATAAGAGTTTATCAACCATACTTTGTACTATGATAAAATTATCCCCTCCAAAAAGGTTACATCGATTCAGTAAATAATAGAGTTGGTAAATGGGTTGGCGATCAATAAAGTCTTGTGGCAATGGCCAGATACTCTGATAACCATCAAAAATTTGCAGGGGGAGCTCTGGGTAAAGTGGCAGCATGGCCAGATCACATTCGCGATCTCCCCAATAGCAGGCAGGATCAAACGTTACAGCATAATCGTCATTTAATGATGCACAGTTTGTGGGCCATAGATCACCATGCAGGAGAGAAGGTTGAGGGTGATGGGAGTGTAATTTATCACTGACTATTTGGACAATCAGGTTGATATCTCCAAATACCATTCCTTTATCGGCGGCAAGCTGCAATTGCCATCCGATACGTTTTTCGGCATAAAATTGACTCCAGCGTTTTTGCCATCCATTCGGCTGTATGGTGGTTGCAAGCATGTTATCAAAATCAAAACCAAATTTAGGTTGCTCACTCCATTGATGCAGTTTCGCAAGGTGTTGACCAAAACAATACGCAGTATGAGCATTAAATGGTTTTATAGGCAAATATTCCAGCAAAAGGAAACTATAGTCACGATCGTGCCCTACACCGTAAACTTCGGGAACACGAGTTGTTTTGCTGCGAGCCAGTAATTCAAGTTGTTCTGCCTCTGCTTTAAAAACCGGCAGCATTTCTTTCACGTTGGATTTGACAAAGATATACTGTTCACCATACTCGATGCACCAAGAACGGTGAATATCACCTCCTGCTAATTCCGTCTTATCGTGAATTTCAGCGCCACCAAAATGCTCACTTAATAGACGGTTCACGGTTTGCCACATGATTCACCTCATTAAGTTGACAATTGCTATGATCATATTACAGATAGATGTAACATTTGAACAGGCTAAAAATGGTTTTAATAGCAATTAATAAGGCCATATCTCAAATTGGATATGGCGCTCTATTTTGTTAATTTGATTCTTCTGGATTTGACAAAATTTGAGATGGTATTTTTTCGAATGATCCTTTATTCACTTTCTTGCGGGCCAATTTTATTTGGTTATAAATAAGTGCGACTGTGAAGAAAATAGCTTGGATGATTACGATACAAGGCCCCGTTTCACCATCAATATGGAAACTGACGATCGTACCGAGCACGCTGGATGAGACTGAAGCAATCATGGCAACAATAAGCATGCGGTCAAAACTCCGGCAGAGAATAAAAGCGATAATGCCGGGTGAAATCAGCATAGCAATAACGAGAATAATGCCGACGGCTTGCAGCGATGCGACAATTGTTAGTGCTAACAGGGACAATAAACCATAATGAAGAAGTTTCACGGGAAGGCCAACAACTCGAGCCTGATTGGGATCAAAACAGTAGAGCATAAAATCTTTTCGTTTCATCAAGACAATGGCCAGCGTGACTCCTGCAATGCACAGTATTTGGATCAATTCATTCTGAGTAATGCCAAGTATGCTACCAAATAGAATATGTGTCAGGTGTTGTTCCGTATCTATATGAGTAAATAGCACTAAACCAAATGCAAACATACCAGAGAAAACAATTCCCATGACGGTGTCTTCTTTGATTCGACTGTGTTCTTTCAGATATCCTGTGGCAAATGCACAAAATATACCGGAAAGAAAAGCGCCTACTGCAAGTGGTATACCTGCGACAAAGGCTAACACGATACCTGGCAGGACTGCATGGGAAATAGCATCCCCCATCAGCGACCAGCCCTTTAAAACCAAATAACAGGAAAGTACCGCACAGACCGCACCCACCATGATGGCGGCAAAGATGGCCCGCCGCATAAAATCATGCATGAAAGGCTCAGTAATTAATTCAATAAATGTATTCATGAGCGCTGCTCCTGAGTCAATGCCAAAGATTCCTTTCTAGCTCGCCTGCGGGAAGCTAGAATGCCGTGTTTGGGAGCAAAGAAGAAAGCCAGCAAGAAAATCACAGTTTGCATTGTGACAATCACACCACCAGTCGCGCCATTGAGGAAATAGCTCAGATATGCGCCGATACCACTTGTGAGTGAACCGATAGCAACGGCAATGATCAAAAGATGCTTAAACCTATCTGTCAATAGATAGGCAGTTGCACCGGGGGTTACGACCATTGCGATAACCAGAATAGCGCCTACCGTCTGTAATGCGGCAACGGTACAAGCACTTAATAAAGTGAAGAAAATGATTTTTAACCGTAATGGTGATAATCCGATAGATTGTGCATGGGTTTCATCGAAGAAAACGACTAACAAATCTTTCCAGAGCAGCATCAAAATAATAAAGGAAACAGCGATAATGATTTCGACTTGTAAAACATCCTCATCAGCAATTCCCAAAATATTGCCTAGAATAATGGTTTGTACATTCACGGATGTCGGATTTAAAGAAACGATCAGTAATCCAACAGCAAAAAAAGTAGAGAATATAAACCCGATCACTGCATCTTCACGCAACCGAGTGATATGACGCACTAATGTCATTGACAATGCCGCGAGCATCCCAGTAAAAAAAGCGCCCCCAGCATAAGGTAGACCGAGAGCGTACGCACCTGCTACGCCGGGAACAACAGAGTGGGAGAGGGCGTCTCCCATCAGAGACCAGCCTTTTAGCATCAGATAAGCAGATAAAAAAGCACAGACAGCACCGACGATGGCACTTACCCACATAGCTTTCACCATGTAGTTGTAATTGAATGGCTGTAAAAGCAGTTCCATCATGGTTGGTCTTCCTTTTGTTTTGGACTTTGTCGCGGTGAAACATGATGGTCATGCCCATAAAAGACGGCGGCACGTTCGTCATCGGTTATGACTGTCAGTGATCGTGGGTCATTATCCTTATGCAGTTCAGAACCAGAAAGATTAATATGGCGTAAGACACCACCGAAGGTGATCTCCAGATTTTTTTGGGTGAAAGTGGTTTCAATTCGACCACTGGCTAACACAGTGCGGTTGATCAAAATAACATGATCACAAAATTCAGGCACACTGCCAAGGTTATGTGTTGATACCAAAACTAAATGCCCTTCATCACGTAATTCACGAAGTAGATCAATAATGGCATTTTCTGTTTTAACGTCTACACCAGTAAAAGGCTCATCCAGTAGCAAGACTTTTCCTTCTTGGGCTAGTGCGCGGGCCAAAAATGCTCGTTTTTTCTGACCACCGGAAAGTTCACCAATTTGTCGATCACGTAGTTCGGTTAGCCCAACGCGCTCAAGCGCTTCATTCACGATTTCATGATCATGTTTGCTGGGACGGCGTAAGAATCCCATTTTTCCATAACGTCCCATCATCACGACATCAGAAACCAAAACTGGGAAATTCCAATCTACATCTTCTGTTTGCGGGACATATGCAATGATATTTTGTTTGAGTGCAGTTTTGATAGGCTGCGTGTTAAGGGTAACTTTTCCTTGAGAAGGCGTGACTAATCCCATGATTGTTTTAAACAATGTGGATTTACCGCTGCCATTCATACCAACCAGTGCACAAATCGTACCGCCGATAATATCAAAACTGGCATCATAAATGGCAGTATGCCCATTGTTGTAAGTGACAGTAGCTTTATCAACAACTAAATGGGGCTGCTCAAATAATGGTTGGCGGTTTAACGATGAGAGATTCATTGATTAAATCCTTTCGCGATGGTGTCTACGGTGGTGTTAAGCAGATCAATATAAGTAGGTACTGGGCCTTTAGGGGTGGAGAGAGAGTCTACATAGAGCACTCCGCCGTAATGGGCTCCTGTTTCTTTACTGACTTGTTTTGCTGGCTTATCTGAAACAGTACTTTCACTGAAAACGACTGGGATCTTATTGGCTTTTACCGTATCAATGACATGGCGAACCTGCTGGGGAGAACCTTGTTCCTCGGCATTGATTGACCATAAGTATACTTCCTTGAAACTATAATCTTGTGTGAGATAGCTGAAGGCCCCTTCACTGGTTACCAGCCAGCGTTGTTCTACTGGAATACGAGAAAGACGTTCTCTGAGTGGCGCATCCAGTTGAGTTATCTTTGCTGCATAAGCTTTGGCGTTGTGATTATAAGTATCGGCATTTACTGGGTCGTATTTGACAAGAGCCTTACGGATATTTTCGATATAAATCAGTGCATTCTTTGACGACATCCAAGCGTGGGGATTGGGATTTGTTTTGTGGGACCCTTCACGAATTGGCAAAGGGGTAATACCTTCAGTAATGACAGCGGCAGGTATGTCTTTCATGTTTTCAAAGAAGCGTTCAAACCAACGTTCTAGATTTAGGCCATTCCAAAGAATAAGGTCTGCACGCTGTGCTTTGATAATATCTTTTGGCGTTGGTTGATAATCGTGGATTTCTGCACCGGGTTTTGTGATAGATTCTACAATTGCTGCGTTCCCAGCGATATTTTGGGCCATATCTTGAATAATGGTAAATGTCGTAACAACCCTGAACTTTTTATCCGCATGAGCTTGCTGACTGAATAAAACCATTGTTAAAAGCGTAATGATCATGCTAAATATCGGGACAGCAGAGAGCGAACGTTTTTTGTTCATTATAGTAAACCTTACTTGTTGTACATATAATTATTGATAATGATTATCAGTATCATTTATGTAAAGTCAAGGTGATATCGAATGAAATCGATAATAGATTTGATAGACATTCCTTAACTTTCCGTTGATTGATATGACAGTAATGGATCTCATGCGAACAAAAAAACAGTATGTTGTCCAGAATCATCCAAGGTCAATGGATTAATTTCTTTTGATAAGCAACAGAAAAAACATTTTTGGCTTATCAGTAAAATTATATACCCTTATATAGGGTTAATCTTATCTTAGGGGAAGCAGCGTGAAATTAAGACTTAGCTATATTGCGTTGGCACTGTTATTGACGGGATGTGCAGGACAAAAAGTGCATCAATCAGATGTCAACAGGCAACCAACGGCAAAACGTATGCTTGGTGACAATAACGTTGCTTTTGGCTCCCGTAAATTTACAAATAGATCTGAACCAACTCCATTTGATAGTTTTATCGAGCTAGCTGCAAAACGTTATGGTGTTGATGAAATTCTTATCAAGGCGATTATTCAGGTGGAATCTGATTTTCGTCCAGAAGTCGTTAGCAAATCGAATGCAGTTGGGCTAATGCAAATTAAGGCTTCAACGGCAGGGCGGGATGCCTATCGAATGAAAGGAAAATCAGGGCAGCCAACGATGCATGAATTAAAAGATCCTGAAACTAACATTGATCTTGGAACCGCTTATATTAGTCTCTTGAAAAAACAACATTTGGAAGGTATCGCCAATCCAGAAACGTTGTATTATGCGACGATAGTCGCTTATGTGAATGGTGCTGGGGCATTGTTGCGTACATTTGATTTAAACCGGGCTTTGGCAATTAATAAAATCAATCGGATGACGCCAAATGAGTTTTATCAATATGTTCAAAATAATCATCCTGCACCACAGGCTCCGCGTTATTTATGGAAAGTGAAAAATGCTTATCGTGCTTTGGATAGCGTTGAGTAATTTTAACCTGTAGGGTGGCAGTGATTCTTTGTTTTTTTAAGGTTATCAGAAGGTGCCTTATTTTTTCGTATGGTAAGTTTATTAAGATGCTTTTTTATATGTTAAGTAAAAAGTACATATTAGTTTTTGAATAATATCCTAATGAATTGTTATGATCTTATTATTTTCTTTTTCTACTATAAGTGGAAATTAACCATGTGGGGATATTATGAAAGAACTAATTTCCGGAGTGGTTTTGGGAATGATGGCATTTGATGCCGTGGCTGATTAATGTATTAGTGATGAAGATTATTGTATTTGCACTAAGTTAAGTCGGGTTCTAATTTTCGTGGTGATGAAGTCATCACTCGTATATTCTTTGTTTCTGAAGCCCATAAAAGGAAAGTGCTGCACATTATACGTTAAATTGAATTCTGATGATTTAGTTCAATCAATGGCAGAGTTCCGGTAGCAGAGCATCAATCTGAAGAAGCAAACGACGAGGAGCTTTGTGAAATTGTGAAGGCAGTTGTTTCAATTGCTAAAATGCCAAAGTTTCCTGATGGAGTACATTCCGAAAATATTATTTTTGATTTTGTACCAGAATAATTATCAAGCAATTGATCAATCTGATTTGTCAAGATAAACTATTTTAACACCTACTCTGTGTGATAGTATGTCGAACGAGTTAGGGCAAATGGACCGGATACTTTTGAATATTGTGTCCTTAAATATGTACACATCTTGCGGAGTGAAGCAAGAATTTGTTTCTAACGTGCTGATTAATAATAAATTTGATTTAATGCAAGTGATCTTTCGTGTGGGTCACCACTGTATATAAGGATTTTAAATGCCTGTAATTACTCTTCCTGACGGTAGTCAACGTCAATTTGAGCATGCTGTTTCCGTAATGGATGTGGCTCGTGATATCGGTGCTGGTTTGGCAAAAGCGTGCATTGCTGGCCGTGTTAATGGTGAATTGGTTGATGCCTGTGAATTAATCGAGACCGATGCCAATCTTGCTATTATCACCAGCAAGAACGACGAAGGTTTGGAAATCATTCGTCACTCATGTGCTCACTTGTTAGGACACGCAATCAAACAGTTGTGGCCTGATACGAAAATGGCTATTGGTCCTGTGATTGACAATGGTTTCTATTACGATGTCGATTTGGATCGCTCTTTGACGCAGGAAGATATCGAGCTGCTTGAGAAGCGTATGCTGGAACTTGCCAAAAAAGACTATGACATTATAAAGAAAAAAGTCAGCTGGCAAGAGGCTCGCGACGCATTTGCAGCTCGTGGCGAAGAGTATAAGATCCAGATTTTGGATGAGAATATCAGTCATGATGATCGTCCGGGTCTGTATCACCATGAAGAATACGTTGATATGTGCCGTGGACCGCATGTTCCTAATATGCATTTTTGCCACCATTTCAAACTGCAAAAAGTTGCTGGGGCGTACTGGCGCGGTAATAGTGACAATAAAATGTTGCAGCGTATTTATGGTACTGCATGGGCTGATAAGAAGCAGCTTAATGCCTACCTACAACGTTTAGAAGAAGCGGCTAAACGCGATCACCGTAAAATCGGCAAGCAACTTGATTTATACCATATGCAGGAAGAAGCACCTGGCATGGCGTTCTGGCATAACGACGGCTGGACAATTTTCCGTGAATTGGAAACATTTGCTCGTGTTAAATTAAAAGAATACCAGTATCAGGAAGTGAAAGGCCCATTCATGATGGACCGTATCCTGTGGGAAAAAACCGGTCACTGGGAAAACTACAAAGAGCACATGTTTACGACTTCATCAGAAAACCGTGAATACTGCGTAAAACCAATGAACTGCCCAGGACATGTCCAGATTTTTAATCAGGGCTTGAAATCCTACCGTGACTTACCGCTGCGTATGGCAGAATTTGGTAGCTGTCACCGTAATGAACCGTCAGGGGCATTGCACGGGTTGATGCGTGTGCGTGGCTTTACTCAGGATGATGCTCATATCTTTTGTACCGAAGAGCAGATCCATCAGGAAGTCAGTAGCTGTATCAAAATGATTTATGACGTCTACAATACCTTTGGTTTCGAGAAGATTGTTGTTAAGTTATCAACTCGCCCAGAAAAACGTATTGGCACGGAAAAACAGTGGGATGAAGCAGAAGCTGATCTTGCTGAAGCACTGATTCAAAACAGCATTGAATTTGAATACCAGCCGGGCGAGGGTGCATTTTATGGTCCTAAAATTGAATTTACTCTATATGATTGTTTGGATCGTGCGTGGCAATGTGGTACTGTGCAACTCGATTTTTCACTGCCAGCGCGTCTGAATGCGTCATATGTGGGTGAAAATAACGAACGTAAGGTTCCTGTAATGATTCACCGTGCGGTTCTGGGGTCTCTGGAACGGTTCATCGGTATCCTGACAGAAGAATATGCTGGGTTTTTCCCGACATGGTTGGCACCTCAGCAAGTCGTTGTCATGAATATTACTGACGGCCAGGCAAATTATGTACAGGAATTAGTTAAAAAACTTCAAGATGCAGGCATTCGTGCAAAAGCAGACTTGAGAAATGAGAAGATTGGTTTTAAAATCCGTGAACACACTTTGCGTCGTGTGCCTTACATGCTTGTTTGTGGTGATAAAGAAGTCGAGTCAGGAAAAGTATCTGTCCGTACACGCCGCGGCAAGGATTTAGGCAGCATTGACGTCAATGAGTTTACAGAAAAACTGCTGACAGAAATTCGCAGTCGTAATCTTCATCAATTGGAGGAATAAGGTATTAAAGGCGGAAAAAGAATTCAACCGGCGCGCCCAAATCGCATTAATGAAGAGATTCGCGCCTCTGAAGTTCGTTTAACTGGATTAGATGGCGAACAGATTGGTATTGTCAGTCTGAGAGAAGCTCTTGAGAAAGCTGAGGAAGCTGGTGTTGATTTAGTTGAAATCAGCCCAAATGCCGAACCGCCGGTTTGTCGTATCATGGATTACGGCAAGTTCCTCTATGAGAAGAGTAAATCAGTCAAAGAACAGAAAAAGAAACAAAAGGTTATACAGGTCAAGGAAATTAAATTCCGTCCTGGTACAGATGAAGGCGACTATCAGGTCAAACTACGCAACCTGATTCGTTTTCTGGAAGATGGCGATAAAGCTAAAATCACCCTGCGTTTCCGTGGGCGTGAAATGGCGCACCAGCAGATTGGTATTGAGATGCTTAACCGTATCCGTGACGATCTGACTGAATTGGCTGTGGTCGAATCCTTCCCATCGAAGGTTGAAGGCCGCCAGATGATCATGGTGCTCGCTCCCAAGAAGAAATAGTCAGGCAAAAACAAGTAATAGACTCCAGTCAATTTTGGTTGGGGTCTATTCGCCTGACTAATTCGTTGTAATCAACAATGCGAAGTGGAAATTAAAATGCCAAAGATTAAAACAGTACGCGGCGCAGCTAAACGCTTCAAAAAAACCGCAAGTGGCGGTTTCAAGCGTAAGCACGCTAACCTTCGTCACATTCTGACTAAAAAATCAACTAAGCGTAAACGTCATTTACGTCCAAAAGGCATGGTCTCCAAAGGTGATCTGGGCCTGGTTGTTGCTTGTCTGCCTTACGCATAAGTAATTTTTTAGATTAGAATTTAGAGACGATAGGAGAAGTATATGGCTCGCGTAAAACGTGGTGTTATTGCCCGTGCACGTCACAAGAAAATTTTAAAACAAGCGAAAGGTTACTACGGTGCTCGTTCGCGCGTTTATCGTGTTGCTTTCCAGGCTGTTATTAAAGCTGGTCAGTACGCTTACCGTGACCGCCGTCAGCGTAAACGTCAATTCCGTCAACTGTGGATTGCACGTATCAACGCTGCTGCACGTCAGAACGGCATGTCTTACAGCCGTTTCATCAACGGCCTGAAAAAGGCTTCGATTGAAATCGACCGTAAGATTCTGGCTGACATCGCTGTATTCGACAAAGTAGCATTCGCTGCTCTGGTTGAAAAAGCGAAGGGCGCTCTGGCATAAGTCAGGTTAAAAGAGGGAGCTTGCTCCCTCTTTTGCTTTTTTCCAAAATGTGGCTTATTACTGGTTAGATTAATATCAATCAGGTTAAAATTAGTCAGATCAAAAAAGGATATAGGGGAGAGAACAAAAATAATGAAATTAGCCTTTTTTCGTTTCTTTTTTTACTTTAGCGCCTGAAATAGGGGGCTTTGCGCGTCAGAAAAGAAACGAAAAACAGCGCTTGAGCCTCCAGTGTGGAGGCTTTTTTATTTTTATGACCTCATAGATAACTTGAGGACATAGTCTATAACAACTAAAAGGCCATCTGGCCGAAGGAAGAGGAAAACGATGTCACATCTTACTGAGCTGGTTGCAAAGGCAAAAGCAGCCGTAGAAGAAGCCCAGGATGTTGCCGCGTTGGATTTGGTGCGAGTTGAATACCTGGGAAAAAAAGGCCATTTAACCCTCCAGATGTCATCGCTGCGTGACTTACCCGCCGAAGAGCGTCCAGCGGCAGGGGCTGTTATTAATCAGGCGAAACAAGAAGTTCAAGAAGCATTGAATGCGCATAAGACAAAGCTGGAATCAGATGTTTTGAATGCGCGCCTAGCAGCAGAAAAAATCGATGTTTCATTGCCTGGCCGTCGTATGGAAAATGGTGGTTTGCATCCTGTTACCCGCACGATTGAACGTATTGAAACTTTCTTTGGCGAGTTAGGTTTTTCTGTTGAATCTGGCCCAGAAATCGAAGATGACTATCATAACTTTGATGCTCTGAATATTCCTGCGCACCATCCTGCGCGTGCTGATCATGATACTTTCTGGCTTGACGCAACGCGTCTGCTGCGTACCCAGACTTCTGGTGTACAGATCCGTACCATGAAAGAGCGTCAGCCACCAATCCGCATCATTGCGCCGGGACGTGTATATCGCAATGATTATGATCAGACACATACTCCAATGTTCCATCAGATAGAAGGGCTAATTGTTGATAAAAATATCAGCTTTACCAACCTGAAAGGCACACTGCATGACTTTTTGAATAACTTTTTTGAAGAAGATATGCAGGTTCGTTTCCGTCCTTCTTATTTTCCATTTACGGAACCTTCCGCAGAAGTTGATGTGATGGGCAAAAATGGCAAATGGTTGGAAATATTGGGTTGCGGTATGGTACATCCGAACGTATTGCGCAATGTTGGTATTGATCCTGAAGTCTATTCTGGTTTTGCCTTTGGCATGGGGATGGAGCGTCTGACCATGCTTCGTTATGGTGTTACAGATTTGCGTGCATTCTTCGAAAATGATTTGCGTTTCCTCAAACAATTTAAATAAGGCGGGTATATCTCATGAAATTCAGTGAACTCTGGTTACGCGAGTGGGTAAACCCAGCCATTAGTAGTGAAGCATTGTCTGATCAAATCACCATGGCTGGTTTGGAAGTTGATGGTGTTGAAAAAGTGGCTGGTCAATTCCACGGTGTATTTGTTGGCGAAGTTGTTGAATGTGGCCAACATCCAAACGCAGATAAATTACGCATTACAAAAGTCAATGTTGGTGGTGAACGCCTGCTGGATATTGTTTGTGGTGCGCCAAATTGCCGTCAGGGGCTTCGTGTCGCTGTTGCTACAGTTGGGGCTGTTCTGCCAGGTGATTTCAAAATTAAGGCTGCTAAATTGCGTGGAGAGCCGTCAGAAGGGATGTTGTGTTCATTTTCTGAACTAGGCATTGCTGATGATCAAGATGGCATCATTGAATTGCCAGCAGATGCTCCAATTGGTACTGATCTACGTGATTACATGAAGTTGGATGATAGTGCAATTGAAATCAGCATTACACCAAACCGCGCTGATTGTTTAGGCATCATGGGCGTTGCCCGTGACGTAGCAGTTATCAACAAACTGTCCATGTCAGAACCAAAAATCGAAGCCGTTAAACCAACTACAGACGCGACATTTCCTATCCGTGTTGACGCTCCTGAAGCTTGCCCACGTTACTTAGGGCGTGTTATCAAGAATGTGAACGTCAAGGCTGCTACGCCATTGTGGATGCGCGAAAAACTGCGTCGTGGTGGTATCCGTTCGATTGATCCGGTTGTTGATGTCACCAACTATGTTTTACTTGAGCTGGGACAACCACTGCACGCGTTCGATTTGGAACGTCTAAATGGCTCAATTATTGTTCGTTTGGCCGAGCAAGGTGAAAAACTCACACTGTTAGATGGAAATGAAACGGAACTTTCTGCTGAAACACTTGTAATTTCTGATGAAAAGCAATTGCTTGCTATAGCTGGGATCTTTGGCGGGGAATATTCTGGTGTTAATGCGGAAACTCAGAATATCCTGCTGGAGTGTGCGTTTTTTGCACCATTGGCGATTGCAGGTCGTGCTCGCCGTTATGGTCTGCATACTGATGCTTCTCATCGCTTTGAACGTGGGGTAGATTCACAGCTTCAGCATAAGGCGATGGAATATGCCACTCAGTTGTTGATCGCGATTTGTGGTGGAGAAGCAGGAGAAATCGTTGATGTCACTAGCGAATCTCATTTGCCAAAATCAGCAACGATTACTTTGAACCGTCAGAAATTGGATCGTTTGATTGGCCACCATATTGCTGATGAACAAGTAACAGACATTCTGACACGTTTAGGTTGTCAAATAACTGTCCAGAATGATAGCTGGCAAGCTGTTGCACCTAGCTGGCGTTTTGATATGCAGATCGAAGAAGATCTGGTTGAGGAAGTTGCCCGTATTTACGGTTATAACAATATCCCCGATGTGCCTGTTTGTGCAGATCTCGTGATGACTTCACATCACGAAGCTGATTTGTCATTAAAACGAGTCAAAACAATGTTGGTGGACAAAGGTTATCAAGAAGCAATTACCTATAGCTTTGTTGATCCTAAGATTCAGCAACATCTGCACCCACAGGAAGAAGCGCTGATCCTACCGAATCCAATTTCGGCAGATATGTCAGCGATGCGCTTATCCTTGCTGACAGGATTATTGACCACAGTTGTATATAACCAAAATCGCCAGCAGAGCCGAGTCCGCTTATTTGAGACAGGTCTGCGTTTTGTACCAGATGAGAAGGCGGAGTACGGTATTCGTCAGGAATTGATGCTTGCTGGCGTTATCGCAGGAAACCGTTTCGAAGAACACTGGTCGATTGAAAAACAATCAGTTGATTTCTTTGATTTGAAGGGTGATTTAGAATCTGTTTTAGAAATGACAGGTAAACTATCTGGCATTTCCTTTAGGGCGGAAGAACATCCTGCTTTACATCCTGGACAATGTGCTGGGATTTATATGGAAAATAGTTACATTGGTTATATCGGCGTTGTTCATCCAGAACTGGAGCGCAAACTTGACTTAAACGGCCGTACCGTGGTATTCGAGTTATTGTGGGCCAGTCTAGTAGACCGCATGATTCCTGAGATGACGGAAGTTTCTCGCTTCCCATCTAACCGCCGTGATATCGCCATAGTTGTGCCTGAAAATGTAGCCGCAGAAGATGTTCTGGCTGAATGTAAAAAAGTTGGCGTAAATCATATAGTTGGCATAAACTTATTTGACGTGTATTGTGGTAAAGGTGTCGCGGAAGGCTATAAGAGCCTTGCTATTAGCTTAATCTTGCAGGATACCATGTGTACACTGGAAGAAGAAGAAATTGCTGCGACCGTCAACAAATGCGTTGCTGCATTAGAACAGCGATTCCAAGCATCCTTGAGGGACTGAACTTATGGCGCTTACTAAAGCTGAAATGTCAGAAAATCTGTTTGAGAAACTGGGTATTAGCAAGCGTGACGCTAAAGATCTAGTGGAGATGTTCTTTGAAGAAGTGCGTCGCTCTTTGGAGAATGGGGAGCAGGTAAAGTTATCTGGATTTGGCAACTTTGATTTGCGAGACAAAAATCAACGTCCCGGCCGTAATCCGAAAACAGGAGAAGATATTCCGATTACGGCTCGCCGTGTTGTCACTTTCCGCCCAGGCCAAAAGCTGAAAAATCGGGTAGAAAAAGCGTTACCCAAAGAATAAATACATAAAAAGGCCGCCCTTATGCGGTCTTTTTCTTATCTTTCATATCCCATTGTCTACGATGGGATGTATTTCTTATTTCCTGAATGGCCTCATACCATCATGTACTCTGTTTATGAGTTGATCACTTATCAGAGAAAACGTAACCATAGAGTGATAGCGATTTTATCTGTTTTATTCATTATGCTATTTATTTTGTCATTATGTGCGGGCGAAATCTGGTTCTGGCCTGATCAATGGCTGTCTGACTCTGCTCAGTTGTTTATTTGGCAATTGAGATTACCCAGAGCACTTGCGGTGATGGTGGTCGGTGCGAGTTTGGCTGTATCAGGTGCAATCATGCAGGCGTTGTTTGAAAATCCACTGGCAGAGCCGGGATTGCTTGGGATCAGCAATGGTGCCGGCGTTGTAGTAGTATGTTTGATACTTGCTTTTCATGGTATTGCTCCATTGTGGTTATTGAGCGTTGGCTCGGTACTCGGGGCGCTTTTCATGACGGCTATTTTGTTAGCATTTTCCAGAAGACATCAAGTGACCAATACCCGCCTACTATTGATTGGAGTTGCCTTCGGGGTGATATTTGGAGCCTTGATGACGTGGATGGTCTATTTCAGCACAAGTTTGGATTTACGGCAGTTGATGTATTGGATGATGGGCAGTTTCAGCGGCATTGACTGGCGCCAGAAATGGTTGGTTATTGCATTGCTCCCCGCTATTTTATGGCTAAGCCGCAAGGGTAACATTTTGAATTATCTGTCGCTTGGAGAATTGCAAGCTCGGCAACTAGGTATATCTCATCATAAATGGCGTAATTTATTGGTGTCGGTAGTTGGATTGCTGGTTGGTTTGAGTGTTGCCCTGGCGGGAGCGATAAGTTTTATCGGCTTAGTTATTCCCCATATCTTAAGGTTGATTGGCCTGACAGATCATAAAACGTTGCTTCCTGCCAGTGCATTAGCGGGAGGCAGTGGTTTATTGCTGGCCGATTTATTTTCTCGTCTGTCATTGTCTCACGCAGAAGTACCGATTGGGGTTGTCACTGTAACATTAGGGGCCCCCATCTTTATATGGCTTTTATTAAGAACACACCATTATTAAGAACACATCGTTCTCTACCTATTAATGAGAAATGAGATGAGAGTAATAACATGACCAGCCAGCCGATTTTGGAGCTGAATAATGTTACGGTTAGCAACAGACTGAATGCATTGTCCGCATCTGTTATGGCTGGAGAACAAATTCATCTGGTTGGATTAAACGGTTCGGGAAAGAGTACTTTGCTTTCAGCGGTTGCGGGCATTTTATCCTATAGCGGTCACATTCATTTGAGTGGACGGAATTTGAATGATTATCGCCAACACGAATTGGCAAAATTTCGAGCTTGGTTCTCTCAATCATCGTCTACTCCTATCATGCCAGTTTTTCAATATTTGGACATGTTCCGCCCTGAATCTGTTCCATTGATCCAGAGTGAAAACGTGTTATATGAACTTTGTCAGCAAATGAAACTTCTTCCGTTACTTTCGTCGTCAATTGGGCAATTATCAGGTGGAGAGTGGCAGCGTGTCAGATTAGCTGGAACTTTTTTTCAAATATGGCCGGAATTGAACCCTAACGGAAGGTTACTCCTGCTTGATGAGCCAACAAATAATCTTGATATTACCCAGCAAGCTATTTTGGATAAGTTGATCAGAAAATTTTGTTCACTAGGAGGGGCGGTACTACTGAGTAGCCATGATCTTGATCACACTTACGAACAAGCTACTGGAGTATGGTTGCTCTCACATGGAGAATTATTAGCATCTGGTGTACCACGGAATGTAATGACAGAACGAAATTTATCAGAAATTTTTGAAGTAAAAATTAGACATATTAAAAATATCAGCTATAAATTATGGAGGGTCAACCATATGTAATTTCTAGTAAGTGAAACCCACCATAATTATTACCTCCTATTTTTTGGTGCTCTGGTTGACCAAAAATTGTTTACTTGTTGATGTTTCGTTAAACAAGTATCATCTAGAATTGCTCAATTATAAAACGAACTAAGCTACACAAGGCATAAGGCGATTATGGATAGTTTTTTGCCATTTTCTCGTCCTGCGATTGGCAGGGAAGAAATAGAAGCAGTAGAGAAAGTTTTACGTTCAGGTTGGATTACAACAGGGCCACAAAACCATCAATTAGAGCAAGATTTTTCCCACATGTTTGGATGTAAACATGCTATTGCCCTATGCTCCGCTACTGCGGGAATGCACTTAGCTTTGCTGGCATTGGGTATAGGTTCAGGTGATGAAGTTATTACTCCTTCCCAAACTTGGGTTTCCACTATCAATATGATTTGTCTGTTAGGTGCCGAACCTGTCATGGTTGATGTTGACCGTGATACGTTGATGGTCAGTGCAGAAACAGCCAAAAAAGCAATTACCCCAAAAACCAAAGCCATTATCCCTGTTCATTACGCGGGAGCGCCTTGTGATCTTGATGCTCTGCGCTCTGTTGCTCAAGAAGCCAATATTCCCCTGATTGAAGATGCTGCTCATGCTGTAGGAACCCGTTATAAAAATGAATGGGTGGGAGAGCGGGGAACGGCAATCTTTTCATTCCATGCCATTAAAAATATGACCTGTGCTGAAGGCGGTATGTTCGTTACAGATGATGATGAATTTGCACAACGGGTACGCTGCTTAAAATTTCATGGATTGGCCGTTGATGCTTTCGACCGACAAATTCAAGGTAGGAAGCCACAGGCGGAAGTGATTGAACCGGGCTTTAAATATAACTTATCAGATATTCATGCGGCAATGGCGGTTGTACAGCTAAGTAAGCTGGCATCAATGAACGCACGCCGTTGTGAGCTGGTGGCTCGGTATTCTTCTGCACTTATCGATTCACCTTTGCAAATGTTGAGTGTTCCCGAATATGAGCATTTGCATACCCATCATCTTTTTATGGTACGTGTTGACAAAAATATCTGCGGTATTGATCGCGATACTTTCATGGCACGCCTAAAAGACAGGAATATTGGTACAGGTTTGCATTTCAGAGCCGCCCATACGCAGAAATATTATCGGGAGCGTTATCCGCAACTTTCCCTGCCTGTATCTGAGTGGAACTCATCAACACTCTGTTCATTACCGCTTTTCCCAGATATGAACAACGATGATGTGGATCGTGTCGTGGATGCGATAACTGAAATTCTTTCGGAGCATAAGTAAGTGACATTTGAAAAGATTAAAAAAGTTTCGGTCGTTATTCCTGTTTACAACGAAGAAGAAAGTCTGCCCCAATTGTTGGAAAGAACGATCACAGCATGCCAAAAACTTGAGCAGAAATACGAAATAATCTTGGTCGATGACGGTAGCCGTGACAGTTCTGCCGATATCTTAACTCAGGCGGCTGAGTCTCCCGAAAATCATGTAATTGCTATTTTGCTCAACCGCAATTACGGGCAACATTCAGCTATTATGGCGGGATTTCATCAGGCTGATGGTGATCTGATTATTACGCTTGATGCTGATTTGCAAAATCCACCAGAAGAGATCCCCCATTTAGTTAAAACGGCAGAAGAGGGATATGACGTTGTAGGTACACGTCGTGCCAACCGTCAGGATTCCTGGTTCCGTAAAAGCGCATCCAAAATAATCAATGCGATGATAACTAAAGCGACGGGACGGTCGATGGGAGATTACGGTTGTATGCTGCGTGCCTATCGCCGTCATATTGTACGTGCGATGCTGCAATGCCATGAACGCAGCACGTTTATTCCTATTCTTGCCAATACCTTTGCACGTAAAACGATAGAAATTGATGTAGCCCATGCTGAACGTGAGTTTGGGGACTCCAAATACAGCTTCATGAAACTGATAAACCTGATGTATGACCTTTTGACTTGCTTAACAACTGCACCATTGCGGTTATTGAGTGTAGTGGGGAGCATCATTGCCATAACAGGTTTCCTGTTGGCGGTACTGTTGATTACTCTGCGCCTGATCTTTGGCTCAATGTGGGCTGCTGAAGGCGTGTTTACCCTGTTTGCTATTCTTTTTATGTTTATTGGTGCACAGTTCGTCGCAATGGGATTGCTCGGTGAATACATTGGCCGGATATATAACGACGTTCGTGCCCGCCCGCGTTATTTTATTCAAAAAGTGGTCGGAGTTAAAAAGACCAACGACAATCAGGAAAAAAGCTAATGAAAGCAGTTATCTTTGCCTATCATGATATTGGTTGTGTCGGACTTAATGCGCTAGTAAAAGCGGGTTTTGATATTCAGGCTGTATTTACACATACCGATGATCCAAATGAAAATCACTTTTTTTCATCTGTTGCACGTATCGGCGCAGATTTAGGATTACCTGTATTTGCGCCAGAAGATGTGAATCACCCACTTTGGTTGGAGCGCATCCGTGAGATGAAACCGGATGTCATTTTCTCTTTTTACTACCGCAACATGCTTAGTCAGGAAATTCTATCACTGGCTGAAAAAGGCACATTTAACCTTCATGGTTCCTTATTGCCGAAATATCGTGGGCGTGCTCCCATCAACTGGGCTGTACTCAATGGAGAGACTGAGACAGGTGTAACACTGCACAAAATGCTGGTGAAACCGGATGCTGGGGATATTGTCGCGCAGCAGGCTATACAGATAAGTGAAACTGATACTTCACTGGAAGTACATGGAAAAATACGTGAAGCGGCCGTTGAATTATTGGATAACATCCTGCCTCAAATAAAATCAGGCCATTATCCATCAATTCCACAGAACGAAAGTCAGGCAACTTATTTTGGTCGTCGCACGGCTGAAGATGGTGAGATAACTTGGAATAAATCTGCCAAAGAAATTAATAATTTGGTTAGAGCCGTGACAGAGCCCTATCCAGGCGCATTTACCTTCCTAGGTGGGCGTAAAATTACAATTTGGCGTGCACGACCAATTAATCAGGTTCATGGTAAACGTCCTGGAACCGTAATTTCTACTGAGCCATTTGTTATTGCTTGTGGTGATGGTGCGTTGGAAATCATTAGCGGGCAGGGTGAGTCAGGGCTTTATGTTCAGGGCAATCGCTTAGCTCTTGAGATGGGCATCGTGACGGGTGTTCATGTTGGTCAGAAAGCAACAGCACAAGTCAGTCGCCGTAAACGTGTCCTGATTTTGGGTGTCAATGGATTCATTGGTAATCACCTGACCGAACGTCTGTTGGATGATGGCAACTATGACATATACGGGATGGATATTGGTTCTTCTGCTATTGAACGATTCATTGGCAATCCTTGTTTTCATTTCATTGAGGGAGATGTCAGCATCCATACTGAATGGATTGAATATCACATCAAGAAATGTGATGTCATTCTCCCATTAGTAGCCATTGCTACCCCGATTGAATACACCCGTAATCCATTGCGAGTTTTTGAATTGGATTTTGAAGAGAATCTGAAAATTGTCCGCTATTGTGTGAAATACAACAAAAGGATTATTTTCCCGTCAACGTCTGAAGTTTATGGCATGTGTGACGACAAGGAGTTTGATGAAGATACTTCACGTCTGATTGTCGGGCCTATTAATAAACAGCGCTGGATCTACTCAGTTTCTAAGCAGTTACTTGATCGAGTTATTTGGGCATATGGTGCAAAAGAAGGCTTAAGATTCACTTTATTCCGTCCGTTTAACTGGATGGGGCCAAGATTGGATAACTTGAATTCAGCACGTATCGGTAGTTCAAGGGCGATCACTCAGCTAATTTTGAACTTGGTGGAAGGTTCTCCGATTAAACTGGTGGATGGTGGAGAGCAAAAACGTTGTTTCACTGATATCCATGATGGCATTGAAGCACTGTTCAGAATCATCGAAAACCGAGACGGGTTGTGTGATAGCCAAATTATCAATATTGGTAATCCAACGAATGAAGCTAGCATTCGCCAACTGGCTGAAATGCTTCTGGAGAGTTTTGAAAAACACGAACTGCGCGGGCATTTCCCTCCATTTGCTGGGTTCAAGAAGATCGAAAGCAGCAGTTATTATGGTCAGGGTTATCAGGATGTTGAACACCGTAAACCCAGTATTAAAAATGCAGAACGTCTGTTGGGCTGGAAACCTACCATTGATATGAAGCACACCATTGATGAAACACTGGATTTCTTTCTGCATGGAGCAGTTGAAGAATTAAAACGGAAGCACTAAAAATCAATTGGAAGTCAGGAAGATATTAGGAAAAGAGTAGGAAGAAAGTGATGAAGAAAGTTGGTTTGAGAATTGATGTGGATACTTATCGAGGTACAAGGGAAGGTGTACCGAAGTTGCTTGAGATTTTGCAAAAGCACCGTATTCAAGCCAGCTTTTTTTTCAGTGTTGGGCCAGACAACATGGGGCGTCATTTATGGCGCCTGTTGCGGCCTAAGTTTCTCTGGAAAATGCTGAGGTCAAATGCAGCTTCCCTTTATGGTCTGGATATCTTACTGGCTGGTACAGCTTGGCCAGGGAAAAAGATAGCAAAAGATCTGGGTTATTTGATGAAGCAAACAATGGATGCAGGTCATGAAGTTGGCTTGCATGCATGGGATCATCAAGGCTGGCAAGCAAAAGTAGGGCGCTGGTCGGAGGCCGAATTAGCGGGACAAGTGCGATTAGGCGTTGATGCGTTGGAAAAGGCGACTGGGAAGACCGTTACATGCTCAGCCGTTGCAGGTTGGCGAGCAGATGAACGTGTATTGACGGTTAAACAGTGTTTTGATTTTGATTACAACAGTGATTGCCGTGGAATATACCCATTCAGGCCTCTCTTGCCTAATGGACATGTGGGGACCGTACAAATTCCTGTCACATTACCTACCTATGATGAAGTTGTTGGTACACGGGTCAGTGATGCAGACTTCAATCATTTTATCCTTGAAGCCATCAAAAATGATTGTGGTGTTCCTGTTTATACCATCCATACCGAAGTTGAAGGTATGTCGAAGTCTTCGCAATTTGAAACATTACTGAATATGCTTCATCAGCAAGATATCCAGTTTTGTAAATTAAGTCATTTATTACCTGAAAATAGAGAAACGCTTCCTGTTGGGAAAATTGTTCGTTCGGATTTTCCCGGTCGTGAAGGCTGGTTAGGTTGCCAACAAGAGGTATAACACAGATATGTTGAATACTCGGACGAGTAAAGCAGGGGCCGTTCTAATGGCTCTTTTTTTTATTCTTACTTACCTATTGCCACTGGATAGCCGTCTGTTATGGCAGCCAGATGAAACTCGGTATGCTGAAATTAGTCGAGAAATGCTGCAACGTGGGAATTGGATTGTACCTCACTTCTTGGATATCCGCTATTTTGAAAAACCAGTTGCTGGGTATTGGATTAACAATATTAGCCAGTGGATTTTTGGTGACAATAACTTTGCTGTTCGTTTTGGATCTGTATTCAGCATATTAATTAGTGCGTTTCTTCTTTATCGGCTGGCAATGATGATGTGGCAATGTCGTCAGACGGCTTTTGTTTCCAGCCTGATTTACATCTCCATGTTTATTGTTTTTTCCATTGGCACTTATAGCGTCCTTGATCCCATGTTTTCTTTATGGATTACCGCGGGGATTGTGAGCTGCTATTGGGCTCTCAAAGCTGCCACTACCCGAGAACGGGTTCTGGCATGGTCTGTGTTGGGGCTGACTTGTGGCATGGCATTTATGACAAAGGGATTTCTGGCATTGGCGTTGCCTGTAGTTGCGATGATACCCATCACGATATATCAGAAGCGTTTTCTGGAAATGGTTCGTTTTGGTCCTCTTGCCGTGATTTCCGCTATTTTGATTAGCCTACCGTGGGTGATTGCGGTTGCTTTGCGTGAACCGAATTACTGGCATTATTTCTTTTGGATAGAACATATACAGCGTTTTGCTTCTGAGAAAGCTCAACATATTGCACCCATTTGGTATTACTTACCGATACTGATTTTAGGTGTAATCCCGTGGTTGGGATTACTACCCGGTGCCTTGATTAAAAGCTGGAAAGAGAAAAAAAAACACCCAGAGATGTTTTTCCTCTTTTGTTGGTTTGTTGTTCCATTGGTATTTTTCAGTATTGCAAAAGGAAAATTGCCAACTTACGTTTTACCGTTTATCGGCCCTTTGGCACTGATGATGGCAAAATACGGGGTTGACTGTGTCAAAAATGGCAATATGAATCCATTGAAAATGAATGGCCTGGTGAATGTCTTCTTTGGGCTGATTGCGATTTTGTTTCTTTTTGCCATGGAAACGCTGACCAGCCAGCCACTTTATCAGCCTAACGAGTGGCTGAAATGGATTATGGGAATTATTGCTTTTGGCGCTTGGGGAGTTATTGGTTATCTGTGCTTCACTCGAGATGGAAAATATTGGTTATGGGCTGCTGCTTGTTCAATTGTGCTCAGTTTATCGATAGGTAGTGCATTGCCTATAAAGACGATTAATTCCAAACTTCCCCAGTTTTTCATTAGACAAAATGAGAAAGAGTTGGCTGATAGCAAATATATCCTGTCTCAGTCTGTAGGGGTGGGAGCTGCGATTGCATGGGAATTAAAACGCAGCGATATTTACATGTTTGATCGCCCGGGTGAATTAGAATATGGGCTTGAGTATCCTGATAGCCAATATCGGTATGTGGAACAAGAAGAATTCCCTACGTGGCTAGCTAAAGCACGTAAAGAAGGTCAGGTGGCAGTTGTTTTCCTATTATCTTCAAAAGGTGATCTTCCTGAATTGCCTGAGCCGGATCTTGTGCGCCGTGGTCATCGTTTTGTCCTTGTGATTTATAAGAAACAGCTATGAGTGGCAACATAGCATTATTGGTTTTGGTTAGTTTACTGACCTGCGCGGGACAATTATGCCAGAAGCAGGCTGTTGTCTGTTGGCAGAAAAAAGATACCCCCCATAAGGGGGTATCTATGACGATATGGCTGTCTAGTGCTATTCTTCTGTTGGGGATGGGAATGATATTCTGGCTGAGATTATTGCAATTTTTGCCGCTGAGTATCGCATACCCTATGCTTAGTATGAATTTTGTAGTAGTGACTTTGATTGGGCAATTCCTGTATCAGGAAAAAGTGGGGCTAAAACACTGGGTCGGCGTTTTTGCAATTATGTTGGGAATTTTATTGATGGGCCTGAGTTAATGAAAGGTTATCTTTGGGGAATGGTGAATGTCTTACTGGTCACTGTAGCTCAGTTGTTATTGAAATGGGGAGTTGCCCGTCTGCCAGAACTTTCGTTGTCGGCGCATTGGCTGGATATCGACTGGCTTTGGGCAAACCATAACCCTTTATTGATGGTTATGGCTGGTTTGGCGGGATATGCATTGTCCATGTTATGTTGGTTCTTTACCTTGAAATATCTGCCATTGAACAAAGCGTATCCTATTATTAGCTTGAGCTATGTTTTTGTTTATTTAATGGCAACTTTATTGCCTTGGTTCAACGAAGCTATCTCATTATTGAAAACTGTGGGGGTTATTTTTATCTTGTTGGGAGTTTGGCTAATTAGCCGACCAGAAACAAAACAATCTCATTGATTACCATTTACAACATAATAGCCAGCGCGAGTATTCTATGAAAGAGAACCTTATGAGAGGACAACTTATAAGAGAGAAACTTGTTTTTTTATCTCCTGCCAGATAAAGTTTGTTCGTTTCAATTTGATGACTGGGGGAAAGTGGATGTTAATAAGAGTAGGGCATTTATGCTTATTATTGAGTTTTTTCCTCATTGGTTGTACCAATCCAGTCTCCAAATCTAATTTTCCTCCGTTAAGGACAGCCCTTTCTGATCCGATAATGGTTATCGCTCAGTTAAAAGATCAACTTAATCAATGGCATAAAACTCCCTATCGCTATGGTGGTATGGATAGACATGGTGTTGACTGTTCAGGCTTTGTTTACCGCACGTTTTATGACCGTTTCAATATCCGGCTTCCACGTACAACAAATGATCAAACCAAATTAGGCATACGGATTAACAAAGATGATCTGATGCCAGGGGATTTGGTCTTTTTCAAGACAGGCAGTGGTGAAAGTGGCCTGCATGTAGGTATTTATGATACTAACAATGAATTTATTCACGCATCCACCAGTAAAGGCGTAATACGTTCCTCCCTTGACAATGTGTATTGGCGCCGTGTCTTCTGGCAAGCTCGTAGGATGTGATTTTATCTCCATCCCATTATTCCGGTAGTGCTTTATGATACCTTAAGGCTCTGTTTTTCTTTGCCGGAGTCAAAAATGTCCATATTACGTCTGTTGCTATCAGATTCTCACGATCCTTGGTTTAATCTTGCTGTTGAAGAGAGTATTTTTCGACAGATGCCACCAAATCAGCGCGTTCTGTTTTTATGGCGCAATGCTAATACTGTTGTCGTTGGGCGCGCGCAGAATCCGTGGAAAGAGTGTAACACTCGCCGAATGGAACAGGATGGAATAAAACTAGCTCGGCGTAGCAGTGGTGGGGGCGCGGTTTTTCATGATTTAGGTAATACGTGCTTTACTTTTATGGCGGGTAAACCTGAATATAATAAAACCGTTTCTACGCAAATCATCCTGAAGGGGCTGAAAAAATCAGGTATTCATGCGACGGCTTCCGGTCGCAATGACTTAGTTTTATTTTCTCCTGAGGGAGAGCGTAAGATCTCTGGCTCTGCATATAAAGAAACTAAAGATCGTGGGTTTCATCACGGAACTTTGTTGATTAACGCAGATTTGAATCGTCTTGCCGACTATCTTAATCCTGACCCTAAAAAATTACAGGCGAAAGGTATCACCTCGGTTCGTTCCAGAGTAACGAACTTAGCTGAATTATTGCCTAGTATCACGCATGAAAGAGTTTGTAAGGGCATTATCGACGCATTTTTTGAATATTTCGGTGAGACAGTTAAGGCGGAAATTATTTCACCACAGGTTGTGCCTGATTTACCTGGTTTTAGTGATATTTTGGCTAAACAGAGTAGTTGGGAGTGGAATTTTGGTCAGGCTCCTGCATTTAGTCATACACTAGATACACGATTCCGTTGGGGAGGAGTTGAACTGCATGTTGATATTGAACATGGCGTGATAAGTCGTTGCCAGATATTTACCGATAGTCTGGAACCTGTCCCGTTCAAGTTATTGGCTGAAAAGCTGATCGGAGTACTGTACCAGCCAGAGGCGGTTGGGCAAGTGATTCAGCAAGTTAGTCAACAATATTTCTCTCTAGATACAGAGTTACAGCAATTGTATCACTGGCTTGTCAATGAATTAAAGTGATTGGGAAATTTGACCTTATTCCTCGCAATATAAGAAGATCTTGAATTCAGGCAGGTACCCATTCTCCCTGAATTTAGCGGGTGTAGTATTAAAATGCTTTTTAAATATCCGGGTAAATGTAGCCTGAGAACTAAAACCATATTGCAGAGCAATATCAAGAATTGGCAAATTATCTTCACGCAAAGACTTGGCTGCTTCATGGAGGCGACGTCGGCGCACATATTGACCCAGTGTACAGCCTTTTAATTCCTTAAAAATTCGTTGTAAATGCCATTTTGAATAGCCACTTTTATGGGCAATCGCATCTATTTTGATACCTTCTGTCCGTTGAAGTTGGCTATCTAACCATCTTACAATATCGTTGATGACATTTTCTAACATGTTTACCTCCCACATGTGTGGGTCTTTTGCTAAAAAGATACCGACATATAAATACTTAATTATGTTATTGCGTGAGCCATTTTAAGAATTTCTTTTTTATCGTATACGCAAAATGTGCGGTTTCAGGTTAATAGCCGTTATACGTTGCTTATTTTTTCTCTTATGAAATAAGCTATCGTGCCAGATGTTCATCTATCTTGGGGTGCTAGTAATATTATAGCCGCGTTATTAATTATAAATGAGGCTGTCATGCAATCGGATTTTGTATATTTAACCAGAAAGCGGTTTTTTTTATTTTATATGCATTGGTGATGGCTGGGGTCACAGGTTTACTGTTTTTGAATGTGAATTATTTGCACAATGGGATACGGGAAGATTCACTGACTGAAGTTTTTCAGGAACTCTGTTTGCTGATGATTGTTGAAACTAATTCCGAATAATTCAGTATAGATTAAGACTGGGCAGTTTAGGCAAAAATTGAGGCAAATTTTGCTGTGATACGCAAAATTTGCCTTTTTTATCTTATCTACTCAGTAGATTTCAAGTTGTAGCCAACAAAGCAGAAGTTTGAAACGTGAAGGGGATATAAGTGCCTTTCATTGCCTGAGATAGATCTGTGGCTGATGGGTTTCAGGATGTTGAGTAACGCCTAAATCTGCTTGATACCACTGTTTGAGAATATCGTCCCGCAGTACATCTTGTGGAGTGCCGGATGCGACTAATTTTCCTTTGTGCAACAGGATAATTTTGTCGGCATAGAGTGCTGCTAGATTTAAATCATGCAGTACACAGCAGACAGCAACAGGATGTTGGCGTGTCAAGCGGTGAACCAGCCGTAATGTATGCTGCTGATGATAAAGATCCAGCGCTGAGGTCGGTTCGTCTAAAAACAGACAAGATTCGGTAGGCTCTGGATGCCAAAGTTGGGCCAAAACTCTTGCCAGTTGAACCCGTTGCTGTTCCCCTCCAGATAGTTGCTGATAATTTCTTTTTCTCAGCTCTTCGCACTCTGTCAATGCAATAGCTTCATCAATAGCGATTTTCTTATAGGCATTTTCATGGGGGACACGTCCCATTGCAATGACATCTTCCACACTAAAAGGGAAAGAAAGGGAACTATATTGCCGCATTACTGCGCGAATGCGAGCCAATTGCTGAGTTGGCCAGCGGGAAATAGGTACGCCTTTTAACAAGCATTCTCCTGAATTGGGGGGAATGTAGCCAGTTAATAGTCGTAGCAGTGTCGATTTTCCTGCTCCATTTGGGCCAATAATCGCAACAACTTCCCCCTGATGAATGGAAAGTGAAATATCTCTGATTATCTGACGCTGGCCGATGAAATAATTTAAATTTTTAGCTTCAAGTAAATTATCTGACATGATCGGCTTCATTATAAACGGCCTCCTGATGGCTTAAGAATTAGCCATAAAAAATAGGGGGCACCGATCAAACCGGTGATAAGTCCTACTGGCATTTCTGCAGGAGAAACTAATGTCCTAGCTAGGGTATCGGCTGTTAGCAAAAGGCATGCTCCGCCCAAGGCTGATATCGGCAGCAGCCAAGTATGGTCGCCACCAAACCGTAGTCTGGCAAGGTGTGGGATAACTAAGCCAATAAAACCAATGACGCCCGTCAAAGCAACTGCACATCCAATCAATAAAGCACTCAGTAGCAATAATTGGTATTTAGTACGTTGGACATTAATGCCCAAATAGTGTGCTTCCTCATCTCCCAATTGCAACAAATTGAGTTTCCGTGATTGGCTGAATACCAGTATACAAACAGGGATAATGAGTGATGCAGCAATAACCAGCGTTGGCCATTCAATTTGGCTCAGCGAACCCATCATCCAAATGGAAAACTGACGCAATTGCTGATCATTACTGATATAACTCAATACACCAATAAATGCCATGCACAGTGCATTAATGGCGATCCCTGCGAGTAGTAGTTTTGACAGGTTACCGTGGCTATATTTGTTAAGCGAAAAGATCAGGGATGAAACCAATAAACTGCCGACAAAGGCTGCGATAATGTGGCCGTATAACGCAATGCTGGCAGACAAAGTGAAAGGTAGAACAATCACCATTGCTACCGTAAGTGCTGCCCCACTACTGATCCCTAACAATCCGGGATCAGCCAGAGGATTGCGGAATAACCCCTGCATCACGGCACCAGATACAGCCAGTGCACATCCAACGAGAATCGCCAATAGAATACGTGGCAACCGAATATTTAACCAAATTTGCCACTGTGGGTCATCCAAAGAGGATTCCCACAGAGTTTTAAAGGAAAGTGGCAATGCCCCCATATTGGCTGAGCTAATTGCTAGAAAGAACAACAATAATCCCAGTATTATTAAGCCGAAACTGGGGAATTGAGAACGACTCATTGCACTTTCTCCGCTGCCTCACGGACTTGTTTCATAACGGCGGGAGTTTGTAGGCCAAATCCAAGCAGACCCATTTCATCAACAACAACGACCTGCTTTTTCTTGCCTACTGGTGTGAAATTCAATCCAGGAAGCAGCCAAATTTTATCCATACCACCCAAAGTCTTTAGACCTTCTGTACTGACTAGAAGCAAATCTGGTTTGCTGGCGATAACACCTTCTTGAGATAAAGGACGGTATCCGTGGAAACCTTGCATTGCATTCTTTGCACCAATGGCACGGATAATTTGATCTGCGGCTGTTTTCTGACCTGCTGCCATTGGCATGAGGCCGCCGTGGCTCATGACAAAGAGCACTTTAGTCGAAATATCTGACGTAGCGATGCCTGATAGTTGTTGCTGATATTGGGCAACCAATTCTTCACCACGTTTTTCCTGACTGACCGCTTTGGCGACGGTCATGATCTTTTTAGGAACGGCTTCTAACGAGGTTTCGCTGGTCACTTTAATGACTTTTACACCAGAATCTTCGACTTGCTTGAGTGCCAGAGAAGGTTGAGCCGATTCACTTGCGATCACCAGTGATGGGCGCATGGATAAAATCCCTTCTGGATTCAGCATCCTCATATACCCTACATCGGGCAGAGAGAGTAGTGCTTTGGGATTTTGGCTGGTACTGTCCCTTGCGACAACATGCTGTCCTTCGCCAAGTGCAAAAACAATTTCAGACACATCGCCACCAACGGTAACAATGCGTTCAGCAGAGAACGCATTGAAAGAGATGGTAAGCATAAATGTTAGAAGCCACTTTTTCATGCTACACAAGTTTCCTGTTCTGGTTGCAGTTTAGGCAGAGCGGCAATTTGTTCACGCCATTGAGTCTGCTCAGGGGTACCTTCGGTACGCTGGCCGTACAATTGTGCGATTTGATTTCCATTGGCATCAAACAACTCAAGGCTGGTGACAAAACCATCTTCTGTTGGTTTGCGGGTGACCCAGCTTTCTGCGATGGCACTTTCAATCAGGTGCAGAGTGAAATTGTGATTGAAAATGTTAAGCCATTTCTGAGCGGAATTCTCTTCCTGATATGGCATCAAACGCTCCAGTTTGCCAGTGAAAATCTGAATGCAACCACGGTTTCCGACAAAGACCATGATTTCATTCTGATCTTGATAGGCAGTTTCAACAAGTTGAGTTACTGCTGAATTGTTTACGCGATATGCCAAATCATCTTTCACGGCATTGAAAATTTGCTGACGGTTCAGATTATGGCGTTTCATCATGATGAAGAATTGATGAACATCAGTCATGGCACGCCATTCTTCATCTAACTGCACTTGCAGTTGTTCAGTGATTTCTGCATGTTCAGGTACTTCTTCCGGCTGAATTGCCAGCGCTGGGTTTTCACTGGTCTGATATTTTTCGATCAGAGCTTCCCATGCCGCCATATCAGTATTGTTGGTGGCATAGACTTTATGCAACGCATCGCCTTGGCGATCAAAGAATTGAATGCTGTGACGCACACCATTTTTAGCTGGTTCAACCAAAAAGAAAACGCTGGCCCAGTGATCGAAGAACAGACGTAGATCGAGCTCACGTGGGTTAAGGATCAAACCAACATGTGGGCTGAATTTGGTATTTTCGTAACGACCAACATGCTCGTGAACGGCGAAATCATTACGGGTTATCGCTTTGGTTTCTCCAACAGTCGTCAGTTCCTGAAGTAGGGTAGGAGCATCAACGTTCAAACGTTTTGCATCGATACCGACACGGCTATGCAATAACTCTCCTTCACTGACATTGAGGTAAGCGGCCAGATCACGTGCGTATTTAGCTTTGTTATCTGCTTTGGCTTGTTGGTAACGTTCATAAAGTGACTGATTCACAGTGGCTAGCTCCTTAAAAAACGGGGTTTAAAAATAAATTTAGTTTTAAAATTAATAGATTAGTCTGTTGCTATTTACCACTGGTAGCTGACAAACAGTTTGGCATCACGGCCGCTCTGTGGTGCGCCCAGCGATGAGTAATATGCTTTATCAAAGGCGTTGCCCAGTACGACGGAGGTGGTTAGCCCTTTTAATGTGCTATCGCCGTGATAGCTGACGTAGAAATCATTGACGCCATAACCTGCGTATTGGGCGATCTTCTGACCCCGTTCGTTTTTATCGCCATTTACGCCCCTGAGATGGGTATGTTGAGTAAATTTACCGATCCATCCAATGGAAAAACCTGTTGTGGACAATGGAATATCCAATTTGCTAGTCAGGGTATCAGGGCTAAGAGCGTCTATAGATTTCCCGGTTTCTTCGTTTTTACCCGTTGTACGGTTGTAAGCGAGATCCCAAGAGAACCAGTCAGAGTCATATGTCATGGAAACATCCCAGCCCCAAATTTTGGCCTTTGGAATATTCAATGATGTCGTAAATTTCATATCAGGCGTTACGGTGGAAGATATGTAATCTTTTGCCTTAGTATCAAAATAGCTGGCCTTAAATTTTAGACCATCATTGCTGGTAAATAGCTCATCGAAACGCAGCCCGAAGCCATATTCTTGTGTTTCATTGCTTTCAGGGCGCAAATTGGGATTGGGTTTCCAATAATTGGTGAACCCTGGACGTCCTTTCATTGGATACATATAAAAATGTTTCGAATCGTTATACATTTCGCCCATGGTTGGAGCACGGAATGCCTGAGAATAGGAGGCAAATAGCATCGACCAATTCGTTGGCGTAATGCTAATGGCACCTTTTGACGACCATTTGTCAGCACTGATATCGTCATATTTGCTATTTGAGGCTTTGTAATTATCGTAACGTGTACCGGCGATAAACGAAACAGGCAAATCACGTAGAGTCATTTCGTCTTGAATCCAACCAGATGCAAAACGAATATCAGCATTGGGAAAACCTTCTACAGTATTGTTACTTGGTTTTTGCTTCTGCTTATAGGTTTCACCACCATAGGTAAATTGATGTGCTGCAAAAGTATGGGTTCCCAGATGAGAGCGGTTTTCAAGTTTTACACCGTAAGTTTCTTGTTTGCGGCCTTCAAAACCTTTGTCTTTACTTTTGTTATTAATATTTATATCGGAATAATAGATATCCGCTCTGGCATTTAACCAGTTGTATTCTGAAGGATTTAATTGATACGTCAGTTGAGCATCACGTTGTACGGTAGTGCGATCTATCCGTTGCTTCTCATTGTCATTGGGGGATTGTGGATTCTTAGGCTCATGTGCCTCATTGCGGTAATAGCGTAAGTCACCACTTAACGTTTGGCTGCTATCTATTTTCCAAGAGCCTTTTGCCAACATATTACCAATGGTTTCGTCGTTATGGCCTTTTACACCGTTCCCGTAGCGGATATTGCCTGCATCGCGGGTACTAAATGCAAATAAGCCATCAAGTTGTTCTGTTTTACCGAATGCGGCTCCACCAAATCCCAGACTGTGGTCACCGCTTCCTGCACGGCTAAAAACGCGGAAACCGGTATTTTTATCTTCTTCTAATAAATCAGCAGCATCCACTGTTTGATAGGCAATAACGCCTCCCAGAGCACCACTGCCATATAATAGAGCAGATGGACCCCGAACTATTTCAACTTGTTTAATTAACGTTGGATCGAGGAATACTCCATTAAGATGCCCGGTATCTGTTCCTTGGCGAATACCATCAACGAGGGTCAAAACACCTTTTTGGGAATAGCCTCGCATACTGATGTCCTGCCCATTGGCACGGCCAGAGCCAGTGATATCAATTCCCGGAATGTTGCGCAGCAAATCATTCGCATTGCCAGCAACTTTACTGCTGGCTGAATTGCCTTCAATGACCGTAACCATCATAGGTGCCTCAAAACTGTCACGCACATTGCCAGTGGCATACACAGTCAGAGTCTCTTTGGATGATTTATCTTTTTCGGAATGTACTGTCGTTGCATTCGCAGAAGATAAACTCGCGAAGATGACTACACTTAATGTAGACAATTTTAGGCTTGGCGGTTTAATTAGAGTCATGCAGGTTAATCTCTATGTTTAAATAGTATTTTTATGGACACAAATAGCTGGCCACCTTGCCGATATTCAGCAGGTGAGTTTGCTAGGATTTTTGTTTTGTCAGAATAAATTTGCTGGATTTGGTCGAATGTAACGGAAAAATCCGTTTTGATAGCAAACTTTCATAACATACGATTCCCTCAATAGTTGCTGACTACCAATACAATTGCTTTCTACCGCATTGCTGGGGAGCTCAGGAAGAATCTGCTGTTGTAGAAAGTTAGTGTGGTAACGTTGATAATACGCTAATTTTTCCATAACCAAGTTTGAACAATAATTATTCTAGTATTGAGAATAATTATCGTTTCAATAAGAGCTAACTTCAAGCTATTTTTTTTATACCTGAGATTATGTATTAATTATTTGATTTTAATTGGTTTATTTTTATTGGTTACTGGCCCCAACAGTAGATCGGAGCCAGAATAAAGAAAGGATTCAGGAACGATTTTCAACGGCTTCGTCAAGGATACTGATAAATTCTTCCGTATCCTGCCAGCCAAGGCATGGGTCAGTAATAGATTGCCCGTAAGTCAAAGATTCTCCCGTAATCACTTTTTGTGTACCTTCGACTAAAAAACTTTCAGCCATGATACCAGCAATGGCTGTTGAGCCGGATTGAATTTGTTCACCAATATTTTTTGCAATATCTAACTGACGGCGATGAATTTTTTGGCAATTAGCGTGGCTGCAATCTACAATCAAGCGTTCGGGTAAGTGTAATTCGCGTAATTTATGGCAGGTTGTTGCAATATCTTCAGCGCTGTAATTCGGTTTTTTCCCGCCACGCATAATAATATGTCCATAGGGATTCCCATTGGTTTGGTAAATGGTCATCTGACCGTTTTTATCCGGAGACAGGAATGTATGTTTGGCGCGTGCAGCCCGTATTGCATCAATGGCGATAAGCGTATTGCCATCCGTCCCATTTTTAAAACCAACTGGACATGATAGAGCCGAGGCCATTTCTCGGTGAATTTGGCTTTCCGTGGTTCTGGCACCAATGGCTCCCCAGCTAATTAAATCAGCAATGTATTGGCCAGTGACCATATCCAGAAACTCTGTGGCGGTAGGGACACCCAGTTCATTGATATCAATTAATAGGTTACGGGCAAGCGAGATCCCCTTATTGACCTGACAGGAACCATCTAACATGGGATCTGAAATCAGACCTTTCCAGCCAATGACTGTTCTCGGCTTCTCAAAATAGGTTCGCATCACAATTTCTAGGTTGTGCTGGTATTTTTCGCGTAGTTTACGTAGGCGAGAGGCATAATCAAGGGTTGCATCAGTATCATGAATAGAGCAGGGGCCAATAATGACCAGTAAACGTTGATCGTCGCCTGTCAGGATGGACTCAATACGCTTTCGTGACGATGTCACATTTTGCAGGGTCTTTTCCGAAATAGGATATTGCTCGGCAAGCGCTTTAGGTGTTATCAGGCTATCAATGCGGTGGGTTCTTAATTCATCTGTTTTGTACATATACTTTCTCGAATTCTACTTCACATTGAGACAGTGTCTGGAATGACTGAAATCACAATAACTCAATCTCCAGCAAATTTAACAGACAATACTGCTATTTGCGCGAGAAAGTGTCGTGAACAAATATTGTGAAACATGCTGGTATTACGGAGTCAGAACATGCGGCGTTTCAATCCCATACTGTCAATAATTTTGGCCGAAATTTCTTCGACAGAATAATTTGTGGTATTTAAATAATTAATCTTATTTTTGCGGAATAGTGCTTCCACTTCAGCAAGTTCAATCCGACATTGCCGTAATGAAGCATAACGGCTATTTTCACGCCGTTCTTCCCGAATGGCAGCAAGCCTTTCTGGACTGATAGTCAGGCCGAATAATTTATGCTGAAAGGATTTTAAGGCGGCGGGTAATCGTAGGTTATCCATATCATCTGCGGTGAAAGGATAGTTTGCGGCCTGGATGCCAAATTGCATCGCAAGGTAGAGGCTGGTAGGTGTTTTTCCGCAACGGGATACTCCGAGAATAATGACTTGAGCTTGATCAAGATTGCGTAATGAAACACCATCATCATGAGCGAGAGCATAATCAATGGCAGCAATTCGAGCATCATATTGACTCAGATTCTTTTTGGATAAGCCATGGGTTCGATGTAATTCTGGTTTTGGCTCTAAACCGATTTCTTGTTGTAATGGTGCGACCAGTGTTTGGACGATATCCTGACAGAATCCGTCACTTTGGGTAATAATATTTTTGACCTCATCTGAAATAATGGAATAAAAGACCAATGGTCTAATTTGCATTTTCTGATATATCGCGTTTATTTGATCTTTGACTTCTTCTGCTCGAGCTTTGCTAGTCACGAAAGGGAGGGTATAGGAGGTAATAGCAATAGGAAATTGAGACAACACAGCATGGCCCAATACTTCTGCTGTGATTGCTGTCCCATCGGAAATAAAAAATACGCTGCGTTCCAGTCTTTCATTTTCCGATGTTTGGGAAGTGTGAATTTCTATCATCGTTTCTTTCTTTATATTGTTAGATTGCTTGTCGTTATCGGATTGGTCGAGTTGTCTGGCTGAATCGTTTTTATCAAGCACCATCAGCATAACTCGTTTCCTCCGATTATACTTGTAAAAAAATAATATTGTTGGGTTGATCGATTCACCTTTCTATATATAACAAGACAATGTGCTAGGCTATTTCTTGCTGTGAAGAGCAGCTTTAATTTTTCCGATTTGTATCTCCGAATGTAAAAAGGATAGTTTCTAATGTCCAATAGTGGCCTCACCCCAAGCAATGTGCTCTGGTATAACCAATTAGGTATGAATGACGTTAATCGGGTCGGTGGTAAAAACGCCTCTCTTGGCGAGATGATTACCAATCTGGCTGAACTTGGCGTGTCTGTTCCTCATGGTTTTGCAACGACTGCACAGGCATTTAATGATTTTCTGGAACAAAGTGGTGTGAACCAGCGTATTTATCAATTGCTGGATGAAACCAATGTTGATGATGTCAATCAATTGGTCAAGGCTGGCGCACAGATTCGTCAGTGGGTGATTGATACGCCATTTACGGCCCAACTCGAAAAAGATATCCGTGATGCCTATCTACAATTGTCTGAAGGTGAACCTGATGCCTCTTTCGCTGTTCGCTCTTCCGCAACAGCCGAAGATATGCCGGATGCCTCTTTTGCTGGACAGCAGGAAACTTTCTTGAATGTGCAAGGCATTGATGCTGTGTTGGTTGCCATCAAACATGTCTTTGCGTCACTTTTTAATGATCGCGCTATTTCTTATCGTGTCCATCAGGGATATGACCACCGTGGTGTTGCACTTTCTGCGGGCGTACAGCGTATGGTTCGCTCTGATTTGGCATCATCTGGCGTGATGTTCACGATTGATACTGAATCAGGTTTTGATCAGGTTGTGTTCATTACATCAGCCTATGGCCTGGGTGAGATGGTCGTACAGGGGGCGGTGAACCCTGATGAGTTTTATGTCCATAAACCCACTTTGAAAAATAATCGTCCTGCAATAGTGCGCCGTAATCTCGGCTCTAAAAAAATACGTATGGTTTACGCAGATAGTAAAGAGCACGGAAAGCAGGTGCGCACGGAAGAGGTATCAGACGAGCTGCGCAATCGTTTCTCTTTGACTGATCATGAAGTGGAAGAGCTGGCAAGACAGGCCTTATTGATTGAAAAACACTATGGTCGTCCTATGGATATCGAATGGGCGAAGGATGGACACAATGGCAAGTTATATATTGTACAAGCCCGTCCTGAAACCGTTCGTTCAAATCAGCAGGTGATGGAACGCTATCAACTCAATGAACTGGGTAGTGTGCTGGTGGAGGGGCGAGCGATTGGGCATCGTATCGGTGTAGGGACGGTCAAGATTATCCATAACATTGGTGAGATGGATCGTATTCAAGCGGGTGATGTGCTGGTAACTGACATGACGGATCCGGATTGGGAGCCGATCATGAAAAAAGCGGCGGCGATTGTCACCAATCGTGGTGGACGTACTTGCCATGCTGCCATTATTGCCCGTGAGTTGGGTATCCCAGCCGTCGTTGGTTGTGGAGATGCCACTGAACGTCTGAAAGAGGGCCAACAGGTAACAGTTTCTTGTTCCGAGGGTGATACCGGTTACGTTTATCAGAATAAATTGGATTTCAGCGTTCAGAGTTCCCAAATTGATGAATTGCCGGAATTGAATGTGAAGATCATGATGAATGTAGGCAATCCTGATCGCGCATTTGACTTCGCTCGTTTGCCAAATGAGGGGGTTGGTCTGGCTCGTCTGGAATTTATCATTAACCGAATGATTGGTGTGCATCCTCGTGCTCTACTTGAATTTTCACAACAATCACCTGAATTACAAGAACAGATTAATTCATTGATGGTTGGTTATGATAATCCTGTTGAGTTTTATGTTGGGCGATTAACTGAAGGAATTGCAACGTTAGCGGCAGCATTCTGGCCGAAACGTGTGATTGTTCGCTTGTCAGATTTCAAATCCAATGAATATGCGAACTTAGTCGGTGGGGATATGTACGAGCCGCACGAAGAAAACCCGATGTTGGGTTTCCGCGGTGCAGGTCGCTACGTTTCTGACAGCTTCCGCCAGTGCTTTGCTTTGGAATGTGAGGCGGTCAAGCGAGTGCGTAATGTCATGGGGTTAACCAACGTTGAAGTGATGATTCCATTTGTGCGTACAGTCGCCCAGGCGGAAGCCGTGGCGGCAGAACTGGCATCTCAAGGCTTGAGGCGTGGTGAAAATGGGCTGAAAGTCATCATGATGTGTGAGATCCCATCAAATGCGTTATTGGCTGACCAATTCCTTGAACATTTTGACGGTTTTTCAATTGGCTCCAATGATATGACGCAGTTAGCGCTGGGATTGGATCGCGATTCTGGTGTGGTGTCTGAATTATTTGACGAACGCAATGATGCTGTGAAGCAATTGCTTTCCATGGCAATTCAATCAGCCAAACGTCAAGGTAAATATGTCGGTATCTGTGGTCAAGGCCCTTCGGATCATGAAGATTTTGCCGCGTGGTTAATGAAAGAGGGTATTGACAGTTTATCGTTGAATCCTGATACGGTAGTGAAAACTTGGATTTCTTTGGCTGAAAATAACTAGCTGAATATAATTCAGAACTGCATTAAAAAGCCTGTTAGAATATCCGCAGGCTTTTATATTTTATGTAACATGATCTTTCCTAACATGGATGATTAATTACGGAGAGAAAAAGTGAAAAAAATCCAAAAAAAAAGCCTATCATGGGCTGACAGGCAAAGACTACACACAGCAATATATATTACTTCATTGAGCCCAGCCTATGGCGTTTATAGGCTGGGGTAGCAATTAACTGGGAAACATTTGTTTCGATGAAGAGAATACTAATTTAATAAATGAGTTTATTCATTAAGAATCCTCTTAATAAATAGATCTTGGAAAAAGAAACTTTAGAAAAATAACTTTTCTGCAACAATTTTCTCAGTAAATTTTATTTCTTTTGAAAAATAAATTTATTTCTCCGATAAAATTGGGATGATATATTCACTAATTTGATAGTTGCGCGAAAAAATAATATTCTCGCGCGGTTATTTGATTATTTTACGTTCTTCTTCCCAAAATATTTTTCTGTTTCTGCTATCTTGCTTTCGGGTTCAGGGACTTCATCCATCCATGCCAACAGTAAGCTGTAAGAAACTGCCAGTACAACAGGGCCAATAAATAATCCGATTACACCCAGTGAAAGTATGCCGCCGATTACGCCAGTAAGAATTAAAACCATAGGCAAATCAGCCCCAAGACGAATAAGAAAAGGACGAAGAACGCCATCCATTGTGGTCAGGATTATGCTCCAAATGACTAAAATGGTTCCCCATGTTGTTTCTCCTGTCCAATAAAGCCATGCGATAGATGGAATGAGGACGAGCAAAGGTCCAAGCTGGGCAACACAGCATACAAACATCAGTACTGTTAATAACATTGGGTAGGGAATACCTGCGATTGCCAGCCCAATTCCACCAGCAGTGGCCTGTACCAATGCAGTGACAACCACGCCAAGGGCCACAGCACGGATGGATTGAGCCGCCAGCAGTACTACCGCATCACCACGTTTGTCTGCCAGCCGGATGGCAAAATGCCGGATACTCAGCATGACTTGTTCACCTTTCCAATAAAGTAATACACTGAACATCACCATAAGTGCCAGATGGAAAAGGAAGCGGCCTGCATTAGCAGCTTGGGTAAAAAACCATGTTGCGGCATTACCGATATAAGGAGGGATTTTGTTGAGAAGAATGTTACTGCCATCAGCAATCAAATCCTGCCATTTAAGATATAAATCATCACCAACGACGGGTATCCGGCTGAGCCACTCCAATTGTGGCAGTTCAAGAGCGGAGGGAGATTTTGCCCATGCAATCAGCGGGGCACTATTTTCCACTAAGCTACTGACAAGTAACGCGATAGGGATAACAAATAATAAGACTAGTAGTAATGTCATAATGGAAACAGCGATCCAACGCTTTCCCCATAATCGTTGTTGTAATTTTTCCAATAGTGGCCAAGTTGCGATAACCACCATTCCTGACCAAATGAATCCCAAAACAAAGGGGCTTAAGACCCAGAAGCTGGTTGTAATGAGCAATAAAATAAAAAATAGTACAAATAACAGCTTGGGCAAATCTTGACATGATTGCGATTTTTCCATGAAATCATTTCTCGTGGTAATTGAAAATACTGTTGGCAGTAACAATAGTAATTAAATATAACGTTATTTCACAGGTTACTCAAAATCGATAAATATTGTGATATGGTTAAAAGCCTACCTGCTCAGAAAACTGTCTGAGTTACGTTATCCAAGATAGTATATAAATAAAGCAATGTGGATACTTATTAGAAAAGGGGCAACAAGCCAATGATCCCACGTATATCACAAGCCCCTCATGTCAGTGAATTGACACAGGATTATTTGACTGCACTGAAAGACGCCGGCTTTACCGGAGACACTGCCAGTAGTTATGCCGATAGGCTGACTATGGCAACAGATAATAGTATTTATCAACTGTTGCCACAAGCTCTTGTGTTCCCGCGCTCCAGTGCTGATGTTGTACTGCTGACAAGGATAGCAGGTGAGGATCGTTTTCAAACCCTGACATTTACCCCACGTGGAGGTGGAACTGGCACTAATGGGCAATCACTTAACAATGGTATTGTGGTGGATATGTCCCGTTACATGAATCGTATTTTGGAAATAAATCCAGAACAGGGATGGGTTAAAGTCGAAGCCGGTGTTATCAAAGATCAACTTAATCAATATTTAAAACCTTTTGGTTACTTTTTCTCTCCTGAACTCTCGACCAGTAATCGCGCTACGTTGGGCGGCATGATCAATACAGATGCTTCCGGCCAAGGATCGCTGGTTTATGGCAAAACTTCAGATCATGTACTTGGTGTGCGCGCTGTTTTATTGGGAGGGGAAATGTTTGACACCCGATCTATCAGCACGACATTGGCGGAATCGATTGCTCAGGAAGAAACTACCATTGGGCGTGTCTATAAAACGGTTCTGGAACGTTGCCGTGAACAACGGAAGTTAATCATTGAGAAGTTTCCTAAACTCAATCGATTCTTGACCGGATACGATTTGCGTCATGTGTTCAGCGACGATATGCAGACATTTGACCTCACCCGCATTTTGACTGGTTCTGAAGGTACACTGGCCTTTATTACAGAGGCTATTCTGGATATTACGCCGCTGCCAAAAGTCAGGCGGTTGGTCAATGTTAAATATGATTCCTTTGATTCCGCCTTACGCAATGCTCCTTTTATGGTAGAAGCCAAGGCGCTTTCAGTTGAAACGGTAGATTCTAAGGTACTCAATCTAGCGCGTGAAGATATCATCTGGCATTCAGTGAAAGAATTGATTGCTGATGTGCCTGATAAGGATATGCAAGGGCTGAATATTGTCGAATTCAGTGGCAATGATGAACAGCAAATCGAGCAACAATTTCACGATCTTTGCTTGCGCCTTGATGGGTTGATGACAAAAAATCAGGCGGGCATCATTGGTTATCAAACTTGTCATGATTTGATGGATATTGAGCGCATTTATGCCATGCGGAAAAAATCTGTTGGATTGCTAGGCAACAGCAAAGGGGCAGCTAAACCCATTCCGTTTGTTGAAGATACTTGCGTTCCTCCCCAACATCTTGCCGATTATATTGTCGAATTTCGTCAGCTTTTAGATAACCACAAATTGAGTTACGGCATGTTCGGGCATGTAGATGCTGGTGTTTTACATGTGCGCCCTGCGTTGGATATGTGTGACCCTCAACAGGAAATCTTGATGAAGCAGATTTCCGATGAAATTGTTCGTTTAACGGCCAAATACGGCGGTTTGTTATGGGGTGAGCATGGTAAAGGATTTCGTGCGGAATATAGCTCCGATTTTTTTGGCGAAACCTTGTATGACGAACTGCGTCGGATAAAAGCGGCATTTGATCCACTTAATCGACTAAATCCGGGGAAAATCTGTCCACCCATTGGAATTGATGCCCCAATGATGAGAGTTGATGCAGCCAAGCGCGGAACTTATGACCGTACTATTCCTGTTAATGTGAGAACCGCATTTCGCGGGGCGATGGAATGTAATGGTAATGGCCTGTGCTTCAATTTTGACGTCAAAAGCCCAATGTGTCCTTCGATGAAAATCAGCCAGCATCGCATACATTCTCCTAAAGGCAGAGCTACCCTTGTTAGGGAATGGCTACGACTTTTGACAGATCAGGGGGTTGAACCTAATTTATTGGAGCAAGGGCTAGATCAGGCGCACCCCAGTTTGCGGGGATTGATTAAAAAAACCCGCCATAGTTGGCAGGCATGGCGAGGCGAATATGATTTTTCACATGAAGTGAAAGAGGCGATGTCAGGTTGTTTAGCCTGTAAAGCTTGTTCGACACAATGCCCGATTAAGATTGATGTACCGTCGTTCCGTGCGCGTTTTCTGGCACTTTATCATGGCCGTTACCTACGTCCATTGCGTGATCATATTGTTGCCAATGTTGAACACAGTACGCCATTGATGGCAAAAGCTCCTCGGATATTTAATTTTTTCCTGAAACAACCATGGGTACAAAAAATCAGCCAGCAGACTATTGGCATGGTCGATTTGCCTTTGCTTTCCTATCCGACATTGCAACAGCAGCTTGCAGGTCATTATGCCGCAAGGACGACGCTGGAACAGTTGGAAAATTTATCACCCTCTCAGCGTGATCAGCATGTGCTGATTGTTCAAGACCCTTTTACGAGTTACCACGATGCGAAAGTGGTCACTGATTTTGTGCAGTTAGCGGAAAAATTAGGGTATAAACCCGTGTTACTACCATTCTCACCCAATGGAAAAGCGCAGCATGTTAAAGGATTCCTGAGTCGATTTGCCAAGACGGCGGGGAAAACTGCCGATTTTCTTAATCGAGTGGCACGCTTGAATATCCCTATGGTGGGAGTCGATCCTGCTTTAGTGCTGTGTTATCGGGATGAATACAAAGACATTCTCGGTGAGCGTAGGGGGGATTTTAAAGTTCAATTGGTGCATGAATGGTTAATCAATATTCTGCCGAAAAAAATGCCACAAGAGAAACGTGATGGCTCAATATTCCGCCATGACTGGTGTTTACTGGGACACTGTACAGAAGTAACGGCACTACCTAATAGCAGTAAACAGTGGGCCGATATTTTCCTTCATTTTGGTCATCAATTGAATCATGTCAGTGTAGGATGTTGTGGCATGGCGGGCACATATGGCCATGAAAAGAAAAATTTGAAGAACTCGATTGGTATTTACAAACTTTCATGGGCTCCGGCACTGAAAAAACTATCCCTGGAACATTGTCTGAGTACAGGGTATTCATGTCGCAGTCAGGTGAAACGCATAGAAGGAAAGCTACTTAAACATCCATTACAAGCCTTATTGGAGATAATGCCGTGATTTGGAAACGTAATATAGATGTGAATATGATTAATCAATTGAATGATGAGTGCATGGTAGGACATGTAGGAATCGAAATTACCCAGCTTGGCGATGATTTTATTGAAGGAATAATGCCTGTTGATCAACGAACTAAACAGCCATTTGGTATTCTGCATGGCGGGGCATCTGTGGTATTGGCCGAAACGCTCGGTTCGTTTGCAGGGTATCTCTGTTCGGAAGGTGAACAGAAAGTGGTGGGGGTCGAAATCAATGCCAACCATCTTAAGCCTGTTCGTGAAGGTATGGTTAAAGGGATTTGCAAAGCAATCCATCTTGGCCGTTCACATCAAGTTTGGCAGATTGATATCTATAATGACCAACAACAACTGTGTTGTACATCTCGCCTGACAACGGCTGTTTTATCTTAGTATTATCCCATTAGTCGTTTTATTGCGTTTTTGTTCCTGCCAGTATTTGGCTGGCGGGAACGACCTGACACTGTTTGCAGCGAAAGGGATAGAATAGTCTCACAAAATAGTCTATTAATTAACCACTGACATTCAAGTATCATTTCAGGAAGCATGTATGAAGCGATTTTTAACTTTTATCGGCATGTCCTTGATTAGCGTGTTATCGTTAATTGGATTGGCTAATATCGCCCATGCTATCGAATATCCATTGCCACCTGCTAATAGTCGCTTGATTGGTGAAAATTCTACTTATGTTGTGTCCGATGATGGACTTCCGTTGGAATCCATTGCTGCCAAATACCAAATAGGTTTACTGGCGATGTTGGAAGCGAACCCTGGAGTCGATCCGTATTTACCGGAAGCTGGCACTGAGCTAATTATTCCATCACAGATGCTGCTTCCGGATACTCCTCGCCAGGGTATTATCATCAATCTGGCTGAACTTAGACTCTATTATTTTCCCAATAAGACAAATCATGTCATCGTGTATCCTATTGGGATAGGTCAACTTGGACGTAATACGCCAATCATGACAACATCAGTCAGCCAGTTGATCAAAAACCCAACATGGACACCGACCACCAATATCCGCAAGGATTATGCAAGCCGGGGGATTATTTTGCCTGCTGTGGTGCCCGCAGGCCCGGATAATCCAATGGGGGACTTTGCCTTACGTTTGGGGGCTGGGCGTGGCGAATATCTGATCCATGGCACAAATGCGAATTTTGGTATTGGTATGCGTGTTAGTTCGGGATGTATTCGCTTACGACCCGATGATATTGAAGATTTATTCCGTTCAGTTCCGCGGGGAACGCGAGTCCAGATTATTAATGAACCGATGAAATATGCCGTGGAACCAGACGGTAAGCGTTATGTGGAAGTTCATCAGCCACTCTCGACAAAAGAGACAGATGATCCACAAATGACGCCAATCCTACGTTCTGAAGGCTTAGTGAAATTCATTGATAATCATGAAACAGACGAAGTTCTTGTTGATCAGGCTATTATCCGCCGAGCAGGACTGCCCGTGCTGGTGAATACAGGACAGGTTCCAAACAGTCAAAAGGAGCTGGAAATTTCAAGGCCGTTTGAGAAGCGTGAGGAAGTCACCTCCGAAATAAAACCGGCTAAAGTACCTCGATTGCATCAACCAGGGCCAATTTATCAACCTAAAACTTAAATCCTTAATGATACGGGACGGGAGGAAGTAGAGAAATGGCGTACGGTGGTACGCCATTTTTGTTATTTGTTACAAGCTTATTTCTTGTATGAACGAACTTGGTTATTAAGGCGTTGATTCGCACGAGCAGCTTCATCTTTGGCTGATTGTACATCAGAACGAATAGAACTGAGGTCATTGCTCAACTGGTCAACTTTAGAACCGAGAGTTTGAACCTGAGAGGCGAGTTGCTCAACTTTAGTCGCGCTTGAACAACCCGCTAACAGGGTAGAAGCCAGAATTACTGCACCAAGTACAACTTTAGTACGATTCATCACGATACCCTCTAGATTAAGTTAATCTCCAAGTAGCCATCTAAGTATTACACAAACTATTTTAGAAAGAGAATAAATTTTTGCTACGAAAAAAATTCGCACCGTTCTTTATCTCAAAATAAGCCAATAATTTTTGGATATCGACAATAGAATGGTAGTCGAATGGTTGATTTAACCAGAATCATCCCAATTTTGGCGTGATGTGCATTCCATTTTTATAGTTCAGAATAATAAACGAGAGCACAAATCGTCTATTTGATTATTTTAAAGATAGGAAAGCCATTGAATAGGTATCGATAAATTAATGCGAATTATTGCGATATAAAAAACGTTTACTTTAAACGTAAACGAGCAAAAATAGTAAAGTATTTTTGTACTGATCATCGTCATAAAGAAGGCTATGGAATAAATTATATCCCTGTTGTTATATTAGTATTCTTAGAGTTATGGTAATTTCAAATTGGAAAATATATCTAATGTAACTGTATATTGGTTGTAAGGTTCACTATGACAATGGTATGTCATAGAAATATAAAAAACCCACAATTGTATAATATAAATGTGGGTTTTATTCGTGATTGGCAGTGCTGACCAAGGTTAGGCAGCACTGCGTTCATGATTTAAAATAACGAAGGCTTAAAGCACATGAACGGAGGAGGTGTTTGTTGTGCCACTCGCTACCAGTGCACCGGAGACCATAACAACGATATCACCTTTATGTGCCATACCACTTGCCAGAGCCGCTTCTTTACCAATGCGATAAAAATCATCGGTAGAAGCGATTTCTTTGACAACCTGAGTGAAAACACCCTTGACCAACAGCAATTGGCGAGAAGTGATTTCATTCGTGGTCAGAGCAAAAATCAGCGCGTTAGGGAAATACTTGCGGATGGATCTTGCTGATTTACCACCATAGGTTGCCACGACGATCAGTGGTGCTTCCAGTTTTTCTGCAATTTCAACAGCACCACGGCTGACCGCTTCAGTAACGCGCAGTTTCTGAGATTTGGTGTTTTCAATCCGGCTGCCCATGACGCGATCTGTACGTTCACAGATTGTCGCCATGATGGAAACGGCTTCGACAGGGTATTTCCCTTTAGCGCTTTCACCGGAAAGCATTACCGCATCAGTGCCGTCTAAAATAGCGTTGGCAACGTCGCCAGCTTCAGCACGGGTAGGGCGTGGGTTTTTGATCATGGAATCCAGCATTTGCGTTGCAGTGATAACAACTTTACGAGCCGCATTGCATTTTTCGATCATCATTTTCTGTGCAAAAATCACTTCCTCTACTGGGATTTCAACACCCAGATCACCACGGGCAACCATGATACCGTCTGAAGCTTCGAGAATTTCATCGAAATTATTCAGACCTTCTTGGTTTTCGATTTTAGAAATGATTTGAATATGTTCACCACCGTGTACTTTCAGGTGCTCACGGATTTCGAGTACATCGGCGCGTTTGCGGATAAAAGATGCAGCGATGAAATCCACACCTTGCTCACAACCGAATACGAGATCTTGTTTATCTTTTTCTGCCAATGCAGGCAGGTTGATGGAAACATTCGGCAGGTTAACGCCTTTGTTTTCGCCCAAGTCACCGTTGTTCAATACTTCACAGATGACTTCAGTCGCGGTGACGTCTTTGACTGTCATGGCGATCAAACCATCGTCAACCAATACGGTGTTGCCTGATGCCAAATCCGTTGGCAGTCCAGCATAAGTCACGGCTACACGATCTTGACTGCCAATGACGGATTTATCTGTCGTAAAGGTGAAAGTCTGACCCGCAGTGAGGGTGACGTCATTGCCACCTTCCAGTTTCATGGTACGGATTTCAGGGCCTTTAGTATCCAGTAGGATTGATGCTTTCTTGCCAGTTTTCGCCGTGACCGCACGAATATTTTTAATACGTTGACCATGCTCTTCGTAGTCACCGTGAGAAAAATTCAGGCGCATTACATTCATGCCTGCATTGAGCAGTTCAGTCAATTTTTCTTCGGATTCTGTTTTCGGCCCGATAGTACAAACAATTTTGGTTTTTTTCATGACAATCTATCTACTGGTTTTAATGGATTAAAAGAGTGAATCGCCAACCATTGACATTTATGCCAACATCATCTGGTGTTGTAAGTTGCGCAACATAATGGAAAACGGATAGCAGAAAGCGTCAAATGGTTTTTTTAGTGTGCAGTCAGGCATGTGCAAACATGCGGACTTGGTTCGATTAATCATCTGTAATTTTTTCTGAATTCGGTAAATCAATTGGCTGAAACCATTCAACTTATGACAGAAGCGTATTATAGAGACTAATTTCTGTGAAATGAATCAAAAAAATGGCTCTCGAAGAGATTTATATACGGAAAGGAAGAAATAAATCTGACTCATGTTAAAGAAATCAGGAAGTTGTTGCGCAAGCAGGATGTAATTGAATTTTTAGTACGAAGAATAGGTTGGGGTACAATTGGTTTATTGGTTTATGAAAATGCGGTTTGTGAAAATGGGATAAAGCAACAAGATGTAGCAAAAAAATAGCAGTCTAAAGGGAAGTTAAGGAAGATACTTAAAATATGGTGCGTCCGAGTGGACTCGAACCACCGACCCCCACCATGTCAAGGTGGTGCTCTAACCAACTGAGCTACGGACGCACATAAGATTCTTTTTTGTGCCAATCTGATATTTGGTGCGTCCGAGTGGACTCGAACCACCGACCCCCACCATGTCAAGGTGGTGCTCTAACCAACTGAGCTACGGACGCAATCTAAATTTCCGCGATTGACAACGGGGACGAATATTAACGGGCACTGGGCTTTCTGGCAAGGGGAAAAGTACAAATTCTTGTTCAACTGCTCGCATTTACATCTTTTAGAATGAATTTGCAGCTTTTCCCCTGGGATTTATAACTTAATGTACTGAATTAATGGGTGGAACGTTTCAGAATAAAATCGGCTGACTGTTTTTGTGTCCACAAAATTCGGTAGCCAATCATGAACGCCGCTGCGGTTAAGCCAATTATGAAGCCAATCCAGAAACCCTTTGGCCCCATGGGTTCAGTCACATAATCAGTTAGCCCCAGAATATAGCCACTAGGCAACCCTAAGAGCCAATAAGCAATGAAAGTGATAAAGAAAATAGAACGTGTGTCTTTATACCCACGCAATACGCCCGAACCAATGACCTGAACAGCATCAGAGAGCTGGTAAATAGCCGCAAACAACATCAAGTGGGAAGCAAGAATGACAACTTCGGGATTATCGTTATACATAAATGCAATCCGTTCGCGGAACAGAACTGTGAAAGCGGCGGTCATACACGCAATAATTAAACCAACAGCAAGACTGGTGTAAGCAGATATTTTGGCACCTTCGGTTGATTTCCGACCGAGGTTATAGCCGACGCGAATAGTTGCCGCGATCCCCAATGACAGCGGGAACATAAACATCATGGAGCTGAAATTGAGTGATATCTGGTGTCCAGCAACGGCAACGACGCCAAGAGGAGAAACCAACAATGAAACAACAGCAAAAAGTGTAACCTCAAAAAACATTGCCAGTGCAATAGGTAAACCAAGTCGGAAAATACGCTTTTGCGTATGCCATTCAGGGCTTGCAAAATTATTAAATGTTTGAATATCCTTTTGGGAAGGAGAATGTTTCACATATGTAAGCAGCAACAGGAACATGACCCAGTAGACCGTTGCCGTTGCAACGCCACAGCCTACACCTCCCAATGCTGGTGCACCAAATTTGCCGTAAATAAATATATAGTTGATGGGAATATTAACCAGTAATCCGGCAATGCCGATTATCATTGCTGGCTTGGTTTTCGACAACCCTTCACATTGGCCGCGCAAAACTTGGTAGAACAAGTAACCGGGCGCACCCCACATAATGGCATGGATAAAATCCGTGGCTTTTTGCGCCAATACGGGATCGACGTTATGTTGTGCTTCTATAATAAATCGGCTGTTATACAGTACCGTGATGACTAGGATGGAAAGGAAGGTTGCAAGCCAGAAGCCTTGTTGGATCTGACCAGCAACATTTTTTCTCTGACCGGAGCCATTCATGTGTGCCACGATTGGCGTTAAGGCGAGCAATAAGCCTTGACCAAACAGAATAGTTGGTAACCAGATTGATGTACCAACGGCAACAGCTGACATCTCAACAGCGCCAGCTTTACCAGCCATAACTGTATCGACGAACCCCATCGCAGTTTGTGAAAATTGTGCGATGATGACGGGGATCCCTAGAGCGAGCAAACTACGCGCTTCATTTAAATATTTCTGCACGTACTACACCTTTTTTGATTGAGAATTAACTAGAAAAAACAAGGAATATTTCTGCGAGCAAACGATGTTAGTGGACAATATATCGCCTATAAGCCCTTATATTGTATAGGACTCATTTTATTAAGCCAATCGTTGCACGATGTTTATACTCAATAATTGGAACTATATTCAATTGAAACCCAGCTGAAACCACGTTCAACCTAACTCAACCGAAATAGTGTTTAAAAGTGATGAGTGGGTTAAACTAACTTGCTATGTAAAATTATTAAAGAGGTGCCCATGTTTACAGGTATCGTTCAGGGAAAAGCGCCGATAGTTGCCATTGATGAAAAAATGCATTTTCGGACTCATGTTGTTAAATTCCCGGCTGAATTATTACCCAGAATTGAAACAGGAGCTTCTGTTTCCCACAACGGTTGTTGTCTGACTGTAACCAAGATCGATGGCGATTTCATTAGTTTTGATTTGATGAAAGAAACACTGCGTTTGAGCAATCTCGGTGAACTTAAAGTAGGTGATATCGTCAATCTGGAAAGGGCAGCTAGATTTGGTGATGAAATTGGAGGGCATTTGATGTCCGGTCATGTTATTACAACAGCTGAAATTGCCAAGATTTTTACTTCAGAAAATAATCATGAAATTTGGTTTCGAATTCACGACAAGCAATTGATGAAATATATTCTGCACAAAGGATTTATTGGCATTGATGGGATTAGCCTGACAGTTGGCGATGTCGTTAATAATCGCTTCTGTGTTCATTTGATCCCGGAAACATTGGAGCGTACAACTCTGGGTAAAAAACGTCTTGGACAAAAGGTCAATATTGAGATTGATCCACAAACTCAAGCAATTGTAGATACCGTTGAACGAGTCATGGCGCAGAAAGAACAAGAAAGGTTGTTGTTACAGACCGAAGAACAATAAAAACATTTCCAAATTGTGTTAAAGATTTTGTCGCAGCGTCCTCAAAAGAATGTGGAAGCTACAGAAATGCAGTTTCTGTAGCTTTTCGAGTCCTATTTGTGGAGAAATTCTCTATCTAGGTACTCTTAGTCCCTTTTCAATACCTTGTGGGCTGAATATGATCTGCCATAGTTGAATATCCCTTGATCGGAATGCGCCTGCACAGGCATTCAAGTAATAACTGAACATACGTTTGAAACGTGGGCTATAGTTATGTTCTATTTCGTGCCAGCTTGCAGTAAACCGCTCATACCATGCCATGAGTGTCCGGTCATAATCTGCACCAAAGTTGTGCCAATCTTCCATGACAAACTTTCCACTACTTTCTTTGGCAATCTTTGAAATCGATGGTAAACAGCCATTGGGAAAAATATATTTGGAGATCCAGGCATCAGCATCAGATTTATCAAGATTGGAACCGATGGTATGGAGAAGGAACAGACCATCAGGCTTCAGGTTCTTTTTTACTATATTGAAATAATTGCCATAATTTTTAGGGCCAACGTGCTCAAACATACCGACGGAAACAATGCGATCAAACTGGAGGTTAAGATTTCGGTAATCTTCAAGGATAATTTTTACCTCTAGATCTTTACAGCGTTCCTGGGCATATTTCTGTTGCTCGGCTGATATTGTCACTCCAGTGACGGATACGCCATAGTTTTCCGCAGCATAAGCGGCCAAGCCACCCCATCCGGAGCCGATATCCAATAAGGTCATGCCTGGGGACAGTTGTAATTTTTCGCAAATCAGGCGAAGTTTATGGGATTGAGCTTCTTCCAGCGTATTAGCCTCTTTCCAATAACCGCAGGAATATTGCATATGAGGATCAAGCATTCGGGTAAAAAGATCATTGCCTAAATTATAGTGTTCCTCACCGACAATCCAAGCTCGTTTGGGAGACTGTAAATTAAATATACGAGAGATAATTATCTTCAAGATATCTTTAACATTTTTTGGAATACGGTTTTCCAAACCTGCCCGCAATATTTTATGAAAGAAAATATCAAGGTGATCACATTCCCACCAGCCATCCATATAACTTTCACCCAGCCCCAAGGAACCTTCTCTCAATACTCTCTTATAGAAGTCGGGATTTTTAATGCGTATATCGGAAGGACGCTTGCCGTTGATCTCAATATCAGCTTTTTGAAGCAATTCATGAACGATCCTATACCAAGAATCAGTTATTGTTTTTTTACCTTCAACGAAAGATGAACTCATATACTCTCCAACATTTGTGTGATGGAATTTTGAGGGATCACTTTGTAGCTGATTTTTTTATTATGTTAAAACCACGAAGGTTTATTTAGAAAAAATATAGAAATTACAATGAAGGCGCATATTGCCCATTCATCCTGAAATTAAATAGAGCCTCAGTGCTCCGAAAAACCTCAAATTCCGAGTTTCTTAGAATAATGAATCTGTATGAGTATATGATTGAAATAGCATTTAAACAATCATCTAAAGGTCACATAATGATGTAACCTTTAGATAATAATGTTCTTAATTATTATTTTTTTGAGAAATTGTTTTACCTATGTTTAGTGGCTTTTTTCAGCATATTGCTTTTGTAGCCAATAACCTACTGCCATCGGAACAACAGTAAGAACCATAACTGTCGTAGTAGATAATAGAGGATATTTCATAAACATAGAGACGACCATACTGGCGACAAAGCAAAGACCTAATTGCAGAGCATTTTGCAATGCAGCAGCCTTACCACTGTCCTTAGGATAAACAGAGAGTGCATTTGACACGGCAATTGGATAAGACGCGCCATTCATTGCAGCCATAAAACAAAAAGGAACGAGAATAGCCATAAACGAAGGTTTATCTAATAGGGAAAGCAAATAAATAATGATCATGCTTACAGCATAACCCACCAACATAAATGGGAAGACCGTTTCACTTTCCACTTTTTCCAATAAGATACGGCAACCATACCCACCGATCATAAACGCCAGAGTTTGAGGAATATAACTCAGACCTATATCGGTAGGGTCATAACCCATATTCTCCAAAATCGTTGGTGAGCCAGTTAGCCAAGCAAAAAAACCAGCGCTACAAGCAGCATAAATCAAGACATTCCCGCTAAAAACAGGAGTCTTTAGTAATGTAAAGAAAGAAACCACCTTCTTATCGGAATTGGTTTCGATATTCTTGCATTTATTGGTCAGGAAAAATGTTGGTATCAACAGAAAGAGTGTCACTACCATTAAAACAAGGAAAATGACTCTCCAACTGGCGTGTGACAATAGCCAAGCGCCCAACAAAGGTGCAAGAGCAGGGGAAAGGGCGACCAGAGGCATGATCATGGCAAAAACGCGTTTGGCACGTTCTGCATCATATCTATCGACGACCAAAGCCTGCCAGGAAACTGCCGCAGAGCAGACACCAACCGCTTGAATAAATCTTAGTACGAGCAACTGGGTGGAGTCGGTTATCCAGAGCATACCTAAACAGCTAATGGAAAACAGGAATAATCCGATAATAAGAACAGGTTTTCTTCCTAAATGGTCAGACAATTGTCCCCATAAAAGCTGAGCAAAGGCAAAACCGGCAAGAAAAATGCTGAGACTCGCACTAATGGCACCTTCTGATGTACCTAACTCTGCTTTCATTGCACCAAATGCAGGCAGATACATATCGATAGCCAAATAACCGAGCATGCTCAGGCCGGCGAGATAAAACATAAATGGAGTTGAGTTTTTATTCGTTGTCATTGGTCAATAATTTTGTATGGTAATTGATAAGGAAATACCCGGCTTATTCTATATGGCATGATTTTTACTTGTGAAACGGTAATATTTGCACCATGCTGTGAAATAAATTGAAAGGAAGATATATGTGGTCTGAATACTCTCTGGAAGTCATTGATGCTGTTGCCAGAACAGGAAGTTTCAGTGCAGCTGCATCAGAACTTCATCGTGTACCCTCTGCTATCAGCTATACGGTAAAACAACTCGAAGAATGGCTGGCGGTGCCTTTATTTGAGCGTCGTCATCGCGATGTGGATTTAACCGAAGCGGGAGCTATTTTTGTCAAAGAAGCCCGTTCTGTTATCAAAAAAATGAATCACACTCGACATCAGTGTCAGCAAGTTGCCAATGGCTGGCGAGGACAATTCAGTATTGCGGTTGATCAGGTAGTAAAACCAGAACGAACTCTACGATTAATTTTGGATTTTTACCGTCATTTTCCAGATATTGAATTATTTATCTACCCTGAAGTTTTTAATGGTGTATGGGGTGCCTTGGTGGATGGGCGGGTAGATGTAGCCGTTGGTGCGACACGGGCGTCTCCTGTCGGAGAAAGATATAGTTTCAGGGATATGGGATTCATGCCTTGGTTATGTGTAGCCAGCCCTGAACATGAGCTGGCGGCAATATCGGGTAAGTTGAATGACGACCAAATGCGACCTTATTCCAGCTTGTGTCTTGAGGATACTTCACGCAGTTTACCTAAGCGTGATACATGGGCTTTGGATAATCAGCGCCGATTGGTCGTTCCCGATTGGGATGCGGGCTTGAATTGCCTGATGGATGGGTTGTGTGTAGGCATGGTGCCCAAGCATCGTGCACTACCGCTGATCCGTAAAGGAAAGCTAACTACACTCGAACTTGAACAACCACTACCTGATAGCCCATGTTGCTTAACGTGGTCGGAAAAAAGCCATTCACCAGCATTAAGCTGGTTACTTGATTATCTTGGGGATAGTGAAACGCTTAATGCTGAATGGCTGCAAGAAAATTAACCCTCAACGGCGATAGTCGATAAAAGGTCCATCCGTGACAGAGCGTCGTTCAACAAGGCGCGGATGGACTTCAATAGTTTGTGCATCCTCACGTTTATTGATGATTCTGTCCAGTAACATCGAAAAGGCCATTTGCCCCAAACGTTCCTTGGGTTGGTGGATGGTTGTCAATGCTGGCGTGAAATAGCGGGCGTTGCGAATATTGTCATAACCGATGATGGAAATGTCTTGTGGAACACGTAATCCCAACTCATCAGCAGCACAGATCGCTCCCATCGCCATGACATCCCCACCGCAAAAAACCGCAGTCGGGCGATGTTTTTGATTCAGGATCTTACTCATAGCTTGATAACCGGATTCAGGTTCAAAATCGCCTTGCACAATCCACTCATCCCGAATGGCGATATTGGCTTCTTTCAGTGCCTTGAGAAAACCTTGGTGACGTCCGCCTCCAGTATTTCTTGCCAATGGTCCAGGAATGGAAGCAATATCACGGTGACCACGTTCAATAAGATAACGGCCAGCCAAATAACCACCATGAAAGGCGTTATCAATAATTGCATCGGTAAAATCTCCTCTGGACTCGCCCCAATCCATGACCATCATGGGAATATTGCGATAATCTTCCAGCATACCTAAAAGTTGCTCAGGGTATTCCGAACACATTACCAGCAGGCCATCTACGCGTTTTTGTGCCAACATCGCGAGATAAGCCTTCTGTTTATCAAGATTGTTATGGGAATTACATAAAATCAGTGTATAGCCTTTGCGGTAGCAGCTATTTTCAACAGATTCTATGATTTCAGCAAAATAGGGGGCTTCACTTGATGTTGCCAGCAATCCGATGGATTTAGTGTGGTTGACTTTTAAGCTGCGAGCAACGGCGCTGGGAGAATAATTCAATTCTTTAATAGCCGCCCAAACTGCAGCCTTTGTATCTTCGGCGACGAAACGGGTTTTATTGATAACATGGGATACGGTTGTGGTTGAAACACCAGCGCGTTTAGCCACATCTTTAATCGTTGCCATGATAAAAAGGACTCCTGACCTTTGGGTCTAAATTTATATACCCTTCATCTTTCAAGTCGCAGCGTGGTTGACTGAACTCACTCACAGCCATGCCACAACTTGAAATCTATGGATATAGGTATTTGTTAATCGTTTGCCAACATAATTTTATATATAGAGTGATGGTTGGCAATAATTTAGCGATAAACCTTGAATTTTGTCTGATCTAGCTCAAAAGTGAAAGTAATAATCGATGTTATAAAGAGTATGGATTAAGTATGACGGTATGGTTTTTTAGATAATACGGTAAATAACCACCTAAAATTTATGACGTTTAGGTGTCTTAATTTTCACTTTGAGGATGTTCTATGGATACAGATCTGAAGTTGGGATTATTGGCTGCCAGTAGTGCATTAATCATGATTGTTTTTCTGGGAAGCCTTTGCCTGATCTAATCAAGGCCTGGAAAAAGAGAATTGAGGTGTAACATCGCCCGTTTTAAGGGCGGGTTCTCAGATATTCATAATTTAGTGAATGGAGAAAACCCGGCCTTTGTTATTTCAAACTGGTATGAGGATCAATCTTATTAAGCCAGATTTTCTTCAACAAATTTCCAGTTGACCAGAGCCCAGAAGTGTTCCAGATATTGAGGGCGTGCATTACGGTAATCGATGTAATACGCGTGCTCCCAAACGTCGACGGTCAGTACTGGTTTATCTTCGCCAGTCAATGGGGTTGCTGCATTAGAAGTGTTAACGATAGCCAAGCTGCCATCAGTTTTCTTAACCAACCATGTCCAACCAGAACCAAAGTTTTTCAGGGCGGCGTCAGTAAACTGTTGTTTGAACTCAGCAAAAGAACCGAAAGTACTGTTGATGACATCTGCTACTTTCCCTGTTGGTTCGCCGCCACCATTTGGTGACAGGCTATGCCAGTAAAAAGTATGGTTCCAGACTTGTGCTGCGTTATTGAAGATGCCGCCTTCAGATGTTTTTATTATTTCTTCCAGTGATTTTCCGGCAAATTTGGTATCTTTAACCAAATTATTCAGGTTTACAACATAAGCGTTGTGATGTTTGCCGTAGTGATATTCTAGAGTTTCTGCAGAAATGTGTGGTTCCAGGGCATCTTTGGCATAAGGTAATGCTGGTAATTCAAAAGACATTGCATGCTCCTTTTTAATATCGGGTTTTTGGCTCTGCAAACCATGATTTATAAGACACTAATCATGGGCAGGGCAAATTTAAGCTTATTATCATGTTGCTATTTTGATAATTATCTTAACAACTTTTTTGCTAAATAACAGGGAAAAAGATGCTACTTAGCTGCGATCTGGTGCAAAAATGAACTGTAAAACGAATCGAATACGGTCAGTCGAGATGAGAATATCTAATGATCATTTGCTGCAAATCGTGGCAAAAATTTGCCACAGAAAGTTCGCGGTAGAAAAATTAGAGTAGAAAGTGGTATTCTGAATCAATCTTTTCTGATGCTGATGAATAGCGCTTGCAGTTTAAGGAAGCAAAAATGACGACTATTAATACGAATACTAACATGATGTCTGATACAACAAATAAGGCGATCATTGAAAAAATCGAACGCCAAATTAAAGAAAACCCAATCCTGCTGTATATGAAAGGCTCCCCGAAATTGCCAAGCTGTGGTTTCTCTGCACAAGCAGTTCAGGCTTTATCTGCCTGTGGCGAACGTTTTGCTTATGTGGATATTCTGCAAAATCCTGATATCCGCGCAGAATTACCTAAGTATGCACACTGGCCGACGTTCCCTCAGCTTTGGATTGATGGTGAGCTGGTGGGCGGTTGCGACATTCTTATGGAAATGTATCAGCGTGGTGAATTACAAACACTAATCAAAGAGACTTCTGACAAGTATCGTGAACAAGAAGAAGGTGAATAATTCATCGAAATGATGAATGATCTCCATAGCCCCATATCCATTAATAGGTATGGGGCTTGATTTTTTAGGATTCGTTGTCAACGGTGTCAGTGGAAGTTAATGGCCAACCACCGAGCCGTTTCCAGCGATTAACGAGTTCGCAGAAAAGTAGGGCAGTCCGGTCGGTGTCATAAAGCGCACTATGTGCTTGATTGCTATCAAACGGTATTTCCGCTGTGATACAAGCTTTGGCAAGGATTGTCTGACCAAGAACCAACCCACTGAGTGCGGCAGTATCAAAAGTAGCAAACGGATGGAATGGATTGCGCTTCAAACCAGAACGTTCTGCAGCTGCCATAACAAAATTATGATCAAAATTGGCATTATGAGCGACCATAATCGCACGGTTACAGTTAGTATCTTTCATGCCTTTGCGGATCATTTTGAAGATGGCATGTAATGCGGTGTATTCACTGACCGCTCCCCGCAAGGGATTCGTGGGGTCAATGCCTGTGAATGTCAGGGCAGCAGGATCAAGGTTAGCCCCTTCAAAAGGGTCAATATGGAAGTGCAGTGTATCAGCGGGTGTTAGCCAACCTTCTTCATCCATTTTTAATGTAATTGCAGCAATTTCAAGTAAAGCATCTGTACGTGCATTAAAACCACCGGTTTCGACATCAATGACAACGGGATAGTAGCCACGAAAGCGTCCACTTAACATGTTTTGATCGTTTTTATTAGACATCTGATTTTCAGTTCTTAACTTCAGGATTCTGTTTTTAACTCTGGAATAGTGGCTATTATGACAAAATTTGGTATGTCTTGCAGAAGTAATGCTTATCCAATAAAGAATAAAGGGCAATAGAGTATGCCCTTTCGCATGTGTGTGAATATCCCCCTCATCTTTCAAGCGGCAACTCGAAATCTATTGGATTAGTTTCCTAATGCACGGCTGGCGCTGGTGTTTTCGATGAGTTCGATCTTATAGCCATCAGGATCTTCAACAAACGCAATGACGGTTGCACCTCCTTTGACTGGCCCAGCTTCACGGATTACATTCCCACCAGCACGCTTGATGCGTTCACAGGTAGCCGCGACATCATCGACGCCCAAGGCGATATGTCCAAATGCGGTTCCCATTTCGTAGTTTTCAACACCCCAATTGTAGGTGAGCTCAATGACTGCACCTTGACTCTCATCGGTATAACCAACAAACGCGAGGGAATACTTATACTCTGGATTTTCACTGGTGCGAAGTAAACGCATGCCTATTACCTGAGTGTAGAAATCAATCGAGCGCTGCATGTTACCAACACGGATCATAGTATGGAGTAAACGCATGATTACCTCTTGATATTTATAGTTTTATTGCGATAAATAGCTTTATTGCGAAACTTTGCTCACTAGCTGCATATGTCTGGTTAACTAGAATTTAATACATTATAAATCAATTAATTATAATTATTAGGGGGGCTATTGGGGTGCTACGACAACAGTACCCGGGTAGAATTTGATGACTTCTTGATTAATTTGTTTTTTCTACTCTTTTAAACTGTATTCTCTCCAATTCTTGTACAGCCCGTGCTCTTTGCTGATCAATATATGCAGCAAGGTCATTCACATGAACGATTCGCGGCGATTTCTGGCTGTCATTTAACTTATACGTGGGAATGTCCAGCTTTCCTTCATTTGCTTTGCGCTCTGCTGTTCCGGGACTCATTTTGAGGTACCTTTCCGCTATGTTTGATAACGGAATTTGCGAAGTTTCAAACTCTGCCATTAATAAGAATGCCGTGTTCATCTTCATTATTCAACCCTTTTCCGATACCCGTTCTCCAATATTATTTTCGCTACTGCCGCAGGCGTTACGGCGTCACTCCATGTCGCATCAAATATGATGTCATTCAGTTCGAGTGTGAGAATGTTGTTTAGATTCTTTGGCTTTATTTGATAGGGCACCCCTTCCATGACTTCAATCGTGAGTGTGGCTATTTCTTCTGCATTCCGTTCTGGCTTACGGTATCCGGCTTGCCATATTGCTTCGGTGATATCAGCAGGGTGACTCCAAGCCGAAGCAATTATTTGTGTGAGGTGGAATGAGTTATTGGTCATGGCTTTTTTCCTCCCTCTGCTTTATTTCAAAACTCACTCGCTGGGCAATGTGCATAGCATTACGAATCGTTTTATCAATCATCTCGTCAAGCTCATTAATGATTAGCACCATCTCGTTATCATGTTTTTCTGCCAGTAGGTATTTGGTTACCTCCCAAGTCACGGCGGTATCCATCAGGCTTTTGCTCATGACCGCTTCTCCTCTGGTTGCTTAGGTAACTCCATCCAGTGAGTGACTGTGTAGATTCTGCCGTCCATATCGGCCATGCACTCGTTATTGTTTGTCTCGCAGTCTTGAAACTTATTTGACCATGCAGGATCAAACCATGCGGTTGTTATTCCGTAACTGCCAAATGTGAGATATTTTCTTTTTGATTCTGGCTTCCCGTCCTGAACGCTTACCCAAGGTATTACCTGCGGCTCAGTGACTTTTCCCTCAAACACAGCACAAACCAAGTTCGTCGCTTTGACTATTTCGCCGTACTGCCATGCCTCTATCTCTAATTTAGTCCCCGGATGCTGGCGGGCGATCTCGTTGAGGATTGCTACTACTAATTCGGGTTGGTTAATCTTGAACATTATTCTTTACCTCGCTTATTACGCCCTTTCTTCACTGGCGTTATCTTCACGCCTGCTACTTTGGGGACTGGTGGCCGAGGAGGGCAGATGCCCTCGTGAATGTAAAAGTTACGTTTCATGTGGTGGATGATCTGCTGCGTGTAATCCCTGCCGTCGTCGATGTGGACTACCGTTCTGACAATGACGTCGTTAATGTCCGCCATCTGGCGGCGCTGCTCAGTCATTGAAACGCCCCCTTAGCGGCCAGTGTGTCACCCATGTCATTGATCATGCTTTGCCATATCTCGCGCCCGTGACTCGTCAGATGGCCATTGATTACACATTTTTCCATCAGGTGAATGGCGATGACTTCCCATGCTGGGTAATTCTGCTGTAGTGCTTCCAGTGCGCAACTATCCACCAGTTCACGAATGCCTTTTACACCATCGACAATCGCGACATTAATTTCTGTTTTTCCGACTTGCATCGTGAAGTGAGCGCCACCGTTACGGGTTGTTACATCGTGATAGATACCCTCTGCATCAAACTGCTTTTGTGCTCGAGCGTAGGCCAGTTTATTCAGTGCCCCTTGCTCGCTGAAATAATCCTTGTTAGCGCCACGAACGACATAGACTTCACGCAGTTCAATTTTGATATCTTGGTTGGTGACGGTTTCAATGGGGTTAAGCGTTTTCATGGTCATTCCTTATATGTTGGATTATTTTCTCTTCTTTTTTTATCTGCCGTCTTTCTTTTATTTCATCGATAGCATTACAATGATTTTCATGTTCAGCTTCGATAATAAAAGGCAATATCGAAAACAGGCGAGACAATCTACTAAGATCATTCATGGCATCATCCTGAGAATACTCTTCACTCTTAACGGCTACATTTGCTAAATTAGCAATGGACTTTATTCCATCTGTTATTGAGTAAATAACCTCTTCGCTTGATGATGATAAAAATTGTAAATCTTTATCGCTCATTTCAGATATTCGGGTATTACTAACGCGAGTGTGTTTGTAGATGTTATTCATGAATATTCTACTCCACGGACTTGTGCTATTTGTTGGCTTATTTTATGCACTATATCTAATGCAATGCTGAGTAGATGAGCATTAGCTAAATTTTTATCAGTATCCATTAATAAGCAAACATATGTTCTGAGGTTTTCTATTTCACACGCTGTACCTTCTAACTTACCATATAATTCTGATTCGTCTTCCGTGATATAATCTTTATTTAAATCCCTTAATCGTTGAGCTAAATCACATGTCTTACGATGCACACCACGACACATTAAATGAGTGTCCGGTTGAGCTTCATTTTGAGTTGCGGTAACTACAGGGAATATTGATGCTTCAATTTCTTCCGCAATCTCGACGGCTGTTTGTAGTTTATTGTTCATTATTTTCTGAATTTGACCAAGTAAACAAATAAGTTTGCAATCTTTCCGCTAGTTTTAGTGGGGTTTTAATATTTTTGTTATTATTTGATGTCTTTTCTATTTTTCTTGCCTTTGTTTTTATTTTATAAAACAGCAATAAATTAGATTAAAAATTTATTGTTGCTGCTACTTTCACAATTTCGTATTTTCTTACGGTAATTAACGTGAATCAGAATAACAATGTTTGTTTTGGTTCAAATCAAACATTTGACCAGTCCATGCTGTGATATAAGAATCTGATAACATCCTCTTTGCTTGCTGGTAGCTCTCAGCGATGCATTTAATTCTGACTGGGTACTTTTGTTTTGCATTAGATCGTTCAATTGCAGCGAAGAAAAAAGTCTTCATCGTCATCCCTCTGGGTTAAATGAGCTTATTTAAGCTCCTTGCGTTACCTCAATGACTCCGACTTTATCTAAAAGATAAATTATTATAAATAGTAAATTGATAAAATATTTATCAATACAACTTTATCTGATGATAAATTATTGATATATATTGATAAAATAATTTATCATTCCTTGATATTTGGACGAAAAAAAACCAGCGGAAAGCTGGCTTTATTACTGATTTAGTTTCTTGCCTTAATTATCCCAATCTTGAGTAATCCATTTTCCATTTACCGACAACAAATCCATGTATATGAAATTTTGATTCATCTTCCGAGTCGATCTCCCATCTGTCGTAAATTTGATTATCACTAATAACAACAATTACATCTTTTAATAGCTGCAATCGTTTTATGTGCATCCCACCTCCATATGTAAATGCATAGATACCATCACTCATAAATCGATTGACCGTTATATCTAAAACAACTAGCTCTCCGGGATTGATCGTCCCTAGCATGCTGTCCCCAACAGCAGTTGTTAATTTTAATGATGTCGATTTCCTACCACCGAACACCTGTTTTGCATATTCAGGATCAATCTCAATTGAGCGAACTATATCGGGATAATCGCTATTCAATCTACTACCTCCGCAACTGAATTCCACATCAAGCTGTTCAATCCTGTATGAAGGATTAGTAACTTTATGTGAAATATTTTGCAAGTGATAGTTTTCCCTGTTGTTTTCTTTGTGATTATTATCACGGTTATTAATAGACTGAGGCACATCTAGCCAGCCTGTGGAGAGATCTAAATTCCCCTCTATACGTCTGGCAATGATATCTCCTATGTTTCTTACTGCATTATCGCTCGTGAGCTGACTGAGCTGACTGGGAGGTATTCCTATCAACTCTGCAAATTCTGCCTTTGATATCCCTTGACGAACATGTGTATCCATCAAGGCGCGCAAATTGTTGCGTCTTATGTCTTTAGTTTCCATATCACAATGATCACATTAATTAGCAATTTGATAAATATGCACGATGATAAAAAAACTTGCAAATTTTTATCAAAAAGATAAATTATGGTTCTGAAATTAACTTGTAAGGTAAAGATATGAAGAATGATTTGCATCGTTGGAAAAGGGAAGCCAGTAAAGATGACTGGAGTGATCTCGCTCAAATTGTTGGGACGAGTGTTGGGTATTTAAATTTGATTGCGGGTGGATTTCGCAGGGCTTCCCCAAATATGGCAAGCCGCATTGAGGATGGAACTAAGAAATTCAACGGATTAATCCCAGTAAAAAAAGAAAATTTAATTTTTATGGATCCACCAAAGAAGCATGTTTCCTAATTACATCGCGGTTCAAATGCCATCGCATTTCTACCCTGACGATGGCGCATGGATACAGGAGATGCTGGCAAAACTGAGAGCCAGCACACGGGCGAAGATCACGGCGAAGTATTCAGAAATCTATCAGGCAGCATGGGACGACGAAGCGGTGTCGTACCAGAAAGACAACGCCGCACGACGGGCAGCCAATATCCGGCTCAGGGAGTTTGTCGTGAAGTATGAGAGGGCCGCGCAGGGTTACACAGAGCAGCCGAAAGTGGTAGGGCAATAATCAAGGGTTTGGATGTTTAGATGTTTAGCCGTCTAAATGTTTTTTTTGGGGAAGAGGGGAAAACTTTCTAGGGGGTTTGGGGGTGATCTTTGAAAGGGGTGTTAGGGAAGGCACAGCCAAAGGAAGGACTCAGATCTTAATGTAGATCACTATAGGGGTAAAAGATGGCAGCAGCCGTTTAGACGTCTAAATAGGTGGAAGTAAAAAGGCTTGTACTCTGGCAGTGGAAAATAATCAAGTGAGGGTCTCAATGTTAAATCAGAATGGATATGCAGGGGAAAGCAAGAAACCGAACGGTAGCACTTTGGAGAGTCATTCCGTATCGGTTCTTGCAATAGGCACGAAGGAAAAGTTACCTGCACAAAGTATCGCACAGGGACCACAGAAAATAAACAGGGGTAACATCATGCTGAATCTTACCCCTAACTTTGCACAGGAACGCGGTTTAAGCCTGTTGCGCCAGAACTGGAAACAGCACCGCACTTTTATGGTGTACAGCCCGACAGGTTCAGGCAAAACCGGACTGGCCGCCTTTATCACCGCGGGATATATCACCCGTGAAATGCGGGTCATGTTCTGTGTACCGTATACGATCCTCGTTGAGCAGACCGCCAAACAGTTCGTTAAGTATGGTTTACCCGAAGATGAAATCGCCTATATCTGGCGTGACCACCCGAATTATGACCCAAACGGCCTGATTCAAATTGCCTCAGCAGATACGATTATCCGCCGTGACTTCCCGGACAATATCGACCTGTTAATTATCGACGAAGCACACTTACGCCGTAAACGGATGCTGGAAATTATCCGTGATACTGACATTCCGGTGATCGGGTTATCCGGCACCCCCTTTGCGCCGTTCCTCGGTCAATACTACGAAAAGCTGATTAAGCCCACCACCATGAAAGAGCTTATCCAGCGCGGGGATCTGAGCAAATACGAATTCTATGCCCCGACGAAGCCTGATTTAAGCGGCGTAAAGAATACCGGCAACGCCGAATACGGCAGTGATTACAAAGAGACTGAGATTGCCGAAATCATGTGTGGGTCTGATCTGGTGGGCGATATCGTCAGTAACTGGCTGAAAAATGGCAATAACCTGTCAACCATTTGCTTTTGCGTGACGGTCAGCCATGCCAACTTTGTGACCGTTGAATTCAATCGCGCCGGGGTTAATGCCGAAATTATTACGGCAGAGACACCCCACGAAAAGCGTCAGGTGATTATTCACCGTTTCGAACAGGGTGCTATAAAAGTCATTGTGAACGTGGGGACGCTGATTGCCGGTTTTGACAGTGATGTCCGCTGTATCATCTACGCCCGTCCCACGAAATCAGAAATCCGCTGGGTTCAGTGCCTTGGTCGTGGATTAAGAACAGCACCGGGCAAAGAAGCCTGTCTTATCTTTGATCACTCCGGCTCGGTTCACCGCCTCGGCTACCCCGACAGCATCGAATATGACGAACTGCCCCGCAAGAACGACGGCATGAAAACCCAATCCAGCTACCGGGAGCAGGAGAAGCGGGAAAAATTGCCGAAAGAATGCACGTCCTGTCACTACATGAAGCCTGCGGGTGTCTATGTCTGCCCGAAATGTGGATTCAAGCCACTGGCGGGTGAGGATATTGATGTGGATACCAGCCGCACTATCCAGAAACTCAGCACGAAAGAACGCACTTACACACAGGCCGAAAAACAAAGCTTTTATTCCCAGTTGAAGTATTACCAGAACCAACGCGCCACACAGGGGAAGTTCCTGAGTGACTGGTGGGTCAAATATACCTTTAAAGAAAAGTTCGGCGATTTGCCTCGAGGCTTGCATGACACCCCGCAGGAACTGACGCCCGAAGTGAACAACTTTATCAGGCATAAACAAATTGCGTGGGCGAAATCCCGCAAGAAAGCGGAACAGCCGTCCAGCCAGGAACAACAGGAAATGCCCCTTGAGATAACTCGCCAGAAGGTACGCAAGCTGCGTGAAAACCTCAGCACACCCTCACAACAGGGAGACACACGGTGAACAGAATAAAAACCACTGAGGCCGTTATCGGTCGCTGGCCTGAAATTTTCGATTACCTCGGTTTACCGCCTGTCACAGGCAAAAAACACTTTAAAGGAAAGTGCCCGATATGCAGCCGAAAAGGTAAATTCCGTATTGATGACCAGGAAGGGCGCGGCACGTTTATCTGTATCTGCAATGCCGGGGATGGCTGGAAATTGCTCACCCTGACGCAGGGTAAAGATTACAAGACACTGGCGGATGAGATTGATGCTTTTTTGGGTATCCAGTCCGACAAGCGCAGTGTCGTGAAAAAAGAAACTAATATCACCGCTTTCAGAAATAAGGTCACCGCCTGTTACCCCAATCTTCTCAGCCTGAAAGGGACACCGGGCGAGTCCTATTTGCGGAACCGGGGTATTCATGTTTTACCTGCGGACAATGTGCGGTATTGCCCCGATCAGCCCACGCATCAGGGGCATTTGCAAGCAATATGGGCACTCGCCACTGACTCAAAAGGGCAGCTCTGTTACCTGCACCGCACTTACCTTGACGGGGATAAAAAAGCCAACATCACCCCACAGAAGAAAATGAATTCATTACAGGAAGACAGCTATCTGGAGCATACCAGACTATTTTTGATACCCATATCGACAACAAAACAACAACCCTGTATGAGCGCTCATATCGTATCAATCTGCCTGATGCCAGAACAGGCTGGACGGTTCGGGTTGTCAGAAAAACACCGAACAGCACCAGTGAACGGATCATTGATAAGATGAACATTATGGCGTTCACCGAAATTATTGACGCCAAATTCCGCTACCCGAATACCGAGCTGCTGTACGTTGAGTTCGACGCCAGATTGTTCAATGGCAATGTGCCCACGATTTCATGTAAACCCAAGGGGCGCATCATTCGTGTGCCGACGAATTACGACCCGGTCAGCCGCACGTACAGCGGTATCTGGAACCTGACATTTAAATGGGCGCACAGCAATAACCCGGCGTGGGTTTTGTACGACATCTTACTGAATGATCTGTGTGGCCTCGGTGACAAAATCGACAAGACGCAAATCGATGAAATTGAGTTGTATCGCGTGGCACAATATTGCGATCAGCCCGTTCCCGACGGCAAAGGGGGCATGGAGCCGCGATTTATCTGTGATGTCTACATCCAGTCACGCGAAGAAGCCTATAAGGTGCTGAACGACATTGGTGCGATATTCCGGGGTTCGGTCTACTGGGGTGCCAGCCAGTTTATTGCCATGGCGGATATGCCGGACGACATCAGATACATTTTCACGCAGGCCAGCGTGATTAATGGTGATTTTGTCTACAGCAGCGGCGGCGAACGTAACCGCAGTACGGTTGCCATGGTGAGCTGGTCAAACCCGGACAACCATTACAATGATGAGGCTGAAGTTGTTTCGGATGATAATTTAATCCGGCGCTATGGTATCAACCAAACCGATATTGCCGCCATTGGCTGCACCCGTCAGAGTGAGGCGCAGCGCCGGGGAAAATGGGCGATCCTGACCAACTCACGTGACACTCTGGTTTCATTCCGCGTGGGGCTGGAGGGTCAAATCCCCATGCCCGGTCAAATTATCGGTGTGGCGCACAAAAACAGAGCCGGGCGCGTAATTGGCGGCCGCATTCAGTCGGCGAATAATCGCACGGTTACACTGGACAGAAAACCTGATGTGCAGGCAGGTGATCGCCTG